>DJWS01000002.1:3013-7545 GCA_002441585.1 Candidatus Saccharibacteria bacterium UBA6224 | reverse complement strand
CGCTAGCCAACTGCGCCACACCCCGCTAATGAGACAAACCTTCGGTTTTTCTCATCGCGCCGAGCAAAAAATGCGATTTTTTGCTCGGGCCGCTCTTTTCCCAATCGCAGCATTTTGCTGAATCTTGAGAAAAGTCATAACAACAGGGGTGATTATACTGCATCCTGGCTTGGAATGCTAGTCTTCGAATATTCGCTGGATTGGTTCGACTGACTCGGCTAGACCGCTATCATTGATTGCCACCAGCAGGGCGTTGAACTGGTATGGCGGTTCGGTCGCCAGGACGTTTCTGGTCTGCCGACCATCTCGCCAGCGCGGGATGATGCTTTCGTATGTCACACCGAGCGAAGAATTGAGCGTGCCGCACATGCCGACGTCAGTCTGATGGGCGGTACCGCCGGGCAGTACTCGAGCATCGGCCGTCGGAATGTGCCAATGATCNNACCACCACCGAGACACGGCCGTCCAGGTAGTGCCCAAAGACGACCTTTTCGCTGCTGTAATCGCCGTGGATGTTAATGATGGTAGCATCGCGCGGTTCGTCCGCTTGCGACTTCAACAGGCCANNCAATGGCCTGGAGTGGGTTCTGTACTTCCTTTTGGGAATCGACCCCAACGACTTGCCCGAGCACACTGGCTATTAGCACTCGCTTCCCGCCGACCTGGACGTATTTGTAGCCGGGGTCGGGCGTCTCGCCCATGTTGATCGGTGCGACGACAGGAACGTTCGGATCGGCTAAGAGTTGCAGTATAGAGGCCTGACGAAAACTATGATTTCCGCCAGTGAAGGCATCCACACCACTCTTACGCAAACGCTGGTAATCGGCCACGTTGAACCCCTTGCCCTCCGACACATTTTCGGCCTGGGCAATGACGACGTCGATTTGTTTTTCATGCCGAAGCGTCGGCAAGACACGCTCAACGATCCGCATGCCCGGTTCAGCCATGACATCACCGATGTATAGGATATTCATACCGTCTTACGCTCCTTCAGGTAGTCCGGCAACGGCTCGTCAAATGCCACCCGGTCGACATAGCCGATGGTGTCGTCGTCGGTCATACCAGGATAATCATGCATGTAAGCNNCTATCGACGCTGCCGTAGACTGCCTGCGACCAGTCGAAGCCGAGCGCATCGGCGCAGGCTTGAATCGACTCCTCGCTCGAACCCTCGATCTCGATGTACGAATCGAGCCACGGCCATTCATCGAGCACGACTTCGCAGTCCATGTAACGCCAAGTTTCGCGCTTCGATTCCTGGTAAGATTTCGACTCCAGGCCGACCGCGTTGAAGATTTTCTCCATCGCCTCATATGATTCGACGACCGTTTCGATCTCGGCGGCGTAGGGTGTGTCTTGCTGTCGTGCCTTGAACGTAACGGTGACTTTATTGCCCTCATCCCGTACGCGCAACCGCTTGTGCTGCTTCTTGAGACCATGGTCGGCAAAGTCGAACATAGTACGGCGCATCAGCCGGTTTTCGTGATCACAGACCCCACCGAGTTGCGTTAGTTTGGCGCGCAGTACATCATGATCGACATGTAGAAATTTAGCTTCGATTTCCGATGGCATACTGCTAACTTAACCTACTTGGCAAACTCGATAGCGCGAGTTTCGCGAATCACATTGACCTTGATGGTGCCAGGATATTGCATGCTGGATTCGATCTTGGTAGCAATATCGCGGGCCAGTCGAATGGCACTCAAATCGTCGACAGCTTGCGGCTTCACGAACACACGGACTTCACGGCCAGCGCTGATGGCGTAGCTTTTATCAATCCCCTTAAAGCTGTTGGCAATGTTCTCGAGTTCCTTCATGCGCTCGGCAAAGTTCTCGGCACTGATGTTGCGGGCACCCGGGCGCGATGCGCTGATAGCATCGACGACACGAATGATGAGAGCCTCGGTCGTGGTAGCCTCGACGTCGTCGTGGTGTTGCTCGGCAGCCAGGGCGACCTCTTCGGGTGCGCCGTATTTGCGGAGCATTTCGCCAGAGATGTGGTGGTGTTTGCCCTCCATCTTGTGGGTCAGGGCCTTGCCTAGGTCATGGACCAGGGCAGCATATTTGGCAACTTTGACATTGGCGCCAAGCTCTTCAGCAATCATGCCGGCGATGTGCGCCATCTCGGTCGAGTGCTTGAGTACGTTCTGGCCGTAGCTGGTGCGGTATCGTAGCTCACCGAGCAAGTGCAGTATTTCCTTAGGAATACCGATGACACCGACTTCGCGAGCGGCATCTTCACCGGCTCGGACCACGTCTTTCTCGACGTTCTTCTGAGCCTTGGCAACGACTTCTTCGATACGGCCTGGGTGCACGCGGCCGTCCTTCAACAACAATTCCAGTGCCTGACGCGCGACCTCGCGGCGAACCGGATCGAAGCTAGACAGCACGATGTAGCCAGGAGTGTCATCAACCATGATGTCGACGCNNATGATGCGGCCCTTCATTTCTTCGTCCTCAAGCTTCACGCTCGTGACTGTCCGCTCGGCCGTAACTTCAGAAGCCATGCGCTCCATGGCCTGCACGATTATCAAAGAGGCGGCCTCTTCGGCGTTGTCCTTGGCCTCGTTCTGAGCCTTGGCAATCAGACCGAGCAAATCGTTCTTGATATCGCGCTCGGTCATCTGCATCAGCTTGTCGGCGGCATCCGACTTGCTGAGCTTGGCAATTTTCTCGAGCTTTTCTTGCTGACGAGTACGAATATCACGAATCTCGTTCTTGAGCTGCTCGACCTCGTCTTCGCCTTTGCGAAGCTTTTCGGTGCGCTTGTCTAGCTCATCCAGCTTATTGTCAAAATTGGCTTCGCGCTGGACCAAACGGTCTTCGAGCTCTTTCAGCTCGCGGCGGCGGGTTTGCTCATCCTTGCGAGCAGTTTCGCTAAGTTTGTTGGCTTCCTCGCGCGCTTCATCAAGCAGCTTATGAGCCTCTTTTTTGGCTTTAGTCAGTTCCTTTTGAGCCTGCTCTTCGGCCGAGCCGATTTTTTGTTTGGTCAGTACGGTATTGGCGCCAAATCCAGCACCAACACCCAAAATCGCCAGGATAATGGCAAGTGGGTCCATGTGTTTTCCTTTCTATCAGCAGGCGGCTTACGCGCAAGCAATCGCTATCACTTCACTAGCTTGGGTTAGTTTTGCCTGAATATCGAATTATATTGAAGTAGGTATCGTTCCGGATTGCCGCATAACGTCTCTCGTTGTCGCAAATCCTCACACAAATAATACGCTGACAACGCGATGGCGGTCAATGTTTTGGCTGTGTGATGTGCACCGGCGCGCCATATTCGGGTACGACCAGCGGATCATGTTCGCCCGCGAGCAGGCGCGAAACGCCCTTTTGTTGCCAGTCGTCACCCGTCACACCAACTATTGGTGCGGACAGGGATTCGGCCAGGGCGTTAGCCACGCTCAGACCGATTCGCAAGCCGGTAAAGCTGCCTGGCCCCTGGTAGGCGACGATTCCTTCGATGTCATGAAAGCCTTTGGCCTGCGTTTTGAGCAAGTCGCGAATTCGAGCGTGAATGGTCTCAGCCAATTCTCGGTGAGCGTGCCACTTATCGCTGGCCAGTAGTTTTCCACCGTCAAATAGGTCTATTTCGGCCTCTGGGTTGTCGGTCCGCAGCGTCAAGATGATCATGCCGGCTCACTTTTTAGATACGCCAGGTGTTGCGGAGCCGAGAAATGCAGCCGACGTTTATTCTCATCGATGGCTTCGATTTTAATAAGCACTCGGTCTGGCGGTAAAACCTGGTCGACAATTTTTGCCCATTCTACTATGACAACCGCCTGTGGGTCGTCCAACACATCGGCCAGTTCCTGATTCATCAATCCACCTTCGCCCAAACGGTAAAAATCGTAGTGGTGCAAGGTAAGATCGCCAGCTTGGTACTCGCGACTGATAGTAAAGCTGGGGCTAGCCACATTGTCATGGCTGCCGGCTCCGCGGGCAATGCCGCGCACCAGCGTCGTCTTACCGCCACCCAAATCGCTAAGCAGCTCGATAACCTCACCGCCACGCAAGCGTGCGCCCAGTTCAGCGCCGATTCGCTCGGTCGCGTCGGAACTGTCGGACGATATTTGCCAGGTCAAAACGGTACTCATATGCCCCGTATAGTAGCGCGGCGGCGATGACTACCGCAAGGGTCAAGGGGTGAATCGTGGCGGTCGGAGCGCCATCGACCGAGCTTGCCACGGTTGTCGGCGTAGCCCCTGAGGTCGCCTTGTCATTGATGTTGCTGACCTTTTTGCCGTTCACTGTAGCCGATGACTTTTGGACAGAGCCCGACAGGGGAGCAGCCAATTTGTTGGTACTGCCTGGTGTCGGCGTGGTGGTCCATTGCCAAACGCCCCCTGCGTTGACCCAAGCCTGGCCGTCTTTGGCGCTGACGTAGGCATCACTGGCCGTGACTGTCGTGCCCAATGGGTCAACCAGCCATACCTGACCGCCACCGTTGCTCAGACTGAGGTGAGTCGTGGCCGAACTGAATGCCTTGAAGCTGCCCGGAGCGATGGTAGTACCAGCCGGAAAATGATAGGT
>DJWS01000002.1:192-2975 GCA_002441585.1 Candidatus Saccharibacteria bacterium UBA6224 | reverse complement strand
CGGGTTGGGCAGTAGTTCGCTCAAATCAAGCGCCTTTAGCCCACGATCGGCCGACGGGATGTGTGGCATACTGCTTGGCGACAAAGACACGCTGGCACCCAGCACGAATGGCGGACCACTGCTGTCAGCTTGCCAGTCCATTGGTTGCTCCGGTGCCGTCGCGGCACTAGGCAACACGGGCGTGAAGACGCAGCTACTCAACATGCCGACATACCATCCAGCTGGCGATGCTGGGCTGCGACTCCAGACTGCCTGCGGCGCCGGGTCGATGGCATGCTGGGTGGCATATGTCGCGACATTGGCTTCGTCTTTGATATTTAGATGGAAAGGTGCCGTCGCGACAGACTTATCCCAATCAATTGCCCAGCGGAACTGGAAACTAGCATCCTGATTAACACTCGAGTATTGCCACAGTGCCAACCGACCAGCGGTATTGCTGAGTGTCGGGCCCAGCGTATCGGTGTAGCTGGCGCCGCATGTCGCGACGGCATGTTTACTAAGAACCAGAACGGCACCAGCCTCCAGCTGGACCTCGGGCAACTGCTGCAACGGCACTGCCGGCAGGGATAAATCGCTCGTGTAACCCAACCAATACTCATTCAGATTAAGCGGTTCACCACCGATATTCTGCAGAGCGATAAACTCATCGCCAGTTATATTCAGCTGAATCATGGACAGCTCGCCCGGAGACAAAGTATCCGCCCAAACCTTAGCCATAGACCCCTGGGGCACAATCAGCAGCGCCACCAATGCTCCCACCCAGAGAGCTCGCGCCACATATCTCATAAGCCTCGATTGTACGAAGACGCAAATCGCAGCGCAAGCAGCAGCGGAATAATGCGCCNNCGGTATATAATGTGTGCAATGCTACAGCTAAGCAACTATATCCAGAATCGTCATGTGCTCAGCTTGCGTGTCGGCGGGCCCATCGCGACGGCCGTCGAGCCGATAATCAACCCAAACAATCTCAAGATAGAAGGCTTCATGTGCGATACGCCCCAAGATGGGCGGCTGGTACTGCTCTGGCAAGACGTCCGCGATGTTTTGCCCGACGGTTTCGTGGTGGACGATTATGAACGACTAGCCACGCCCGAGGATTTGGTGAGACTCAAGGAAGTCTTAGAGCTGAATTTCAACCCCATCGGCAAACAAGTCATCACCGTCGACAAACACAAACTTGGCAAGGTCAGTGACTTTGCCGTTGATAGCGAAAGCATGTATATCCAGAAGCTTTATTGCTCGCAATCAATCTTCAAGAGTCTGACTGGTGGCAGCCTAAGCATCGACCGTTCTCAGGTGCATGAGGTGACACCAACGACCATCGTCATAACTGAGTTACAACCCAAGACCCCAGTACCGGCAACAGCGCCGGCCGCCTAATCGTCTTGGTATTGGTCTAGGGCTGATTTGATGTCCGAATAGCCGAAGCCTTGGCGGGCAAGGTATTGCATCAGTTTTAGGTCATCGTGCTTGAACTTGGCCAGTTGACGCTTTTTTGCGACCAGCTCACGCAGAACGACAGCCTCATCGGTTTGCTCCGTTAATAGCGCCGCCTCGATAGCCTCTTCCGATACGTGTTTTTTACGCAACTCGGCAATCATTTTGCGACGCGAAGTAGGGCGGAGCAGGGCACGATCGCGCACGAACATGCGGGCAAACTTTTCATCGTTCAATAAATCCAGGTTAATCAGCTTGTTCGTAATTTGTTCGGTTAGCGGAGCAGGGGAGTGCTTTCTTTCCAGGTAGGTCTGTATTTCCCAAACGCTGCGGGGCCGCATGGCGACATATTTGAGCGCGCGATTGTATAGTTTGTCGTCGGCCGATTTTTGCTTGTACGCCTTAATATCCTCTTGGCTCAGCTCCTGGCCGCTGGCCAGCCCACTCTTCAGTAATGCCCCTTCGCTCAGACTGAAAGAATATCGTTCGTCGACATATATCGAGTACCGGCTACGGTCCTTCTGTTGCTGCGTGATCTTGGTTATCTTCATGCTTCTTTAGCTAGGCGTTCAATTCCGGCAAACAACATCATGAAGTAGTCTTCGCCTTGTGGCACGAGTTTGCTGCCCGGGTCGGCGGCAAGCTGCTTAAGCTCTTTGAGCGTTACCCAGCGGACCGCCTCGACCTCACCGTCGTCAAGTCTCAATTGTGACTCGTCGNNCGAGCTCATGAGCATAAACCCATCTGAATTCATTTTCGATGATTTGCGGCGGGCCCACAAAGGTGTGAATATTGCGACCCACGAAAAGCAGCGATAAATCCTGCGGCCTGAGCGCAAGACCAATCTCCTCTTCGCTCTCCCGTAATGCCGCCTGCATCGGAGTTTCGCCAAAATCTATATGTCCGGCAGCCGAGACGTCCAAGAAACTGGGCCACGTCGGCACATCTGCCGCCCTGAGCTGAAGCAGGATGTCGACATTATCGTTTTGGCGTCGCCAAATCCAGATGTGTGCGGCCCCATGCAGCGCACCGTCGGCGCACTGCGGTAATGTCACCGGTCCGGTTGGCAATCCTTGCTCGTCATAACCCTGCCACAACTGTTCGCTCATTATTTATTACTCTGATTCAGGGTTTGCGGCAGCCTCGGACAGGACCTTTTTGGCAATCTCTTCCATGACTTTGGGATTTTCTTGCAGATAGNNTCTTGGCTGCTTCACGACCTTGGCCAATCTTGCCCTCGCCGTAAGCGAACCAGGCACCAGCTTTTTCGACGATTCCCTTCTCTACGGCGAGATCCAGGATGTCGCCGGACTTGCTGATACCTTCGTTGTACATGATGTCGAATT
>DJWS01000002.1:0-155 GCA_002441585.1 Candidatus Saccharibacteria bacterium UBA6224 | reverse complement strand
CGCGATCTTGTTCTTGACCACCTTCACTCGGGTACGGTTGCCAATCACTTCCTCGCCCTGCTTTATCTGACCGATGCGGCGGATATCCATGCGCACTGAAGCGTAGAACTTCAACGCGTTACCACCAGTAGTGGTCTCGGGGTTGCCGAACATCA
>DJWS01000003.1 GCA_002441585.1 Candidatus Saccharibacteria bacterium UBA6224 | reverse complement strand
CAGGGTTGGGGTGGCGGCGGAGGCGGAATCGTAAGGAGTTCGTAAGAAGGTGAAACTCAGGCTGAACACAAAAGCAGCAAACACCCCCAGAACTATGGTTCTGAGGGCGCTGGCAAACAGTTCTCTATTTTGAGGTGTTTGTGTGCGCATTCGCTTCTTTTTATTTTTTGATTTTTGTGTTGACTGCAATGTGCTATCAGTCCTAACGGACGGATCGAGTCAATCATTTTTTCATGAGGATAGACTATCCTCATTCCAGTATTTTGGACTAATACCGTATCTGAGACAAGGCATATAAACCACTTTTTGTAGTCACCCAGAGAAAGCAAATATTGTGTATGTTGTATGATTTACCGAAGTTATTTATACAACATGCTTTATTTATAACTGTTTAACATCGTTCATTAGCTTGATCTATAACTTAAATTTTAAGTATCATAACCATTGTCATATATACTACAACTAAAATAATTGTATATACTTGTCCACAAGTAGATGAACAAATATGTATACCTACGGAGCAAACGGCAGCTGAACAGCCTATCGTTATTACGGATGGATTACGATCGGGAGGGTCGGACAAGTCTGCGTTGGCAATGAGGGGGAGTGCGGCTATATTTTCTGGACTACGAATTGCTCTGCTAGCTGGCGCCATTGCCGTTCGCTGAGGTCTTTGCTATCGGGAGTAAAAAATATCATCAACCCCTTCTCGAACATGATTGCCACCTGTTTGCCGGAACTCTTTGGCGGCCGACACAGGTAGACCGTACCATTGGAGGTCTGAACCGCTGCATACTGCTGCAGTGCATTGGACAAGAATCTATCCTTATAACCCTCCACCTCGGTGAATTGAGGTGGTTGTACTTGCTCGCTCACAGCTACTTTGACGCCCGAACCATTTACAAGATAGGACAGAACCTCGTTATCGGCGTCATATTTGAAATTATCGGCTTTGTAGTCTGGGCTGCGGCCAAGTACCAGGGGCGAGAAATCCAGCTGATTCGAGATTGCGCCAGGAATCTGCGGCCGCCCCTGCCAATACTGATAGCCAAAGGCGGCCGCAGCAGTCAGAACTATCAGCGCCACAGCAATGCCAATTACCCGATTGTTTGCTCGCGATCCCCTATCCCATGTGTACCGACTCATACCGCTTATTGTAACTAATCGGCGATAGTTATTCGAGAGTAGCTAACGGACGTTGAAGTTGACGTATAGCGAGCTCGAACAGTTGCTGGCCGCCGTACAGGTGGTGTCGTAAGCCGTACGCGTGTTGCCAGCCGAGTAGTAGAAGGAGTTGTTCGGGATAGCGGCCGTGGTGTTGGCGTAGCCGCCACCGGCTGTCTTGACGAATTGACCCGCGGTTCCGGCGGTAGCCTTGACCCAGGCCGGGCCCATGGTAGTCACGATGGTGTTTGGCGTGGTGGACGATGTGGATCCGTCGGTGGCTACAACTGTTGCGTAGAGCTTGGCGCTACCTGCGGCAGCCGGGCTAATTCCTGATGTCGACGCATCAACCAACATGCCAAGTCCTACTGCCGTGGTGGTGGTGATGGCTTCCTTGAGGTCGCTAGTAAACGTTCGAGTGTCGTACAGGTCGCCGATGCGGCCGCTAGTGGAAGCATCGTTCTTGATGTCCGCCAGACAGACGACAGGCGCGGTCAGGCTGAACGTCGGCATGTTTGCCGTCTCTGATGAACTTGCAGTTGACAATGCTGGTTGACTATTCGTTCCGGTCAGGCAGAGGTGCTGCCAGTTATTGGCGGTGGTGGTCGTGATAGTTACCGAACCGGCCGTGACAGCCACGCGCTTACCGCCCGAGTATGCCACACATGATTCCCAGTGTACGTCGGTCAGCGAGCTCCAGGAGACACGGCACGGACCTGAAACGTAGTTGGTGCCAGTAGCGGCCAAATCGTACGGGTCATTACCACTCGATGGAACGATACCGTAAGACATCAGGCCAAGCTGTTCTGGGTTGGTTATGTCCGCCCAACCGGTAGTCGTACAGGAGCGGATGGTACCCGTCGTCGAGTTGTAGTACATCGCACCGTATACCGAGGTCACACAGGAGGTCTCCCCGCCACCACTGGTGCCGTCATAGCTATCCAGCTGGAACAGGGTGAGTGTCGTGTAGTCGGTAGTTGCGCTGCCTACCTGGGTGTTGATGCCCAGGACTATACCGCCATTGTTCGGCTTGACGGTGAAGACGTCGGTGCCAGCGTTCTGGATGGCGAAGCGACCACCGTTAGAGCTACAGGTAGTACACTGTAGGTTGATCAGTACACTTGGGTCGGTTGTCGTATCTTGAGCGGTGATTACCATGTTCTTGCTGTCGGCCAGGGTTATGCCAGCTGGGCTACTGGAGTTGTTGTAGGCGTCCTGAAGTGTGGTCGTGACGCCAGATGTACAACTACTGAAGGCAAGCGTGACCGTGCCCGTGCCGTTTGAGCCCTTCAAACAGTCGCCAGAGTTACCCGGATCTTGAGGTAAGATGAGCGACCATGATGCAACTGGGTTACCGCCGTTGGCAGTAAGTGTCATGGTGTTGCTACCACCGGTGTTGCGGAACAGTATGGAGCCATTGACTCCGCTGCCGCCGCCCGTACCAAGCTGGAGCACGCCACCAGGCAGATCGGTGGTTACACCGTTGTGACCGATGGTGATACTACCAGTCGTACCGCTGGCAGTACCGGTGTCGATGGTGATGTTACCGGAGTTGCCGCTAGCAGCGTTGCCGGTAAGGATTGTCAGGTTACTGGTGTTGCCACTGGCCAAGTTCTGAGTCTGGATACCCGTCAGGTAGCCGACACCGGAGATGTTGAAGAAGCCTGATTGCTGCGTGCCAGGAGTGGCGCCAGTCTGTAGCTGTATGGACGAGCTGGCTGATGCCGAGTAGCCGGCACAGGTTACGGCCGTGGTACAAACATCTACGACTGCGCCGTTGATAATGGCTTTTAGGCTACCGGTGTCGGATCGGTAGAACAAACCGCCGTTCTTGTTGGTCAGCGTAGTCGGGTCGGCCGTTGCCGAATCCAAGACTAGGATGGTCGTATCTGTATTTGTTCCAGTACTATCGCCGATCTTGATGATGTTATTGGCGGTGTCAGCGTTGAATAGTGTCTGTGTCGAACCAGCCGACTGGATACGGAATGCCGTGGATGAGTCAACGCTGTTACGGAAGGTAAACTGGGCGCTCTCAACCGATCGCTTGAGATAGAAGTCGTCGAAGTAGAAGGTGCCGGTGGTTGCGCCCGACCCTACTACCGCTGAGACTCGAGCGTAGACAGCGTTGGCCGGAGCGGTACCGTTGATTTGCCTGAGGACATAGCTAGTACCAGGTAATGAGGCGAAGTTAGTGGTGCTACTCAGGACAGCCTTATCCTTGTCGTACCAGGTTATCTCAATGCCGGCTGTACCGTTGGTACCGGCACTGTTCTTGACGTACCCCTCGAAGTTCAAGCTGTCACCCGGGGTCACTTGGTAGTACGTACCGGCATATACATCCAGTTGCGTACCGTTCGGCGTGACCTGCATGACGTAGTTACCACTGTGGGCATTGGCTGCGCTGTTAGCAATGCTGGATTGGGCCGGACCGAACCATCCTTCTTCACCACCGGTGATATTGCCACCGCTTTCGAAGCCTGGGTTCACGATTACGTTGCCGGCCGCCGAGGTACTGTTGTTGATGATGTACCCGTTACTACTGTTAACGTTGATGACGTAATCACCATTTGACTTGAGTACACGGAACGATGAATCTTGGTCTGTCGTGTTCTGAATAGTCACCTGACCACTGGAGCTAACACCGAACAGGACGGTGCCGAGGCCGCCAAGACCGCCATTGCTGCCACGGATATCGAATATGTCCTGGCCGATACTGGTGTCGGCATCCTGGATATCGATGGTTCCGTGTGTGCCATCCAGTAGGATTTCTGGGACAGTACTCGGGTTACTACCGTTGTTGTAGGTAGCCTGGAGGGTCGTGGCATTGCTTGCTCCACCAGGTGTCCAGTCTGTGCCGTTCCAGATCATCGTCGCGGTGGTGTTCGACCGCATCGCAACGCTGATGAGATCTGCACCTGAGTTCACCTCTAGAGTGAAGTCTAGCGATGTAGCCGAACCAGTTACGTACACTACCCGGCCAATATCGCTGCGTGTTGGATCGGGCAGCGTTATGGTAATACCTGGGGTTGAAGCGTCAACCAGTACTACTCCGTAGCCATCGACGTTTGCTTGGTCTACCGTACAGTTTGCCGCACAGACGGTATTGCTTACCGAAGTAAAGTTGGTTGCGCCCAGGGTGACTAGTCCCTGTACGCCTGTACCAGTACCCAGACCACCGACGACAAGTACATCTCCACCGTTAGCATTGCCAGTACCGGCGGCATCGCCACCCTGCAAGGTCAGCTTGCCACCGCTGAAGGCAGATGCACCCGTACCAGCGTCACCCGCGCTGATTGTCAGATCATTACCGACAGCGTTGGTGGTTCGGGCTTGGACATCGATAGTTCGGTTAGCACCTTCGGCCAGGGTTAGGTTACCGGTGATGGTGGTGTTCTTCATCAAGTGGATGGACGTAGCATTGGTCGTACCGACGTTAAGCGTCGTCGTACCGGATGGCGTATCTATCGTGGCCGCCTGAAGTATGCCTGCAGTACCCGTGCCATCGATGTTGAAGTTGGCACCAACCTGCAAGCTGGTGCCGTTATTGATGTAGCTACCAGCCGCAGCGGCACAGTTAGCCAGCGTGACGAGACACAGTGTATCTGTCGTACCTGCAAGATCTGGGATATTCAAGGTACCATCGCCAACCGTTTGTGCCAGGCCCTGTACCGTTACCATGTAGCTACTGCCGCTGTTAGCCAGCGCGATTTGACCCGTTAGGTTGCTCGTGCGTCCGAGCGTCAGCATAGCTCCGGTATCGTCGAACGATGCGTTCACATTGCCACCGCTATCTTGCAGTTGCAGCAGATCGACAGTCTGACCGGCTGCGGCGTTAACCACCAATCCCACATTGCTTGTCGCGCCGGTGTTAATCACCAGCGCAGTACTACTTCCGGCGCTCGTGCCCGTAATCGTACCTGTCACCCCGCTACTTGCCTGGATATTAAAGCCGGCTGCCTGCGGTGATGCTGTCTGGTTCTGTATGTAGCTGCCGTTAGCCATGTTCTGGGTCAGCAGCGTGTATGTACCGGCAGCACCCTGGTCGGTCAGTTCAAAGGTTTGGTTACCGCCGGTAAGCGTCTGGAACTGGAGTGAGCCGGTGTAGCTTGTTTGGGCCTGGGTTAGCTGTTCGGCACTCTTGGACTGGAAGGCGTATGGAACACTAGTGAGCTTGAGATACGGTGTCATTTCACCATCACCACCACAGTCGGTATCGAAGTCAGTCGTAATCGTACAGCTGGCGGTGTTGCCAATATCCATGCTTAAGAACAGATCTTCATCCCAGTTGATGGTACCCGGGAAGGCAGTGACATCACCGAGGTTTACTGTCAGGTAACCGTTGGCAACCCGAACTGCCTGGCTGTTACTTGCCAATCGGTTTTCGGTCCATACCTTCGTACCACCACCGGTCGACGTACCGCCCTCGTAGAGGTTGAACTGGACGTTGTAGTTACCATCTGGGGCGATACCACCACTGCTGGATTCGAGGCGGGCCTGGAAGTTGAGGGTCGGATTGGCGGCCGTAGCGGTAGCACTAGACGCTAAGAGTGTTAATAACAGTGACGAAGCAACAACTAACAACCCTATCAGAGCGTATATCCGTCTGAAGGCAAACCTAAAGAATACCGGCTTTTGCGGTTTTGGTTTGAACATTAGTTGGTTTTGTTTGTTGGTTTTTTTCACCAATTTTTTTGATTGGTTTTTTATTACGGACAGATTGAGCCGTATTTTGGGCTCCACCTATCCGTAGGCTCTATTATCGGCGTCAAAACAGAGGTATACAATCCAAAAAAGAACAAAATTATAGTCCTGATCTTTCGGACCTTTTTGGTATTTCCCAACTAATTTCCGTAGCACATCCCACAACACACGTACCCCTTATGCTGTTGGATGCAGTGCAGCACACGGCCACCCCTGTAATGTTTATGTTAATAACGTAGTATCAAACACAACGACGACGAGAGGTGTTAGAATGTTTTCCACAAGAGGTCATAAATTTTGTTTATATTAATCGGCAATTTTGCCATCTCACATGCATTTTGCAAGGCTGATTTGATTGATTCACCCCTACGACTAGCGCAAATAAAAAAGCTAGCATGATTGCTAGCTTTTTATCGACCGGTTACTAGAGAACTTAGGCGATTGTCGAGATCTTAAGCACTGTGTGGTGCTGACGGTGTCCGCGAACTGTCTTGACTCGTTTCTTCGCCTTGTAGCGGATGGAGGTGACCTTGTCGGCCTGGACGTCCTGCTCGACCACCTCGGCGGCGACGCTTACTCCGGAAACGGTTGGAGTTCCAACCTGGACCTTATCACCATCGATCACCAGAAGTGGCTCGAAGCTGGCTTTGTTTGCCTTTGCGTCTGCCGTCAGCAATTCTACCTCAAGGGTCTCGCCTTCTGAGACGACGTATTGCTTTCCACCGGTCTGAATTACAGCTTTTTTCATTATGAGCTCTCTTTGATAAATTGTGTTACCGATTGATTCTATCAGAGAGGACTACCGATGTAAAGTGTTAGCTGGCCTTCTCAAGACTCAAAGTTAGCTCTTGGCTTTCGACATTGACCGTCTCACGGTAAGAGTATTCCTTGCCCGATTCCACCTTATCGGCCAATACTTCCGTGGCGATGGTCTGGCCGTGGTTAGAGATGGCATCTTTGAGGCCAGCAACATCCGTAGACAAAGACAGCAATATCCGGTCGTCCACCTGCAAGCCTGCCTTTTTGCGCCCACTTTGGATGTGACGGATGATTTCACGCATCATTCCCTCTTGTCTAAGCGCGGGCGTGATGTGAGTATCCAACTCCAGCGCACTGCCTTGCTCAACCTGCTTGACGTTCACCTCCTCGGTGATAACACTTGGGTAGTCGACAAATTTACCCATACTCGGAATGCTCAGTAGGGCAAGCGGCTGTCGGACCTTGATATGGTTTTTAGCTCGCAGTGATAACGCCTGCGTCACGTAATCCCTGACCTCTGACATTTCACCGATGACAGCCTCATTGACATGGCCGGCAGGCATCCAGCTCTCCAGGTGCACGCTCTCCTTGCCTGTGAGTTTTTGATAGAGCTCCTCGGCTAAGAACGGCGTGAACGGCGCCATGACCAACGACAATCTGACCAAAACATAATGAAGTGTCCTGTAGGCATCGTCCTTGTCTGCGTCGTTCTCGCTCTTCCAAAAGCGACGCCTTGATCGACGAACATACCAATTAGATGCATCCTCAATGAAAGGAATGATCTGTTTGGTTGCATTCGGTAGGTCGTAGCCGTCCATGTAGCCCTCAACGGTACCAACCATCTGATGAAGCCGGCTTACTATCCACTGATCCATAGGGTTCTTGAGGTTTTCGCTCGGATCAGTCAGTTTTCCATCCCACTGCCAGTTGTCAACTTCGGCGTACATGGTAAAGAAGTCGTACATGTTCCAGACCATCGCCAGCTTTCGGCTCACATCAGCGACATCCTTATCCTGCAGACTAAAATCTTCACCATTCAATACCGGCGAACTGAGCAGTAAGTAACGCAACGCATCAGCACCATAAAGGTCCATTAGCTCATTCGGATCGGTGTAGTTACCGAAACTTTTGCTCATCTTCCGCCCGTCATTGCCGGCCAACGTGCCGGTAACTATGACGTTGGTGAATGCCCGCTTGCCAAACAGGCCGACGTTGACCGCGTGCAGATAGTAGAACCATGCTCGGACCTGTCCGACATACTCCGCAATGAAGTCTCCGGGGAAGTCTGCCTCAAACTTCTCAACATTCTCGAATGGATAGTGGAACTGGGCAAAAGGCATGCTGCCAGACTCAAACCAGCAATCCAGAACCTTGTCTATCCTCTGATAATCGACCCCATCTATTGTAAATCGTACATCGTCAATCCAAGGCCGGTGATAGTCCTCTAGCTCAACCCCGGATAACTCCTTCAGCTCTTCGTAGCTACCAATGACCTTGATGTGAACCTTACCGTCCTTATCGGTGCCCTTCCATACCGGCATCGCCGTGGCCCAGAAACGATCTCTAGATAGGTTCCAATCAGGTGCCGACTGGACTGTTTTTTCAAATCGTCCATGTTTGATGTGAGACGGGAACCAATTAATGCCACCGTTTTGTTCTAGCATTTCGGTTCTCTGACCATCGATATCCATAAACCAACTCGGGTGAGCCCTGTACATCAATTTGGTGCCACATCGGTGACAGTGCGGATAGCTATGGCGAACGTATTCGATTTTCCAGATAATGCCTTCATCGTGGAGCTGCTTGGCTATTGGCTTGTTCGCGTCCCAGACATATTGCCCGTTCCAGGGTCCCTCCGTGTAAAAACCGTTGTCGTCGATATTGGAGACCAGGGGGAAACTACGCTGCTTGGCGAGCATGTAGTCTTCTTCACCATAGGCGGGCGCCAAGTGGACTATACCGGTACCTTCTTCGAGCGTGACATAGTCTGCCGCCCATACTTTGTGGGCATTTTTACCACGATTTTCAAACAAAGGTACGTACTCTTTGCCGACCAAGTCACTACCGTTAATCTCGGCTTCAATTGTGTAAGCCACAACGTTGTGCTTCTCATCAGTAAGGACTTTGTCGGCTAATGCCTTAGCGAGTATCAGTGACTCGCCGCCGACATTTACCCTTACGTATTTTTCTTTGGCATTGACGGCAACTGCAGTGTTGGCCGGTAAGGTCCACGGTGTGGTCGTCCACGCCAATAACGAGGCGTCTTCGTCCGCTAGCTTGAACTTAACAAAGACTGATGGATCGGTCACATCCTGATAGCTGTTATCCATAGCGACCTCGGCCTTGCTGATTGGCGTTGCGTCACGCACGCAATACAGCAGCACCTTCTCACCTTCATAGATCTTGCCCTTGTCGTACAGCTGCTTGAAGGCCCACCAAACAGACTCCATGAAATCTTTGTCCATGGTCTTGTAGGCACCCCTGAAATCTACCCAGCGGCCAATGCGAGAAATGGTGTCTTCCCATAGGTTACCGGTCTGCACCATATTGTCACGGCAGGTGAGTATATACTCCTCTAGAGAAATCTTGGTGCCAACATCACGCTTGTCTTGAATACCTAATTTTTTCTCGGTAAAGACTTCTGCCGGCAAGCCATGACAATCCCAACCCCATACGCGCTCGACACGCTTACCTTTCATCGTCCAGTATCGTGGGACGGCATCCTTGACGATAGAGCTAAGAAGGGTACCGTGATGTGGTACTCCGGTGATGAACGGTGGCCCATCATAAAACACGTATCGGTTGTCACGAGGACGCTGCTCGACCGACTTCTCGAAGGTTTTATTATCACGCCAATAATTCACCAAGTCTTTTTCGTAAACCTGGGTGGGTCGCCTGTTGCCTGATTTGAATTTCACGATTGTTTACTCCTTTCAAAACAAAAAGTCGTCACTTTTGTCCGCCAGAATCCCTTGCGGGACGGTACCATCTGGCTTCCAAAAGTAACGACTCTTGGCACTTAGTTATCCGGTCTTACGGCCCGGGCCGGTGGGGTCTAATCGGTAAAACCCTTTCTTCCCACAGCTTGCGGTTGATAGCCGCTTCTCACCTGCACGGTGAATGCCTGTAGCGCCACTATATCACACTTCTCACCCTGCCGAGAAGGTGTAGTAGGCAATCTCGTTCATCATAGGTAGGGTCTCGCCCTCCCACGTTTTAAGGATCGATCCATCATCTCTCAGGGCCAGTAGTGCCGGATACTGCATGACATCGTAAAGTGAAGCCGTCGCGCTACCTTCCCGGCTATCCACGTCGAGTACCTGCAGCTTATCACTGCTATGTGTGGACTGAAAATCTTTAATAAACGCCTCAACTACTCGTGCATGTTCAGAATTCGGTCGGTATAGGATAAGAACTTTCACCCCTAAAGTGTACCACACCACTGACCCAACAAAAGAAACAAGGGTCATAATGACCCTTGTTTCTGGTGATACTGCAAGTATCTTAGCTACAGCCAGTGGTAGAACCACACGATGTGCAGACATAGCAGCTGCCGGAGCGTTGTGTCTGGTTGCCGCAGTTGTAGCACAATGGTGCATTGCTATCGACCACTGAAGCAGCCTTGCTGGATGCAGATGCCGACGCCGGCTGCTGTGCCGCCTCGACTGGCTCAGTAACTGGGGTGTCTTCTACGATTGATTCGGCTCGCGCTACCTGCTCTAGATTCGTTGCCGCTTCTAGTAGGCTTGTTTGCGTGTCTGGCATATCGTCGATGGATGCCAGGCCTAGCTCCAATCGGTTGTCAAAGCTAAGATAGCTGAGAGCAAGGCGACGAAAGACGTAGTCTACCAGACTGGAAGCCGTCCGGATTTCCGGATCGTCAGTGATGCCCGATGGGGCAAATGACATACTGGTAAATGACTTGACGTAGTCCTTTAGAGGCACACCGTACTGTAGACCGTGGCTGAGTGAGATAGCGAATGCATCCATGAAGCCTGCCAAGGTAGAACCCTGCTTGGCTATTCGCATGAAAATCTCCCCAGGAGTGCCGTCATCGTACTCACCGACCGTTATGTAGCCGTGGCTGCCTGCCACAGTGAATGAGAACGTCTTGGAGTTGCGTACCTTCGGCAACTCGCGACGGACCGCTCCCTTGACCACATACTTCTCCGAGACGGCTTCGACCGCCTGCACCGGAGCGGCGGCCTGTACGGGTGCTGGTTCGGCCTTGACTTCTTTCTTAGCCATAGCAAGCGGTTGGGCAACCTTACAGTTATCGCGGTAGATCGCAACCGCCTTCAAGCCCATCTGCCAAGCCTCGATGTGCAACTGCTCGACATCTTCCACCGTTACATCTTCGGGCATGTTGACTGTCTTGCTGATAGCACCGGAGATGAACGGCTGCACGGCGGCCATCATCTTGACATGTCCTAGGTAGTGGATGGCGTTGTCGCCCATCGAGCAAGCAAAGACACTTTCGTGCTCTTTCTTGAGGTGAGGGGCGCCAAGTATTGTCTTTTCGACATCAATGTAGTTTACGATTTCGTCAATCTGCGCCTTGGTGTAACCAAGAGTCTTGAGAGCCCGTGGCACGGTCTGGTTGACGATGCTCATAGTGCCTCCACCGACCAGCTTCTTGACCTTTACCAGTCCCAAGTCAGGCTCAATACCGGTAGTGTCGCAGTCCATCATCAGGCCAATCGTCCCGGTGGGAGCCAACACACTTGCCTGGCTATTGCGGACTCCGTATAGCTCACCCAGTTCAACTGCCTCATCCCAGGCGCTGGCAGCAGCACTCAAGAGATCTTCACGGACAAAGTTGGCATCAATCTTCGAAACCTCTTCGCGGTGCATCTTGAGAACATTGAGCATACCCTCGCGATCCTTATGGAAGCCAGCGAACGGACCGACTATGCGAGCCAGTTTGGCGCTCGTAGCGTAGGCATAGCCTGTCATTAACGCAGTAATAGCTGCAGCCTGAGCGCGGCCCTCATCACTGTCGTACGGCAAGCCCTGGGCCATCAGCATCGCACCTAGGTTAGCGTAACCCAAGCCAAGCTCACGGTAAGCACGGGCATTTTTGCCGATTTTTTCGGTTGGATAGGCTGAGTAACCTACAAGTATTTCTTGGGCCGTAAAGACCAAGCTGACAGTGTGCTTGAAAGCATCGATATCGAAGGTACCGTCGGTGTTAAGATAGCGCAACAGGTTGATACTAGCCAAGTTACAGGCCGAATTATCAAGGTGCATGTACTCGCTGCAGGGATTGCTGGCGTTGATACGGCCGGCGTTAGGAGCGGTGTGCCACTTATTGATAGTCGTGTCGAACTGCATGCCAGGGTCGGCACATTCCCATGCCGCCTGAGCGAATTGGCGATACAGATCACGGGCTTTCAACGTCTTGACCGGCTTGCCGGTGGTGACGGCGCGCAATTGCCAATCAGCATCATCTACGACGGCCTGCATGAACTCGTCGCTCACTCGGACCGAGTTGTTGGCGTTCTGATACTGCACGGAGAAACTATCCTTGCCATCTAGGCTCATATCGAAGCCAAACTCCTGCAGTACACGAGCTTTTTGCTCCTCGCGAGCCTTGCACCAGATGAACTGCTCGACATCCGGGTGGTCGACATTGAGGATTACCATCTTGGCGGCCCGACGTGTCTTGCCCCCACTCTTGATGGCACCGGCGGACGCATCCGCTCCACGCATGAAGCTAAGCGGACCACTGGCCGTGCCGGCACTTTTACCAAGTGGTTCAACGGACGAACGGATAGCGCTCAGGTTGACGCCCGAACCAGAACCACCCTTGAATATCATGCCCTCATCGACATACCAGCCAAGGATTGCTTCCATGGTATCCTCGATGCCCAAGATGAAGCAGGCACTTGCCTGCTGTGCACGATCTGGTGCGCCGATGTTAAACCAGACTGGGGAGTTAAAGGCTGCACGCTGGGTCGCCAGGATAAATTTAAGTTCCTCTCGAAAATCTTCGGCCTCAGCTTCTGTCTCGAAGTAGCCCTCTTGGGAACCCTGTCGGGTCACCGTATCGACTACACGATCAATCAGGTGCTTCAAAGAGGACTCACGACCGGATGTTCCTGGCGTACCACTGAAATATTTCTGCGCCACGATGTTGATAGCATTGAGTGACCAACCCTGTGGGAATTCAACGCCCTTCTGCTCAAACACGGGCGTACTGCTGGCCGGATTAGTAATAATTGAATCGCGCGACACCCACTTCAATGCGTCGTAGGCTTTAGTTTCCGGCTGCGTAAAAAAGCGCCTTACACCAAGACTTGCTGTTTTTCCCATAATACCCTCACTTCGTATGTTATGTAGTTTGTTATTGATTGTGTTTGTTGGAGTTCGCGGCGTCGTCGTCTCTCGCAAACGCTACCGTCGGAGCTCTCTGCGAATCTTATGCGGGAAAACCCTGCATCAGATGCGAAGGGAGCCGTCAAATCACTCCTATGATTCTTTGACGAGGTCCTTTTCATACTTTTTTTGTTTGATGTGCGTCAGTTCTTCCTCGAATCCTTCGATGCTCTTGAAGCGTCTGTAAACACTTGCGAACCGAACGTATGCCACTTCATTGATGGCCGCCAAGCGTTCCATGACATGTTCACCAATCTTGACCGACTGGATCTCATTGGAACCGCACGTGTGGAGTTCTTGCTCGATGTCCGAGACAAGTGACTCTAGCTGCATGCCACTTACCGGGGTTTTCTCGCACGCCCTGTACAGTCCGGCGAGCAATTTTGCCCGATTGAATAGTTCACGAGTACCATCATGCTTGATGACTATAAGCTGTGGCCGCTCAAGACGCTCATACGTCGTAAAACGGTACATGCAGTTCGTGCACATTCGGCGGCGGCGTACAGCCTGGCCATCAGCAACATCTCGCGATTCGATAACCTTCGTATCGCATTCCTGACATTGGCTGCATTTCATTACTTATGCACCTCCTTTACCAAAATAAACGTACGAGCGGCTATCAAATTGCCTATATATAGCGCTTTGTTAACTAATAGTAACCCTACTTATAGCGCACTGCAATCATTTTTTGGTTGTATTATTTAATACAGAAACCGCTAATCCTTTGGGGTAGAGTCAGAGTCTTTCTCTGTTGTATCGCGGCGTTTTTTAAGGCGGCGAAGGAACGATGGACGCTCGAGCTCGTCCTCATGATCACCAACGATTGCTTCGTGCTCTTTGGTATTTGAATCTTCGTCGTGTTTGTCGTCATCCAGGGTCCAGATATTTGGCACCGTGTCATCTGACTTTAGGCTGGCGTTCATGTCAGGTTGCGTGTCGGTCAGGGACATGTCCAGATCTTTCATCGAGGCGTCGCCGCTAGTCACAGATGAATCATCGGCAATGGTGCTGTCGTCAGAATCATTGTTGCCTGAACTGGCCGGCTGGGCGACACGGTCATTAACTGCTTGGCGACCCTGAAAGTAAGAGGCATCAAAACCGGTTGCTACGACCGTTATTATGACCTCGCCTTCGATCTCGGGGCTGATGGTCGCACCAAAAATAATGTTTGCATCAGGATCGGCGGCGTTGGTGATTGTTTCAGCGGCAGCGTTAATTTCGTGCATCGACAGATCGTTGCCACCAATCACATTGAATAGGATGCCACGTGCTCCGTCGATTGAAACCTCGAGTAATGGCGATTCAATTGCTTGCTGTGCGGCCGTAATAGCACGGTTCTCACCGCTTGAGCGGCCAATACCCATCAGGGCAGAACCGGCGTTACTCATAACGGCCTTAACGTCTGCAAAGTCTAAGTTAATGAGGCCATGTACAGTGATGAGGTCCGATATTCCTTGCACTCCTTGGCGCAACACATCATCGGCTACCTTGAACGCCTCCATGAGAGGAGTCTGACGGTCGATGGTCTGGAGTAATCTATCGTTCGGAATAATGATTAGCGTATCGACTGCGCTACGAAGTCTCTGGATAGCATCGTCCGCGTTGCGTCGACGCTTCTCGCCCTCGAATGCGAATGGCTTGGTCGCAAAACCTACCACCAAAATGCCTAGGTCTTTGGCGATCTGCGCCACAACATGACCGGCGCCACTGCCCGTACCACCACCTGCACCAATCGTAACGAATACCATATCGGCACCCTCAAGGGCGGATCGGATTTCTTCTTTTGATTCCTCGGCGGCCTTCTGGCCCACCTGGGGGTCGGCCCCGGCGCCAAGTCCACGCGTAGCATCTTTGCCGATGTGAATCTTGACCTTGGCCTTGGAATAATGGAGGGCCTGAGCGTCAGTATTAATAGCTATGAACTCTACGCTCTCGATACCAGCGTCAACCATGCGGTTGATGGCTGCTCCGCCGGCACCACCCACGCCAACGACTTTAATACGGGCAAACGTTTCGATGTCTGGTTCGACAATTTGCGGCATAATCCCCTCGTAATTCCAAAATTTATACTCACAAGTATACGCTAGCTACCGACTGTCGGCAACAAATTTGTACAGCCGAATTTTACACACACGTTCGATTGTTCAGGCCAAATTCTAGAAGCCAATTTTTTTGATCAACGATCGAATGCTGGCTACAGCATTGTACTCAGCCGGCATGGTTTCTATATCATCGGCCGGCAGGAGCATGTCGAGCATCATCAATCCAACCGCTGTCGTGAAAATCTCATCGTCTACCGTGTCGACTAGTCCGGACACGTTATGAATATGTCCGACACGGGCAGCCAGCTGTAAACTTTCCCTAGCGAACTCAGCGATGCCCGGAAGCTTCGCTGTTCCACCATTAATTACAACACCCCCGGGCAGTTTTCTGGAGCGGCGAATGCGTTGAAGTTCTTTGTCGACGAATTCAAATAACTCTTCTACTCTCGCCTCGCAAATCATATGAACTTCTTCCATGGCGAAGCTATGTTGTTTATTATGCAACGAAATATTAGCTGTCACTTTACGTTGTTCGAGCAAACTAGCGTGTTGTAACTTGACCTGCTCGGCCACGTCGAGATCGGTCTTCAGGCCAATCGCTAGGTCGTTGGTGATATGTATTCCGCCTATCGGTATGACAGCGACATGCTGCACTTCACCGTCTTCAATCACTATGAGGTTGGTCGTGCTGGCTCCAATATCGAGTACTACGGTCCCGGCTTCCTTTTGTTCTCGTGTCAGTGTTGCCTCAGCCGAAGCCAGGCTTGAGACAGTGTGATGCCGTGCAACGATATTTGCTCGTTCGAGTGCAGCATCGAGATTTCGCAGATTGGGTGAGGCTGCGGTTATGATATGGGCCTCGACTTCCAGTCGAACGCCTTGCATGCCGACAGGCTCCTTGATGTTTCGCTGCCCATCCAGGCTATAACCTTTGGCAAAGAACTGAACTATTTCGCGATTGGGAGGAAATTTTACGGCTGTTGCCGCCTCGTCCACGCGCTGCCTATCAGCGGCTGATATTTCGCGATCGCCCGCGCTGATGGCGATGACACCCTTAGAGTCGACTCCGCTGACATGCGTACCATTGACGTTCACTGTTGCCTGGGTAATTTGCACTCCGGCTATACGTTCGGCTTCCGATACAGCCTGTGTTATGGCTGAGGCGACTTCGTCGACGTGAACCACACTACCACGACGAACACCTAAGTTCTGAGCCGAACCGTGGCCGATAACCGATAGCTTACCGCTGTTGATATCAAGCATACCAACCACGCAACGCACTGACGTTGTTCCTATATCTAGACCGACAAAATGATTTGTTGCTGCATCGCGCATGTTGGGCGTAGTATACCGCTTACCCTTGTGTTCGGCAAGATTAGAAACCTACTACACCACTGTTAGTATTTCGTAACCTGTGTCCGTAATCAATACTGTATGCTCAAAATGTGCTGATCTGGACCCATCGCGAGTTCGAATGGTCCAACCATCATTTTCTAGGTATACACTGTGCGTTCCGAGTGTCGCCATAGGTTCAATGGCAATCGTCATTCCGGTTTGGAGCCATGGTCCGGTGTCCGGTTTGCCGTAGTTGGGTATGTTCGGGTCTTCGTGAAGCTCATGCCCTACCCCATGTCCGACCAAATCACGCACAATACCAAATTTGTGGTGCGCTAGGACACCTTCGATAGTTGCACCGATGTCACCCGTCCTAACCGATCCATGAACTACACCTATGCCGGCCATCATTGCCTGCCTGGTGCTCTCGACCAGTTCTTGCTCTCGGGTGTTGCGAGGTTTTCCGACTATTTCGCTAACTGCTGAGTCTGTTGTCATACCCCTGTATGTCACGCCAAAATCTAGTCCGACAATGTCGCCTTCCGAAAGAATCTTGCCACTCTTAGGAATACCATGAACGACTTCGTCGTTAACGGATATGCAAATAACATCGGGAAAACCCTGATACCCCAAGAAAGTCGGTTGGCCGCCAAGCGCTTTCAGCTCACTGCGGGCATAATCGGCAAGTTCCTCCGTCGATACGCCCGGCACGACTTTGGGCTTGAGTGCTGCGAGCACCGTGGCAAGCATAGCGCCACTTTCACGCATTGCCCTTATTTCAGCGGGTGTTTTTACGCGAGTGAGCATTCCTCTATCACCTTTTGAATCCGTTCGTGAACTTCATTCACATCATCATGTCCATTTACCATACGCACGGCAACCCCACGGTCCTGGTAGTAATCAATCACCGGTTTGGTACTGCGGAAGTAGATATCGAGACGGTGCTCGATGACCTGGGGTGAATCTTCGACACGGCCTCGACCTGATAAACGACGGATTAACTCTTCTTTGGGCACGTCGAACACGATAACCACTAGTATTTCCCGCCCATGTGACGGCAAGTGCTCATCAAGCCACTTAGCCTGATCTAGGTTGCGTGGATAGCCATCTAGTACTACGCGGCTCTTATCGCTAGCCTTACGGAGGGCATCATCAAGCACGCGGTTCGTCATATCGTCGTCGATAAGCTCGCCCGTGGCCAGGCGCTCAAGCACTTCCGTATCAGAAGACTCCCGAAACAACTGTCCAGTCGACAGCCACTGCCAGCCATTACGCTTGACTAGTAGCTCTCCCTGGACGCTCTTACCTGATCCTGGGGGGCCAAAGAATAAAATCACAGAGCTAGCTTCTCCTTTACCATACGTGCGATTGACGCGCCATCCGCGGTGGCACCGACCTTCTGACGAACCGCACCAATAACTTTACCCATATCCTGCGGCGATGATGCGCCCATCTCCTCTACGACACCGGCAATGACCGAGGCCAGTTCGTCGTCCGACATCCTCTCTGGTAAATAAGCGTCAATAATCGCCTTCTCCTGGAGTTCCGCGTCGGCTCGCTCCTGACTGCCTCCCTGAACATACAACTCGGCACTTTCCTGGCGCTTCTTGGATTCGCGGGCTAACAACGAAATCACCTCGTCATCAGCCAGCTCTTGCTCGCGTGGCAGCTTCCGAGCGACCTTCTCGTACAGTAGCGTACTCTTAAGCCCCCTAAGCGTCGTGACGCGTTGTTGCTGTCCTGCTAGCATTGCTGCCTTGAGGTCTTGAGAAATCTGGGATTCTAGAGCCATTAACGCTGACCGAGTTTGATGCGCTTAATTTTTGCAGCGCGTCGTGACTGACGAATAATTGCTTTATTGCGTCGCTCACGCTTACTTGTCGACTTTGCGAAAAATTGACCTTGCTTAAGAACGGCCATGTTACCAGACTGCTGTACTTTACGGTTAAAGCGGCGCAGTAAGTTCTCTGCCGATTCCTTTGAATCTTTACGTGTTACTTGAATCATCGGGGATTATTGTAGCGAATTACAGAGATGTTTGCAACTGCTTTACTGAGAGACTTTCTTTTTCTGGGTAGTGCGCTGCGATTTTAGAACGATGCTCTGCAACTCCTTGAAGATTGGGAATTGCTTGTTGGTGTAATAAACCTTGGTGTTGCTCTGCTTTTCTGATATTAGGAAGCCCGCTTTTTCCAAACGACGCAATTCACGCTGGATGTTACCGGCGTCTTCCTTTATGAGCTTTGCCAGACCACGGACGTGCGTCTTGAAGTCAGGATACTTGGCATAAATCACAATGATTTTGCGCCGCACTCGAGATGTAATGAATATATCTAACATAAGTCCCTCATTGTTGAACCAACAACGTAGACTTCAGTATAGCAAGGCATCGGCGACTTTTTCAAGTTTATAGCCTAGAAGTTATACTAGGGACATGTACTTCTATGAGGTTTGGGTACGGAGCAATCGCTACCGTAAGAATACGCCGCTCACCTATAGCTCCGAGGTTAAGATTGAGCCGGGTGGCCTTGTTATGGTACCGCTTCAATCACAATCGGTGCCGGGAGTGGTTATGCGGCAAGTCAAGCGACCGTCTTTTACTTGTAAGCAGATATCCTATGTCTACGAACACCCCCCTCTTAGCGCAGAGGCGCTGGACCTATTTAACTGGCTACAAGGTTACTACCCGGCTCCAATCGGAGCGCTGACTCAATTGTTCCTCCCGCCACAGTTACCCAGTAATTCTGCCGAAGTTTCTAACTCAACACCTATCAAGCGCCACCTACCTGAAGTAGGCCTTACTCCGGCGCAAAAACAAGCGGTAGCCGCTATGCCAAACGTCGGCACTTATGTGCTACATGGGCGCACCGGAAGTGGCAAGACGCGCGTCTATGCGGCTCTGGCGCAAGAATCGTTGCGCCAGGGAAAATCTGTACTCATCCTGAGCCCCGAGATTAGCTTAGCTCCCCAGCTAGCTGCAGAGCTGACCAAATATCTGGGCAACGTTATAACTATCCACTCCAAGATGACCGCTAAAGAGCGCGGCGAAGCCTGGCGTACCATACTAGATGCCGTTCAGCCTGTCGTCGTTATTGGACCCCGTTCAGCACTCTTCTCCCCATTTCGTAAATTAGGGCTGATTGTACTTGATGAGTCACATGAGCCAGCCTACAAACAAGAACAGCAGCCCTACTATTACGCACCGCGTGTCGCTGGCAAGCTAGCCGATCTACACGACGCCAAGCTGGTTCTGGGATCGGCTACGCCAGCAGTCACTGACTACTACATTGCGTCTAAAAAAAACCGACCCATCATAACCCTGGACTCAATCGCCACGGGTAATCACACCCCTGTCGATCGAGTGCTCGTCGATTTACGCGACCGTTCCGCCTTCACGCGATCTGGCTATCTATCTGACCAGCTAATCGAAGCCTTGCGCAGAGCACTTGAGGCGGGCGAGCAAAGCATGCTGTACCTGAATCGCCGTGGCACGGCTAGGTTGACGCTATGTCGTCAGTGCGGCTGGCAGGCTACGTGCCCCAGATGCGATTTGCCTTTGGCATATCACGGGGACATTCATGAGTCACTGTGTCATGCCTGTGGCTATCGAGAATCAATTCGCAGCTCCTGCCCGACTTGTGGTAATACCGATATCATCTTCAAGTCTGCCGGAACCAAAGCGATAGCCGATGAGGTGAGTCGCCTGTTTCCCGAAGCGCGCGTCAGTCGCTTCGATACAGACAACCGTAAGGCTGAACGTCTCGAGCAACATTACGAAAGAATATTGGCGGGTGAAGTCGATGTACTGGTCGGCACGCAGCTGCTAGCCAAGGGGCTGGACTTGCCACGACTCACGACACTTGGCATTGTCTTAGCCGATACCAGCCTGGCGATTCCAGACTACACCGCTCAGGAGCGAACCTACCAGCTGATTCGTCAGGTTCTAGGTCGTATCGGCCGAGGTCACACCCCCCATGCCACCGCCATCATTCAGACATATGCGCCAGACAGTCCGGTTATTCAGTCCGCCCTGTCCGAGGACTGGCAAACGTTCTACGGGCGTGAGCTCCAGGAACGCGAACAGTACGGTTTCCCGCCGTTCACCTACTTGCTGAAAATAGCCTCTCGCCGAGCCACCTCCAGGTCTGCCGAGGCAGCTTCGTCGAAGTTAGCGGACATATTACGTAGTAAATATAGCAACGTTGTGCATATCGATGGGCCAGCGCCGGCCTTCCACGAAAAACATGGCACTAAATACGAGTGGCAGATAATTATTAAGGCCAAAAACCGGCGATATTTGACTCAAATAATCGCCGACCTACCCGACGCCGGAACGACATACGATATCGACCCGGTTAATCTGTTGTAAACTAGTCTCCTCCCACGAAATGGGCTATACTGTAACAGATATGACAAAAGATGACATCATTACATTGCCACACCCCTCCTTGCGTACAAAATCACAACGCGTAGGCGTAATCAGTGATGAAATATTACAGATCGTTGAAGGTATGAAGACCGCGACCTTGGATTGGGAAGCAAGTCGTGAGCACGAAGTCGGAGTTGCATTGGCGGCCGTCCAGGTCGATAAGCTATACCGGATAGTCGTGGTGCGCAACAATTGCGAAGACAAGAACGACCACGAATTTACCGTGCTGATAAACCCCGAGATTACCAAATCCGAGGGCAAACTGGTTGAGGATTTTGAGGGATGTCTGAGTGTCAAGGATATCTACGGCAAAGTACCGAGGCACGAAAAGGTTCGCGTCAAGGCCCTAGATGTTAAAGGTAAGCCATTCCGCATTACGGCCGAGGGCTTTTTGGCGCGGGTTTTCCAGCACGAAATTGACCACACTAACGGTATCGTATTCATCGATCGGATAAAAGACTCACCAGAGGCATTTTTCCGGCTAGATAAAGACGGCAAACTCGAGGAGCTAAACTATGCAGAAGATGTCCAAGCGAATAGTCTTCTTTGGTAACGAGCGAATAGCTACCGGCACCACGACGAACAATCTAGTTCTTCGACAACTCATTGAGGATGACTACGATATCACAGCTATAGTCGTAAATAACGAACAAGTTAATGGTAACCACAAAGTGCGGAAACTTGAAATCGCTGACATCGCCGAAGAACACGGTATTCTGCTACTGTCGCCAGATAAACCTGTTGACATTGCGAACCAGCTGCGAGATTTTCGGCCGGAGGCCGCTGTTCTGGTCGCTTACGGTAAAATCGTTCCTAAGTCCATAATTGATATATTCCCCGCAGGTATTATCAATGTTCATCCTTCATTATTACCAAAGCATCGCGGCCCCATACCACTGGAAAGCGCCATATTAGCGGGCGAACAACAAACTGGCCTCAGTTTGATGAGCCTTGCGAAAGAAATGGACGCCGGTCCAGTTTACGCGCAGACGATCGTATCTCTAAATGGCACCGAGACAAAGCAGCAGCTTGCCAATGACCTACTTGAGATCGGTGCAGCAATGCTGCATGAGCTATTGCCCGGAATTCTCGAGGATAATGTTGTTGCCCTACCCCAAGATCATCAGGCCGCAACCTATGATTCGCGAATCACCAAGCAGGACGGCATTATCGACTGGTCCAAGCCCGCCAAGCAGCTCGAACGTGAAATCCGGGCGTATGCTGGATGGCCGAGGTCTCGCACGACGCTTGGGGGGCTGGAGGTTATCGTCACTCAGTCACACGCCGTACCCAGCCAGACGACTGATGCGGCCCCCGGGGGGCTTGATATCGTTAGCGACATCGGTCACCTGGGTGTAATTACCGCCAGGGGTACTTTATGGATCGACAGGCTCCAGCCAGTCGGTAAAAAAGAAATGACCGCAGCCGAATTTATCCGTGGCTACGGTCAAAGATTGATGAACACTTAACTACCACTGCTGAGTGGGTGGGATGGGCGGCTGTTGCTGCGGTGGATATTGCGGCGGGTACTGCTGAGGCGGCTGTGTCGAGTTAGGATCTGACACTGGCTGAGACTGAGGATAGGTCGGTTGCGGTGAGTAAGGCTGAGCATCGGGTTGTTGAGGCTGAACTGATGGCTGTTGAGATTGGGGTGCAACGTACAACGTTCCGTCATCCACAGGAGGCTGTGGTGATGGCGCTACTGTAGGCTGCTGCGCATAGGCTGCTGGCTGCTGAGGGTACGGCTGCTGCACAGGCTGCTCAGTGGGCTGGGAAGGTTGCGCTGAGGCTGCCTGCTGCTGGCTGGCCGCCAGTATCTGTGGTGCCTGCTGGGCAATTTCTCCCTTAAGCTTGCTGAATTCATCGGCGACGATTTCCTTGTAGTTCGGGAAGTTTGTCTCGAGCCAGCGGAATGCACCGGCATCGTCCTTGGCGTTATAAAAGGTCTCGAACTCGTCTAGCTGCTCGTTCGTCATCTGATCGGCCAGACGGATACCAACTCGCATCTCTAGAGTTTCATAGATATGATTCAGGAATCCCGTCTTTTCGTGAGACGGAAGACCGCTCAGGCCCAACTCAATCAGCAGGTTGTTGTCGATGCGGAGCGGGTTCGGTGATGAGTTATCGCTTGGGTTCATATTTCTTATTGTACCATTAGAGATGCCGCTCAACAGTTTCTCGCTGGAAGAGCTCTAGACGATCCCCTTCCTGCAGCTCAAGTTTGGCCTCGGTCTTGAAACTTAGGCCACACATTTCACCCTCGTTCACCTCTTTCGTCTCTTGGGGTCCACGCTTGAGCATGGTCACCTCGACTTCGGCCAACTTTTCATCGCCACGCATAACTCGAGCAAATGATGGTGACCGCAGAGTACCTTTCGTGACCTCTCCGCCGCAAATCACTTCCGTCTTCGTAGTCTTAAAGACGGCCCGCACGACCAATCGCCCTAGGTCAGTTTCCACAACCTGAGGCAATAACAAGTCACTCATCTCAGACCTTACATCATCAATTAGCTCATATATGACGTTATAAAGTCGAACATTAACTTTATCACGGCTTGCGGCCTGCCTAATGTTACTTGGCATGGTAACGTTGAAACCATAAATAATTGCTTGGCTGGTTTGGGCAAGATGTATATCGTTTTCGCTGATGGCACCAACACCCGTGCTCACCACCTGAGTAGCAACCTCATTGGTATCTAGCGCCTTCAGGCTGTTTATAACGGATGTCAGCGAACCCTGAACATCGGCTTTTATGATGATGTTGAAACGCTGCACCTCGTTGTTGCGGTTAATCAGCCTAATCAGCTCACTGCTGGATATGTTCTGCCTCCCGGCCTTCGCCTGAGATTCGGTAGCCTGTCGCTCGGCTGCCGACCGGGCAGCTTTCTCGTTATCCACGACATAAAATTCTTCACCAAATTCTGGTAGCTGCTTGAATCCAGTCATCACGACGGGGGTTGAGGGAGTCGCCTGCTTGAGCGGTTTACCATCAGTGGTCTCTAGATTACGCAATTTGGCGTACACGCCACCGGCGACCACGAAGTCACCCTGCTTCAGCGTGCCCGATTCTATTAGGGCGTGGGCGACCGAGCCGCGTCCCTGTTCGACGTGTGCCTCGATAATAAGACCGCGCGCCGGTCCATCCTGATCCGCCTTAAGTTCTTCGACGTCGGTGACCAGTAGGAGCATGTCCAATAACTCCGGAATGCCTTGCTTGGTCTTGGCCGACACCGGCAGCACCGGTGTATCACCGCCCTTCCAGCCGTCCCACATCAGTCCATGCTCGCTAAGTTGGCTATACAGGCGGTTGATGTCAGCGCCTTCCTTGTCAATCTTATTAGCTGCGACGATTATCTTGACGCCGGCATTGTTGGCATAGCGGATCGCTTCGACAGTTTGCGGTTTGATGCCATCATCGGCAGCGATCACGATGATAGCGATGTCAGTCAGATGGGCGCCGTGCTCGCGAATGGCAGCAAAAGCTTCATGCCCTGGCGTATCCAAAAACGTTATCTTTCGGCCGTTGTGTGCCACCTGGTAAGCGGAAATGTGCTGAGTGATGCCGCCGGCTTCGCCTTTGGCAACATCGGCGCCACGGATAGCGTCAAGCAGACTAGTCTTACCGTGGTCGACGTGCCCCATCACCGCCACCACCGGCGGTCGGCTGACAGCATTCTCAGTCTCGGGCGCATGCTTTCGTACCCGCGTAGGCGTGGACGCTTTCGCTTCGGCACGCGCAAGCTCGACATCCAACCCTAAATCGGACACGATGATCTCGGCCGTATCAAAATCGATTTTCTCGTTAACCGTGGCCATCACGCCGTTCTTCATCAGCTCACTGATGAGGCGGGTAACTGGCAAATTAAGCTTGTCGGCTAGAGTGCCCACGGTGATCATGTCTTCTATCTGGATGGTTGTTGCCATGTCCTGTAAGCACTTCCTTCTGGCCACTAGTGGCCGTTACCGTTTATTGCATCATGTTATTTGGCGTCTTTAAGACTCAGCGCGATCTTGCGACCTTCGTTATCGATGTCGAGCACCTTGAATTGCTTCTTCTCGTTCAGCTGGAAAATCTGCTCAGGGTCGACGCCCTCGTCGTTGCTCATCTCTGAGACGTGTACGAGAGCCTCTACGCTAGGGCTGAGCTGTACGAACGCTCCAAAAGGCGTGATTCGCGTGATCTTGCCCTCGACCATGTCACCTTTCTTGAAGGCTTTGACTTCCTTGAGCCATGGATCTTCGGTCATCTGCTTGAGGCTTAGAGACAGGCGGTCCTTATCGATAGCAATGATCTTGGCAGTGACTTCATCGCCGACCTTGACGTAGTTACGGGGGTTGTCAACGCGCTCCCAAGAGATTTCGGAGATGTGAATCAGCCCCTCGATACCGTCGACGTTCACGAATGCACCGAAGTCGATGACGCCAGTGACGACACCCTTGACCTCGTCGCCAACCTTCAGCTCGGAGAAGCGGGCCTGCATATCTTCTTTGACAGCCTCTTTCTCGGAGAAGATAAGCTTGTTGTCCTTGCGGCTCAAATCGAGGATTCGTACCCGTAGTGGTTTGTCGATCAAAGCGTTGAGCTTCTGGAGGATTTCATCCTTGTCGGCACCCGATACGCGTGGGTAGTGGCCGGCAGCCAACTGAGAAACTGGCAAGAAACCACGGATGCCTTCCATTTCCACCAGCATACCACCACGATTGGCGTCGTAGGCGGTGATTTCGACTGTCTGTTGGGCGTCGAAGATTGCCTGCAGCTCATCCCAGCCGCGGTCCTTGACGGCTCGCTTCATGCTGAGCAATGCGTAGCCCTCTTCCATTTCTGGGTCGATGACGCTGACCGTGACCGTTTGGCCCTCTTCGAGCTTTTGGCCGTGTCCGATTTCTCGGCGCATCACCACTCCGACACCGCGCGCGCCTAGATCGATCCAGACCTCGTGCTTGCGTACCGAACTAACGGTACCCTCCACGACTGCGCCGGTAGTTAATTGTTCGATGTCACTGCCCGCAAGCAGGTCATCCATTGATAAAGTTGTTTTTGACATGTTTTACATGCCTCCTTGTAGTGTATTCCGTGCGACTTAAGCGATACGCGCTTGTTCAAAGCGACGATTAACATTCATCACAACGTTAGAGGTCATTATACCGTAGAAGGAGGGATAAGGCAAAGCTTGCTTAGTCTTATCATCCACTGGCCAGTAATCCACAGTACCCATCGGCTTTATCTCTGTACGTGTATGGTCGGGAGGTGGTACACTGTGGTCATGTATCTGGGGGTAGACATCGGAGGCACGAAAACGCTCGTTGCAGTACTTGACGATAACGGTGTCATACTCGAATCTCGCAAGTTCCCCACCTCTCACGACTATCACCACTTCACTCTGGAACTACGCCACGCTTTAGCACATCTGAGCAAGCACGACTGGAAAGCAGCTGGCGTCGGTCTGCCGACCAGTCTTTTTGACCGCGAAGAGGGTGTCGCCAAGCTGTTTGGCAATTTGCCATGGCGCAATGTCCATATTCAGTCCGATATCGAGCGCCTCCTCCGCTGTCCGGTAGTCGTCGAAAACGACGCCAAGATGGCATCACTCAGCGAGGCCATGTTAGTGCGAAATCGGTACGACCGCGTTCTTTACGTTACTATCAGCACCGGCATCGGCTACGGCCTGACGGTGAATGGTGAGATTGAGACCAATATCGGTGATGGTGGTGGACGGACGATGCTCCTACCCCATCATGGTAAGCTAGTCCCCTGGGAGTCATTCGCGTCCGGCCGAGCAATCGTCGAGCGTTATGGCAAGTTGGCCATGGATATCCATGACCAACGCACCTGGCAGTCTATCGTCCACGATCTGAAACTAGGCTTTTTGGAGCTGATCGCCATCACCCAGCCGGACGTCATCATCATTGGTGGCAGCGTGGGTACATATTTTGAGCGCTACAGCAAGCTACTGGCTGCTGAGCTCAAGGCGTGCGAGACGCCCTCCCTCAAGATACCACCCCTTCGCCAGGCCCAACGCCCCGAGCAGGCCGTAGTCTACGGATGTTATGATTTAGCTAAGCAGAAATTTAGTCATGCAAGAAGTCACTAAAACGCTTTCCGAGCAGTTCCCTCACCTTTCGTTCAAGGCTGGCAGGGGTTTCTACTGGTCAGCACCGACCGGCGAGGTCGTATACAGCCGCAGCGCCCAGGGCGATAGAGCCATATGGTCACTACTGCACGAGACCAGTCACGCACTGCTTACACACCAATCGTATGGCAATGATTTCGAGCTGATCGAGATGGAAGTCGCCGCCTGGGAACACGCCAAGATGTTGGCTAGTCAGTTTGGGCTACCGAATATCGACGAAGGCCACCTGCAGGACTGCCTCGACACCTACCGCGACTGGCTGCACAAACGCTGCGTCTGTCCCAACTGTGGCACCAAGAGTCTACAGTCGACCGCCCAAGCCTATCGCTGTTTCAACTGTAGTACTCAATGGCGTGTCACCCCATCGCGATTTTGCCGAACGTATCGCGCCAGAATTAGCGCCTAACCAATCAAAAACACCCCGTTTCCGGGGTATTTTTTTAAGACTGTAGGCTAAATTAGGCAGTCTTCTTGGCGCGACGGCTAATCCGTCCACCCTTGGCACCAGCCTGGCGAGCGAGCTCGCGGTTGGCATAAAAACCACCGGTGTGGCCATTCTTGCCACCCATGGCACCGATGCGGGCGTAAAAGTCTTTACCGTACTTCTTCTTGTTGGTTGCGGCAGCAGCTTTGCCACCATCTTGAGTTCCAGCCATTGTAGTTGACCTCCATTAATTAACCTCGCCGATAGAAAAGAAAAAGGTTTGCCTGAATTAACAGGCAAACCCTCTCGTTTCTTTCGAAACTATAAGCATAATATCATGCTATTGGTTTTTAGTCAACTATAGTTTAGCTAATGCTCTATTTGGACTTCGGTGGTAAACGACGAGACTTCTTACCCCCTATCGCACCATAACGCCGCGCCCGTTCGCGCCCCTCGGCCCCGGCGGCAAAACCACCGGTTTTGCCCTTCCGGCCGCCCATAGCGCCTATACGAGCATAAAAGTCCTTGCCGTAACGATTCACGTTCTTCTTGGCCGCGGCACGGCCACCCGTAACTGTTCCTGCCATAGTCATGCCCTCCTATCAATATTAAAAGCCCCTCACGGGCCACGTTTAACTATACGTAAGCGTTGTGGCAGGGTCTGTAAGATAATCGATATGCTGGAGCATAGGACCGGATCGTCATAAATTTTTGTGTCGGCGGCCATTTTCTATCATTTTCCTTTGGAAAAATAGCACGATGCAACGGTAATAAAAAAGAGCCTCCGCTAGGAGACTCTCTTTATAATTTGGCACCGTGCTATTTTCCCAGGGCTCAGGCCCAAGTATTGTAACCGCTACGAGGCTTAACTGCTGTGTTCGGCATGGGAACAGGTGTTGCCCTCGCGCTATGGGCACCAAGTACGGGCTTTGTTCGCTCATCGACGACATAAAACGAGGCCGACGGAACAAAAGCCGTACTTGGTGACCATACAAAAGCACGGGTTTGAGATGTAAAGCGACAAACGTTGTTGGTGACATGCACCAATAACTAGTCAATTGCCCTATTCTTAAGGGGAAAATCTCCTTAAGAATAGTCATAAAAAGTCAATGGGACTATTAGTACGCTTCAGCTCCATATGTTGCCATACTTCCACCTTGCGCCTATCAAACTGATCGTCTCTCAGTGTCCTCATAGGGAAATCTAATCTTGAGGTCAGTTTCGCGCTTAATATGCTTTCAGCGCTTATCTGCTCCGATCTATAGCTACTCGGCAATGCCCTTGGTAGAACAACCGATACACCAGCGGATCGTCCACCCCGGTCCTCTCGTACTAGGGGCAGATCCTCTCAAATTTCCTGACGTCCACAGCGGATATAAACCGAACTGTCTCACGACGTTCTGA
>DJWS01000008.1 GCA_002441585.1 Candidatus Saccharibacteria bacterium UBA6224 | reverse complement strand
ATGCCGCCAATCAATCCCCGGATACCGACCTGCGTACTCAAGAAGTTGCCCAAACTGAACCATACCAGCGTAGTGCCGCCGCCGGCTTTCGGCAGCCGTTTGACTGGCTGCAGATAATGGGGGCCGGTGCCAATGACGATATCTACGCCCTTTTCGGCAAAGTAGCCAGCCCATTTGTCCGCGGCTGCACTCTGAGTCGAGACATTCTCGGCGCACCAGTGCGTGCCGACCACCACCATATCGGCATTGGCTGTCGCCTCATTCACTTGTCGCTCCACCAACGCACGGTCGGACAGTAGGTTGAGTCCGTAGGATGATACGCCACGGTTATTGGAACATTCAGAATAGCCAAGATAGGCGAACTTGACACCCTTGACCGTGAAATAACTGATCTTTTGTTGATCGGCAACATCACGGTTTATGCCAGCGTAAGCCAATGGACTTAATCGCTGCCAAGTGTCCAACGTACCATTGATGCCGGACTGGCCGCGATCATCGGCGTGATTGTTAGCCAAGTTTATCAGGTTGCATCCAACCGCCTGCAGATCCGTAGCAAATTCAACCGGAGCGTTGAATGTTGGGTAACCACTAGCTGACAAACCTGATGCTGATGGTGCCTCCTGGTTGCAGTAACGGATATCGGATTGCTGGAAAAATGACTTAACTTTAGCGAAGAATTGCTGATAATCGTAGCCGCTGCTCGTTTTAGCGTTGGCGTTGACCGAATCATGCGGCAACATATCACCGGTTGCGATTAGTCGAATATTGCCAGGTTCCGGTTGTGTCTTGCCTGTAGTCTGAGCTGATTGCGAGGTCGAATTTGGTTGTACCTTGCTCTGTTTGGTATCGGTTTTTAGTGCCTGAAACCCGAACCAGGCTGCCACCCCGATAACTAGCAGGCCGAGGATGACCAGCCGACGAGTACCGCTACGAGTCAGCTTGCGCCGCTTAGGCGGCCGGGGGGCGTGACGACGCGCTTGAGAATACTGCGAATATGACGAGGCCATTACAGTAGTGTAACGGCTCCTTAGCGTGCTGACAACGCGTCCGATGAGTATCACAGGAGTTTGCCGCCCTAACTTTACTAGCCTATAATGGCCGGAATGCGACGAACAAAAACAATCCTAGTAATGCTTGTTGTTGCCCTGGCTGGATTTGGCATTTACCAGCTGACTGCGACCAAAGATGACGCACCAAATGACATATCAAACAACAAGATGAATCAAAGCGATCGCCAAAACAACGACAAAACTACACCAAATTTCGATAAAGCCCGTTATTCACAGACCGATCCGACCAGTATCTGGGTCATCGTCAACAAGAAGCATGGTCTATCGCCTAAAACATACATACCTAACGATCTAGTCGTCCCCGACGTCCGACTGCGAGTTCCTGGAAATAGCTCTATGCAAGTCCGCCAGGTTACAGCCGACGCGCTAGAAAAGCTTATTGGCGATGCCAAATCCCAAGGAATCAACTTGGAATTATCGAGCGGCTACCGGTCATACTCATTCCAGGTATCGTTGTATGGCTCCTATGTTAAGAGTGACGGTCAGGCCGCCGCCGATCGAGTCAGCGCCCGCCCAGGTTATAGCGAACACCAAACCGGTCTGGCGGCCGACCTCGACGACCTCAGCCACAAGTGCCACCTTGAGACCTGTTTCGGCGAGCTACCCGAAGGCAAATGGCTGGCCGCTCATGCCTACGAGTACGGCTTCGTCATCCGTTATCCGAAGGATAAAGAATCAATCACCGGTTACGCCTATGAGCCGTGGCACTTGCGCTATATCGGTGTATCGGCCGCAACGGAAATGCACATTCAGCACATCGAGACGCTCGAGGAGTTCTTCGGTGTTAGTGGCGGCGTCAACTACTGATTATATGAACCGAGATACTACGAAGATGAAGGCCGCACCAAGCACGGTCAGCGCGATCGTAGCATAGCTGGAATGCTTGCTATGAGCTTCGGGCAAGATTTCGCTGGCACCGATATACAACAGGAAGCCGGCGAAAAATCCAAGATAAATCGGCAAGGCCGAGTCTGGAATCTGAAATAGCAGCGTCGACAAAGCACCAGCGATAGGCGCCAGAGCATCAGCTATCAAAAACCACAACGCCCGGCGCGGATGGTTTTTATTCATCAGGAGCAAATTGACCGTATTTAAACCATCGGTGAAGTCGTGAGCGATGACCGCGATCGCGACCGCAATGCCCACTCCCGTCCCTGCCTGGAATCCCAGGCCGATACCAACCCCATCGAGAGCGCTATGACCGATCAACGCCAAAGCGCTGGCGATGCCGACATGGGGATGGTGATGGACCTCATATTCGGATTCTTGCGAATGGTGGATGAGAATGCTCTTTTCTAGCACATGGAAGAGCAAAAAACCGACGACCAGCGCCAGCATCGCCCAAGTCGCATCGGTATGAGTAGCATCGACCGCTTCGAATATTTCGGGCAATAAATCGAACGCCACTACCCCTAACAGCACACCGGCCGTATAGCCCAAGATACGATGGAGTCTATTTTGATTTTTGAACGCTAAAAGGCCGCCGAGCAGGGTCGAAGCGAATGTACTGGCCGCAAGCACGATTACTAACATGTTGTTCCTCGTCTTTGATTATTATATCCCAAGCCCCGAGGGGGTAGGATGTTCCGCAGCTTTCATAATATATAACGGCGACATGCTGCTATCGGCCGTCAGTCAAATCTAATAAATATTTCCGGGATAAATCGATCCGGGCATCATGCCCGTGAAATCTAAAAGCGCTTCGCGCCGGTCGGTGCCCCTACGAAATCAGTCACTGGGGAATATACGGATGTGGGGTGTAGCTTGAACCATTGTCATGCATGATCACGATAATGACAGCAAGCTAACGGCAGTATAGCATCATCCAGCACCGTCGAACGATAAATATCAGCGGTACATTTAAAAAACCCGGGGAGACCCGGGTTTTGTCGGAAGCCTCACACTTCCTGTGATTAAGCTTACGCTTAGCCGCATTTGCCGGCAAGTATTTTGTGTCATTCAAGCAGCGACATTTGCGGCCGGGCCGGCTATTTGCGATAATCATAAGCAGAAACATCAATACGCCTGTGGAATTCACATTATTCATCCAATTAAGCCTTGTTTTGGCGCTAGCTGCCGGTATATCGGTAATCATGCGTCTTTTCAGGCAACCGCTTATCATGGGCTACATCATAACCGGTGTCCTGGCAGGCCCATCGCTGTTCGACATAATTCACAACCAGGCTGCCTTCGAATCATTTAGCGAAATCGGCATTGCCCTACTGCTCTTCATCGTCGGTCTTGGCCTGAACGTAACGACTATCGTCAGCCTTGGTAAGCCAGTCTTTGTGGTAGCAATGTCGAACGCCATGTTACTAGGTCCGGTGAGTTACTTGGTCGCCTGGCTGTTGCTGGGCATGAAACCCGTCGAGGCGCTGATAGTCGCCATAGCCTTACTGTTTAGCAGTACCATCGTCGTTATCAAAGCCCTGAGTGACAAAAAGGCGACGACTAGGCTGTTCGGGCGCGTCAGTATCGGCGTGACGTTGGTCGAGGACGTCATGGCTACCGTGGCGCTGATACTGGTTGTAGCACTGACCGGTGGCGCAACTTTGCGCGATTTCGAAGCGCTCATCATGCGCGGTATCTTACTGGCAGCGGGGCTTATCATCGTCGGCGCTTTCATTATGCCTCGGCTGACAAAGTTCTTTGCCAGCAGCCAGGAGTTCTTGTTTATGTTCGCCCTCATGTGGGCATTTGGTGTCGCTAGCTTGTTCGAAGTATCTGGCTATTCCATCGAGGTTGGCGCACTCTTTGCTGGTGTCACCCTGGCCTCCCTGCCGTACGCCCAAGAGATTAGCACTCGCCTTAAGCCCCTACGGGATTTCTTCCTGGTCTTGTTCTTCGTTAGCCTGGGTGAACGACTCGGCGTTAAAAGCATCACCGTTGCTCTCGTACCGGCGCTAGTCCTTTCGGTAATAGTAGTCGTCATAAAGACCGTTGTCATAGCCACGAGCCTGGGGCGTATCGGCTATACCTCACAGACCGCTTACAAGGTCGGTACGCACTTATCACAAATCAGCGAGTTCTCAGTCATCTTAATCGTCATGGCACATGGTAGTGGCATTGTCAGCCAGCAAACTGTCAACGTCATGACATTGACTGCCCTCATCACCATCGGCGTTTCCACTTATATCATGCACTACAACGACAGTATCTATCGTAAGGTGGCGGCGTGGATCAAGTTCATCGAACGGCCCAATCCTAAGCTGGAGCCGCGACCTGATTCCGGTTATAAACTGATCCTGTTTGGCTACCACAAGGGCGGCCACGAATTTATCAAGACCTTCCGCGAGATGCGCAAACGCTATATCGTAGTTGACTACAATCCCGATGTAACCGACGTACTTGAACGTCAGAACATCAACTATGTATTTGGTGATGCGACTGACTACGAATTGCTGGAGGAGATTGGCGTCCACACCGCCGAGCTGGTCGTTAGTACTATCACCGATTTGGATACTAACTTGTTGCTAGTGCGTCATGTCAACCAATGGAATAAGAACGGCATATTCATTTGTCATGCCAGTAGTTACGATGCAGCCGCCAAATTATACGAGCACGGTGCAGCCTATGTTATGCTGCCCCACTTTATCGGTAGCGAGCAGATGAGCGCCTTTATCCGGCGCAATGGTAGTGACCGCGAAGCCTTTGATAAGTATCGCAAGCGCCACATCATGACACTCGGCAAGATGGCAATCGAGTAGGCTACGGCCGCGAGACGTACGGATTATCCTTGATATAGAATCGCCATGGCCGATGTTTGTCATTGCTAATTCCGATTCGCGTGGTGCGCACGATTTGCGAATTCTCTAGGGGCTGACTGGCTTCTAACAAAATGGGTGGTCGGGACAGATCATGGCCGTTGTCCTCACGATTGATTCCAAGAGCCTGGCATGTCTTACCCGGTCCATTAGTCAGCTCATGGCCGGAGCGACCACCTCGGCGGCGCTTCATATACTCCAGACCGGCTACGGGCTCAATTGCCCGAATCAGCACTCCCGATCCGAAACCGTCTTTTCCGGCCACTACGTTACAACAGAAATGCATACCATAAGTAAAGTAGACGTACAGTCGGCCAGCCGGACCAAACATCGATGAGTTTCTTGGCGTTTGCCCCCTATAAGTATGACTGGCGGCATCGGTTTGATCATATGCTTCGGTTTCGACGATAATTCCGCTTAATTCTTCTCCGCCACGAATAACATGTAATTTGCAGCCCAATAACCGCGGCGCTACTTGCTCCGCGTCATCCTGGAGCCAGTCGGGAAGGCTCATACTTCAGGCCTTCTGGGATTTGAAGCGGTTAGAGCTAAAGACAGATGCGATAATCAAGCCGACGCCCATGATGCCCGTAAGCGCTTCAGGTACCTCGTACCAAGCAGCAAATAGCATTACCGAGGCCAGTACGAAAATGGCGTAGTGGGCTCCGTGCTCGAGGAATCGATAAGCATCGAGTGTGCCATTACGCACCATCGAGACGGTCATCGACCGAACCCAGACGGCACCGATGCCCAAGCCAGCCGTAATTAAGATGACGTCATCCGTGATTGCGAAGGCCCCCAGCACGCCATCAAGCGAAAAACTGGCGTCCAAAAGCTCAAGATACATGAACATGACGAATGCCGCCCAACCGGTGTAATGTGCTAGTTTGCTAGTGGTCTCGGTCCGCTTACCAATGTAGATAGTAAGCCCATGGATAAGGATATAGGTAAGCAGCCCTAAGCCGCCGGACATGATCGTATCGACTGGGTGATGGTTGAATGGCGCAACCGCAACGATGCCAACCATGGCTGCTGTAATCAGACCAGGCATCCACCATTTGTTCAGTTGTTGCAATGGTCTCTCGATCGTATCAATCCAGTGGATGCCTTTGTTCTCGGCCATGAAGAAGTGCAAAGCCAACATCATCAAGAAGCTGCCACCGAAAGCGGTGATGGTCGGGTGGGCGATTTCTAGATTGTGGGCGTATGCCAGCGGGTTGTTTAACGCCAAGTCCAGCACCTCACGCCACGGCAAGTGTGCCGTCAGCGCCACGATGGCAATCGGGAAAACCAAGCGCATGCCAAAGATAGCCACCAATATGCCGACGCTTAGGAACAGCTTCTGCCAGAGTGGTGACATCTTCTTGAGTACCTTGGCGTTGACGACCGCGTTATCAAAGCTGAATGTCACTTCGATGACCATAAGCGTTACTAGCGGCGCCAACGCCTCAGCGCCCAACCGCACCAAACAGACGATAATCACCAGTAGTGATGCGCTGAGTGAAAACCAAAATGTCCGTAAAAATTGAATCATGCCTTATCCATCCTAACATGACTGCCCCGACTGTAGGGCACAATTTGCGACTAGGCTGCGATATCGCTACAATAAGGTCTAGCGATATGGAGAAACAACTTACATCTAACGGGTATAGCGCGCAATAGTGACCACGTTGTATACGGTTATTGAAATCGCGATTCTGGTGGGCTTCTCGGCACTCTGCTCGGGCTTGAATGTCGCGCTCCTGGCACTCGACTTCGACGAGCTCCGGCGCAAGGCAAAACTAGGCAACCAGGCCGCCATCCGCGTCCTTCCCCTCCGCCGACACAGTCATTTGACGCTGGCCGCCATCCTACTCGTGAATGTCGCCGCCGTGTCAGCCACTTCGCTGGTGCTTGAGCACCACCTCAATGGCCTGCTGGCCGGTCTTATCACTACCCTACTTATAGTGATATTCGGCGAAATCTTCCCCCAGGCGTTACTGAGCAAGCGGGCCCTCCATTACATGTCCCTGGCCGCACCGATAGTCAGGTTGATGATCGTCGTTACTTACCCTATCTCCAAGCCGCTTCAGCTGCTGCTTGATCGATTGTTCGGCCAGGAAAAACGTCAGCTGGAAACCCGACGCGAACTCGGCATGATGATTAGCGAGCACCTTGGTCACAACGAAAGCGAACTCGACGAGGATGAGGTCGAGATAATCAAAGGAGCGCTGCAGCTCAGCGAGAAACGGGTACGTGACATCATGGTACCTATCCGTAATGTGTTCTGGCTGACCCCCGACACTATCCTCAATGACGTCCAAATCGATCAGATCAAGCATGCCGGTCGTAGCCGTATCCCAATTTTCAATCGCCGCCTAACCAAGTGCTACGGCGTACTTCTGATGAAAGAGCTTGTCGATATCGATTTCGACGAGGCTGAATACCGAGTCGACGACATGACACTGCACCCCACCCCGCTCATCGGCAGTATGACGGCGCTCGATACTATGTTCCGAAAGTTTATCAACGCCGGCAGCCATCTCATTCCAATTGAGCGCGACGACGCCATAGTAGGCATTGTGACCATCGAGGATTTGTTGGAAGAAATCTTGGGACACGAGATCGAAGATGAAACAGACCGAAGCCGCAAGGCCCGGAAACGCTTCAGGGCCAAGTAATATACCTGGGTTTCACCTTCATCGAACATAAGCCACCAACCACCATATGGCATGTCTGCCAAATAATTCACTGCACACCACCCTCATGATTGGTAAGCTACAACCGTTAATAAAAGGAGGTATATGGCAGATACAAGCATGAGCGGAACCGGTATGAGTGATGACAGGCGCGAACGTTACGAGGAGCTACTTAGCCGCGAAGCCGACGGTAGCCTGGACGACCGCGGGCGGCAAGAGCTAGCCCAAATTCGATCCGATCTCGGCGTTATGGAATAGGACATGTTCATCCGCGAACAACCGGGGTGCAGTAGCGACCCCGGTTGTTTTGGGGTGATGGGCGAACACGCCCCCAATCTTAGGCTATACTACCAACACGATGGATAACCGACCTCTTGCCGAACGAATGCGGCCAGAAAAACTGGCAGAGGTGCTCGGTCAAGAGCACTTGGTTTCGGCCGGCAAGATAATCCATGAAATCATCAGTCACAAACAACCTACCAGCCTGATATTGTGGGGGCCGCCGGGTAGCGGCAAGACGACCCTGGCCCGAATTATCGCCCAGGAGACCGGTGCTGAATTCGTCGAGCTGAGTGCCGTCACCGCCGGTAAAGCTGATGTCGTTAAGGTTATTGAACGCGCCGAGCAAAACCGGCGCCTTGGCATGACTACGATATTATTCGTCGATGAGATCCATCGCTTCAACAAAGCCCAACAGGATGCCTTTTTGCCCCATGTTGAAGACGGTACGATTGTCCTTATCGGGGCCACGACCGAAAATCCGAGCTTCGAGGTCATAAACCCGCTCTTGAGTCGTTCACGTGTACTCGTGCTGGAACCTCTGGGACTAGATGCTATCGTTGCGATTATCAAACGGGCTGCCAAGACACTCAACCTTTCGGTTAAACGTTTGCCTAAGAAGAGCGTTGCTTTGCTCGCCGAGCTATCCGGTGGAGATGCGCGAGTAGCGCTAGGCAATCTGGAGCTGGCATCACAGCTGACCGATGGAACCATCACGCCCGAGGTAATCAAAACAGCCGCCCAAAAGCGAATACCTGGTTACGACAAGGCCGGCGAAAAACACTACAACATCATAAGTGCATTCATAAAAAGCATGCGCGGTAGCGATGTGCAAGCGACATTGTACTGGATGGCTCGCATGCTTCAGGCCGGCGAAGACCCCAAGTTTATTGCTCGGCGCATGGTCATCTTTGCTTCCGAAGACATTGGTCTGGCTGGCAATGGCGGGCTTAGCCTGGCGGTCGCGACCTTCCACGCCGTCCAGCAAATCGGCATGCCAGAATGCCAGTACAACCTTTACCACTGCGCCACCGCTCTCGCCCGTTCCGAAAAATCACGAGAAATTACCGGGCTAATGCACGATGCCCAAAGCCTGGCTGCGGCCCACCCGGATGCCCCGGTGCCGCTTCACTTGCGCAACGCGCCGACTAAGCTAATGAAAAATCTTGGCTACAACAAGGGCTACGAGTGGCAGGCTGGTTTTACGCCGGACAAGGGCTTCCTGCCGGATGGACTCGGCCAAAATAACCAGCCAACGAAATAATCAGATTTGCCGAAACCCGACTTTGTTATAATCACACCATGACAGACCAACCGGCCACACCCCACCTCCATCACGTCCGCAAAGTATTCAAGAAAACCCACGATCCAATTTGGCAGATGCAACTCGGCGTACTGACCATCATCGGTCTGCAGCTGATTACCAACAATATATTCCTGCCATTTCACAAAATCTGGGTCGCCGGCGTCGAAATAGCGCTCTTACTGGCACTTGTCGTGGTTACGGCCGAAGGCTATAAGAAGGTTTCAGCTAGCCGACGCAATATCGCCATCATGCTTATCGCCCTGATCGCGGCGATAAATATCTTTTCGCTCATCTTGCTCATGAACGCTCTGTTCGCTAGTAGCGATGAGTTGACCGGACGCAGCTTGCTGCTGAACGGCTTGGCAATATACATTACCAACGTCTTTATGTTTGCGCTGTGGTACTGGGAAATCGATGGTAACGGGCCGGACCACCGTTCTACCCATCAAACCAAGCGCGACTTTTTATTCCCTCAGATGATCCACGCCCAGTACGCTCGGCCACAGTGGCTGCCAGGTTTTGCCGACTATTTGTACCTGTCAACCACCAACGTCACTAACTTTGCCTCCGCCGACACGATTCCCCTGTCACACCGTGCCAAGGCGCTGATGATGGCCCAGTCACTGACCGCCGCCATAACAGTCGTACTTGTCGTGGCCCGTGCCATCAATATCCTTCAGTAATCACTGCGGTAACCTAGTGTTATAATCGTAAGCAAGATGGCTGCTAGTATCCGGATAGACAACCTAACCAAGCAATACCGCGGCACAAAAGTCGCGTCACTGAAAAATTTGACCTTGCAAGTCGAGCCCGGAGAGGTCTATGGATTCTTGGGGCCAAATGGCGCTGGCAAAAGTACGACCATCCGGACGCTGATGAACTTCATCCAGCCAACTAGCGGCAGCGCCCAGATACTCGGCCGCGATATCGTGACCGACAGCGTAGCCATCCGACGCTCGGTCGGCTACCTATCGAGCGATATGGCCATGTATCCCAAGATGACTGCTCATCAGTTCCTGCGCTACATGAGCGAGCTACAGGAACGGAGCGACACAAAATACCAAGCCGAGCTCATCCGTAGACTCAACGGTGACGCCAGCAAAAAATTGGGCGACTTGTCGCGGGGCAACCGCCAGAAGTTCGCCATTGTCCAGGCTTTCATGCACAAGCCCGATGTGCTGATTCTGGATGAACCGAGCAGTGGCCTCGACCCACTAATGCAAGAAGTATTCTACGACCTGGTCAATGAGGCCAAATCTCGTGGCGCTGCCATCTTCATGAGCAGCCACATCCTGAGCGAAGTCCAAAAGATTTGCGACCGAGTCGGCATCATTCGTGACGGCGAACTGATTGCAGAACGCAATATCGCCGACATGGAGCGTGACGCCGCCCATACGTTCGAGGTAACCTTCGCCGATAAGACCCCAGTTAAAGAGCTCGAGCGCCTACGGGGTGTCAAGGTTACGAGCCACGACGAGCACCATGCCACCGTCCATGCTCAGGGCGAATTACCACCGATATTGGCCGTGTTGGCCAAGCATACCGTAGTGCAGCTCGAGGCAAGACAGCTCGATTTGGAGGAATTATTCATGCAATTTTATTCCAATGAGGGCCAGCAATGATGCGGTCCATCGTTCGCTGGACATTGTGGCAACGCCGTTGGAGTATTTTCTGGTGGTCGATAGGCATTACATCCTTGGTATTTTTCACGATGGTCTTCTACCCAACCATCCGTGACCAAGCGGCCGAATTGAACAAAAGCCTCAGCCTGGGTAGCGGTACCGAGGCGTTATTTGGCGGGACCGACTTCTTTTCACCTCTCGGCTACCTCAACAGCCAGTTGATTTACTTCTCACTGCCGATGCTGTTGGCCATTCTTGCTATAGGTCTCGGGACAAGCCTGATCGGACGCGAAGAGTCTAGTGGCTCAATCGAGTCCCTGCTATCCAGGCCGGTTTCTCGCGGCCGTCTCTTGGCATCAAAAGCCTTGGCCGGCACCATCACTGTCTTTATCGTCACCCTTATCTCTTCCCTCGTCACTCTCCTGATGTGCGCGGTCGTGGACCTAGGCATTCCTTATGGCAATATAGTCGCTGCCTGCTTCGCCTGCCTCATGTTGGTATTAAGCTTTGGCGCCCTGGCTTTCATGATTACCTCTACCGGTCGCGGCCGAGCAGCGGCGCTAGGGATTACCATCGTATATGCATTTGGTGGTTACCTAATCGGCTCACTTACCAATAGTGTGGAGTGGCTGAAACACCCAGCCATATTATTCCCTTATCACTATTATCGAACGGCCGATATCTTGGCTGGCAAGTTTGAATGGTCGTCGATAGCGTTCTTTGCACTCTTCATTTTGGCCTGTGGCCTGATAGCCTGGCTTAGCTTCCGCCGACGCGATATCGTTTAGTTTAGGGTATCTCGCCCTTAACGTTAGCATTTCTATGGTATGGATTCAGGTTGACAAATCAACGCATGCGTTGTAGAATGTCTCCCAGATTCAAGTTTGAGGATCAGGCTCACGGGTGTATCAGTTTCTTAGTAGGTGGAGGAGCTGATAAGTCGCACCATCAGAAGATAACCTAAGTAAGCGAGGAGGTGCTTATGAGACTCATCAATAAACTTAAAGGTATGCCACGCAACCTCATAGTAGGTGTATTCGTGGCAGTTGCCTCTGTCGCGACAGGTTTTGCGCTATACACCAATGCAAACGCTGCTAACATCGTGCTCAACGATGGCAGTGAATGTGTCAAGCAGTCTGTCATCTGGTGTGGTTCCCAAGACCTCGCTACTCTTCAGACCAAATACAAAAATGGTGATGGGCACAACAGTGCCGCCAGTATCCACAACATCTACGCTTCGCCCAAGTTTGGCATCACTAGTACAGACATCGCCAACATGAGCAAATACGCCGTTGCCGGCTCGGTAACGAGCGATGGTAAAGTTTACGTCGGCAACGAACTCGTCGCCACCAACGCCTACACCGCCAGCCGCGGTACAACCAGCGACAGCGAAAAAGTAACCTACAACGGCACTACTTTTTACATCCGTCACACTCGCGTATCGTGGTACAAGCCAGTCACCAAGGCATATGTCGTAATGATCAATGGCAAGTTCCAGTTTGCCGTCATGGGCCCTTGTGGCAACCCGATCAAGGCAACGCCGAAACTGCCTGACTACAGCATCCTCAAGGATGTCCGTGTCAAGGGCAGTAGCACCTGGCTCAACTCAGTCAGCGTCAAGTCTAACACCCGTGTAGAATACCGCGTGACCGTCAAGAGCACCGGTGCCGTGTCAGCCAAGAACATCAAGGTCAACGACATCCTGCCTAGCAACGTCCAGTACGTCAGCTCCACCCTTAAGCGTGATGGCATGGCTATCGGTTCGAGTGCATTCTTCGGAACCGGCGACACCATCAGCAGCCTATCTCCTGGCAAGACCGTGACTTACACCTTCGAAGCAATCGTCGCACCAAACGACACAGTCTACACCTGTGAGGCCAAGACTTATGTCAACACCGCCAAGATGAGCAGCGCTGGCTTGCCGTCCAAGAGCGACACCGCAAACGTCTCCAAGACTTGTGCCGCCAAGCCGACCTACAGCTGTACCAGCCTGACCCAGAAGTCACTCGCTCGCGACACATTCGAGTTCACCGCCAAGGCCCAGGCAGACAACGGTGCCACGATTACTGGTTACGAATACAACTTCGGTGACGACAACACCAAGACTGAAACTACTAGCGCCAGCACCAACACTGTTTCACACAAGTACTCCCAGGCTGGCACCTACACGGTGACCGTGACCGCTCTAGTTAATGCCAACGGCACACAGCGGGCTACCAGCAAGGAATGTGTGACCACTGTAACCGTCAAGGAAGCTGCTGTCGCTAAGTGTGAAAACCTCAAATTGACCCTAGGTGACAACCGCACCGTAACTGCCACGGTCACCTACACAACCAGCGGTGGCGCAGTTCTCAAGAACATCGCCTACGACTTTGGTGATGGTACTGCCGTCGTCAACGACACCAAGACCACGGTAGACCACCAGTACGCCAAAGATGGCAACTACACTGTAGTAGCTACCCTCAGCTTCACCGGCGGCGAAGTAGTCGATCAGGAATGCCAAGCATCCATCGGTATCAACACTCCCGCTTACAGCTGTGACGCCTTCGATGTCACGAAGGGCGACAACCGCACCGTTACCGTCAACAAGTTCAGCACCTCGCAAAGCGGTGGTGCAACTTACAAAGAAGTACGCATCGACTGGGGTGATGGCGCTATGTCCGAGCCAGCCGTCAAGGCTATTGGTCAGACCCACAGCTACAAAGCTGACGGCACATACACCATCGTTGCCACGGCCTACTTCAACGTCAACGACCAAACTGTCAGTGCACCAGCCGGTCACTGCCAGACAGAAGTAACCTTCACTACTCCCGAAACACCTCCGGTAACTCCTCCCCAGGTCTTGCCTAACACAGGTGCCGGTGATGTGATCGGCTTCTTCGGTGCCACTACCCTCGCCGGTGGTCTACTGCACCGCTTCTTCCTCCGCCGCAAGTTCGAAGCCTAAAACACGGCTTGTAACGGTCGAAAGCAAACCGCCCCGGATTTACCGGGGCAGTTTTGTTATGCGTTAGCACTGGCATAACAGATACAAATACGTTATAATCTGCCGTTGTAGCCACCGCGGCTACTAGGAGAAACGTAGCCATAAGTCGAAGCTTTTGCCGACAGGCAAAACGAGATAATGGCGTAAGTTTCGACGAAGATGGGGATTGGCCAAGCGGTAAGGCAACGGGTTCTGGTCCCGTGATCGGGGGTTCGAATCCCTCATCCCCAGCCAGATGCGACAGCAGAATTTGAGACCCATGTCCCTCATTCTGCATCGCTGAGGCATATACACCCCAGGAGAGAAACTGAATCGAATTGTTAGGGAAATTCCTAGGCGACAATAAAAGAACCGGCTACCAGAGCTGGTTCTTTTATTTTAGTCGTTTATACGACGGTAGATAGCCCTGTCTTTAACAAATAGTGGTATGCTTAATCCTCTTATAAAGCCGTCTTGCTCGCTCAGGGTTCCTTGTTTGAGCGTGTAGCTTGCAAAGTTACGGAAGTGATCTCGTTCAGTTAATTTCATGCCGTGATCTTTGATGAGCTGACTAGTTATTCGTTTGTGCTGTTCGATTCGCTTGAACAGCTGCTCAGTGGGCTCTATATCATCAAAATCCCCAGACTCAATCAATCCAAGTATCTGCTCAACTATCATATTCGCGGTAATTGATCGTTCAGGACAATCAGGGTCTTTAGTAGATTTCGTGCAACGGTAGTAAACATGTCGATTAATGCCACCATCTTTACGTTTCTTGAAATGTTCCTCGACGGTTAGTCTTGAGGCGCACGAGCCGCAATAAAATAAGTGCTTGAATGGGAACTTTTTTGAGCCCCATGCCGGCTTGTTCTCAGGGACAATAGTAGCCATTCGGTTCCTGACGATATCGAACAGCTGTTTGCTGATAATTGGCTCGTGTTGGCCTTTATATAAGGGTCCGTCTGCCGGATATGCAAAGTAACCGTAATAGAACGGATTGGTGAGTATGCGGTAGATTTGGCTCAGTGATAATCGAGCACCAGCTTTTGTCGTGAACCCGATACTATCCAACCAATCCTTTATGGTTCGGCCACTCTGATTTTGAAGCCCTGAGCGCTCAAACATCTCCTTTATTATTGGTGCACGTTCTTCGTCCAGCACCATTTCTTTCACTCCAGCAAATGAGCGGTTGATGTAACCAATTGGGGCTGGTCCTGGTCGCCAGCCCATCTCGCACTTAGCTCGAATACCGCGCTTAACATTAATTCCCCTATTGTCATTCTCCAGCTTTGCTTGGGAGCATAGGATCATGAGGAGGAATTTCTCGTTGGGCGTATTACTGAAACTCTGTGAGAACGTCCGTATTCGCTGCAGACGGTTCATGTCCATGAGATCGACAAGTGATCCTAGATCTCCTGCATTTCTACTCAAACGATCAGGTGCCCAGGTCAGAATAGCGTTATATTCACCGTTGCGGACATCGTGAAGAAGTTGGTTAAAGACTGGTCGGCTGCCTGATTGCTTAGCGGAAAAGCTCTCTCGCTTCATGGCTACCACCTTTAGCCCTTCACGCTCAGCCATGGCCTGCATTTCTTTGATTTGTGAATCGATGCTCATGGCTTGTCTCTCGTCGCTCTCGGTGGATTTACGCGCGTAGAGACAATACTTCAGTTCCGTTATATCTTGCTGCATCACACACAACACTACCCGAATAAACAGATTTAGCTAGTGGAATAGAGATGTATTTTTAGCTATCGAAGAAGGCGCTGTTTCTGCTGGTTATATTCTTCGTCAGTAAGCAGGCCTTGCTTCTTTAGCTCGCTCAGCTTAGTCAATTCATCGGCTACGCTAGCCGGGGCTGCCGATTGCCCTAATGATGCTACTCCCTGCTGTATGCGCGTGAGGGTGCTACCTAATTTACGCTTGAGATCCATCGGTGAGGTGTTCTTTGCATAGAAGATAGCTTCTTGATCATCGGCTAGAACTAGCGTGATAAAAGCCTCCTTGCTGTCGTTCTTTTTTTGCATGCCAAATGCGAAAATACCAAAAGCCAGCAAACGAGTCACTGTCACGCGGCGACCTACTTCCAGACGACCCTCAACGGCAGTGGCCACGATGTCTTTATTATTGATCGTAAAAGATGTAACGAGAGGGGCCTTGAACTCCGTGACATTCTCATAAAAGGTCAGGATACCCTGCGTTTTTTTATAGTTTTCGTAACCACCAGTGTACTCAACGGAAAGCATCGTCAGCTTTCTACCCTGAAACTCATGCTTCTCGGCTCTCTTTTCGTTTGCCGCCTGTATTTGTGATTTTGCTTTATCGAGAAATCCCATTTTAGTTGCTCCTTCTAGTTTACTCAATTCTACGACCCTAACAGAGGAATAGCAACCGAATTGTGACTTATAGTCCGTAGACCTATATACTACAAGCAGTCATGTTTATTGCATGGCAAGAACAACCGCTCAACAAAAGCTCGGTAAGAAGCTACGGGAGCTAAGGACAGAAGCAGGTTTATCACAGGAGCGATTAGGAGAGATAACTGGTCTCGATAGAACTTATATATCAGGTATCGAACGAGGGGTGCGCAATCCATCACTCCGCAACATTGAAAAACTTGCGAAAGCCCTGAAGGTTTCAGTTTCTGAGCTGACAAGCTTTTGATTACCTAATAAAACTGACAGATTACATTTTGATGAATATGGATGTAGACAAAAAGACACTTAACGAAACCGAGATTCGTACTAGGTATATTACGCCTGCGATTACAAATGCAGGCTGGTCCCTTCCGCAAGTTCGTGAAGAGTTTTACTACTTTACGAATGGCCGTATTGTTGTTCACGGCAAGCAGGCTAAGCGTAGAGAGGCGAAAAAGGTAGATTATCTTTTATATTACAAACCAAATCTGCCCTTAGCGATTGTGGAAGCTAAAGACAATAAGCATGCTGTGGGTGATGGCATGCAGCAAGCTACCGATTATGCAGAAGCGCTCGATGTCCCTTTCGTTTTTACGAGCAATGGCGACTCTTTTCTGCTGCATGATCGTACAGGTCTACTCAAACAATCAGAACAAGAAATAGAACTTCAGCAGTTTCCGTCCCCCGAGCAACTCTATGCGATCTATAAACAGTGGCGTGGAATAGACCAAAATAGTGAACAATTAGCCCTGAGCGATTATCACAGCGATGGTTCGGGAAAAGAACCGCGATATTACCAACGGATAGCAATAAATCGCACCATAGAGGCGATTGCCCGTGGACAAAAGAGAATACTTCTGGTTATGGCTACCGGTACAGGTAAAACCTATACTGCAGCTCAGATCATTTGGCGGTACTGGAAGACTAATCAGGGTAAACAAAAACGAATCCTATTCTTAGCTGATAGAAATATTCTAGTCGATCAAACTAGGGTTAACGATTTCAAGCACTTTGGTAGTGCTATGACCAAGGTGAGCAATAGGCAGGTTGATAAAAGCTACGAGGTTTATTTATCACTTTACCAAGCCGTATCAGGAACAGACGAAGCAAGCAATATTTATCGTCAATTTAGTCCTGACTTTTTCGATCTTATTGTAGTGGACGAATGCCATCGAGGTAGCGCGAAGGGAGACAGCGCCTGGCGAGAAATTCTCGAGTACTTTAGCACTGCTGTACAGGTTGGCTTAACAGCCACACCAAAGGAAACGAAACAAATCAGTAACATTAACTACTTCGGAGAACCTATCTACACATACTCACTTAAGCAAGGTATAGAGGATGGTTTCCTTGCGCCCTATAAAGTAGTTAGGGTTGCGCTGGATGTAGATACCTTTGGCTGGCGGCCAGACGCAGAAATGGTTGATGACGATGGCAACCCTGTAGAGGACCGTGAATATACGCAAAAGGATTTCGACCGCAAACTTGTGCTGCCTACTCGAACACAGCTTGTAGCTGAGCGCATAACGCAATTTTTGGAAAAGACCGACCCTTACGCAAAGACAATTATTTTCTGTGTTGATATTAATCATGCAGAACGAATGCGTCAGGCGCTTGTGAACCTTAACAAAGCACGTGTTATGGAGAACTCGAAATATGTAATGCGCATTACTGGCGATGATGATTTAGGAAAGAAAGAGCTTGATAATTTCATTGACCCCGAGTCACGTTTCCCTGTAATTGCAGTAACCTCTAAACTGATGACAACGGGCGTAGACGCACAGACATGCAAAGTAGTTGTACTCGATAGCAATATTGAAAGTATGACCGAGTTCAAACAGATTATCGGACGAGGCACTAGGGTGCGCGAGGATTACGGGAAAATGTACTTTACTATTTTGGACTTCCGAAATGTAACTAAGTTATTTGCCGATCCAGACTTCGATGGCGATCCTGTAAAGATCATGGAAGTAAATACTCCCGAAGATTTTGATAAGGCCGTAGAAGACATCGATAAACCTATAGATGAAAATTCCCAGATAGATAATATTTCCGATGAAGCCAGTCCACTATTGACTGGCACAGCTTCTGTAGAATTCCCCGACGAGCAACCCGTACGACAGACTAAAATAACAGTTAGCGGTGTTCCGGTAAAAATCATTGGTGAACGCATCCAGTTTATTGACTCTTACGGTAAATTAATTACCGAAAGTCTTACCGATTTTACAAAACGGAATATTCTTGGTGAGTACGCAACACTCAGTGACTTCCTGAATGCCTGGGATAAAGCCGACCGTCGCACCGCAATCATTGATGAGATAGTTGATAGAGGGGTACCTCTTGAGGAGCTTCGCGAGCAAGTGGGTTACGACATTGACCTATTCGATCTCATACTGCATGTTGCGTACGATAAAAAACCGGTTAAGAGACGTGAGCGAGTCGATGCCGTCAAACGCAGCACTTACCTCCACAAGTACCAAGGCAAAGCGAGAGAAGTCATTGAAGCTTTACTTGATAAATATGCCGATACAGGTATATATAGCGTTGAGGATATCAACGTATTGAAAGTTGACCCTTTCAGAAACTACGGTGCACCTCTGGAAATAGTTAGTTGGTTTGGAGGAGCGGATAAATATCGTGAGGCGGTAGATGAGTTAGAAAAACAAATATATGAAGGCGTGACAGTATGATAAGTTCCGGACTAATTAAGGCAATCCAAGACATAATGCGGCAAGACGATGGGGTAGATGGCGACGCCCAGCGTTTAAGCCAACTTGTTTGGATGATTTTCCTCAAAGTACTTGATGATAACGAGCAAGAGCTCGAATTACTCAACCCTCAATACACTCCAGCGGTTCCCGTAGAGTTCCAATGGCGCACTTGGGCAGCAAATGAAGAAGGGCTCACCGGTGATTCACTGCTAGTATTTGTGAATAATAAGCTCTTTCCTGCGCTCAAAGATTTAGCCCCCAGTAACACGAACCTGCGCAACCAAATAGTGCGTGGTGTTTTCGAAGATAGCCACAACTACATGAAGAACGGCACATTGCTGCGACAGGTGGTAAACAAGATCAATACCATCGATTTTAATAAACAGGGTGACCGACATACCTTTAATGATATTTATGAAACCTTATTACGAAGCTTGCAGAGCGCTGGAAATGCAGGAGAATACTATACCCCACGTCCAGTAACGCAATTCATAACAGACATGGTGGACCCACAGTTTGGTGAGACGGTTATTGATCCAGCTTGTGGAACAGGTGGATTCTTAACTAGTGCCATTGAGCACATTCGGAGGAACGTTAAGACGCCCGAGGACGAGCGAATACTACAAGATTCAATCCGTGGAGTCGAAAAGAAGCAACTTCCACACTTACTCTGCACGACCAATATGATTCTTCATGGCATTGAAGTGCCTCTTCATGTACGTCGGGATAATACATTAAGGCGACCTCTCAAAGATTATGGCCCTCAAGATCGGGTGGATGTGGTCCTTACCAACCCTCCTTTCGGCGGAACGGAAGAGCCAGGCATAGAATCGAACTTTCCTCAGTCGTTTAGAACCCGAGAAACGGCTGACCTCTTCCTCGTTTTAATTATGAAATTATTAAAAGATGGTGGACGAGCCGGGGTGGTGCTTCCTGACGGCTTTCTTGCTGGTGAAGGTGTTAAAACAAGGATTAAAGAACAACTACTAGAGAACTGCAATTTACACACTATCGTTCGACTTCCGAGGAATGTGTTTAGTCCATATACCGACATTCCGACTAATTTACTATTCTTTGAAAAAGGTAAGCAAACTAAGGATATATGGTACTTTGAGCATCCATACCCCGAGGGCCAGAAGTCTTATAGTAAAACAAGGCCAATCCGCCATAGTGAGTTTGAATTAGAGAAGGCGTGGTGGGATAACAGGACTGAAAATAGCTTTGCTTGGAAGGTCTCTCTGCAAGAAGTAAAAGAGAAAAATTACAATCTTGATTTCAAGAACCCTAATAAAATTGAAGAGAAATCCATAGATAATCCTGGCGAAATTATCGACCAACTCATACTTAACATTAAAGCTGCTGAAAAAATCTCACAAAAACTTAAAAGCGAATTGTAATGACGTCTTTTACCCAAGCACTACAGGAACGAAAAGAAAGGCTCACACCTGATGAGGCCAATCGTTTAAAGTTGCCTAGAGTCGAAAAGATAGACTTCCAGGGAAGGCCTCACTTGAGAGACCACAAGTCCACCAAAACAGGCATGATAACTGTTAGGCGCGGTGACGTGCTAATTTCTGGAATAAACGCCGAGAAAGGGGGTGTGTGCGTATTTAACGAAGCAGATGAAGCAACAGCTACTATTCATTACTCGGCGTACGAGATGGATCCAAGTATTGCCTCCCCTGAGTTCCTAGGTTGGTTCTTAAGAAGCAAGTACTTCCAAAAGGCTTTATCTGAACAAGTGGGTGGTGGCATTAAAACCGAAATTAAAGCCAAGAAGTTCCTGTCAATAAACATCCCCATACCCGATCGAGCGACGCAGGAAAAAATTGTAGCCAAACTAGATATTTTAGAAGCAAAAATTTCTGAGTTTTCTATCTTAGAAAAGGAAAATCTTAAGCTGGCGGAGCAATTAGAAAAACTAATTCTGATGCAGGTGATTGGGTTACCTTCAGGTGAACCATGGGTACCCAATGAACCGTTTGCGCTGCCTGACGATTGGGAGTGGAGGCCGCTTGAGGAACTACTAACCAGTAAGCCACGCAATGGCTATTCACCCTCAACCGTGTTTCATGAGACAAACACAAAAACTCTAAAGCTAGGTGCTACTACCTCAGGTAAGTTTAAGGCTAGCGAGTACAAATACGTTGCGGAAGACATTCCAGAGGATTCTTATCTATGGCTTGAACCCAAAGATATCCTTCTCCAGAGAAGTAATTCAATTGACTACGTAGGTGTATCGGCTATCTACAATGGGGAGTCTCACGAGTTTATTTACCCAGACCTCATGATGAAACTCACGACCACTGATGAAGTTTTGCCTGAGTATCTGCATCTTGTTTTATCTAGCCCTTTTATTAGGAACTACTTCAGAAACTCAGCATCAGGCACGTCTGGGAATATGCCTAAAATTAATCAAAAGATCGTTATGGCTGCAATGATTCCGCTACCCCCAATCTTTCAACAACTACAGGCGATTGAGAAGGCCCAAGTAATGCTCTCTCAATTAAGTGAGCTAGTTGAGGTGTTTGAACGGCAGGTTCAGCTCCTACCTTCACTCATTGAAGCATCAATTACTATGCTTCTAAATAAAGATTGGCCCGCAGAAACGGTCTCTTCACCGTCTTATAACTTAAGCTTCTCCATCCAGCAATGTACAGCAGCGCTGCTAAATAGAGGGTTTAGTAAGGGGGAGATGGCTATTGCCAAAGTGCTATATCTTCTACAAGAAATTTACGAAGTAAACATTGGGGTCAAATTCTCGGCACAAAGCTTCGGGCCATATGATGCATCTGTACGTAAGGCATTGACCTCTGGGCTAACTAGTAAAAACAAATTCTTTAAAAAGTCTGGTCAAAAAGACAGAGAATATTTTGAATTATCGCAGAATGGCTCAAAGATTCTTAAATACTCTCTCGCTCAAGAAGCAGATGCTGCCTTAGATAAGCTGTTGCCGATTATCAGTAATGCTGGAAGTAGAGACATTGAGCGGCTTGCTACCGTCTGTAAGGTCATCCAAGACATCAAATCGGATGACTTACTTAAAGTGCAAAGTGAAATGCACGCCTGGAAGGGTGACAAGTTCTCGGACACTGAAGTTGAGAAGTCATTAAAGTTCATAAAATTAAAGCAGTGGAACAAGATGCTGCTAGTTTAACTGTAAAAGCCCTGCAGCTATCGACGTTCGATAATACCACGAAGCCAAGCTAGCACTCGTTTAAAGAATGACATTTTATACTGATTTTCGGCTCGTTCTTCAATGTGACGCTTAAGTAGTTCCGCGTCGGCTGCCTGTTGTTGCCGCGCCTGTGAAGCTGACATGTCTGACGCCCAGATAATATGGCTGTCTCGTATAAAATAGTGCGAATGACAAGCCAGAACCCCATTACCAATGGACGGGCTGAGACTGACGGTATCGCCATTGTAGGTCAATGACCAGTCAGCGGGCGACAATGGCAACGGCACAAGCTGTCCGCATCCAGAGGCGCAGCGGTGGGAGGTCATGTTGTACTTAAGCGAAATATAGAGATGACCCTCCTCTATCGCATCAGCTTTTGGAATGGAATCTACAAAATGTATTTGGATCATGCAACTATTCTATTATCTTGGGTGAAGTACATCGTCTGGTACTTGTCAGCCGCGTCGTTCGCATAAAACCCGACGTATTTCTTCCACTCAATTACTGCCTGGCAGGCATTCAGATCATTCATTTCAGCTACTTGTATGTTAGTAGAGTAAAGCTCATCGTCAATATCCCCAAACGACAAGAAATCCATCACTTCGTCAGGTGACTCAGGTGTAACCAGCAAAGTCCTGGCAGTTGCTTCCAGCAAGTTACTGTCGGGGCGATTCGTTAGCTCAATGCCGGTGTCAATAAACGCAATCTTCTGTGACCCCAGGTACTCAGTGATTACCTTACGGCTCGATCCTGAATCAATACAGACAAATACGAAATCCAATCCGTCCAGCTCGGAAACATTTTCTGCTGTCACGTTATATTCGTGCGCATCTATACCAGAACGCATGGCACCATACATCTTATGATAGTACGCAACTTTGGTTTGCTGCTGCTTCAGATCGTCTATTTTGGCCGCACCTGGAGCGCGGAAGGCATTGTGATTCTCGTAAACGTCGCCATCGAATAGGTGGATCTCTGCAACGGCCGTCTTTGCAACCTTGTCCAGCACGTATGATCCTGTACCACCGAGCCCGATAATACCTATCTTATATTGTCGAAACTTATTGGCTTGCTCGGTAATACCCGCACGGGTAGTGTTTGTATCGGCGTAGCGAAAGACTGTTTCATCCACCCGGTCGATTGGCTTGAAGATTCGTGCGGTTGCACTCGGGTTAATTACCTGAGCCTCACGGCATATTAGCGATTCGTAGTGCTTGAATTTCTTATAGCAATCATCGAGTACTTCGCCCGTGGTGGGCTTGTTCGAGAACCTGTAATTACTGACAATACCATCAGCCAGTTGGTTCCCAGTGGTAGTTTCGCTCAATAGATCGTCCATCTTAGAGCCATCTGCGCCGTGTGGAAATTGACCCATGAACTCAATTTGATGATCGCCTACGCTAACCGCGTCACCACTGATCGTAACGGCAATGATGAGCTTCCCATCGGCAACATTACCGCCGGACGTTACATAAGGGACGCTGTTCACTACCACATGCCCGGGCAGTAGGGTCACGTGGTAGCCGTCTTTCTCTAACTGTGTAACGGCCGGGTTATGAGCGAGTGGAGTGTTTAACACGAAATTCCATCCCATCTCGGACATGCAGCGGTTTACTATTTGGGCCAAGGAAGCCCTCTTGATCGCTCTGACCCTTGAAATATGCAACATTGAACGTAATGTTCTCGCCGGTTGGCGGGTTCCCGTCATATGCGAGATTGACTACCTGTTGGTAGACAATCTCTTTTTCAGGCCATTCGTGCTCGGTACCGTTGACGATGATTGTAGATTGTTTTGGCTGTGTCATGATTTTCTCCTAATGCTTTGTATCCCGAGGCGGGTTTGGATCGTTTGCTGGTGCTATGGTGTCTCGATCACGGATTTGTCCATTTGGTCGATGAATGGTGATCTCACCGCCCTCGCCTGAGCGCCGCGCCGACTCTTTGGCGGCTTGCTCGGCCGCGCTTTGTGTTCTCGCGATGCCTGAAGCCCTGGATGCATTTGGGAGTTTATATTGCCAGTCTCCATCTGGACGCTTGGTAATGTGGTAGTTCTTACCCATTTTTGTACCCTCACTTATTGTTAATATCAGTGTTTGTCTCTAGCGTCTCTCGGGCAGAGGCATGCACTATATGTAGAGATTAGCAGTTTGTTGTATAGGCCGTCAATAACTGTATTGCTGTATTATTTACGCCGTGTTACACTATAGGGAGTATGCACCCTATACAAGAGAAGTTAGTACGTTTATCAAGAATTAGGGACCTGTCGAAGCTCAGCTATCGCGAAATTGGTCGGCAACTTGCCGACAGCGATAACCCTAACGATCGTGTTCATCCTACCAACGTCAAATACCACCTTGAACAATTGATCGCAGACGGGAAGATTGATGCAAGCCAGCGTCCAGTTGTTCGTACCGCAGCATCCGCTAGTGCGGACACATCAAGCCCAGAGCTTGTCAAGGTGCCCATTGTCGGCAGCGCAAACTGCGGGCCAGCCACTATCTTTGCCGACGAAAAGATCGAGGGCTATCTTCAGGTTTCTCCGTCGTTACTGCGGACAAAAAACTACAATGACCTTTTTGCCCTGCGAGCTAGCGGTGAATCCATGAACCAAGCGCATGTCATGGGTAAGGCCATAGATGACGGCGATTTTGTTATTGTCGATAGCTCTAAAATAACCCCAAGAGATGGCGAACGCGTAGTCGTTGTACGGGATGATGTAGCAAACATCAAACAAATTTTCTTCGATCACGAGGAGCAAGTAATTATCCTCAGGTCAGAGTCGTCAAAAGACTTCAGCCCCATCTTCTTAAACCCGGAAGACAATTGGGATGGTTTAGTGAGCGGCACAGTAATTCAGGTAATCAAAAATAGCACCCCGAGTGCTGCTTAGGTAAAGCTATGTTCGATGACCATGAGGTAACCGTCGAGCAAGAGATAAATGACACCTCAGCTGGCAGACCACATGTGCTCTTACTGGGCGCCGGTGCCAGTAAGGCCGCACTCCCGGCTGGCGATAAGCATGGTAGGCCAGTACCCCTCCTCCGAGATGTTGCCGAGGATCTAAATTTAGTAGATTTATTTCCAAAAATCTTGAAGGATTTAGCAAAAGAAGATTTTGAAGCTGCATATTCACGCTTGCACAGTGAAGGCTCATCAGAAGCGCTAAACAAGATTGACATCCTGGTGCGCGGCTACTTTTCCGATCTTGAACTGCCCGACACTCCTAATCTTTACGACATTGTAAACATGTCCTTGCGCTCAAAAGACGTCATACTCACTTTCAACTGGGATCCATTCCTGCTTCAGTCTAGGATACGTTTAGCCAAGCTGGGGCTTACAACTAGCTTCCCCCAATTATTCTTTCTGCACGGGAATGTCATGGTCGGCTTTTGTGAAAAAGATGCCACGAGCGGTCTCGTTGGTCGACCCTGTAGCAGGTGCAATCAACCATTTTCTCCATCCAAACTTTTATATCCCGTAGAGAACAAAGATTATCAGTCGGATAGTTTTATCAAGCGAGAATGGGAAGCGGCGCATCATTACTTGAAGGGGTGTTTGATGTTCACTGCTTTTGGCTATAGTGCACCTACCACCGACAAGGAAGCTATTGAACTACTAAAAGACGGCTGGGGCGACATAGAGGATCGAGCCATGGAACAGACCGAAGTAATTAACCGTCCTGGGGCGGACAAGAATGCTCTTCGGGAGACTTGGGATCCGTTTATTCACACTCATCATTACGATATTCTCGAAAGCTTCTACGACTCATTCATCGCTAAGCATCCCCGGCGATCAATAGAAGCTTATTGGAACCAGTACTGGGAAGCTAGGTTTATATCTGACAATCCTGTTCCTCAAAACTTTGCTTCATTCGATGAATTGGCTGCATGGTACAAGCCATTGACCGATGCAGAGTAAAATAAACACGTGTACACGCATCTCAAAGAACGCCAGTTTTACGAAGATACCTATGACCGCCACACCGTAGAAGAAGCTCGACGCGGCATGGTTCATTACTACAAGTTTTATGATGATGTAGAAAAACGACTCGATAAGGGCGACGCAATCGACAGGCCCGGCAATGCTGCCATATTGAACGCGTTCTACATGCAAGTTCTCGGCCTTGAGCTGCTTCGTCGTTACGAAAATCGTGAAGCATACATCGCAGACTGGATGACTAAAGACGAGGCCAAGGATTCTCAAATCGCTGCCGCTCGACTTACCGAAGAACCATATTGTCATCACTGTGGCAAACAAGGTTTGCGGATTATCGATAAGAGTCTGATGCGCCGAAAAGAAAACGCAAACTACGATGAGCCTGAGGAAGTACTATTTATGCTGCACTGCCCGCACTGCGATAAAAACAGTGCCTTTTGGGAAGACGGTACGGCCTGGAAGGTCGAGCCAGAACGCTGCCCAAAATGCCGGACGGAAGTAATACACAAGACCTCCAAGACTAAAACGGCGATCACTATTACTTATACTTGCCCATCATGCGGGCATAGTTACAAAGACAAGATGGATCTTCACGCAAAGAAAGAGAAACCAGATCCCGACTTTGATAAAGAACGCATTCACTACTGCCTAGTGGACAAAGAGTTCCGCGACAAACTCTACGCCATTAAGGATGGCTTTGAACGCATGGCTGAACTCGGTAAGCAGTTCAAAGAACGGGAGGATAACAAGCACATTTATGATGCCATCAAAGAAATGAGGAAACCCAAGATTGCCGAACTATCGACCATCCTCACTCCCACACTTGAGAAGGCTGGCTATATCGAGTTAAGCTTCGATAAGCCGGAGATGGACAAAGATGTTACAGTTGGCTTCAACTGTCTGGATGGTAAGAGTGACCGTAGTGATTACGATAGCGAAAAAACACTCAAGAAAACTATCGAAAAAGCATTGGCCGATACCAACTGGCGGCTAATGAGTGATGGCATTCATTATCGGCTCGGTTACCTAAACGGGCGACTACGTGCATATGAGCGCGAAGACGATCTGAAAAAGTTGGCTATGAAGAGCAAGAATTTGAAACCTAAGCAAACTGGCAGTAACGCTACGGATATAGGCGACAGCAGAACGCTCAAAACGCCCGACGGCAAAGACATAATACTTTAATTCAGTGGCTTACCGGATACTAGCAGTTGTGGAGCGCTCAAAGTGCCAACGAAAAATTGGATCGAACTTGCGAAAGTAACAAAGTTTTCTACCATACGCAAAACTCCTTTCATAGCTGTTTTAAGTACACCCGGTTGTGCCAATATGAAAACAACTGCTAGCCAGTAAGATACTGAATCAATGATGTTAAGATACTAGACCACGCTGAGGTGTCGCCATAGCACTTTAGCGACAATCTTCCATAAGCCACGCCACAGTAATACGGCCATGCCCGTGAAGACGAGGAGTCCAGCAAAAGCCTGATTTAGATTGCCGCTTGTGATCATCCCGTATGCAACTCTAAAGACGCCCGGGAGGGCCTGTGTTACCGCAGCCTCCACGGCGTGCTTTCCTGCCTCGAAGTATTGAAATAATTCAAATACCATACTCTTATTATACAATATTTAGCTAATGCTAATGTATCTCAAATATTCTTTTTTCGGCCTATTTTAATCTGTTCAATACGCTTTTGACGCACCCTGAATCTCTCTTTAGCTAACCGGACTTCTTCATCCGTTATGGGCTCAGCGTCATGTACTGCATAGGGGTTAATGAAATGTGGGTTAGTTTCCGCGCGCTTTCGATATACGGGTAAGCCCAGTATTATTCGTTCCTGCATTATTACAGCATTAAGTGCCTTACTAAGTCTCGCCATATCGGCAGTTTTCTTATGTATGTCTTTGTCGTCTATGCGGACTACGTCGATAAAGAGTGCATATAACACCGAGCGCAGTGCCCGATATTTCAATAAATGATCTTCATTAATACTATCAAGATCAGAATCGAATTTGCTAAGAAGATTATTCATGCGCTTCTGCTTAAATTCTTCTCGCTTATCTTTCCATTTATGCTTGGTTCCGTGAGCTTGGATAGTCGGCTTACTTACTTTGTAGTAAGAGGCTAGCATTGAATAGCTCATACGGCTATCACTTACATACCGCAACTCGGCCTCGTCCCAGTCTACTCTACCCATATAGATATATTATCGTAGATGCGTTATGTTTTGGCTAATCGGATGTAGTTCGGATGTACCAGACCCACATGCTCAGCCAAAGTGAGACGCTCATATGCCAGTGGCATGTGGGCGTTTTGCTTTTGCCGGGCGAGGAGGGATTCGAACGGCCGAGTCCGGTGGGCTCGTACCGCCCGTAAGCCCGAAGGGTGACCTTGGCAAATCTAATTTTGATTTGCCGGTCAGGTCGAATCCCTCATCCCCAGCCATATAAAATTGCTCAGACTTTAGTCTGGGCTATTTTATATCTCTGAGTCGGCAGGGAGATTCGAACGCGAGCGCCAGTGGCGCTCAGCCGCCCGAAGCCCGGCGACCATGGGAGCCGGGTTGCTCGAAGAGCAAGGTCGAATCCCTCATCCCAGCCAGGAGAAATGCATTAGAATCCCGAGAGCGGGGTTTCGTGGGACCGTATTTGTTATTATACAAATATGAAATACAAAGCAATCGGCTTTGATTACGGTGGCGTAATTGGCGGGGTCGGCACCACGGGGAATAATTTCAGCGACATGGCCCGTCTGCTTCTTGGCGTCAGCGAAGATACATTCGCGGAGACCTATTTTGGCATGAACCACAAAATCAACTTGGGCGAGGTGGCTACCTGGCGGGAATTCTGGACCGAATTCCTAGATAAGCTTGGCCAACCGGAAAAGCTAGACGAATTGATGGTCCTAAGCGATGAATCTAGTCGCAATCTGCTTGTCATTGACTACGATATGCTAGCGCTCGTCGATAAACTGCGACAATCGGGTTTCAAGGTTGGATTGCTTAGCAATACGACCCTCGAAGGGGCGAGATATATGCGAGAGCAAAACCTGGATAGTCATTTTGACGCGTTCAACGCGTCGGCCGAAATAAAGTTGATGAAACCCAACCCTGAGGCTTTTGCCAAGCTGGCCAGAGAGCTCGGCGTGCAGCTCGATGAACTCATATTCATCGACGACAGCGAAAAGAGCCTGAGTACCGCCAAAGAATGTGGCTTCACCCCAATATTATTTATAAGTCGTGATGAATTGCTAAAACAATTGCAACTCCTCGGTATACATGCGTAGTTACTAGAAATTTTGCTCTGGTTTTAATGGCCAGTGCTACAATGGTTATGCCGTGTACACGCATGATATGTCGTCGAGTCTGCCGAGCAGATTACTGCTTCTACTTTGTTATTGACTCTAAAGAGCCGCTACGGCCTACCGTTCAGCTTTCAGCCCGGACAATATGCCGCCATCAGCTTTACCCGTTCGCACCGGCCAACTCCCGCCCGGTGTTTTTCGATTGTCAGTTCTCCAACCCAGCAAGAAACGCTTCAATTCAGCATGCGCACACGAGGGCGCTTTACCAAGGCCTTAACAGGATTAAAGTCGAATGATATCGTCAAAGTCCGCGGGCCATTCGGTGGATTTGTCTTTGATGCCGAGCGCGACAAGGATATCGTACTTGTTGCTGGCGGCATCGGTATTACCCCTTTTATGAGCATGGTACGTTATGCCTCAACTATCCGAGCCGAGAATAAAATCGTTTTGATTTATAGCTGCGCAACGCAAGATGATGTCCCATTTGGCTCGGAGCTCATGCAACTGGAGCACCAGAATCCCAATTTACGAATAATATTCCTGATTGGCGACGGACCAACTGACAAGCTAGCCGCGAAGCATGTCATGTCCGGCCGGGTGTCCCCGCAAGTGTTAGATGTTGCAACCGATGGCGGAAATTATACGGACAAGACGTTTTTCCTCTGTGGACCGCCCCCATTCATGAATGCTGTCCTTGGTACGCTAAAGACCAAGGATGTTAACCGTTCTCAAATTATGACTGAGGCCTTCAGCCAAGGATCGCGACGCCAGACCGGACAGATTCGCAGCTGGCCTTATAACATGTACATATCCGGGGCGGTCGGTTTATCGCTGGGCGGCCTGACTGTTATGATTAGCGACTTGTTACGCAATCTGCCACCGAGCACTCTACTCGATAGCCCGTCCGATACGAGCAGCGCGACGCTGACCAATGGGAGACAGACCGACCTCGATAGTCTGGTCAACACTTTGCCAGCGCTCAAGAATAATGCACCCCCATCAAGCGCGGTCACTGCCGCCCTGGCCAAAGTAGCAGCCGCGGAAAAGCAAAACAGCCAGACGCCTACCCAAACACCGACCACGGCTACATCCTCCCCCGCGCCAGCACCAGCCCCTGCCCCTCAACCCGCTCCAACCTGCACAACAACAGCAAGCGGAGTAAAGATATGCTGACCAAATATTTCCAGACCAAACGAGCACTCGGGTCAGATGTAACGTTGGTCGTGGTATCCGAATACTCAGAGCCGGTCGCAAACAAATTATTCGACATACTGTGGGGGGTTATCTTCCGTTTCGAACGCCAATTCAGCCGTTTCATACCCGAAAGTGAACTTTCGATATTCAATCGATTGGGAGGTAACAAGCAGAGCATCAGCCCGGAATTTCATGCCTTACTCCGCGCCTCTGAGCGTATGTCGATGCTCACCGCCGGCCTATACAACCCATTCATTTTGCCAGCCCTGCAACGAGCCGGATACACCAGGTCATTCCTGCCCGGCCACGAAGCCGATAGTCAGCCAGATTACTCACGGCGACTAGTCTTCTCGGCGGACAAATTAGAGCTTGGCGAAGATTGGGCCAAAATACCTTACGGTGCAGCTATTGATATGGGTGGATGTGGCAAAGGCTACCTGGCAGACTTACTAAGCCAGTATGTCCCAGACGGTGTTGTTGGCTATTGGTTTTCGCTGGGTGGCGACATCGTAGCCCGCGGTATGGATAGCGACTTGAATTTCTGGTCGGTGGACATCGAGAATGCCGGACAAATGGACTCAACACTGGCAACATCCTTTACTACAGGAAGTGATGAAATATTTGCCGTCGCATCATCTGGAACAACCAAACGTACCGGCAAGCGAGGCGGTCACGCCTGGCACCACATAATCGATCCTCGCACCCAAAAACCCTCGACTTCAGATATCCGATTGGCGTCAGTCTGCACCTCCTCTGCACTGGAAGCCGACGTACTTGCCTCTTGTGCTGTCATACTTGGCAGCCGCGAGGCGGTGCCATTTTTGAAATCAAAAGGCGTCAGTTCGGCCGTACTACAAACACTCGACGGCCAACAAATTGCGTTCGGGAAACAACTGCGAATCAAGGAGAAAGCCCGTGCGTAGGATGGTACTGATGGCGTGCTTTGTTCTAGCTCTGTTTTTTGGGGCGTTCGCCACCATGTCACCGACTATGACTTCGGCCGCCGATACCAGCAATACCATTAAGGTGCAGGTTATCCCTGGACCGAGCCTAGGCGACCGCATGCTGACGCGTGCCAAGACATCATGGCCGTGGTATCTCATTCGTGCCAGCGGACTCGTCGCGGCCGCCGCGCTGGTAATATTGATACTATCCGGCATCGGACAAGTAACCGGCTATACATACCGCTACCTCGAGCCCCTAACCGCCTGGGCAACCCATCGCGCACTCGGTATCACCTTCGGTGTGGCCGTATTGACCCACATCGTGATGCTGCTATTTGATCACTTCGTACAATTCAACATATGGGACGTGCTGGTGCCCTGGCTATCAGATTATCGCCCTGTTACGCTCTTCGGCATTCAGCTGGGCTCCTTGTACGTGGCGCTGGGCGTTTTGGCATTTTATTTGTCGATCGCCATCATAGTCACATCACTGCTTTGGGTAGAAAAGAAGCCAGCCCTGTGGAAATTAACCCACCTGTTGTCGTATCTCGTCATCGCATTCGTGTTCGTTCATGCCCTTTATCTCGGAACTGATTTAGCGCGCGGGTGGTTTCGCCTCATATGGATTGGTTTCGGCGTGATTATCGCAGTAAGTATCATGCATCGGCTCTGGAGGGCAAAGACCATATGAAAGGCGAGTTGCTTTACGTCTACGATCAAAAACGCTGGCGCATCATGTGGATTATCATTTACTCACTTGTATTAGCGGGTAGCGTCGTTGGGCTATACCTTTTCAGTAATCGCATTGGCACTCACAGCATACCCGCTGGAAATGTTCAGCTGGTGGTGCCTCATTCCAAATATCTGGTAGGTGAGCCTGTGACATTCACTGTATATAATCGTTTCAATAGCACGATTTACGTCACGAATCACTGCCCTAGCGAGCCCCTGGAGGTCTACCGCTGGACCAATGATTCCTGGCAGCGTATCCATGACCGAGCAGACCTGAAAGATTGTATCGCCGAGAACCGACAGGTGCGGGTGCCCGCGAACGGTTCGGCTTCGGGTACGTTCGCACCCTGGCATCATCTCTTCGATCGCCCGGGAAAATATCGAGTCGTCGCTTATGTCGAGTACTATAATTCTCTGCCATACCAGGACTTTGAAGTTATCGCGAAGCCCAAGGTGCCCAAGATCAACAAAACGATTCCAACAAACCCGGACGACTTCAGCGGAAGAAGCGGCTCAACAACCCAAACAGCTCCGCAGACATCCGTTCGACGCTCGAAAACTATTTCAACCAGTGGCGGATCGATTAGTGTAGAGTACACCTCGAGCATGATTTACGTCATATCGATTAATCCGGCGCCGCGATACACCTATGAAGGAGGCTCTAGCGGCAGCAATGTGGAAGTAACCTTCAAGGGCTCCACCGAAATCCAAATAACACTGACCCTATCCGGCGGACAATTACAGGTACGCACGGAAGTGGGTGACTAGCCCGACCCCCCAAAGAGTATTCGGTTAAATTACGATGATCGGCGTGAATATACAGTGAATATCGCATAGCACCCCCATGACGTCCAGGAAGCAAATCCTCATCCCCAGAATATCAAAGAATTAGTTGCACAAGGTTTGGTTTTGTGGTATTATATACATATATGGCATATAGAGATAACGAAGTAGTCCCTTTTGATACCGAGCAAGGTCGTAGTGCCCTCCATAACCCAAGAGTTGCCACGCTGCTTGGTAGCGCTGGATTGACTGCGGTCGATCTCCAGTTTTTTGATAGTCTTCACGATTATGGCCAATCTGTTTTTGTCCACGGCAGCATCATGGCCGATCGCCTACTAACGCCCACATCCGACATCGACTTCACGGTCGTCGGTGAATTCAGTGATATCTCACCCGATTTAAGAGATTCTCTGATGCCGGGATTGGTTGCCGCCAGGGGCATACATCGAATTGATTATGTATCCACTGCCATACGAAGCCAGCACGGGCGCAAAGTTAGCCTACATATGAGCGAACCGGCATTCCGCGAAAACTACCCTACCACAGAAAAACCGTACGCGACCGAATTCCGGCCCAGCCGGCATGCCAAAACTGGCGACCGAAAATATTTCTTACCCGGGATAGATCAAACGGGCAATATTCACCTCATCGACTTTCTCTGCCGAAGTGATCGCATCGGACAGGACGGCAGTACTGTCACTGATATACCTCAAACCGGCAGGATGGTGCTGAACGGCAAATCGGTTTACATAGACGGTAAGGCAAAACCAGACATCATCGCCGATCAGGTTATCAAGATACGGCCGGACGAAGAGTTGGATAGCGAGACCTCAGATTATGATACAGAGGTCATGGTGCTCGGCCTAGAGTTCGATAAGATGCAATCTGATACGCTTATGTATAATAATAGTTCCTCGGACCTTAAGTCCGAGCAGCGGTTCGTCCAAGCGCCTAGCCGCAGAAGCCTGGAAGCTGTTGGAGATTTCGTGCAATTAGACCCCACAGTGGTTGTTCAGCAACTTTTTGGCACCCTGGCTAAGTACTGGCCGCAAATCAGACCCCACAAATCAAGACGATGAAACAATATCTCTGCTTGTCAGCTGCCGACGTCCACGGTAACAAAGTCCAATACGATAAGATCAAACGCCTGGCCCGTGAGCGTGGTGTAAATTTCGTCTTCTTGTGCGGCGACATCTTGCCGAAAGACGGCGGGTCATGGTCTCCGGAAAACAAGGTCAGAACCATCAAGATGCAGGCCGATTTTATCAACGATTATTTCCTCGGGTACCTGACCGAACTTGGCAAAATCACCAACGTATATCTCATTTTTGGTAATGATGATTTTATAAGCAATTATCCGCTAGTGAAGCAGGCCAACATAAAGAACGTACATTTCCTGAATAATGAAGTAGCCAAGCTACCGATTTCAGACCAAGAATTGTACGTGGCCGGCTATCCGTACGTTGGGTTGACGCCGTTCCAGCACAAAGATTGGGAAAAATGGGATACACGGCCGGGGGTTATGACACACAAGGTGTTCCGCGACCATGGTTATTCATCCAAAGACGGTAAGCACTACGCGGTCGATTACACCACGGATATCGATAGGCAATCGACGATTCGAGATGACTTGGCTAACTTGGCTAAGCTCAGCGACCCCAAAAAAACGATTTATGTATTTCACGAGGCTCCGTTCGACACGCCGCTAGACATGGTAGCTCCCGACAACAAATACCTCAAGGATGGGCAGCAACACGTCGGCAGCATTGCCATTCGTGAGTTCATCGAAAATGAATCCCCATTACTTACCATGCATGGACACATCCACGAAACGCTGCATGAATCCGGTGATTACAAGTGGTCGACGGGGTCTAGCGTGAGCATAACCGCATCCAACGACTTCTCAAGCGGCGAGTTATCCTTCGTCCTGTTCGCCTTGCCAGCTCTAGACAAAATCGAGAGACTCCAAGTCTAGCCCTACCCGAATCGGACAGACCATAAACTGCCCATATTGGTCAGTCTTGGCATGGATTTTTACTGCAGATATCTTTGCAATGCCCTACTATTGTCCCTGGAACTAAAGCAGCGCGACCACAATCAGTAAAAGGAGGAGCTATGGCCGACAAAGATGAATCATCCAGCAATAGATATAAGCGTTCAGACGTCACGCATCCGAACAACGCAGGTGCGGTGTGGTTTTTTGGGTTCGTTGGTGCACTGATATACTTCTTGCACTTTCACTCGGGTACATTTTGGCTTGTAATCCTAGCGATCTTGAAGGCCATAGTCTGGCCGGCCTATTTGGTATATTACATATTCCAATTTCTTAGTCTATAAACGAGATTTTATGCAAAGACGGATGACTAGACGCCCGGGCCGAGAATGCTGTTGACCAGTTGATCGATATCATCGTAGGCCAAATTTGCTTTGACCGAATAGCCTTCTATGCCCTGCTCGCGCAATCCTGCCGGGGCATCACTTTCGTTCAAGTTCGAGATGATGTGCACTTTGATATCCTTGCCCCAATCGCTTGCGCGCATCGTTGCCAAAATCTGATCGCCAGCTATCTTGGGTACCATCAGGTCTAGTAGCACCAGATGGGGCTTCTCCTGCTGAATCATCGCCAGCGCCTGTTCGCCATCAGTCGCGACATAACACTTATAGCCGATGATCTCGAGGCGTGTCTTGTAGATTTCTGCCAGGGCGTCATTGTCCTCGACGATAACAATCTTAGGAGCTGATCCGAATAAACCCATAATACTCGAGATTGTACTCCTCTGCCGCCAATTTGACCAGGTGTCTTTGCCGAATCGAAGCAGCAAAGGTCCATAAGCAATCCTTCAGGTTACGGGCGTATTATGCAAGCGTTGTGTTAGGACGCTTGCACGAACGACTTCAGTATCTTTAGCCCGAAACGCCGGAAAGATTATAGCCGGCCTATAATATTACACAGGGAGGTTAATATGAAACGAATCCTAAAACGTTCGCTGTTAGTCGGTGGCGTGTTAGGTGCTGTCGGGCTTGCAAGTGTCACGAGCCTTGCCCTGACATCTAACAATGCCCGTGCAGCAACGCCCGAAAGGCAAACGCTAGTCGAAAGAGTTGCCGATAGGTTTCGCCTAAACACGCGCGACGTCCAAAAGGTTTTCGATGAAGACCGCGCCGCGCATCAAGCCGAACATCAAGCCCAGGCAGAACAACGACTGCAGACGCTTGTTGATAACGGCACCATAACGACCCAGCAAAAAACGACTATCGAAGCCAAGATTAAAGAGATGCGGGCAACTCGAGAGGCAGACCAGAGTCGATTTGCAGATATGACGCCGGCCGAACGCCAAGCCAAAATGGAGCAGGACCGAGCCACGCTCCAAGAATGGGCCAAGCAGCAAGGTATTGATCTGACCAAACTGCAAGGTATCCTCATGGGCGGCGGCCCCCACGCTGGGACCGGCAGTTCCCACGGTGGATTTGGCGGACATCATGGCATGGGCATGATGGGCGATCGCGACAACAGCTAAGCCCCCACAATCCCAGGCATACACACCCACCTCGCATCAGGTGGGTGTGTTTTTTGGACTGATAGATGGTTATAATATACCCATCATGAAATCACTCCTACTGGTCATTGATATGCAGAAGGGCTGGCGCAACCGGACTGCCACCGAGGCTGTCATGCTGCGAACTGTCCGGCTGTGCAAATCCTTCGATGGCGACATCATTCATTGCTGCTTTAAGAATGATAAGGATAGTCTTTTTTATACACAGCTTAATTGGGAACACTTTTTCGATCCCCACGAGACGGATGTTATCCCAGAAATTGAGCCGCTGAATCTGCCAATTTACTGGCGCAGCACCTACAACTGCGTCAATGACGAAACCCTACCGATAATCAAGCAATATGATGAGGTCTATATCGCCGGCGTATTTACCGATATCAGTGTCAGCGCTACTGCGATGAGCATTTTCGACCACAATATTCCGGTACGGGTGGTGCTCGATTGCGTCGCCACGCTACATGGTCAGGCAGTGCACGAAAGCGCCCTAACCTCACTTGATTTCGCAATCGGACAACGCAACCTCGTAAAGGCCGCGACGCTTATGTCGCCCGACAAATAGCATAGCTGCGTTGCCATCGGCGAATATGCCAGCTATCATGGTTCAATGAAGAGGCGTCTCCCGCAAATTTCCTGGTACTCCGCTGCTCAACTACTGCTACTGGTTTGGCTATTATCTCTGGCCGGTACATACTGGCAACCCGTGATAGGCACTAAGACCCTGACCATCACACGGTCTCACCGACCACGTGTCGCTCCATATCAGTTTCCGGCGGGTGGGCGAACCCTAGTGCCAGACTATCGGCTAGTGGCGCTGTACGGCTCGCCGGGCGCACCAGTGCTGGGAGTACTTGGCGAACAGGGGCCCGAGGCCTCGGTTAAGCGAGTGAAACAGCTCGCCAAGCAGTACCAGGCCCACTCCAATGAAACCGTATTACCGACTTTTGAAATCATCGCAACTGTCGCGTCCGCCTTTCCTACCGAAGATAACGATTACTCGCGGGCCATACCGAACTCGGTGCTAAGCCAATGGATCGAGGTGGCTAAAACCCATGGCGTTTACGTGGTACTTGACCTGCAATCGGGTCGCACCGACTTTTTGAAACAGGCTAAAGAGCTTGCACCTTTACTGGCGGAGCCTAATGTCGGGCTGGCGCTCGACCCGGAGTGGCGGCTGACTCCGACTCAGATTCCGCTCCGGCAAATCGGCAATGTTCCTATCACCGAAGTCAACGCGACTGCTGATTGGTTGGCTAAGTTTACTCGGGAAAATAAATTACCCCAAAAGCTGTTCTTGCTGCACCAGTTCCGGACCGACATGTTGCCCAATCGTGATCTGCTGAACACCAGCCACCCGGAATTGGCTACCATGATACAAATGGACGGTCAGGGCAGCCAACCGCAAAAGCAAGATACCTGGCGAGCAATTCTTCGCCAGGAGCCCAAGAACGTCAAGTTCGGCTGGAAGAATTTCTACGACGAGGACACCACGCTTCTTAGCCCAGCCGAAACCATGCGTATAACACCTAGTCCCTGGTACGTCTCATATCAATAAATATTATCTGATGTAGCCTTGGCGAAGTGACCACCAGAAAGCGACCGAACCGATTGCTAGCGGCAACCAATATGTGATTACTCGGTACAACACCGTCACGGTGACGGCCTGGACAACCGGCAGACCGACTAGCGTAAGTCCCGCCACCAACCCAGCCTCAGCCCCACCAAGCCCTCCGGGGGTTGGCGTGGCAGTCTGAGCTATTATCCCCACCGTCAAGGCTACAATCGCCGAAGTAATTTCGAAGTCCTCGAGCCCCGTCGCTCGACCCGACAACCACAACATTGCAATATAGGAACCGGTCAGGATAATCGAGAAACCAAGTGCCGCGGCCAGTCGCCACGGCATGCGCTTATATTGTTCCAATTGCCGTATGAAGCTACGGATCACCATAGTGGTCCGATGCCATAAAAATAGTGCCGCCAATAGCAGTAACGCTCCCACAATAAAAACGATTGGCAGTATACCCCCTGGAATGTGCAACTGTGCTAGTTCCACGGGCAGCCACACTATGGCCGCCATCAGCCAACAGGCATGACCGATAAAGCCTACTGTATTATTCACGGCCACCACCGATGCTGCCCCAACTTTCGTTTGGCCGCGTCGCCGCAAATATAAGTAGTTTACGCCCAGACTGCCCACGCCAGCCGGTAGTGCGCGGCTGGCGAATGAGCTGGCCATCTGGACTATATAGGTATCCCTTAGGCCAAGCTTGACGCTTGCCAGCAGAGTGTATATACCCGTCGCTGCCGCATAACTAATCAATAAGGCAACCACCGCCATCAGCCCCAGCTGCCAATCACTCTCTAGCAAAACTGACCAGCTATTATCTAAGAATCCGAGTTGCGGTATGACCACGTAGGCGGCGGCCGACAGTAGCAGCCCAACGACCACAAGCCTGCGGTGCTCGCTCAAGCTGCGTACTATTCCGCTAGTAGAACCATGGGGTTGTTTCATATCAGCTATTCCTCTTAGGCGTATTGTATACCAATACCACGTCGTATCTGTAATGTTAGATTTTTTACATGAACTATCCTTCAGTAGGATAAAATGATTACACAATGGTAAAAATGTGCGTATCGAGCGCAGGCACAGCAAATTGTGTCAATACGGCTAGTGGAATAGGAGTCGAGTAGTGAGTTTGCGCACTGTCGTCAAACAAAATGCATTATTGGGCTTACTTTTATTTGCCATGATTGGTGGGCTAGCGAGTGTCGCGACTACTGGATCGCGCACCACCCCTGCCGCCTCACATGTCAGCATTACCACCACAAAAGATACACCACCCACGACCGTTTCGGTCGATCCAGCTAAAGATCAGCCTGTTCAGGCGGTCATGCCATTGCCGGAGCCTGCCAGTCCCAAGGCCAGCGCGGCCCTTAAACTTGTCTGTGACCAAATTGCCAAGGCAGCAGCCACCAAAGCCTATCGCACGGCAATCGCTAGCGAAAACGCACGACACGAACATGTTCTTTTCGTTATCCATGGTACCGGGGTTGTTGCCCGAGTCTTGAGCCCCAGCAACTATATGGCCCGTCTCGACCAAGAGACAGCCAAACACGAACAGATCGTAGCCGATTTACAGGGGTCTTATCACCGCCAACTTGTCCTGGCGCATTGTTCGTAAATCAGCATGCCTATCGTATAGATAAATCGATTCGTGATTATTATTTACTTTTGCTAAGTAAGTGTTGTATGCTGGGCGAATGCCAAAAGATATGCCGGAGTTTGAAGTCATCGAAGAAGCCATGCTGGCCTTTCACCGTGCCAGTTTCAAACATAAGACATGGGAAATCCTGCGCGAGCGATCCGGCGTAAATCTTGACCGTTCTGGTGCCGCCCTGCTCAAGGCAATCCTGCATTGCCCGAACGTCAACTGTCGTATGCAGGACATTGCCTCATATCTGGGAATTGAGGCCCCTTCGGTAACGCGTAAGGTTCAGGAATTGGAAAGCCAAGGTCTGGTCAGCCGAAATACCGACCCCGATGACAAACGTGCCAGTCTTATAACTATCACCAAGGCCGGCAGGGCCAGCGTCAAGAAACTTCAACAAGCCCGGCTTGAGCAGCTGGCCATCGCCATGCGGAAATGGCCAGCAGATGAGCGTTCTGAATTCGCTCGTCTGTTCAAGAAGTTAGCCGATGACCTTGGCGACCATGTCGAGGCAAATGTATGACCGCAAAATCCGCTGCAGCCAAAACAGCCCTGGCCACCAGGGATGGTGAGCGTTCGCACGCTGAAATCATGTTCATTATGTCCGCGCTGATGATTTCGATGTTATTGGCCGCACTTGATCAATCTATCGTGGCGACCGCCCTGCCCAAGATTGCCAGCGACCTGAACGGTCTAACAAAATTGTCGTGGGTTGCCACCTCTTATCTTATAACCAGTGCCATCACCACGCCGATATACGGTAAGTTGGGCGATCTTTACGGTCGCAAAAAAATATTCCAAACCTCGATCGTCATCTTCCTGGTCGCTTCGGCACTTTGCGGCCTAGCACAAACAATGAACCAGCTAGTATTGTTCCGGGCCCTGCAGGGTATTGGCGCGGGAGGATTGATGAGCTTGGTGCTAGCGATAATTGGTGACGTAATCCCGCCGCGGCAACGTGGCCGATATCAGGGATATTTTGGCGCGGTCTTCGGTATATCCAGCGTCGCTGGGCCGGTCCTAGGCGGTGTCTTTGCCAGCGCCCACACCATACTCGGCGTAGCGGGTTGGCGCTGGATATTCTACATCAACATACCGCTTGGAATTTTGGCGCTCAGCATGGTGGCAACCCGCTTACACCTGCACAAACCAGAACAAAAGGAAAACCACATCGACTACGCCGGTGCCGGTTTGCTCGCCCTGTCGGTCATCAGCCTCATCCTCGTCACGGTCTGGGGCGGTGTCGACTTCGCCTGGAAATCGTGGGAAATAATCAGCCTCAGCATATCAGCGGTCGTCTTTGGCGCCTTCTTCATCTGGCGCGAACGACGCTCACCAGAACCGATCATTCCGCTCAGCCTGTTCAAAAACGATATTTTCACCGTTTCGACACTGTTGTCGTTCTTCACGGGTATCGCCATGTTCGCCGCCATCCTGTACATCCCGCTGTACCAGCAAATCGTCCGGGGTGACTCTCCGACAAAATCCGGTTTCATGATGCTGCCGATGGTTGCCGGGATGTTCATCGCCTCGATGACTTCCGGCAAGCTGATAACCAAGTATGGTCGATACCGGCACTTCCCCATCATCGGTACCATCATGCTCATTATTGGCATGTGGCTGTTCAGCCATGTCGCGATCGACACCAATATTTGGGTTCTTTCTTCGTGGATGTTCGTCATCGGACTTGGGCTCGGCCAGTTGTTCCAAGTACCGACGTTGGCCGTTCAAAACTCGGTCGATCGCTCCAAGATGGGCACGGCCACCTCGACGGTTGCATTTTCGCGCAGCATTGGTAGCGCGCTTGGCGGCGCCGTCTTCGGAACTATACTCATCACCCGACTCGGCCACCATCTACAGGAGATGTTGCCTAATAATGTTGCCGCACATGTCGCTTCCGGCCTTTCCGGCGGATTCAGCCAGCTCGCCCATTTGTCACCCGAGTTGCGCTTCGATGTCCTGACCGCCTACGTTAAGTCATTCCGCGACATGTTCCTGATTGGAATCCCATTCGTTGTCGTAGCGCTTATAATTGCCCTGCGCTTGCGCGAAACACCGCTACGCGAGAGTAATCACACCCACAATTTAGAATAATCACTATCTAGTCTAGATGGTCTTGCTGCTTCGACGTGGCCAGACCAAGACACCCACGACCGTCTCGGCGCCGACCCACCCGAAAGTTCGGCTGTCGGTACTGCCCTCAGGGTTGTCGCCCAACAAATAAATCCGGCCGAGTTCGGAGCGGGCAATGCGTTTGATTTTATCCCGACCGTCGTGACGGAACATCACAACATCGCCCACCCCCACTGGCCGTCTCGCAGATGACGCGAACACGACAAGTTGTCCGTGTTGCAGCGTCGGCGCCATACTGTCACCGACTATCCGCCGGATAATAAGCCGCGTAGGCTTCGCTATGTTAGGATTTTTTGGTAGCCCAGAAGATGTCGGCAATTTCATCGATCATGTCCAGGAGTTTCTGTCCCTCTTCGGGTTCGCTATGATGCTTGCATTCGCCGGCCTGTTTGGTCGCCTTCCAGAACTTGTCATGCAAATCAGGGTATTTCTCCAGGTGCTCAGGCTTGAAATAATCTGTCCACAACACCCACAAATGATGCTTCACAAGTTCGGAGCGTTCCTCTTTGATGAATAGGGCGCGTACCCGGTCATCACCTTCAAAGTGCTCCATTTTGTCCATGATCGCCTTGACGCTCTGCGCCTCGATTCGAGCTTGGGCCGGATCATAAACGCCGCACGGCAAATCACAGTGCGCGTAGACAGGTTTGATAATAGATAGTTTCATAGACCCTCCTCTTTACTTACTCAGTATAGGCCACCATCCCCGCAAAGTGAATGAGCTCAGCGCTTGGATTCGCTGGCACGCCATTTTTCAATGGCGGCGTGGTTGCCAGACAGCAGGACGTCTGGCACCTGTAGCCCTTGAAAATCCGCCGGCCGAGTGTATTGCGGGAATTCGATGTTCTCGTCGTCGTCCTGGAAAGATTCGATCTCGGCGCTGGTTTCGCCGCCCAGCACGCCAGGCAGTAAACGCACCACGCTATCTATCATCACCATTGCCGGAATCTCTCCGCCCGTCAGCACATAGTTACCGATGCAGAATTGCTCATCGACCCATTTGGTAATCCGCTCATCATAGCCTTCATAGCGCGGGCAAATGATGATGAGGTCCTCGTTGGCAGCGGCTAATCGTTTGGCATCAGACTGCTTGTACAGCTTGCCGCGCGGCGTCGGCAACATGACCTTGGCAACGCGACCCGGCTCGACGCGTGATTTAGCCGCCTCAATAGCCGCTAGTAGTGGCTGCACCATCAACAGCATGCCGTCCCCACCGCCGTAGGGCGTGTCATCGACTTGTTGGCGTGGGCCCAGCCCAAAGTCGCGCAGGTTGATTGTTTCGTACTGGACTATGTCGCGATCACTTGCCTTCCATAACATGCTCGAGGCAAAAACCCCTTCGAACATTTCCGGAAATAGGGTTATGACTTGGATTTTCATTTTGCATCCATGCACACAGCTTCGTCATGCGTCAGTTCGTGCAACGGATCACGCTGTTGCTGCAATTGGCCGAGAATAGAAGCACAGTCAATGGCGCGCACTGGCCTATGCCGTAATAGCCCTATCTTAACACCCACCCCAGTTAGGGTGATTACGATAATCACGCCCGCTATTAGCCATTTTCGACTTGTTTTTGATAATTTCATCCCTGTTAGTGTACCACACCAACCAAAAAGAACCCCTTTCGGGGTTCCTTCTGTCACATAAAGCTCCCAACCAGAGCGGTTTCGCCTTGATTGGCTCGCATGAGCTTAGCCGTTTTTGTTTTGGAAAGTTTCTGTCGTTGTTCGACTGGGTTTCACTATAACGTAGGCGGTTTATCATTGCAACCCCACGGTACGGTATATAATTCCGACCTGTGGAAAGTTACACGATAACCTTGGCTATACGTCGAGATCGTCGAGCTCTTCGAGCTCACGGCGGGTCTTGCTGACCACGTCGGACTCTACCTCGTCGGCGTCGTCCCTTAGTGACACATCATCGTCGTCATTCAATTTGGTCGCCGACTGAGATGAGCTTTTACTGCTATCGTCAGATGTGGTCTTGGTGCCGCCGGTCGGTGCTACGCCGTTGTCGACAATTTTCAGATTGTAACGGGCGTCGTTCTTGGTCCCAAGTGCCCTTAGCAGCGTGCGCAAGCTCTGGGCCGTCGCACCACGCTTGCCGATTACCCGACCGAGGTCTTCGGGGTCTACCGTCAATTCCAACAAAACGCCTTTTTCATCGATCCGTCGCTCGACTTTTACCTCTTCTGGCTTGCCGACGAGTGACTTTACGACATATTCGACAAACTGCTGGTCAATACTGTTATCCATATCATCCTCCTCAGAATTATCTAACCGAACGTGGGGGCATTATAGCAGAACGCCAGCACCCCCTTACCGTAAAGAATCCAACACCTAGGCAGCTGTTTCTTCAGCGACTTCGGCTGCGGCTGGCTCTTCTGCGGGTGTTTCAGCGGGCGCCTCAGCCTCTGGGGTCTCCTCGGTGGCAGCTTCGGCCGGTCGGTTCTTGCGCAGTTTTTCAGGGTTGCGCAAAGTACCTTGCTTTTTGGTGGCTTGTTTTACCCAATCCGGCAGCTTCACGCCTTCAGCCTTAAGAATACGGACGACTCGGTCCGTCGGTTGAGCGCCATGCTCCAGATAAAAGCTGGCTTTTTCTTTGTCGACCGTGGCGGTCTTAGTGTGAGGGTTATAACTTCCAATGGCGGCCACTATCTTGCCACTGGTAGGGGTCCGGCGACTGTCTTGAACGACAACGCGGAATTGAGCGTGACCTTTACGGCCAGTACGCTGCATACGAATGACTAACATCCCTATGTTCCTTTCTTAACTTGTTGAATCCGTTGTATTTTACCCAAATTCACCCCTGTTGTCAATTACAGGTTAGGGTTGGGCTCCTTGGGTATGTCCAGAATATCTTATTGATATTGTTTGAGCGCGGCAGTTGCGGCCGCCACCTGGGCAATTTGCTTGCTTGGGCCGCTTCCCTCGCCCTTCAGCTTGTTGTCGACGAATACACCGACCGTAAATAGCTTTTCGTGATCGGGACCGACCTCTTCCAGCACTCGGTACACCGGCGTGGCACCATCAGCGCTCTGCGCAAGCTCCTGCAAGTGGGACTTGGGATCCATCCATGAACCTGACTTAAGTATCTCATCGAATGTACCAAGTAGGCTCTCGGTGATGAAACGCTTGCAGGCATCGTAACCTTGGTCGAGATACAGTGCCCCTAGCACGGCTTCGTAGGTGTTAGCTAAGATTTGCTCGCGAGCTCGCTCGCTGCCCCGCTTTTCACCCCGGCTCAGTCGTAATAGTGGCTCATACTCGTAACGACTAGCAGCATTACTGATGCTTTCGGTGCGCACCAGGCTACTTCGCCAACTGGTTAGCGTCCCCTCGGGATCGCTGTAATTGCTAAATAGGAACTCGGTCGTCACCAACTCGAGCACGGCATCGCCCAAAAACTCCAGGCGTTCGTTGTGCTCGCGCACCGTCTTCTTGTGCTCATTAAGGTAGGAGCGGTGAGTGAAAGCAGTTATTAATAATTCTATGTCGTTGAACGTTACGCCAAGTTTTTCCCTGGCGAAAGCGTGGTATGCATTTACATCCATATTTGTCGTACTAACCGATGGATTGAAGACCGGCGCTCTATGGCGCGCTCTGCATTCAATTGGTTACTAGCATTTCCTGATTACGTTATGGTAGATATTATACCCTCTACCCCTTGAAGCTCCTAGAGCAGTTTGCCTTCGCGAATCTTGCGCATGCCGAGCAGGATCAGTTTACCGATATCGTCGTAAGCAATCTCATCAACTGCCTGCTGGGCGGGCAGCCATTTGATATCAGTCAACCACTCCTCGGGTTCCAATTTATTGGTATCACCCTGACCTTCGACCAAATATATGTTCATCGTCATCAGCACCAACGTGTGCATCCGTCGGTAGCGGAAATTCACCTTGCCAATCCAAAAGAACACCTCCATGTCCTGGAGGCCGGTCTCTTCCCGAATCTCGCGCTCGGCCGTCGCTCCGGGGTCTTCGCCTGGCTCGACGTGGCCTTTCGGAATGGTCCAGCGGCGTTTGGCGTCACGAATCAGCAGCACTTCCAGTTTGCCCTCAGCGTTCCGGCGAAAGACGATACCGCCAGATGTAGTTTCGTGCACGACCTCATCAATGGCTGGCCGACGCTTGTTGCCGCCAACCAACTTCTTGATACCTTGTAGGGGTTTGGGTCGTTTCATGAAATAGGCGCTTCCTTGTCATTAGATTTTGAAGGCTTCTTCTTGGCTGTTTTCGTAGCAGCCTTTTTGGTGGTTGGTTTTGGCTCGGCCGCATCTTGTTGACGCAAGGCCGTTCCCAACACACCGTTGACGAATTTGCTTGAGTTCTCACTTCCAAATGCCTTGGCCAGCTCAACCGCTTCATTAATGACCACTTTCGGCGGTACATCTTTGCTGTTCTTGAGCTCATACAGACCGATACGCAATACGACGCGGTCCATACGTGCGATTTGGTCTATCGGCCACTCCGGCGCGATTGGCTGGAGTTCGGCGTCCAGTTCGCCTGCCTGTTCCGATACCCCATGTGATAGGGCAACGATGAATTTAGTATCATCGACCATCGCTTCATAACGAGCGATGTTCCGTTCCAGCACCTCATCGAGATCAAACGTGGCATCATCGGCCGACAGCCGAAAGTCCTGCTCGTACAACGTTTGCAGTGCAATGATACGACCGAGGTGGCGATTTGATGCCATAATTTGTTAAGCCTTCCGTTTATGCTTGCTGCGCTTAATTATAGCGCAGCTCGGTTGCCTTGTTAGGCAGTTTTGCCGGATTCGCGGCGCGTGGTGCGAACCTTGATTGGCGATTTGCTGTTCACTTTTCGAGCCAGTTCGAGTACGAGATGACTACGTCGAGTACCGGTCTTACGTGGGCTGGTTCGTTTCTTTGGCTTACCCATAGAATCAGACCTCCTTCATAGGTTAGTGTATAAACTTCGGTAGATTATACCAGAAAACAAGGCCCTGGCTCAACGCCTTTCGCAAGATATTGACTTACGTGTTGTTTTATGGTAATATATTCGCCATGATACAAAGTCATGATATTCCATCAGTTCAGACAGCAATGGGCTATTCCGAAACACCTGATTTGGAAGCTTTCTTGGCCGCCGGCTTTAGCCAGGAACAGGCTCGTCGAGCAGTCGAAAAGACACCTCGCCCCGTCCCTGCCGCCGCTCAAGCTGGATGCGAGAGTTGTGACACACGACCGACTTTTGAGGATCTTACAGCAAACGAGTCTAGGCATCTTGATGCTTTGGCTGGCCAGGCTGCAACACGATTAGCCGCTGAAAATGCCGTAGCTGTCGTGATTGAAGATGCCGATGGTACGATTCGGCAAACTCAAGGACATCTAATAGATCCTGTCTGGCATGCCCGGACAGAACCAACCGAACCGCTCGACTTTCCCGACTGGGTCAACCAGCGCTAACTAGGCAACGAAACTGATCAGCTTGCCTGGCACGTGTATGATTTTTTTTGGCTCGCCGGTCACATGAGCTTTGACGCGTTCGTCCGCTAGCGCAGCTTTCTCTATCGACTCCTTGTCAGCATCACTCGGCACCTCTATCGTCGCCCGCAGCTTGCCGTTTACTTGGACGGCAATTTTTAGCGTATTGCTGGCGAGGAATTCCTCGCTCCAGGCCGGCCAAGTATCCTTGTGTACAGACAAATGATGGCCCAGCTGGAACCATAATTCTTCGGCGATGTAGGGGGCAAATGGGGCGATACAGGCGACGATGCTTTCCAAAGCTTGTTGCCAAGTATCATTCCGGCCCAGGGCCTCGGCCTTTAGTTTGTACATATCATTCAGGGCGCCCATTGCAGCGGCAATGGCCGTGTTGTAGCGATTCTCTTCGATGTCGACGGTCATCTTGCGGATCATGCCGTGCGTGACACGCAGTAGTTGCTTTTGTCGCTCGTCTGTTAGGGGTTGCTCGTCGGCCGCCAGATATTCCTGCACCAAGGTCCACAGTCGTGACAAGAAGCGGTGCGCTCCGGGAACGCCCTGGGGGTCCCAACGGGACCAGACCTCGAGTGGCGCCGAAAACATCAGATACATTCGTAACGCATCTGCACCATAACCTTGGTTGATGATTTCGAGCGGGTCGATGCCGTTGCCCTTGCTTTTACTGAACATCTGACCGTCAGCTGCGGTAACCTTACCGTTGAAGAGGAACTGCTTGAACGGTTCAGGCTCGTTGACCAAGCCAAGTCTGTTGAAGAAGTGTCCAATGAACCGGGCATACAACAAATGAGCCGTGGCATGGTCGGCGCCATTATAAAAGTCTATTGGCTCCCATTTATTCACGACTTCGCTGTCAAAGATCTTTTCTTGATTGCGTGGGTCCAGATAGCGGTACATGTACCAACTGCTGCAGATATAGGTATCCAGGGTGTCGGTTTCGCGTTCTGCCGGACCGCCACACTCTGGGCAAGTAACATTCAACCAATCGGTTGCACGTGCCAAAGCACTGCGTCCATCGCCACTGGGCTTGAAATCGTCCAGCTCCGGCAATACCACCGGCAGGTCTTTCTCGGGCACCAGGACAGCGCCATGCTTCTCGCAGTTGACGATAGGAATCGGCGCACCCCAATAGCGCTGGCGACTGACAGACCAGTCTCGCATCTTGAAATTGGTTTTCTCGGCGGCTCTTTTCTGCTCCACCAGCATTTTCACGATGTTTTCACGCGCCATGGATGAATGTTGTCCATCGAACTCACCGGAGTTCATCATGGATCCTTCGTCAGACGAGCATACATCGTCCGGGACATCGTTTTGGACGACCCGCACGATAGGCAAATCGAACTTCTTGGCGAACTCGTTGTCACGTTCGTCGTGCGCCGGGACGGCCATGATGGCACCCGTACCGTAGCCCACCAATACATAATCGGCCACCCAGACAGGGATTTTCTCGCCGTTGACCGGGTTGATAGCATACGACCCAGTAAATACGCCTGTCTTTTCTTTCTCGGTCTGTCGCTGCAGTTCGGATTTTTTCTCGGACTCCGTGACATAGGCCTCGACGGCCGCCTTTTGCTTCGCCGTCGTTATTTCTTTCACCAGCTCATGCTCTGGCGCCAGCACCAAGAATGTCGCACCGAATAGCGTGTCAGGCCTAGTGGTAAAGACGGTGGCTTTTTGCTTCGAGCCATCGATAGCAAACTCGACCTCCGCACCCTTGCTTTTGCCAATCCAGTTCTTTTGGGCCAACTTGACCGTTTCGGTCCAGTCCAGGGCGTCGATGGCATCCAGCAGCTCATCGGCATAATCAGTTATCTTGAAGAACCACTGTTTGACTTCTTTCTTTTCGACCAGGGGGTCATCCGGTCCATCGTGGCGCCAGCATTTGCCATCAATCACCTGCTCGTTAGCCAGAACCGTCTGGCATTTGGTGCACCACCATTGCATACGACTGTCCTGGTAGGCCAGGCCATGTTTGTGCATCTGGATGAATATCCACTGCGTCCATTTGTAATACTCTGGCAAGTGCGTCGCGATTTCTTTTTCCCAGTCGTTACTCCAACCCATCGCCTTGTACTGTTTGTGGTAGTCCGGAATGATGGTCGCCATGCTTTGTTGCGGACTGACGCCCGATTTGATGGCGTAGTTTTCGGCCGGTAAACCAAAGGCATCCCAACCGACCGGGTGGTAGCTCTCGTAGCCTTGCTGGCGCTTGAACCGCGCCTTCACGTCACTGATAGTGTAGTTCATGGCGTGACCGATATGGATACCAGCACCACTGGGGTAGTTGAACATGCTCATGGCAATGTATTTTGGTTTGGCACTCTTAAGATCGGCCGTATAAAGGCCGGTCTCATCCCAAGTCTGCTGCCACTTGGGTTCTATCTCTTTAGGATCATAACGTTTCATCAGCCCTATTGTAACAGATGCGACCAGGGCGGGCGTCGGTATGCACGCGTGTATACTAGCGCTATGAAGATATCGGTCATAGCCGGCGGCACATCAGATGAGCGAGAAGTATCTCTCAGGTCCGGCCGGGCTGTCTCGGCCGCGCTGGAACGCGCGGGTCATAACACGACACTGCACGATCCTAGTACCGGCCAGCTTACCCGAGAGTCGGTTATGGGCTACGATGCCGCCTTCCCTATAATCCACGGCAAGGGCGGTGAGGATGGCACCTTGCAGCAACAGCTCGAAACGCTAGGCATCCCTTACGTCGGCTCTGGTATAGAGTCCTGCAGACTCACGTTCGACAAATCAGCCTATAAACGCCTGCTCGATGCACGCGACATCCTAACGCCCAAAGGTGACATCACAAATACGACCGGTTTACGCCAGCATGAACTTGTCCGTAAGCCATTCGTTCTCAAGCCCTATGATGGAGGTTCAAGCGTGGATACTTTCATAGTCCGCGATGTTCATGATGCCCCGTGGGATGACATGCAAAAGGCACTAGAAAAATATGGCGATATGCTGATCGAGGAACTCATTTCGGGAAGCGAAATCACGGTTGGCGTGTTGGACGACCAGGCATTGCCGATCATCGAGATAATTCCGCCGGCGGATGGAGAATTCGACTATCAGAACAAATACAATGGCGCTACACAGGAACTATGCCCGCCGGAACATGTCAGCGAAGATACACAAGCCCGTGCTCAACGTCTGGCCGAAAATATCCATAAATTATGCGGGTGCCGAGACCTCAGCCGCACGGATATGATCATCACGGATGCCGGAGAATTGTTTGTGCTAGAAACTAATACCTTGCCAGGCATGACTGATCAAAGCCTATTGCCCAAGGCCGCCAAAGTTGCCGGCTATGACATGACCAAGCTCTGCGATCATCTTGTCCGCTTAGCTAAAGACCGCGGAACTGACGACGCTTGATCTTCATCCACTGACTCGACTGACGAACCAGTTTCTCTGCATCTTTGGGGTTTTTTAGCAGAACCTTTAGGGCTTCTTCGGTGTAGACGCCGAATTGCGAGCCCTTGACCAGCACGACACTACCGCTGGTCAATTTATCTTTCACTAATTCGCCAGCCTCACGTGGATTTAGGAATGACTCCACTCGGCAACCAGCCGCTTGGGCAGTTGGTGCCAAGTAGTCATGCGCATCCCGACCGACCGTTACCAGCAAATCCAGCCACTTCGGATCGCACAGTCTGCCGACATCTTCGTGTACTGACTGGCTAACATCACCCATCTCGTTCATGCTGCCGAGTATGGCGATGCGTTGCGTCGCCTTGGCGTCACGCAGGACGTCAAGCGCGGCCGCCACTGCGGACGGACTGGCATTGTAAGTATCGTCAATTAAAGTCGAGCCATTCTGCCCGGACAATATTTGCATGCGTCCAGCGAATGGCTTTAGATTCTTTAGAGCGCTCGTGACGTCCTCTTGTGACAAAGCCATCTCGCAAGCTGTCGCTGCAGCAGCCAAGGCCACTTTGGCCCCGTGCTGACCAACGAATTGAATGGGCGAAGACACTTTACGGCCAGCCAGGTCGAAGGTCACTCGCTGTGAGCCCAACTTTTTGTTTGGTCGAACCGATTTTATGACGTAGGTTGCCCCCGCTCCGCCGTACGATACATACTCCCGACCTGTCAGATATTTCGCATCGACGTCGTCTATATTCACTAGCACACGTTTGCACAGGTCGAACAACACTAGTTCTTCTGCAGCGACCGCCTCGATGCTACCAAACTGCTCCATGTGCTCGGGCGCGATTGCTGTCAGCACACCAAGCTCCGCCTGCAAGTATTCGAAGTGCTGTAACTGACCAATGCCGTCGACACCTAGCTCGACCACTACCACGTCGTAGGGAAAATCTTGCCGGATCATCCGACGGTTTTGCCATAGTATTTTCAGCCACGCTAGGATATTGAACAGTCCAGGAGAGCTTTGGCCAAAAAAGACCAGTGGAACAGTCAGCCTATCGTTATAATTGCCGCTTTGGTAGCGGACCCGCCGAGCCGTACTCAGCGCATCGGCGATGGCCAGCTTAGTCGATGTCTTGCCGACACTGCCAGCTACGGCAACGACTGCAAAATCATGCCTGGCGCGCAATCGCTTCACTTGCCGCTCGAGCATTCGGCACAATATCCGCTTACCGACAGACTTGAGCTTGAATGGTAGCCCGAAAATAGTGATGAGCGGGGCCAAATGAGCCCAAATGAGCGGATAGCTGACTATGATTGCCAGGCCGAAGAACTCCAATTCGAATCGCTGATGCTGCAAGCCGTACCAAGTCAGCCACAGGCCGGCAGCCAGCTGGGCTATCATGAAAAGCCTCACAACGTCCGCTAGCAATCGTCCGCCCAAGTCTAGCGGACGCAGTTTCACACTGGTGTAGGTTTGGGTGGACCAAAAACGGACGAGATAGCGCAGAGGGTTGTACCGTGCCTGGTCAAGCATGTTCGCGACGACGGTCGCCGACTGCCAACCATAGGTCATTCTGAGGTTAGTAAGCAAAGAATGCAGCATATTGGCTTAGTATACCTCAGTTTAGCCGCCCAGACGCTGCCTCAGCGTATCTAGCGGTATAGTGCGCGAAGGAATCTGGATGGGTTGAGCTATGCCATAACCGCTGAACGTTTCGGTGTACCCCGTACGCTCATAGGATACACGCACGAGTTGATGGGATAGCTTATCGACGGCCATGACGATTTTGTCAGCTGGCTGGCCCTGGTATTGGGTCGCGCTGACGTCACTCAATGTGTTGTAGCCAAAATTTTTTTCAAAGGACTGCATCAGTCGCACATATGGCGCCTGTTCCACCATAACCGTGTACTCAAACGCTTGCCGATTGCCCACCGCCACCGTTCTGACAGTTTCGTAGTCCGGCCTAAATATGTTGTGCTCTCTTATGAATTTCAGCATCTGGTTACGCGAGTCTGGCATCACATAGCCGACTGGTGGGACCGGCGCATAGTTGATATCGAGTAGTGCCTGCTGAAAGAGTCCGCCCGCCGTCTCCGTCGGAGCAATACTCTTGGCCCATTGATTTAGGGCAGACTTGTACTGCTTTATGGCCTCTTGGTTATTGCTTTCAATCTTGGTGTAACGCACATAATCGGCCTGGGGCGTGCCGACACTTTCGGTCGTCACGCTGTTGCCATCATATTTGGCGGTCACCAACCAGAAGGCTGCATTGGCTTCACCCAACTGCAGTCGTACGGTCTGCGTCAGCTGTTCGCCACTAGCTTCTAGGGTGATGTTTTTGGTCACGCTCCTAGTCGAAAGATTATTTGCCAGCATATCATCGAACACCCTTTGGGGGTTAAGGTATACGCCATTCCACCACATCAAACCCGAAATGACGTACAATAGTGCGCCACCAATAACGAGGGCGCGGACCGGGTAATTCCGAATTATCTCTATCAAGCGCATATCTTAATTGTAGCAGTAGTACATCGGTATATATCCGCGGACATTACAGCGTCGACGTATGGACGTCGTTCAGCTCCATGATATCGCCAGGGCCTGACTGCCCAAGCAGCGTACTCAAACCCAGGTCGTTCAGTAGTTCGGCAAACGATTTAGCGCCTGCTGGCTTGGTAACTTTCAATTTCGTGTCCGAATTTGGTTTAACCGTTAGGTTGAATGTACCGGTCGTGCCCTTGTTACCTTCGCTGGATACATCACCCTTAAGTACTAGCACGCGAGTGTCGCTATCGACGTTTCCCTTCAATGCGATTTTCATTGGTGCCCCGCCCGAAGCATCACCAATGATGATGCCGAACGGGTACTGGCTGCCGCCCTGATAGTCCTGGTTGAGCTCCAGGTAATTGTTCGACTCTGCCTTGTCAGTAAAACGCACGGCATGTACAAGCTTAGTCCGTCGGTCCACCCAAACGTCAGCCGTATCATCCTTACTGATGTTATCGGCACGTTTTGCGAAGTTGTCACAACTTTCGCCCGATGCTTTACCCGCCTGGAATACGAGTTTGCCTATCTTATCTTGCTTGAGATTGCCGCATAGGGTGTTCAGATACTTCTTAAAACGATCCTTGTTGATGCCGACCTTGTAGTGATACACGTTCCGGCCATCTCGTGTTTCCGCTGGCAATGTTTGTTTTGGCACGAAGACGACCTTATCGGCGTTATCCGTAAACAAATATTCCTTGCTTGGTTGCCCAACGGCTGCCATAAAGGCTTTGGTGTCTTTCTGGGAAATAGATGTGGTACTGTCCGATTTACTCATTTGTTCGAACAGCGTGTGATCGACGAAATACCATTGATTATCGATCTTGTTGAACGCTTCAGCAAAGTAGGGGTCGCCACCGCCCAGCAACATGCCAAGGCCTTTCAGGCCATTTGCCTTCACATACAAGTCGGGCGAACCCGTGGATGACTCGATGGTGCGCATTTCTATGTCCAGCTTGAGTCCACTGGCCGAAATATTCGCCTTGAATTCAGAGTTGTTCGCTGCATTCTTGCCGCTGAATGTTCCGTCGGACACCAGGCCGCCCGTGAACTTGTACGAACCATCTACGATTGAGCCGGTCTTGCCCCCCTCTTGCGCAGTGGCAAACTCGGTCAGCGTATCGTAGACCTTACCGGTATTTACTAGCGCTGCATTCCAGACATTTTCCGGTTTATTGGGTACGACGTAGCCGAAATAGCCGGCCGCACCAGCCACCGCCAGCAGCGTCAGGCCGACCCCTAGCAAAACGGGTTTGGCAAACAGTCTTCTGCGCTTCTTTTCGAGGCCTACGACCGGTTGACCACCCAAGGGCGACGGAGCGTTCGTCGTATCAGCAGCGAGCGCGGATGAACTAACTGTCGACGAGGCGGCTGCTTGGTCCAAGGGATTCGCCAGCTCACTGGTCTTACCGGATTCATCAATCACGACCGGGCGCTCGGTCTCATTATCGAGGTTTGTCTCAGATGGCTTTTGGTCTTCCGGATTTGGTTTGCTAGATGGGTCCATGGTCATTCCTCCACTTACTATTCTCGGTTAGCGACCTTATAAGGGTAATTATACACAAGCGGTATAAAATCCCCACCTTGACCAACCAAAAACCTCCCGAAGGAGGTTATTGGTTGGTGGGCGAGGTGGGACTTGCCTTGTCGCGAAGAACAAAATGTTCTCGAACGACAACTCGGCTCCCATGGTCGCCGAGCAAGGGCCCGGCCAATGCCACCGGCATTGGCGTTCAAGTCCCAGCCTTGACCAACCAAAAACCTCCCGAAGGAGGTTATTGGTTGGTGGGCGAGGTGGGACTTGAACCCACAAGACTTATTCAGTCAGCGGATTTTAAGTCCGCCGCGTATACCAATTCCGCCACTCGCCCATATCACGAAGTGTTTCGGCTCTCCGGACGGGTACTTGACGTCTGAAGATCCGGATTTTAAAGCTAAGCTTTGAAATCCGTAAGGAGGAATCGTGCTAGGCCCCGCCAGTTTGTCGGCCACTTGATTGCCGGCAAGCTGGCGGGGTTGTAACGGATTCCGACGTGGAGGCACCTACGGGATTTGCACCCGTGTACGCGGTTTTGCAGACCGCTGCGTAACTACTCCGCCAAGGCGCCATATCATGGACTCTGACAGTATATCGAAGATTCTCCATCTAGCCCAGGCCCATTAGGCGCTGAGGATCGACAACGAAACTATGCCGCTCACCGCCAACACAATACCAACCCATTGTTTCTTATTGAGCTTTTCGCGAAAGATGAAATATGCCAATACGACGAACACTGCCGGTGAGCTGCCGGCTATCGGCGCCACGATGGCGGTTGGTCCTCTCGAAATCGCATAGTTGAAGAGAATACCGCCGCCTATTCCCAGCAGTGCCGTCAATATCAGCAGCCCAGGCATCGTTGGGCGCTTAAAGATACTTCGGTCTTTCGTGAACTTTGCTATAAGGATGAATGTCAGGATTCCTACCATCGTGGCGCTATACTGTGGCCAAAACCAGCCAATCTGCTCTATGGGAATACGTACGAGTGCAAAGTAGACGCCCCAGCAAGCGAATGCCCCAAAAGCGAATATGGCACCGCTGGAGTGCAAATCCTTGATCAGTCGTCGTGCCAATCCATGCATCGAAGACAGCACGACTCCGACCAGCACTGCCGCGATAGCTAGCCCCTGCAGCAGCCCAACCGTCTCGCCAAAAAACACCAGAGACAACACGGTCGTAAGCGCCGGGAACGATCCCGCCACCACACCCGTCAGCGTAACCGAAGATTTCACCATGCCAATCATCATAAACAACATGCCCAACTCGACCAGCACATTGATGGCAAGCATTACTGCCACATTGGCTGGTGTCATGTTGTTTAGCTCATGCGAAAAAATCGTAAGTGACGGGACGAGAAAGACGGCGAATGCAACACTGGCCGACCAAAAGCCAAGTTGCAATGGTTTATTCTTGCGAGCCAATAAGCCCGTCACGTTGTCGCCGATAGCAAATGACAGATTAGAAAATATAGCCGCCAGGATGTAGTTCATGTATGTGTTGGTGAAAGGGGGTAATCAGTCTTTCCATCATACCATTACTACGACACGATGTAGCCCGGAAAAAGTGTCTCGTGTCATGAAGACCACCTCAACATCGGTTACTATGTCTGTTATCTTGACCTAAGTAGTTGCATAATCTGGAAAGTATCCTAAGCTAAGTGTAGGTATAACCATAAGCAGGAACATCCTATGAAAAATACCAAACACACTCAAGCCGGATTTGCAGCTTTGCTCGTTGTCCTGCTCGTTGTAGCCGTAGGAGCAGGCGGCTCGGTTGCCTACATGAAGGTCAAGGCAGCCCAAGATCATAAGGCAGAGGTCGCCAAACAAGAGCAACTAGCCAAAGATGCCGACGTCGCCAAGAAACTTGCCGAGCAAAAGAAGCAAGACGCGCTCAAGGAAGCCGCCGAGAAAGCTAAAACTACGGCCGTGAAGGAAGTTGCCAACCAGACTCCGACGCCCACCAGCCCCAAACCCACCTCAAATGCCACCGCTCTTAAGTCCAGTGATTGTACTCTAGCAAAAATTACAGTATACGTTTCAAACAAGAGTGGGACGAGCGGTTCATACTTGCCCCCCGACCGCTGGAAGACGGACAAGACATTTGCCTACGGTGATGCGATCACCGGTGACTGTAACTGGACTTCGAGTCTGCCAAGCTACGTCGTCATCAATGATTTGTACCTCAAGATGGCCGACCTCTCATCAACCAAACCATAGTTGATTGTTAGTCAAACCCAAGAACCGGTCTAGGCCGGTTCTTTTTATGTGTAAAACAAATCCTCCTGCCAAAAAACCAAGGAATGCCTCGTCAATAATCAATGAGTGATTAGTCAGCCACGATGCCCGTCCTTAATACATCGTCACTAGATTTATTGGCACCGGACATGAAAAACCCCGCGAGTGCGGGACGATTTTCATAGCGCAGCACCGTTGCTGATGTTAAGACAATTCTGTCTGGGCTTGGTTTAGCCAAGCAGCAATTCGATCTTGATAATCCTGCAGTTTAGCAGGGTCGCGAACCGCCACATCAACGACATGCGAGAACCCTTCGGCTATGATACTGTCCGCATTAAACGCCTTTGTATACGCATCGGTTACTGGGCGCAGTACGATCTCGTCGTCTCCATGGACGACCACCAGTACCCTGCCCTTGAAGGCAGCGGCCCTACCCAGCAGAGGATGTTTAGACAAGGCTTCTGTATCCTGACGATATTCACGCATCCGCGCGTTATATACCTCTTCGTTATCAATCCGCATGGACCATAAATCATAAAATGCATCCGGCTTATAGATGGCCGGCGCCCGTAATACAAGATTCGCGAACTCACGGTACTTCGTCAGCTGCACCGCCATAAAGCCCCCGTAACTCGAGCCCGAAACAGAAATGGTCGCTTCTGGGTATTTTTGCTTCAGCCAGTCAAAAACGTATATCAGCTCAAGAAAATGCTGCGCCGGGCGTGTATCGCGCAACTCGAATGGGCTGTTTCCATGTCCGCTAAAGTCAACGACTAAGGCGCTCGTACCAGTAGCCTGTACCATTGCCTCGGCGTGTATTTTTTGTCTAGCCTTTGACGAGCTATAGCCTGGCAAAACGATCAATATCTTATTAGGGTCAGCGCCTTCGTACCAATCGGCAGCAATTTCATATCCGGCACACTGTATTTTTAATTCCATGTGCTAACTATAGCAAAAATCAACGCACTCATATTTACATTCGCAATTACCACCGGTGGCAAAAAATATTCCATTAGAATATGATTAGCACATGAGGATTCTCGTTTTTGGCGACAGCATTGCCTATGGTTCGTGGGCCGAAACTGGCTGGGTCGATTTAATTAAGCGTGAAGCGCACAAACGAGTCATAGAATCACAAGGCTCTACAAAACTTCAGGTAATAAATTTGGGTATTGGCAGCGATAGCAGTACAAAGATTTTGCAGCGCATGGCAGCCGAAATAGACAGCCGCCACTCATCCAGCTGGCCGTTCGTGTTTATTTTTAGTTTTGGCACGAATGACGAGCGCATCAGTGACGACAAGCCCGAAACATCGATTGAGCAATTTGAAACAAATGTCAGGGACATAATTCGTGAGGCCAGGACCCATACCGACAAAATATTGTTCGTCGGAACTCCACCAATCGGACAACCACTTGTGGTATTCAAGGGCGCAGAGTATTCCGACGAGCGCGTCAAAACTTACGAAGAACGACTTAGGACCATCCTTGAGTCCGAGGATATACAATTCGTGCCTATCCGCCCCGCTTTTGAGCAAGCCGGTTCAGATTCACTATATTCATACGACCATCTACATCCTGGAAATGAGGGGCATAAACTCATAGCAGCCACCGTGCTCCCAGAGCTTTATAATCTATTAAACGTATAGGAGGAGTAATATGGGATTTCGTGACGAAGTACGTAAGCAGGACGAAGCACCACGCTTGCGTGCCCTTGAGGATGCACAGAGGCGAGCAGAAGCAGCCAGTCTGGTTGCCGATATAACGGCCGTATTCCTGGAAAGGCGTATCCGTACCCTGCCGATTTATAGTCGCTTCAACGACGATAGCGACACAGGCCAGTACCATCAATGGGCCGAGGGCTGGATGCTCAGCGGATCCGTTCATCATTCATCTCCGGCCGTTGGATATGAACATCATGAGCCAGGCTACATATTAACTACGGCCGGTCACGTCCACGCGTCCCACTCAGTAAGCATCCAGTCAGAGCCAACCGCAGGACACCCCGAAATCAATCGCGTTCCGGCCATAGTCACTTGGATTCTTAGTCCCGAATGGCAGGGCGACGAGAACGGGCACAAAGCCTATGTGCAGGAAAGCGCCCTGCACTTATTGGCCGCCGGCGACCAACTCGCTAACTTCGACATCCGCCGCTAAGCTGGTTACGGCCGCCGTGGCAAATTGTTTTCTGATTCGGCCACGGATTAGTGCTCGTCAATCCATGACCAAAGAAAAAGCCCAGCCATAGCTGGACTCTTTCTTTGGTGCGGGTGACGGGACTCTAACCCGTGGCCTCATCCTTGGCAAGGATGCGCTCTAAACAACTGAGCTACACCCGCGCACCTATCTAACAGTGTTAGCAGTACTGAAAGATTGTAGCAAAACATCGGTAAATTGCCAACCTGTGAGGCCTCTACTCGGAAATTTAACAGCCCAAAGCTTAAACACAGCCTAAACTACGGTATGTAAACGGGAGGAAATACGGTATGTTAGCAGGAATCATCTATGCCATTGGCGGATTTATCGAAACGATCGTTGGGCTACGCTTTATCTTTAGACTATTTGGCGCCAATCCTGACAGCGCGTTCGTAAACTGGATATACGACTGGAGTACACCATTCGTGACGCCATTTGCCGGAATATTTGGCCAAGATGCTACCGTGACCGGTACCGGTACCGTGACGACCGGGGTTTTTGACTGGACAGCGCTGATAGCCCTGGTAATCATCGGCATAATCGTCGCCCTGATAGGTAGGATTTTCGTCCGTCGCCACGACGTCGTCGTCTGATAATGCAAGCGTAAGGGGGTTGACTTTCATTCTCAGTCCGGTAAGGTGGTATGGTGTCTGCGTGAGGCGGCACAACACTAGGGAGGAGAACATAGTGGAAGCCATAAAAAGCTTTTTTAGGCGCGACAAAAGCGTCACTCCGAGGTTTTTGAAAGATACCACACCGGATCAGAAGCTTTGGAACGAGATCCTGCGCGACAAATACGCGGATCAGTAACAAACAAAATGCGCGGGTCTCCCCGCGCATTTTTTGTTAGACCAGCTACGTATTAACGATTACGAGCGTGATCGTCGTCCTTACCAACTTGGTCGTTGTGGTTTACGTAAGCCACACACTGGCCCTGATTCTTGAACGAACCGTCGTTTTCGTCGTGCAGCGTTATCCAGCCACCATTCTTACAATCAGTCTTCGCCTGGGCGTAGTACTGGTCGATGTAGAATGTCTGGGTTTCGCGAACGTTTGGTTGGCCTGGGTCATCAACTGGGTTGAAGATGAAGCAGTACTCACCCGGCGTTACATTACGCACATCGAGCGTAGAACTGAAGTCATTGTCAGTCCAGGTAAACTCGTCGCTGTGTCCGTCGACATTGCCAAAGACAGTACTTGTGCCGGCGGCACATGTGCCTTCACGAACGGCCCATTGTACGCCATCAGGATTTGTCGTCTCGTTATCCTGGTACGTAGCAGCGAGGTTAAGCGTGCCAGAGACATGCTGACCGGCAGTTGGTGATGTGATTTCACCGTGAGCCACTACAGGCTCGAAGTCATACGTAACAACACCATTAGAATCGTTTACCACGACATTGTCCAGGTAGCCGGCAAGGCCGGTGTCACTTGTGCTAGTATCACCAACGTTTATGGCGAAGGCTCGAATCGTCGAACCGCTAGGCAGTCCACCGAGATTCGCCGGGCAACCAGAGACATGCGAACCAACCCTTGTAGCTACTGTGGCGTTGTCTACAGTAAAGGTGGTAAAGGTGCTAGTAGAACCGCTAGTAGGGACAAAATCGAATCGGCAATCGTAAAAATTGTCGACATCTTGACCTGGTAGATTAGCGTATACATTCAAATAGAACTGCTTGTAGCTCGTTGCATTGGTCGTACCGGCTTCTTTGAAGTCGTACGAAAACGAATTAAAGTCATCTGCCGAACTTAGGTAAAAGTTCTCGGCAATAAACTTATTATTAGCATTAGAGCCATCTATGGGCTGGACGTAAAGGCTGCCCACGCCCGTGCTTGCGTTGCCAAACTCAAATGAGTACGGTGTTGATGTTGAAAGATCGCGGTTAAACATCCACCCCGGCTGATTTTCGCCAGCCGATGTATTGCCGCTAACCACCACGTCGGATGCTGCATGGCTGGTGCCGAAGACTGCGAGACTTAGTCCTCCACCACTGCCGACTGCCAGCATAACTGCTGATAGCACTAGTGCTGTCTTGGTTTTTATTTTACGTACTCCCTGCGAGAGCGAGTACTGATTGTACTTTAATCGCATGAACCCTCCTTTGTTAGCCTTATCAGCATACACCGGGATGTTGTTGCGATGTCAAATTATCAGTGGTCATAAGCCGGTTGACAAGATTATTTCACTGCGTTTTATCAGCATCTGCATTAAATGGCCCCTTCCAGACCTCGCTTCGCTCGCGCATTTCATCATGCTCGATGCAAGCATCTGCGCGTGATTACGTTGGCGTCGAACTGGCGGCTACGCCGACTCCCAGTTCGAGCCCCGGACGTAGCCCGGCCAAAGAAAAGACCCCAACAATGCTTGGGGTCTTTTCTTTGGTGGCTCCTCCCAGACTCGAACTGGGGACACAAGGCTCTTCAGGCCTCTGCTCTACCAACTGAGCTAAAGAGCCGTACTTGTCGTACGACGATGGTACATATGATGATTGTTAATGAGCCTTGCGTCCCCAATGGAACTATCTTTTTCTGATTCGGCTCCGCCGAAATGCCCTTCAGGCCTCTGCTCTACCAACTGAGCTAAAGAGCCGTGATTGAAATCACGCACTTGGCAAGACTTAGCTAATTTTACAGATAAGGGGCCTAAGTTTCAACTATTGACCAAATTTGCTCGGCATGGTTAGTCACTGTCTTTTCGGATAATTGGAATGGAAGCCCCAAAAATTCCTCACGTGTTACGTAACGATATGCGACTATATCATCATCCGCCGGCACGGGGACTCCCGCCATTACCCGCACCCGAAAGGCTATGCTCAACTTGTAGTAGGCTGGCGGTCTGTGATCAACGTACATACATACCGGAGCGCTGATCTCGACCAGATCAAGTCCAGCCTCCTCTTTGATTTCACGCCTTAGACATGCTTCAGGCTCCTCGTCGTGCTCCCAGCCACCACCCGGCATTTCCCATTCACCTTTTGAGTCCTGGAACACGAGTAAGCGATCTTGCTCATCAAAAATCAGAGCTTTGAGCGATACACGGTAATAGGTTGATGGTAGTTGGTGCCGATCAAACATATATATCAATCCATTATTGTATGGCCGTACCGAACACCGAGCCGATGCCGTACGTGGCCGCCATAGCAATAGCACCACCGACTACCACGCGCAAAATGGCCCGCCGGCGTGAAGCCCCGCCGAATGAGGCACTGATGTAGCCCGTTCCGGTCAGGGCAACCACTACCGCTGCGAACGTAACACCGAATCGCCAGCTAGGTGTCGCCAGCATAATCGCAATGAATGGGATTAGACCACCAGCCGTAAAGGAAATCAGTGAAGCAATGGCAGCCTCCATAGGACTATTGAGGTCTTCCTCGTCGAGATTCAGTTCTGCATCTAAGTGCGCTTTCAGCGCATCTTGCTTGGTCAGCTCTTCAGCAACTTTACGAGCCGTGGCATGACTCATGCCTTTTGCCATATATACTTTAGCCAGATCCTCAAGCTCGTGCTCGGGGTCCTCGCGCAGCCGCCGCTTTTCCTTGGCAATGAACGCACGCTCGGTATCACGCTGGCTGCTCACTGAGACATACTCACCAACTGCCATAGATAACGCACCAGCAACCAGGCCCGCCAGGCCGGCCGTAAAGATTATGCCTCGCTCATCACTTGCTCCGGCGACACCAAGTACGACGCTAGAAATTGATACAATGCCATCGTTTCCGCCAAGTACGGCCGCCCGCATTCGGTTGAGCATCGATGTCGAAGCACGATGCTGGTGACTCTTATTATCCGCCATGTTTTATGCCTCTTTCGGAAGCTTTTTAAGCTCCCACTTTCCACTATAAATACGCATTTCTTTAGCCTCGCGATCATAGCCAGCCCCAGCCCACATGCCGGAAAGTTTGTTGCCAGATTTATCCATCATCAATTGGCCAGCACCGCTGTACTGGGCGCCACCGAACGGGCCATGCGGGTCGCTGGACTCGTACCATGTCCCGCTGTAAATGTCTTCGTTGTCGTTCTCGACCAGGCGCGCGAACATGTATGACCCATTGTCGGATGGTAGACCCTCGAGCACCAAGGACCTACCGGCTCGATGAGCCTGCATCTTGTGCTCACTTTTTTCTTCGCGCTTATCGTCTTTACTGGGATACCAGTGGGTCAACAACCAGATTTCCTGATGGTCCGCTGTCATCTACTGCTCCTTTGCCACGAAATCTTTCACGCTCTTGACGGTATCCAGGAACTGGGCCGGGAAAACGATGGTACTGTTTTTCTCGACAGCGATCTCATTAAGCACCTGCAGGTTGCGCAACTGCAGGGCGATAGGATGCTGCGCGATGATATCGGCAGCTTCACCGAGCTTAGCGGCGCTTAGCTGTTCACCCTCGGCAGCGATAATCTTGGCGCGCTTCTCACGCTCCGCCTCGGCTTGCTTGGCCATGGCTCGTTTCATGTCTTGTGGCAGTTCAATGTTCTGAAGTTTGACGTTCTCGACATCGATACCCCATTTGTCGGTCTCACTATCGACTATCTGCTTGATTTGGGTGCTCATTTCTTCACGCTTACTTAGCAGCTCATCCAGCTCGGCGTTACCAGCCACATCGCGCAGTGCTGCCTGGGCGAACTGACTAGTCGCATAGGCGTAATTTACGGTTTCGAGCACGGCCTTCTCGGCATTCACGACGCGAAAATACACCACAGCGTCAATACCGACCGTAACGTTGTCGCGAGTAATGACTTCTTGCTTGGGCACATCTATCGGCGTAGAACGAACGTCTACCTTCCTGATTGTCTGAAAGATTGGCACCACGACACGCAGTCCAGGATTACGAATACCAGTAAATCTACCTAGTGTCAGAACAACACCCCGCTCGTACTGGTTGACGACCTTGATACCGCTTAGGATGAACAGTACTACGACAATGGCGACAAACAATCCAAACTCCATCAGACATCTCCCGGTTATTTTCTGTCTACATTGTACACCTCCGGTAATCATGCGAACAAAAATTGCGGGTTGGGGTGCGGGGATAGCGGACTACGTCCTGCTCCGCTGCACCATGGAGATACGGGGATAGCGGCCTTCGGCCTTTTCCGTTCAGCTTTCTCGGAACAAGTTCCTGCGAGAGCCTTCACTACACCAAACCCCCTGCTACGCGGGTGGGGTTTTCATCCCGCGTGAATGGACCACCAAACAAAAAGCCGGTCCTATGGACCGACTCTTTATTTGGTGGAGATACGGGGATTCAAACCCCGGACCTCAGCGCTGCCAGCGCTGCGCTCTAATCAGCTGAGCTATATCCCCTCGTCCCCCTTACGCCTCTGTCTCGTTTTGCGAAGTATCGCAAAAACTTCGACTCACGGCTACGGTCGTCCTCTCAAAATCTTAAACAGCCTTCGGCTTGATTTAAGATTTTGTTTATATCCGAGAACAGAGTAATTTTAACAGATGGCAGGGCTAATTTAAAGACTCAGAATATCTTCTTGCGTCGACCGTACAGGGCGACACCAAGCAGTAGGGCCAAACTGAAAGAGATAAGTGCCGGGAAAGCCCATGGGTGGCTCTGGAGCGGCAACGGTAGATTCATGCCATACATGCTAAAGAACAAGTTAGGGATGGCAATCATAACCGTAGCGATGGTCAGAACTTTAATGGTCCGGTTCAGGTTGTTGGCACTGATCGAGCTGTACGCTTCGCGAATGTTGGCAACCGACTTAAGGTTGCTGTTGCAAGACTCTATCGACTGTTCGTTGTTGAGCAGCAGATCCTCGACGATGTCTTGGTCCTCCTCGAACAAAGGCATATAACGACCGAGCATCAAGCGCCTAAGCGTGGCGTTAGTGGGCACCAGGGCGGACAAGAACTCGTTCAATTCGTCCTCGATGGTCACGAACTCGACGAAGTCTCGGTTACTGATGGCGTGACGTCGCAAATGGGCGCGAATCAGCTTGATCTGCTTGCTGGTGGTGGCAATGTAGTTATCATAATGATCCGACACCAGGTTGAGGATTTGCAGCACCAGCTTGGCACGTTGCGTCGTTGCGAATTCAATCTTGTTTTGGATGAACATGGCTAACGGCGGCAAACGCACCAGCGACACCGTCATCAGCAGTTCCTTGCCGAAAACAAAAAGGAGCGGCATGGTTACCAGCTCCTTTTCTTCGTTCATCATCGCGAAACGGACGAAGATGTAGCTAACCTCATCCTCCTTCTCGAGGCGAGGCATTTCATCTGTGTCGAGTGCATCCTGCAAGATACCCCTATCCAACTTGAATTTCTCGGCCAGAAGCTCGATTTCGTGCTCGGAAGGCGCTTCGACGTAGACCCAGGCGCCCCGCTTATAATCGTCTGCTTCCTGGATTGATGCAGTCCGAAGACTTTTGTAGTAATACTTGATCATGCTTATTTGTCCTTATGCTCAAGTATAGCAGGTAAACTCGATAAACAGATGTGCTTACCCAGAGTGTGATATGAAAAGAAAAACCAGCCTATGGCTGATTTATCTTTTCGTGCGCGCCCTCGTCGTCGCTGCCCCCAACCTTGCTGAGCCCTTGGCAATCAAGTAGCCAAAGACTCAGCAAGGTTTCGTGGCATTCCTCCTCTCCCCACAAAATGCACTGCGTTGGCATTTTGTGGGGCCCCGTTTGCAGTGTGGGCAGTGAAACAAATAAACCGGCAAAAGCCGGGTTTATTTGTTTCGTGCGCGCCCACCCTGCGGCGGATGGATGCAAATTTTGTTTTGAAAATTTTTATTTCTCGCGCCGCTTGTGCGCACGATTACCTTTAGCATAACCGATACGGACGGATTGTCAAGCTAGCTCGGCGTTAGGCAGAGCCGGCTTTGTCCAGGTATAATTTCAGCTTTTCGATAGCATGAGCGCGGATATTCCACTGCTTGAAAGTGGCTTCGTCCATTTCTGCGTAGGTTTGCCGAGAGCCGTCGGGGATGAACACAGCATTCCAGCCAAAACCACCCGTGCCTTTTGGCGTATCGGCAATCCTGCCGGTTTGACGAGCCTCGAAATATTCCATCTTTTTACCTTCGTATAGGGCGTACACAATCGTGCATTCTGCACCCCTGTGTTCAAGGCCATCTGCCAATTTGCACAGACCGTCCAGCCCCAGCTCATCCAAAAACCATTTGATGAACGTACCGGGCAACCGCCCCATAGCCGTAAAGGTTAGGGCGACATCTTCGACCAGAACGGGCGTACCAAGAACTTCGTAAGCCTGCTTGGCTTTGTGGGCCGTAACTTCGCGGGAGTCGAGCGATTGTATCTCGTCCAGATCAAGTTCGTAATGTGGAATAGGTACGTTCAACCATTTGGCTAAGTATTCAGCCTTGTGAATATTACCGGTGATAAACGTCAGATTCGTCATCAGTTTTCCAACATCTTCATCAGCTGTTGTTCCGTAATCTGTTGCGTGCCGTAGGCCTTGGCCTTGGTAAGCTTGCTGGCGCCCACGTTCTTGCCGACCACCAGGTAAGTCGTGTCCTTGCCGAGGCTGCTTTGGAAGGTACCGCCCAGGGTTCGTATCTTGTCGGCCGCTTCGTCGCGCTTCATGGTTTCGAGCGTACCGGTTATAACAAAGTTCTGTCCGGCCAACTTGCCGCCGACACTTTTGACATCCTCCGGCCATACACCTAGCCCCCGGAACTTGGCCAACAAATCTTTGTTCTCGTCTTCGTCGAACCACAGATAAATCGAATCGGCTACGATATCTCCCACGCCATCCACGGCCTTCAGCTCATCAAGTTTGGCCAATCCAAGATTATCGAGTCGCCTAAACTGGTTGGCCAAGTCGATTGCCGTCTGTACACCGACGTGACGGATGCCCAGACCATAAATAAATCGGGCTAGCTCCGGTTGCTTTTTAGCCGCTATGGCGTCAATCAGTTTTTGGGCCGATATTTCGGCGAATCGGTCGAGCTGCAACAGGTCGTCTTTCGTGAGCCTGTATATGTCAGATAAATCCTCGACCAAACCGGCATCCACTAATGCCGCGACGTTTTTTTCACCCAGCGTATCGATGTCTAACGCCCCCTTGGAAGCAAAATGCGCCAATGCCTGCTTTAACAGCAACGTACCGGTAGCGCCTTTGACGCGATAAACGGCTTCGCCTTCCGGGCGATCGAACTCGAGCTCCGGATATTGCCGATGAAGTTCGTCCTTCATATTGAACGGTTTGGCCGACTTTGGCCGCAAGCGAAGGACCACTTCTTCGACCTGAGGAATAATATCGCCAGCCTTGTAAATGATGACCGTGTCCCCGACCCGCACATCCTTGCGCGCAATCTCGTCGGCATTGTGCAAACTGGCATGCTGCACCGTGGTACCGGCCACGACAACCGGATCGAAGACCGCTACGGGCGTGGCTGCACCCGTCCGACCGATACTTATAACGATATCTTTCACCACGGTGGTAGCTTGTTCGGCGGCGTATTTGTAGGCCACCGCCCCGCGAGGTTGCTTGCCCACCACGCCCAATTCTGAATATTGGGTACGATCATTGACCTTGATGACAAGTCCGTCGGTATTGAACGGCAAATCGTGCCGCTTTTCGTCCCAGGCATCGACGAATTTCATGACTCCATCCAATGAATCGAAGACGCTGGCCTGTTGATTGCGCCGAATACCGATGGCGCTGATGGCTTCGTAGGCATACATGTGGGTTGGCAGCTCCGTCGGGTCGTCGCGCTGCATGTCGTAAGCAACGAAAGTCAGTGGACGCGCCGCGACCAGCTTCGGGTCGAGTTGTCTTATGGTACCGGCGGCAAGATTGCGCGGGTTGGCAAATTCCGGTTTGCCGGCAGCCTGCTGCCGTTCATTCAGCTGGCGAAAGTCTTCTTTGAGCATGACGATTTCACCGCGTACCTCGGTGCGACCTTGCAAGAACTTTTCGTAGCCTTTGGTTCGTCGTAAGCGGAGCGGCACGTTCTTGATGGTTCGGACATTATTGGTAACATCCTCACCAATGAAGCTATCGCCTCTGGTTACGGCCTGGGCAAACTCACCATCTTGGTAGACTACGGCGCACGCCAAACCATCCATCTTAATATCGGCGAAAAATTCGTGCTGGCTGCCTGGCAGCAACTTATCCATGCGCTTGACCCAAGCCTCGACATCGGCCCGATCGAATACATCATTCAGGCTGAGCATCCGGCTGCTGTGGCGAACCTTAGCAAAACCTTGTTTAAGCGCGCTGCCGACGCGTTGGGTTGGGCTGTCCGTAGTAATGAGGCTTGGATTATCCGCCTCGAGCTGCTTGAGTTCGCCGAACAGGCTGTCATATACCGCATCGCTGACCATGGGTTCGTCTTCGACATGGTAGGCATAACTATATTCATTCAATAGCTCGCGCAATTCGCGCGCTCGCGCTGCCGGTGTCTTACTCACCCAAAAGCTCCCGATACAGTGTGTACAGATAAGCATGAACAACGATGACACCAAAGCCGGTCAGCATAAAGAAAACCCATTGGGCCAGCGGTCCCCACAACAACAAGCAAGGTACGACGATTATTGCCGCAGCTACGAACAGACCCACCGGCAACGCCAAAATCTTGCGGCCTACACTGAACCGGCGACCATTGACCAGCTCCTTGGCCTTACTAAATGCTTCCATCGGCCGCATGTTGGGCAAGGTCGCGATATAGAGTGCGATGATGGTGCGGGCGATCCAAAATGCCGTCAGTACACTGATGATTATCAGTATTAATACCGCGACAGTCTGCTGTGATGCTGCGGTGATGATGGACCCAGACACCATGATCATGTATAGGTAAAACGCCGCGATCATTGGCAGCAGCTGCACTGCCATGATGCCCATCACCAATAGAAAAGGCACCAGCTGACCGGTGCTTTGGTAGATAGATTGCTTGAGATCGAGCGGCTGGACTCGCTTAGATTTGGTGCCGTAGATATGACGCAGTGCATAAATCGTGACAAGGCTGATTAGCGTGACGATAAAGAAATGATACGCGCCGCCAGCGTCATTGCTGCCCGTGGCTGCCTTAGTAAAAAGGGATGAGTAGACCCCGAAAGCTTGGCTCAAGATATTAGGATGCAAGCTGTCGGGCATGTTGAGTGCGACTTTGATTTTGCTAACGTCGAATTGTGCCAAACTCTGCACGAATAGCAAATCCAGCAACAAATAAACCACGGCTAGACCGACGAAGAACTCGCGTTGTTGCCACAGGCTACTGATTGCTCGGCGAGCAGTTGCCCAACTAGATGACAGGGGCGCCCGCACGTAGGTCTGATAGTCTGAGTCCACGTGCTCTAGTGTGGGATATTTTGGGGCGCTGGTCCTGGTGGAAGGTTTTTGGGTCGCTGATTTCCTGGGCATACTGTAACCGAGGCTCCTTGTGTTTTATAGACTATACCTTTGTGCCCATGGCGCGTAATCGGGCGATTCGCTCGTCTACGGGAGGGTGTGTGCTAAACAGGTTGCTAATGCCCTTGCCTTTCAGTGGGTTGGCAAAGAACAAATGAGCAGTGGCCGTGTTTTGCTTGCGCATGACCGAACCGTGAGCAGCGATTTTTTCGAGCGCGCTGGCTAGGCCCTCCGGATAGCGCGTAGTCATGGCACCTGTGCTATCGGCCAGGAATTCACGACGACGCGAAACCGCCAGCTGCACCAGGCTCGCTGCCAAAGGCGCCAATATCGCCGCGGCGATACCCAGGGCTATGAAGACCGGATTCGGTGAGCGCTCGCGGTCATCCCCGCCCCACCAAAACATGTGTAAGATGATATCGGCAATCAAGCCGATGGCACTAACCAGACCAAAGACGATCATCATCACCCGGATATCGTAGTTTTTGACATGTCCCAGCTCGTGCGCCATGACACCTTCTAGCTCGGTGTCGGTCATCATGTCGAGCAGACCCGTAGTAGCGCAAACCACGGCATGGTCAGGATCACGTCCCGTAGCGAAGGCATTCGGTGCCGGGTCATCGATGACGTAGACTTTGGGCATTGGCATGCCATTAGCGATAGTCAGATTCTCGACAGTTCGATACAACCTGGGCTGTTCGCGCTTGGTGACCTCATGTGCCCCGTTGAGGCTAAGGGCCAGCTTACCGGCCATGAAATATTGGATTAGCGCATACACTCCGCCGACGATGAACGCCAAATACAGATAACTCGGCGAGCCGTATATGTTGCTCACGATCCAGCCGAGTAGTCCGATAATGGCGATGAAGCCAAACATGATGAACCATGTTTTTCGCTTGTTGGCACTAATTTCGCTGTACATGTATATATTGTCTGATGCCCTAGCTTAAGGCTAGATTAAAATTTTACTTCGACGGGGTTCTGAACAGCAGCCGTCTCCGCGTCATCCAACTCAAAAAATTCCTTGTCCTTGTTGAATCCCAGCATGCCGGCAAAAATGTTGGTCGGGAAAACAGTTCGCTTGGTATTGAAATCGCGGACGACCGTATTGTAAAAGCGGCGCGACGCTTGGATTTTGTCCTCGGTGTCGACTAGTTCATCCTGCAGGGCCTTGAAGTTTTCGTTGGCCTTCAGGTCGGGGTAGTTCTCGGCGACCGCAAACAGGCTCTTGAGAGTTTCCTGGAATTGGTTCTCGGCCTTGGCTTGCTCTGGGATAGTTTGGGCATTCAGGGCGTTGGCACGAGCATTGGTCACGTTCTCGAAAACGGACTTCTCATGTGTGGCGTAGCCCTTAACGGTGTTGATGAGGTTTGGAATCAAATCGTAGCGCCGCTTCAGCTGTACGGTGATGTCGCTCCACGCTTCATTGGCCCTTACGTTGAGCCGGACGAGGCTGTTGTACATTGCGCCAAAAATGGCGGCAAGGACGACTAAAACAACAATGATAATCACTATGGTCATGTTCTGGTTCCCTCCTTAAGTATCTAGCTACAGTATACAGGATTACCTCGAGTAACGTATGATATATAGAAGAATGAGTGGACGACCAAAACGACGTACCAGATTAACCGCAGTCTTGCTCCTGCTAGTCATGGGCGGCTACAGCGCCTTGGCCGTATTACGGCAGCCCGATCTGACCCTGGCGGCCAGTTCAACTCCGATTAGCAAGTACGATATCGCCGCCTCGAGCGAACATCTGGACTGGCCCAGCTACGGTCAGGCTGCCGTGGGCGCCGAAGGCTTTGGGGTGCTGAGCACCCATGGCCAGCAAAAGCCCACACCTACGGCCAGTACTGCCAAAATCATGGTGGTCCTGGCGATATTGCGCCATAAGCCTCTGGCGCCAGCCCAACACTCTAGCCCGATAATCACCTTCACGGAACGGGATGTCGAAATCTATCGTGAGTTCGTGGCCAAGCACGGCTCGGTCGCGCCGGTAGCTGCCGGAGAGCAAATTAGCGAATACCAAGCCCTGCAGGCCATTTTATTGCCCTCCGCCAACAATGTCGCGGACAGCATGGCCATTTGGGCCTTCGGATCTATAGAAAACTATCTTACTTACGCCAATCAATTGGCCGATTCCCTGGATCTAGAGGCTACTCATATCGCCGACCCAAGCGGTTACTCACCGCAAACCGTCAGCAGTGCGCATGATCTTATAAAGCTGACCTTGGCCGCCATGAAGGAGCCTATCTTCCGTGAGATAGTAAACCAGTCGACTGCCGAGATACCAGTTGCCGGCACCATCCGAAACGTCAACCGCATCCTTGGTCGTGATGGCATCATTGGGGTTAAGACCGGTAATACCGACGAGGCCGGCGGTGTATTTGTCGGCGCAGCTGAGCACAATGTCGACGGTAAGACCGTCACCGTCATAACCGCCATCATGGGCGCACCTCACTTATCGCGAGCCATGGATGATACATTGCCCCTTCTCGCCAGCGCCAAGAAAGAATTCGTGAATTCCGTCATCATACCGGCCGGCAGCGTGGTTGGCAGTTACCACGTGCCATGGAGTGAGCCCGTAAAGCTCAGGACTGCTAAAGATGTAAGCCTATTAAGATGGCGCCCTGCGGCCGTTCATACTGGGGCATCCTTCGAGTCCTCCAGCGCGCCTATCGCCGCCGGCGATACGGCCGGTACCGTGATGGTTGGCAGTAATGGCCAGGTTTCATCGACAGCCATCGTGACCGATTCAGCCATCAGCGCACCGGATATGTGGTGGCGTTTCGCGCATGTTTTGTAGGATTTGACGATAATTTGAGAGGGGTGATGAGGGATCGCTCCATTACATTTCGCTCCTACGCTGCGACGTGCTCGAAGCAAGCTTCTGCGCGCGTTCTCGCTCCACCGAACTCCCCGACCTAGCGCTTGCTGAGCAATCGCGGTCGGTGGACCGTGTCCAATCACATAAAATAAAAGAGAGTTTACCTAGGGCAAACTCTCTTTTATTTGGTGGGTGATGAGGGACTCGAACCCCCGACCCTCTCGGTGTAAACGAGATGCTCTAGCCAACTGAGCTAATCACCCTCGTCTTGAGTGTCCAAAATTGCAATCCAGGGAGCGTAGCGACTGAATGCAATTTTGAGAGGAGGACCGTAGCGTTAAGTCGAAGCTTTTGCCGACAGGCAAAACGAGANNGATGAGAGGACTTGAACCTCCACGCCCTTGCGAGCACTACGACCTCAACGTAGCCTGTCTACCAATTCCAGCACATCCGCGCGAAAAACGCTCCATAATGGTATCTGTTTTTACCTAAAAACTCAAGAGGTAATCGACTAGCTGCGCGGTAAATGGTCGTAGCGCCCGGCATGATCGTACTCACCCCGCACTAGCTGCCGGACATCCTGGAGAGATACGTCGATTTTTACGCCCGGATTAAGCGTATTATAGGGGTCGAATATCTGTTTCACTTTTCGAAGGATTTCATACATCTCATCACCATAAAGCGGCTTGAGATATGGCGCCCGCAGACGACCGTCGTTGTATTCGCCGCTAGTAGTGCCGCCCAGGCTTATGACCAGCCGATAATATTCGTCCATCATCCGAAAAGCACGCTGCCTGTCGCCAACCTGGTTGAGATCTAGATGTGGCTGCAACCGGAGATTGCCGTCACCCGCGCGACCCCACAGGGCTGGCTGGACCTTGAAGTGCCGGCACAATTCGTATAACTTTTCGACGTACTCCGTGAGGCGCTTGAGCGGGACCACGCCATCATCGATGATTGGCAACGCCTTGGCGTGACCATCAGCGTGCATCGCCGACATCGCCGATAGTTCGCGAATCTTCCACAACCGGCTCTGCTCTTCCAGACCATTCTCGACCTGGTAACCGGTAGCGAGTTTGTCGAGAATTTTCTTGGCTCGTTTAGTTGCCTTCTTTTGATGGCGCTCGCCACTATTAAATTCGACCAGTAGGATTGCTGTCGGAAATGGCTTGGGCACGAGTGACTTAATCTTGCTTGGATAGATGTGATTGACCAGTTCGAGCAGTTTGCCGTCGACCATTTCGATAGCGCTTGGCACTTCCGGCATGGCACGCAATTCGGTAATTGCCTGTTGAACAGCTTGGATGGAATCGAACGACACGGCGAATAGTGTAGTTTCAGGATTGTGCTCTTCTGTTTCGAGCGTTGCCTCGGTGATGATTCCAAGTGTGCCCTGACTACCTACGAGCAGTGGCGTCAAATCGATGCTGCCATCAGATCGCTTGACGTCATGCAGAAAATAGCCAGCCGTGTTTTTGCCCACCGGCAAGCCAAAGGCGCTAATGACTTTTTGCTTTTCTTCGAGTAGACCATCGAGCGAGCGATAGATTTCACCCTCGAACGTGGCAAGCCCGAGTTTTTTGTTCAACTCGCGTTTGTTCAGCCGACCGGTCTCGATTACCTCACCATTCGCCAATACCACGCGTAAACTCTTGACGAATCCACGGGTATCGCCGTACTTGACTGATTTTTCACCGCTGGCATTGTTGGCAATCGCCCCACCGATGGTCGAGTATTCGAACGACGACGGAAACGGCGGCAGGAACCTGCCGTGGGTCATGAGGGTTTGCTGCAACTTGCCGTAGTTAAGGCCCGGCTCGACCGTAACGTTGCCGGATTTGCTGTCGAACTCCACGATACGGTTCATGTGTGCCGGGAAGACCGTAATGATACCTTGGCCCAATGCCGCGCCACCCAAATCGGTGCCGCTACCGCGGGCCGTGATCGGAATAATACGATTACGCTCGGCCAGTTGCCAACTAAAGCGCGCCACCTTACGAACATCATTCTCATCGTGCGGGTAAACAACCAGCGCCGGTACGACCGACAGAATGCTGGCATCAGTCGAGAAGAATCGCCTTGCATCCGCCGACGAAATCACCTCGCCTGTTACGTGCTCCTGCAAATAGTGGCCAATCTTGCTCACGACTTCAGCTCCTGTGTTTCAACCTGAACATGCTTATGCCTAATCATAACATACCGCCCGTAGTTTTAGCATTGGCATTTCTACCCCATATACGGTAAGGTGAATCAATGAACCGAACCCATCCTCGCAACGGGGCGATTTTTGACATATGGAGTATCGTGCATCTAGTAACGGGAGTAGGCATGGGCTGGCTGATTAACCCCTGGGTTTCCCTAGGGGTGATGGCCGCCTGGGAGCCGCTGGAGATATTCGTCCTATCACCGTTACTGGCCAAGTTCGACATCGAATTTGGCTACGAAACGTGGCGAAATTTTTTCTCGGATATTTTCTTTGATATCCTCGGCGTTGTCGTCGGCTATTTTTTGCTGAGTTATCTTGTCGAGCCGCCGTTTCGGTTGTGGTCATAGGCTATTGAAAAATACCTAAGGTATCTGATTCTTCTCGCGAGAGAGGAACTAGCGGGCTTCGCCCTTCTCCGCCGCGCCGTGCTCGAAGCGAAATGCGCGTGCTCGCTCCGCGACCATCCACTCGCATTTTGCTTCGCAATCTACCGTGTAGGTTCAAGCATCTACCGATGGGCCAAAGAAAAAAGGCCCGACCTTCGGCCTGACCTTTTTTCTTTGGTGCGCGAGAGAGGACTTGAACCTCCACGATATTGCTACCACTAGTACCTGAAACTAGCGCGTCTACCAATTCCGCCACTCGCGCTGATCGATATGTGACCGACCACAGGGGCTTAATCTCATACCAGAACAGGGGTCATTGTACGTCAAAACACCCGGCTAGTGCAAGTTATTTGTTATTCGTGGTCTTGGCGGTTCGAATCATCCAGTTCTCGACATTGCTGTAACGATCAACCACACTGTTGAGCTGATGATTCTCCAGGCCGTACACGATGCCACGCGTCACGTACATATATCGGGGTTGGTACAGACCAAGCGCCGGCGCATCATCCCGCCATGCCTGCAGGAAAGGCAGGTATTTGACCTTGCGCAATTGCTCGCCCGTTCGCGTCCGGCCGCCTTCGAGCGCCGTATCTGCGATGTCGGAATCGTACTCCGAAAGATTGAGTAGGTTATTGGAGCGAATATCATTCTGGGAGCTATCCCAGTAGACAAAAACGTCCGGATCGGCGCCGATGGTTATGCCGTACACAATGGCGTCGTACTCATGACTTAATAGTGTTGAGTGGAAAGATTCCTCGTCTGCCAGATCCAGTTTGAGGTCAACGCCTATGGCAGCCCACTGTTTCTGCAACTGCCGTACGATCATGGTATTTTCGCCAGTCTTGGCAGCCGTGATAGTGAACGCCAGTGGCCGGCTGCCTTTGGCTCTGATGCCGTTCGGACCGCTCTTCCAGCCGGCTTCATCCAAAAGTTTGGCCGCTTGTTTGGTGTCGCCTGTTTTCTGGGCATAACGTGCATCATAAGCAAACTGGTTGCCCAAGAACGGCTCGTCGACACGAGGGGCCGGATAGCTTAACTGATTAATGATGTCTTCCGGTTTGGACGCCAACACCAGCGCACGACGGACCGACTTGTCGGACAGTACCGCTGAATTCGTTCTAAAAAACACCATGTTTGCTGCCGTGAAAGTCAAGTTGTGGATATTGGTATTGGACTGCTCTTCGATGTATGCCGGCAGAGATTCCAAGCCGGCCATGGCGTTCAATTGATTGTCTCGATAAGCATCCAACATGTCACTTTCCTGGGCAAAAACATGCAGCGTGAAGGTCTTGAGTTTTGGAGCGCCCGCCCAATAACCGTCGAATGGTAACAGTGCGATTTTTTCTTGAATATCCAGCGGTGAGCCACCACTGATGCGAATGTCGTGCCACTGGAATGGGCCAGCACCAACTGGCGCCTGTGTATTGAATGAGGCCGAACGCAGGCCCGTCATGGGAATATCACTGAGCAAATGTCTGGGCACGATACCGTTAGTCAGACTGCCGATGAAAGAACTGAGCGGATTGGGCAAGAAGAACTGCACCGTGCGATCGTCCACGGCCTTGACCGTGATGCCAGACCAGCTCGAGCGGAAGGGTGACTCGGCATCTGGGTTCTGGATGACGGTGTAGGTAAAGGCCACGTCCTGGGCGGTCAAAGGTGTGCCATCCTGCCAGTGTAAGTTCGGACGTAGCTTGACGGTATACACCTGCTGGGTCTGGTCGGTCGTCCAGCTCTCCGCCAAATCGCCAACAAGGCGGTTCCGGTCATCATATTTGAATAACCCCGAGAAAATCAGACGCGATACCGAAGCATCGACCTCACTCGTCGCATATATGGGGTTGGCATTGCCGAAGGTGCCGACTATGCCTTCACGGAAGATACCGCCCGGTACCGGTTGCTGGGACTGGTAGTAGCCGCCGAGCGCGCTGTTCTGCACGACGACACTACTTATCAGCAGCAACATCAACACCAGCCATGAAGCAATAAAGCGGCGAACGCGCACCAATCGCTCGAGCCGACCAAAAAAATAACGTTCCAACACACGCTCGGTCTGGCGTTCGACCACCTTAGCTTGGCGCTGTTGGCGCTTCATTGCCCGTTTGAGTCCTAAGCTGATTCGCCTTGCCATGCGCCTGATAGATTCCTTAGGGGCCTAGACGATCACGCCAAGCAGCAATGAAACCGCGAAGACGATTGCCGTAATGATAGTGATCTGGAATATCGTCTTATCCGTACCGCGACGGGTCGTGTTAATCTCACCCGAGCTACCGAGACCAGCCCCTAGGTCGGCCCCACGGGTCTGAATCAAGATCAGGAACGTCAACAGGACCATTGATGCAATCGTAATGTAGTTATAGATACTCACTCTTTCTCCTCCAAGATGGCTGATACCAAATAGTTTACCAGGCCAATTACCATACCCGCAAATACCGCAGCCCAAAAGCTAGTGATATGGAGCGGCGAATAGACCTTGCTTGCCAGATACACCGTGGCGCCATTCACGATTATCATAAACAGGCCAAGTGTCAGCAATATGGCGGGCAGCGACAGTATGACAAGTAACGGCTTGAGAACGATATTTATGAGCGCCAGTAGCAGACCGGCGATTATAATAGCGCCGAAGTTGTCGTAAGTGATGCTGGCATCGAGAAATCCGGCGGCGATCCAAAGGCCTAAGCTACATACAAACCATCGCAGCAATAGGCGACTCAGTGGGTGTTTCATGCTATATCCATTTTATCAGTTGAGTGTTTTTGGGCAAGCAGCCGACAGCACCTCATTGCCGCCAGACGTGATAAGGACGTCGTCCTCCAGGCGCACGCCGATTGCTTCTTCAGGGATATATATTCCTGGCTCGCATGTCAGTACCGTCCCAGCATGAAGCGGTTGTTCATAATCGCCGACATCGTGGACGTTAAGCCCCAAAAAATGCGACGTCGCGTGCGGGAAATATTTGCGAATGCTGTCGTGGTCAAGGGCCGTGATAAGTCCTAGTTGCTTGAGTTGGCGGCCGACGAATTTGGCGACGCTACGCTCGTAGGTGTGCAATTTGATGCCCGGACGGAGCAAGCTTAGCGCATAGGCTTGCGATTCGAGCACCGCATCGTAGACATCACGTTGACGCTGGGTTGGTTTACCCTTGCATACCGTACGCGTGATATCGGCGGCGTAGTGGGCCACTTCGGCCCCGACATCACAGACGATTAACTCGTTCGGTGTCAGTGCGGCTGTGTTGGCCACATTGTGAAGCGTGCAGGCTCGTTTGCCACCGGCGACAATGGGCTCGAAAGAATGCCCGCTGGCGCCAGCCGACCGGAAGCCGAACGTAATGGCCGCTTCCAACTGGTATTCGTGGCCGTAACGCTTGAGTCGCGCCGGAGCCGTGACCGTATTTAGTGTCTCGCATGTAATATCAATTGCCGATTGGATGGCCGCCAGTTCATCTGTCTGCTTGATCATCCTGAGCCGCGCCAACTCTTTGCGGATGTCGGTCACGGTAACTTGTTCGACATGTTTATGTAATCGTTCGAGCAGACGGGCGCGAGCAGGGTTGGCATACATGCCAAGCTCTGGAATATATGTCGGTGCATTAGCCATGGTAGCCAGCGCCGGATTATTGGTCAGTAAGCCGTCGAGGCGATTCCAGCCATTTATTTCATCCAGGATGTCACTGACACCCGAGCGCCGGGTCAACGTGGCAAGGTTAACCGCGCCGTCAAAAGCCTCGCGGGTCGCCTCGCGCGACGGAACGATTAGAAATTCACGCTCACCATCCATTACTAACACGACATCGGGCTCTTCAATACCGGTGAGGTACCAGAAGTTGGCGTCTTGCGAGAATTGATATGTACTGTCAGCTCCACGCTGGAGCAGACCGTTGGCGGTCACGACGATTGGCAGATCGCTTGGGATAGATTTACGCAAACGTCGTCGGTTACCGACAAAAAAGTCAACCGTGAACATATCATCAATATCTGGCATAGATGCTCTAGAGTATACCAAATCAAGACCGCTATTTGGATTTATACGATTCGACTAAGTAAGAATAAACTACCTTGGCCCGGGCCGTGCCGATGACTTGAGCCAGTTCGGCTGGCGTCGCGGAGCGTATTGCCGCCACTGAGCCGAAGAACTTCAGCAGCTTCGTCCGCGTAGTCTGTCCGACTCCCGGGATGTCGTCGAGCAGTGAGGTCGTCTGACGCTTGACCTTCAGCACCGAATGATAACTGACTGCAAACCTGTGGCTCTCATCGCGGATTCGTTGAAGCAACTTTACCACGTTGCTGCTGTGTGGCACATTCAGCAAGATGAAGTCGTCGCTGACGGTCATGAATCCGCCCAAGGTGTGAAGGGCCGCCTCGTTCAACGATATATTGCTGCCAAGTTTATGGATGACGATCTGCTCCTCCCGCTTGGCGAGCCCTACGAAGGGTATATTCTCGTGACCCAGTTTGTCGCGCGCCCGAATCGCCGCATCCAGCTGGCCCTTGCCGCCATCGATAAGCACTAGGTTCGGCTTGCCCCAGGCCTTGACGTTTCGCTCGCTCAGACGGCGCATGATTGTCTCGTGCATGTTGGCGAAATCATCATTGATATTGCGCTTGGTCTTGAACTTACGATATTGGCCCTTGTCGCTGACGCCGTTAGTAAAGACCACCATACTAGCGACGACATCGCTGCCCTGCATGTGCGAGATATCGTAGCCTTCGATGCGCCTCGGGAAGCCATCCAACCCAAGCAGCTCAACTAGTTCCGACAGGGCATGGTCCTTGCTGATATCCAAGAACTCTTTGTCACTAAAGACAACCTGTTGGCCCAAATTCTGCAGGGCGAATACTTGGTTGCGCAACTTGGCGGCAGCTTCGAAGTCGTGACTCTTAGACGCCCGCTTCATGTCGCGTTCCAGCTCCTTGATGATGCTGGTGCGCTTTCCCTCGATGACGGCCATCAGCTTACGCAAATTGGCACGATAATCCTGCAGGCTGGTCTTGCCTTCCTCGAGCCCCGGGTCAAGCCCCAGGTGATAATGCAGCGTGGCTCGCTTTTGGCCAGCGACCCGCCGTGTAGCGAATGGGAATATCTTGCGCAAAATTTTCAGAGCCTTGCGGACACTGAGTGTACTGAGATACGGCCCAAAATAGCGGGCACCGTCATCGAGCGGCCGACGAGTGGTACTGACCGTAGGGTAGTCGCTGTCGTAATCGACGCGGATGTAGCTCATCGATTTGTCGTCGCGCAGCAGGATGTTGTACTGCGGCATGTAACGACGGATCATCTCGGCTTCAAGAAATAGCGCCTCCAACTCGCTATCGACGACCATCCAGTCGATGTCCGCGATTTCCTGTACCAACGCTTCGGTCTTCGGATCGCGCGATCGACTTTGCTGAAAATATTGGCGCACCCGGTTCCTTAGCACCGCCGCCTTGCCAACGTAAATAATCTCGCCGCTGGCATTCTTGTGAAAATACACGCCGGGCTGTTTCGGGAGTTCGACCAGTTTACGCTTCACCTGTTCTGTCACAGATACAGTATACGCGATAACTGGTTACTACATGGAGCTGGATGTTGGCTTGTCGGTCGAGAAAAGACTGGTCTGTACGCGGTGATAAGCCTTGAGATAACGTGCCATGACCAATTCGTAAATCTTGGCGTTATCGCGAGCGGCCGTTTCTAAAAGCTGGTCTAGGCTCAGCCAGCGCAAGTCTTGCGATTCACCGCTGGCTGGCTTCCCCTTCGGCAACTCATTCGTGACAAAGGCATAGGCCATGTCCGAATGGTAGTGTTCGTCGCTTATTTTGTGAGTATTGACCATGAACGGTACCGGATGGATAACCATCCCGCTGATGTCCGGGATCGATTCGTCCGGCTGGAGCAATTCGAGCTGAGTCAGGTCATAGCCACTCTCTTCGACGATTTCGTGAGCTAATGATTGCCAGGGTGTCTCGTCGAGCTCGATGTGACCGCCGATTTGTAACAATTTACCGTGTTTGCGATGCATGTGCACCAGGCCCAGCGGCTCGCTCTCATCAAGCCGAACGATGTAGGCACTGACCGTCATATCATGCTGGTTTGGAGCGGTATGGATGTGCGGCATATCGTCATGATACCACGCGATTATTAACTGTCCGGTCGGTTTGACACTACGCTCCGGCCCATACTAAACTAGCTTATGCATAACACTACACTATCTCTTGCGCTTACATTCAACGACGTCCTACTCAAGCCCGGCTACAGCGGCTTCGATCGATCCGAGATCGCTCTGGACACTCAGCTCACCAAAAACATTAGAATCAAAAACCCGTTCGTATCCGCACCAATGGACACGGTGACCGAGCACAAGTTAGCCATCGCCTTGGCTAAGCTGGGCGGCATCGGCATCATCCACCGCAACCTCACCATAGATGATCAGGCCGCCGAAGTTCGTAAGGTCAAGGATGCCAAGCAACTCGTCGGGGCGGCCGTCGGCTCCAGCGCTGGCTTCGAATCTCGCGTCGAGAAACTAGTCGAAGCTGGCGTCGACGTCATCGTCGTGGATTCGGCTCATGGCTACGCCAAAAAGGTCATCGACACCCTGGTATACATAAAGAAACATTACCAGGTCGACGTTATTGCCGGCAGCATCGCCACTAGCGAAGGTGCTCAGGCACTCATCGACGCCGGTGCCGACGGCTTACGAGTCGGCATGGGACCGGGCGCCATTTGTTCGACGAGGGTCGTATCCGGCATGGGCGTTCCTCAACTAACCGCCCTTCTAGATACGGTAAGTATCGCCAAGCACGCCGCCGTTCCGGTCATCGCTGACGGCGGTATTATTTATTCTGGCGATGCCATGAAGGCTTTGGCGGCCGGCGCTTCGACGGTCATGATGGGGCGCATGTTCGCCGCCACCGAGGAATCGCCCGGCCATGTCGTTAAGCTCGCCCCCGAACATGTTCCTGGACGCTTTCAGGACATTATCGATGGGTCAGACAGCTACACGTTCAAGACCTACCGAGGCATGGGCTCGATCGCAGCTATGGAACAAGGTCTGAAAATCAGCAGCGAGGACGAGTTCCACGGCAAAAGCTATCAAGGCGATGTGTTGGTGGCCGAAGGTGTCGAAGGGCTCGTGCCCTGCTCGGGCACCGTCAAAGAACTGATTGACCAAATGGTTGGCGGCATCCACTCCGGCATGTACTACGTCGGTGCCAAGAACTTAGCCGAGCTGTGGCAGACGGCACAGTTCATGCAGATAACCCAAGCTAGCTTGACCGAGAGTCACCCGCACGATTTGTTCATCACCAATTCTGGCCAAAATTATTGATATGAATACTGCCACACAACAGACGCTGGTCATTCTTGATTACGGATCCCAGTACACACAACTAATCACTCGCGCCAGTCGCGAACTCGGCGTATACAGCATCATCCTACCTTTCCGTAGTAGTGTCGATGAAATCATGTCTCACGAGCCTCTCGGCATCGTGCTATCAGGCGGCCCGAACTCGGTCTACGAAATGGACGCCCCATCGTTCGACCCGCAGCTTCTGGAACAAAAAGTACCGATACTTGGGATTTGCTACGGCATGCAGTTACTGGCCCGGACACTCGGCGGAGTCGTCGAGGCATCCAACACTCGTGAATACGGCAACGCCAAGTTGACGGCCGAGTCCGCCAGCACACTGCTGGACACCAAGGCTGACGGCAGTACTGTCTGGATGAGTCACGGTGACTATGTTTCCAAAGTCCCGGACGGGTTTGCTATCACCGCTAAAAGCGGCGGCATAATCTGCGCCATGGAAAACCCTGGGCAAAAGCTTTTCGGACTCCAGTTCCACCCCGAAGTTGCTCATAGTAAAGAAGGTAAGAATATCCTCCGAAGCTTTTTCGACTTGTGTGGCTTTCGCGGCGACTGGTCCGCCGAATCGATACTAGATTCTCAGATTGCGTACATACGCAAGACCGTCGGTGACTCCAACGTCATCTGTGCCCTGTCTGGTGGTGTTGATTCCTCCGTGGCGGCCACCCTGGTCGATCGTGCCATCGGCAACCAGCAGACATGCATATTCGTCGATACCGGGCTGCTGCGCCAAGACGAGTATGAGCAAGTCTTAGCGGCCTACAAAGAAATCGGCCTGAACGTACGACCAGTGAGGGCGGCAGATACCTTCTATAAAAAGCTGGCGGGCGTAACCGACCCCGAACAAAAGCGCAAGATAATCGGCAATGAGTTCATCAACGTTTTCGACGCCGAGGCCAAGAAAACTCCGAACACGAAGTTCCTAGTCCAAGGCACCCTTTATCCTGACGTCATTGAATCCGTCTCGGTCAACGGACCGTCGGTAACCATAAAGTCACACCATAACGTCGGCGGCTTACCCGAGAAGATGAAGCTGAAACTAATCGAGCCACTACGCGAACTATTTAAGGACGAGGTGAGGCAACTAGGTAGTGCGTTAGGTCTGCCGGACGCGATCGTCCAGCGCCAACCGTTCCCCGGACCTGGCCTGGCTATCCGCATCATCGGCGAGGTAACCCCCGAGGCCATTGATGTGTTACGCCGAGCCGATGCCATCGTCCGCCACGAAATAGACAATCATGCCATACGACCTGATGTGTGGCAGTTCTTTGCTGTATTGTTGCCAATAAAATCCGTCGGCGTCATGGGCGACGGCAGAACTTATGAGCAGGTGGCCGCTATCCGCTGTGTCGGTAGTACCGACGGCATGACGGCCGACTGGTCACGCCTGCCACATGATTTGCTTGCCACAATGTCGAGCCGTATCATCGGCGAAGTTCGCGGCATCAACCGCGTCGTTTACGACATAACCTCTAAACCGCCTGGCACTATTGAGTGGGAGTAATACCCAGCGACTTCCGCCTACATTCAAGCGAGTGGTAGAGTTTGGCTGGATCTTGCTTACAGTCCTGGCAGATTAACACCAAGTCATTGCAGCTTGCTAGGGCGCAGTTTTCGTAGTTAGAAGTACTGCCCTGACAATGGATGCATTGCCCAATCGTCTTTGCGTGGTCGGAAAAATCAATCGTCATGCGATCATCAAAGACGCGCAAGCTGCCCTCCCACAGTCCATCATCGCCATAGGCTTCGCCATACTTTACGATACCCCCATCGATCTGGTACACATCCGTAAAACCTCGATTTATCATCAGGCTGCTTAGGATTTCACAGCGGATTCCACCAGTGCAGTATGTCACGACCTTCTTGTGCTTGAGCTCGTCATATTTGCCACTTTCTAGCTCTGGAATGAAGTCACGTGAGGTCTTGGTGTCGGGCACCACGGCATTCTTGAACTTGCCTATAGCCGCTTCATGAGCATTACGGCCATCAAAGAAGACGACATCGTCACCGAATTTTTCGACCAAATCATGGACCTGTTTTGGCTTGAGGTGCTTGCCGCCGCCGACGACACCATGTTCATCAACCCTGGTCTCATCTGGTGCATGAAAGCCGACTATCTCTTTGCGGGCCCGGACGCTCAGGCGCGGAAAATGCTCACGACTGCCATCGCTCCATTTGAAGACGATATCTTTGAACGCCGGATAGCTTTTGGTGGCCTTGATATAACGTTTGAGGTCGGTGATATCACCCCCCACCGTACCATTGAGCCCATGGGGGCTGATGAGAATCCGTCCACGCAAATCAAGACTCTCGCAGAGCGTTCTCTGCCAGAGGACCATCGCCTGCGTATCGGCAATTGGTGCGAATTTGTAATAAAGCAGTATCTTTTGCATGAAATCCTATTGTACCCGATTAACGCGTGACGGTCAGCCACAGGGCGTAGAGAGCCAGGGCGATGGTGAGGAAAGTCAGTAGAGCCAAGATGGCCGGAGACACTGATGTTTGCTGGTTACGGCGCGTATTTGACCCGGCACGGGGAGCAGCTGCCTTCGGGCCCCCACCGGGCAAGTCGACTGATGATGAGTCGGTGCGGTGCTGGGTAAGCGATTGTTGGGAGACTCCACCACCCCTGATGCCGGATGGATCGTCCAGGACTGCTTGGCGTAACTGAGGATCTCGCTCGAACCGTAGCTCCTTTATAAGAAATTCTCGGGCCAAGACTCGGCGCATATCATGTCCGGCTTTATATTCTTGGACCAGGCGACGTAGCCCGCTCTCATCAACCAAGCGGGCATCATACACACGACGCAAGTTAGACTCACCCACCCGAATGTTGGCGCTCTCGTTCAAGAGCTCTTGGCGGCTCATCTCGGCCACTGGAGTATTTATGGTCAATGCTCGCTCCGCAGCAATGCCGTGCGCGGATACTGGCGCCCGACCCTGACGTTCGATGGAGGGCACGTTGGCAGCAGCAGAAGCCGTAGCAGTATGTTCAGCTCTGGTCTTAGGTCTGTCTATGTGGATTTCCTGTGACGCCGGACTTTGCCTCGCTTCGTTTAACCGTTCAGCCTTATATGCCTGCTCAGAAGCGTACGTTTCGCGTCGATGAGAATTGACCGTCCGCTCAAGCTCGGCTTCTTTTCTTATGACTTGTTGCTGGACTTCAACAACTTGCTTCTCAAGCTGTTGTTGCACCCGAGCCATGCGTTTCTCGGTCTTAATCCGACCCCGCCGGCGTCCAATCAGATAGCCGACGATGCCCCCGACTAGCAGTCCCCGCTGTTGTGCTCGCCGCTCAAAATACATTGCTTCTTCGATGGGAATCGTGCGCTCGCCAGCAGCAGCCATGTTAGCTGCTGTCGATAGAACCTCCGGGGCCGTGGCTCCACCTGCGTCGGCTTCTTGGTGACGACGTCGTGGATCTTCGGGATTCGGTGTCGAACGCCTGGGTGTACTGGGCGGGGGTGGAATATTTGCCGCGTTGTCTCCAAGCGGGATCGTCGCTTCGTGCGTCAATTCTATAGGCATTTCAGTGCCGACCGCCGGCCTCGAAGCACCAACGACTTCTTCGTATGAGCTTTCGATGACCTCTTCGACTGACGCCTCCCCGTCAGCCGCGCGAGCCAAACGCTCGCGTAATGTCGCCAGGAACGCCACCGCTGCATTGTGGGCCTCCGGCATAGCCTCGTCGCGTTCTGCCGCTGAAAGTTCTTCATCGGCCAGCTCATGCAGACGCTCCTCTACGTAGGCCTCAGCCGTAACGATTTGCTCCTGCTCCGACAGCTCATCGACAGGGCGGTCCGCCTCAAGCTGGTCGTTTTTATCAATTGCTTCGTCGGTTTTATCCTGATCCGCCTCATCGTCCAATTCTCGCGGTTTGTCTTCTTCGGCCGACTGACCCGTCAGCTTCTGCCATATAGAACGTTCCTCCTTCGGCGGAGCATTGACTGCTTGGGGTTTATCGATATTCTGGGCGGCAAGAAATCGAGCAATGTCTTTCGCTCGCTGCTTCTTTTTCTTGGCGCTTGAGTCGTCGTCATCGCCCTCAAACGTGTTAGTCGCCTCCTTGGCTGGAGGCTTAAACCTGTCATGTTCCATGTGGCGTAGGTTCGCAACCTGTAAAATGGTTGCGTTCTTTACTACGACAGTATATGATACGGGGTATTATTTAGCAATTAAGCTGGAGCGGCGAAAGAACCATGAAAATCACAATACGATCTGTGTTTGGTATCGTCGTGACCGCGACTCGCTAACATTCTCCCGTAACCATAAATTTTAACTCAAAAATTTCAACGACCTCTCAATCAATAGACTTCGCAGGAGGCGAGGTATCATGAACAAACATCCGGCCAAATCCAATCTAGTCGCGTCCTTTTATTGGCGCCGCGTGCTGCGCTATCCACGATATGTCATAGCGCTGGGCGTAAGCTTGCCCATAACAGTCTTGGTCAACGGCTATCTGCCAGCCTTGATTCTGGCCGATGTCCTAAGTCGTCTAGCTTCGCACGACTACCAATCCAACCAGTTGTGGGATAGTTTTGGGTCATCACTGATCAGCTATATCGTCCTGGTGCTGAGCGGGATATTGATGTGGCGTATCGTCGATCACTTCATGTGGCGTCTGGAGGCCAACATGCAACGAGATATGGCCGAAGAGGTCTTCGACCACATGCTGAATGAGACGGCCGACTTCCACGCCAACAATTTCACCGGCTCGCTGGTTTCACAGACCAACAAGCTGCTTGGTAGTTACGTCCGTATCGCCGACACGACGGTCTTCCAGGTCTATCCGATGATTGCCGGCATCATCATCGTCATCATAATATTACTGCCGCGGGCACCGCTTTTCGTGTTGTCTTTAGTCATCTATGTACTTATCTTTTTGACGATTGCTTTCAAAATATCGAAACCCGTCCGACGGGTCGGCACCAAATACGCCTCTACCGAAAGCAAGCAGACTGGTTTTCTGGCGGATGCTATCACCAATGCTATGGCCGTCAAAAGTTTTGCTCGTGGTCAATACGAACGCGTCCGGTTTCGCAAGGCAACCAACACCACCCACTCCGCCCTGATGGACATGGCCCGACTACACCAAAGACAAATGAACGCGCTGGGCATGTTGACTCGTACCATATCAGCCAGCTCACTTGTCATGGCTGTCGTGTCGGTCATGTTCTTCCGAGCCAACGTAGCTACGGTGTTCTTGATATTGAGCTACACCGCAAGTGTCGTCGAACAACTATTCACGTTCGGCAACAACAGCTTGCGCAACTATAACCGCGCTTTTGGTGATGCAACCGACATGGTTGCCATACTTGGGCAGACTCCGGCAGTCCAAGATCCAGAGAACCCCGAGCCCAGCCGAATCGAGCGTGGCGTCATCGAGTTCGATAATGTGACTTTCGTACATAATGGTGCTAATGAACCTATTTTCGATAAGCTCAGTATCAAAATCGAGGAGGGAGAGAAAATCGGTTTGGTCGGCCATTCTGGTTCCGGCAAGACCAGCTTTACCCGCCTGCTGTTGCGATTTTCTGACGTCCAATCGGGTGAAATCCGCATAGATGGCCAGAACACACGCGCCATAACCCAGGACGACCTGCATGCCAAACTGGCCTATGTCCCCCAGGAGCCATTGTTGTTCCACCGCTCGATTGCCGAAAACATTGGCTACGGGGACCCCCTGGCTAATCAAACTGACATCGAACGGGTGGCCAAGCATGCGCATGCGCATGAATTTGTCAGCCAGCTACCAAGCAGCTACGAAACTCTGGTGGGAGAACGCGGCGTCAAGCTTAGTGGCGGTCAACGCCAACGTGTCGCCATCGCCCGGGCGATGCTCAAGGATGCCCCTATACTGGTGCTCGACGAAGCGACCTCGGCACTAGACAGCGAAAGCGAGGTGCTCATTCAGGACGCCTTGTGGAAATTGATGGAAGGCCGCACCACCATCGTCATCGCCCACCGACTCAGCACTATCCAACATATGGATCGCATCATCGTCCTCGACAACGGCAAAATCGTCGAAGAAGGTTCACATAAAACCCTGCTTAAAAAGAAGGGTGTCTACGCCAAGCTGTGGGCCCACCAAAGCGGCGGATTCATCGAGGAATAGGGACTAAAAAACAGAACGGGCCCTCTCGGGGCCCGTTTTGACGTGAATGCGTCGAGCTATTGTTTTTCGGGGTTGCGCCCTTCGTCTTTGCTCTCTTTTTGTTCTTTACCACCTGGTCGAATCTCATCGGCCTGAGTTCCCTCTTCGGCAGTGCTTTCGTGCTCGGATTCGACATCCGCGGCATCTTCGGCTGCGGCATCTCCACCGGCATCATCGTTAGCAGCAGCAATCGCGCTTGGCTCGTAAACGGTCGCAATGGCGTGTTCGGGCTCGGCCTTAACCTCGACACCTTCGGGTACGATCAGGTCGGCAACCGTCAGATGATCGCCCACTTCGACTAGCTTTTCGGCATCGTAGTAAAGCGCATCGGGCAGTTTGCTTGGCACCGCTTCGACTAATACCTCGTCGAGGTTGGCCAATACGATAAGGCCAGTGCGCTCGGCCGGGCTCGACTCGTTATCTTCGTCATATTTCGGACGTACCGGAATGGCTGCCTCGACCTTCTGCTTGGCATCCACGGCATTGAACACGACGTGACTGAGCTGATTCTTCTTGGGCTCGAAAGTCGCCTTCTTGATGATGGCTAAATATTTCTTGCCCCCGGCGGTGAGTTCAACCGGATGGTGTCGACCGGCCTCGCGGTAGACCTTCATGATCTTGTTGTAGTCACTCTGGACATTGACCGACTCCTTGCCATGGTCGTGAATGACCCCTGGCACGATGCCGCTACGGCGCAGGTGCTTGACTGCCTTACCGGTAACTTCTCGTGGCTCGACGGTGAGACTAATAGTATCTTGAGACATTCTGTTCCCTCCTGTCACGTTATCAGATACTAGTATAGCATCATCCGGGACTGGACGCTGACGACAAAACCATATAGGCTTAAGTCTAACGATGCTTGATGTAAATACCATCCTTCAATCCGGCGGCTTGCTGCTGATAGCCCTGATTATCTTTGCCGAGTCGGGCATGATGGTCGGCTTCCTTTTCCCTGGCGATACCCTGCTGTTCTCGGCCGGCATACTGGCGGCGGCGGGAGGCTATTTTTCGTTGCCAGAAGTGATGGTCGTGATTGCCGTTTCTGCCATTTTGGGCGACAATATCGGCTATCATATCGGGAACCGCTTAGGGCCGAAGCTATTCAAGAAAGATAGCCTGGTTTTTCGACACGATTACATCATGCGTGCCGAGAAGTTTTATGAGAAATACGGCAGTAAGACCATGCTGATAGCACACTTCGTACCTATTGTCCGCACCTTCGCGCCAGTGACTGCCGGTGCTGGAAACATGCCCCTCAAACAGTTCATGATTTATGATGCGATCGGTGATATCGCCTGGACAGTGGTCGTCACACTATCAGGCTATTACATCGGTAGCCGCATCCCGGGCATCGAACACTACATCGAGCCGGTGCTGATCGGAATAGTCCTGCTATTCTTGGTGCCGACGCTATACCATGCCTTCAAGGACCCGCGCGTCCGTTCCGCGATAACTTCAAAATTTCGACGACGCAATCGGTCAATTGATAACTAGAGTAGCTTTTTGAGGAATTTGCCGGTGTAACTACCAGTGGCTTTGGCAACTTGTTCGGGCGTGCCTTCGGCGATGATGTTACCGCCGCCATTGCCGCCCTCAGGGCCCATATCGATGACATGATCGGCGTTCTTGATGACGTCCAGGTTGTGCTCGATAACGACTATGCTGTTACCAGCATCAACAAGGGCGTGCAACATGTGCAGCAACTTGTTGACATCGGCCATGTGCAAACCGGTAGTCGGCTCGTCTAGAATATACAGCGTCTTACCGGTGGCGCGGCGACTTAGCTCGGTGCTCAATTTGATGCGCTGTGCTTCGCCGCCCGACAATGTAGTAGCCGGCTGGCCGAGACCGATGTAGCCCAGGCCGACATCGACCAGCGTCTGTAGTTTGCGGGCAATAGCTGGTTGATTCTTGAAAAAATCGAGAGCCTGCTCGCACGTCATTTCCAATACGTCGCTAATCGTTTTACCTTTGTACTGAATATCGAGCGCCTCGCGATTATAACGTTTGCCGTGACAGACCTCACAAGGCACATAGACATCGGGCAAAAAGTGCATCTCAATCTTGATAATGCCGTCGCCGGCACAATTCTCGCAGCGCCCACCCTTGACGTTGAAACTGAAACGTCCGGCGGTGTAGCCCCTGAGTTTTGCCTCAGGGACACTGGCGAAGAGTTCGCGAATGGGAGTGAATAGCCCGGTGTAGGTCGCTGGGTTGCTGCGCGGCGTACGGCCGATCGGACTTTGGTCGATAATTATCGCCTTGTCCAGTTGCTTAATGCCTTCGATCTCGTCGTGCTTGCCAGAAACAGTGTTGGCGCGCATCAATCGGGCCTGCAATTCCTTGCTCAGAATGTCATTTATCAGGCTGGACTTGCCCGAGCCTGATACGCCGCTAACCACTACGAATTCACCGAGCGGTATCTCGACAGTCACGTTCTTGAGGTTATTTTCGCGCGCCCCCCGGATAATGAGCGACTTGCCATTGCCCTTGCGCCTAGACTTTGGTGTGGCAATCGTTTTTTTACCAGACAAATATTCGGCCGTGATACTGCCCCTGGTCTTCGACACTTGTTCGGGAGTGCCGGAGGCTACGACATGACCGCCATGTATACCAGCACCCGGACCGATATCGATAAGGTAGTCGGCGGTCCGGATAGTATCCTCGTCGTGCTCAACCACGACGACCGTATTGCCTAGCGTCTTCAGATGTTGGAGCGTATCAATCAAGCGTCCGTTGTCGCGCTGGTGCAGACCGATACTCGGCTCATCCAAAACATACAACACGCCCTGCAAGCCCGAGCCTATCTGTGTTGCCAGCCGGATTCGCTGGGCCTCACCACCCGACAATGTCGTGGCGCTTCGCAATAAGTTCAGATAGTTCAAGCCGACGTCGACCAAGAACTGCAAACGAGCGCATATTTCCTTCATGATCTGTTTGCTAATTTTTTGATGGGTCGTGCTTAGCTCAAGTGAGTTCGCCCATTCCAGGGCCTCATCGATACTCAACTGACAGACATCCATGATAGAGCTGCTGCCGATAGTAATTGCCAGCACCTCCGGCTTCAGGCGCAAGCCCTTGCATCGGTAGCATGCTTTTTCGATCATAAATTTCTCGATATCGCGGCGAACGAAATCACTATCGGTTTCGTTGTGACGGCGCTCTAGGTTGGGCACCACGCCCTCATACGTCGTATTGAAGCTACGGCCACCACCCAGGCTCACCCTATATGTCTGTTCGCCCGTGCCGTACATGATTTTGTCGATGTCCTCGGATCGTAGTTGACCAGTTGGGACATGCAGGCTGAAGCCGTGACTATCAGCTACGGCCTGCAATTTCTTCATCCACCAGGCATCGGCATTGAATCGATTGAAGGGCCGAATCGCCCCTTCGGCAATGGTCAATTTGCCATTAGGCATGACTAGCTCGGGGTCCACCTCAAGACGGGAACCTAGACCGGTGCATACCGGGCAGGCACCATGTGGGCTGTTGAAACTGAAGGTGCGCGGTTCCAGCTCCGGGATCGTGATATCGGGATGATCTGGGCAAGCATACATCAGGCTATAGCTATGCTCGGTCTTGGTGTCGGCATCCACAACGTTCAGTCGGCCTTCGGCAACTTCCAGTGCTTGTTCGACGCTCTGACTCAAACGGGTTCGATTATCATCATTGTTGACCAAACGATCAGCCACTACTTCGATGGTATGCTTGTAGTTCTTGTCGAGCTCGGGAAATTCTTCGAGCGAGTAAACCACGCCATCGACTCGTACCCGTGCAAAACCGGCGCGCGTGTACTGTTCAGGGATGTGTTCGAAGGCGCCCTTCTTGTCAATGATGACCGGGGCCAAAATAAGCAGCCGTGCCCCTTTAGGCAAGGCCGCAACCTGATCTATGATATTGGCCGCGGTTTGTCGAACGACCTCGTTGCCATCAATCGGACAATGAGGCACACCGACACGTGCGAACAATAAGCGCAGATAATCATATATTTCGGTCACTGTCGCGACCGTACTGCGCGGGTTGCGACTAGTCGATTTCTGATCGATTGAGATGGCCGGACTTAGACCATCAATCTGGTCAACGTCCGGTTTTTCCATAAGTCCCAGGAATTGGCGAGCATACGAGCTAAGCGACTCGACATACCGCCGCTGCCCCTCGGCGTAGATGGTATCGAAAGCCAGGCTGGATTTTCCTGAGCCGCTAAGCCCAGTAATAACAACCAGCTCGTTACGCGGTAACTCAACATCAATGTTCTTGAGGTTGTGTTCGCGGGCACCCTTAACTACGATTTTGTCACTCATAACAGTCAGAAGATTATACGCTGTTTTTTAGGAAAAATCGAGTGCTATACGTCCGACCTAAGCTTTTGGCTCCATTCGACTGGGGCAAGTTCTATATCGAATTCGGCCTGCCACTGGACACTGTCCAAGAAGCGCTCGCACGCCGCCGGATCGCGGCTTACTACCCGCTCGGGGATCTGCAGGAATGGTATATGAAGCGGCGACCTTTCAGATTCAAAAACGATATCCGACTTAAACAACGGCCTACCCGCTACCGTACTCTGAACGTTTTTCTTGATGATGGTCGATTGGTCCATCAGGACCCTGGCTGGCATGCTAATCGGATTGATTTCCAGGGAATACTCTATACCGTCAAACGTATCAAGGCGGGTTGAGTCTACTACGCCCAGAACATGAGCTCGCAGCCTCCCCTCGCCAAATCCTCGCCCCTCTTGAGCTACGGCGAGCTCTGCGGGCAAAGTATTCGGTCTTGTCTGCACCACTTTGCCACCGGTCTGGACATGACGCGGCCGACTACCGCTACGAATCTTGGTTGCCGTCATTCGATTGCCCGCCCGGCTCAGTACCTCATTCACGTGCTGTGATGCCCGAGCCCGTCGCTCGAACAATACAACCCTCAGTCCGTTCATGGCGAATACTGGCGCCTCGGGCACGCCGACACCTTCGTACTGCGGCGTATAGTCGTCATGCAGCGCTTCCTCGGTATTGACCGGGACTCTAAGACTTTGCGATGTGCTATGCCCAAAGACCATACCACTGAATGCATGAGCTCTTGCTAAAAAGGCTCGGATATCTTTGTTAGGTATAACTTCACGCACCGCCCGCAAATAGGAAATCGGGGCCTGTTCTGACTGCGACACGAGAACTCCTTTATACGCGGTCAGTATAGCACACTATTTTTACGATATTTCATGTACATGAGGGGGCTTGAGCATCACCGTTGCCGGTAGCGCTGGAATGCGGTATCTCAAACCCACGATGCTCCGGCCACCAATTGCCCTGAGGATATCAAAACTGCCCACCCATTCATCCGATGGCTGCACGTTGCTGACATCGAGTCCGAACTCACTATCTAGTGCGCTTACCAGCCGCTCCCGGCCCTTGCGTAAAGTCCCCATCCTATCCAGGAGCATAACGCTTGCATGCGAAGTGTTCGGAGATGGCGCCTCGAGCTCGACCGCGTACTCTCCAGGTATCCATAACCCACTGACGGATTCCCATGGGAGATTCTCATTTTCAGGCAAGGTTTTGCCATGCTTATCAGTATCGAACCATTTCGGGTTGTCCGGGTCTGCCGCCAAGTCCCAGGCTTTTGCGGATTCTTCGGGGTTCCGTTCGCCAAATGCGAACAGCTCATCCTGGTCGGACTGATACTGCCCACCAAGGTAACGATTTATTTTTTCTGACAAATCTCGAATAGCCCTTTTCTGTTTGGCTGGGCCGTCGCCGCGTCCAGCATCACCAAATCTACTCGACACGATGTCGTCCATTTCGTCGGGGGTCAAATAATCAACGCTGTAACGGGTGTGCTCTATGGGCTCGATAGCCCGCATTCCCGAGTTTGCTCGAGCCAACATCTTGGGTACATTCCTCCAGTCCGAGCCTCGAGACTTATACAACACACGACGTCCGATTTCCAAGTGTATCTGGGGTATGTGCGACCCGCTTTCCACGGTCTCCCGTCGGGCATGTTCCTTGTCTACGTGGGGGTATAGTGTCTGAGGTGCATCCGGCGCCTCATCGAGCCAACGAGTTCCTTCCTTTAGCGCCGCAGCAAAGCCTATTGCCGGAGCTTGATAGGGGTCTTCCCATCCTCCTTGTCCCGTCATGTCCACTCTCCCATAGTTTTACAGAGTATACTTTTAGTGTACGCCGCGTTAGCAGCATTACAAAACGCTTACGCTTATTGAATGGATGTCCCATCGGTCTATAGTGCAGTACAATGCTTGATATGGATTTCTTGCGACGCAACACCAAACGAGTCCTCACCGACGCGGCCGGCTATGGCCTTATCGTCGCGTCCATCCTGACGGGTTGGCTGCCTGGACCGGGAGGCATCCCGCTTTTCATCGCTGGCCTGGGGCTGTTGTCAATCAATAACGTCTGGGCCGAACGGCTGCGCGATTACTTCCTCAAACATGGTGGTAATTTTGTGAAAAAATTATTTCCGCCCGTTCCCTGGGTGCAATGGCTATACGATGCCGTCGTCGTATTTTTGTGGATGACCGTAGCACTGCTGGCCTGGCATCACGCCGCTATCTGGCAAATCACCCTGGCTGTGTCACTATTTTTTATTTCGCTCGCTATCGCCCTGCTCAATCGTGATCGGATGGAACGATTCCGCTCTAAAAAACAACGCTAGTGTTTAAAATATAATTGTCCCTATGACAACTATGCGTTATAATTTGGCTAACGAGGTGAGGCCAAATGATCAATTTTTTAATGCTTGGGCAAGTACCCGGTACTTCAATTCACATAACCTTTTTTAGCTGGCTGCTTTGTGCCCTGCTGGTAATGTTGGCATACACCGTTTACTACGACCGTAATCACGAACATCGTTTGTGGTTTGCAATTTGTTACTTCAGCGTCGCAATGACCATGCGTACCAAGACTAAATATCTGGATCGAGCTGCACGATTGATTCGGCGTACAGCTGCAGTTCTTCTAGGACGTATCGCTGCTGCTTGGTCAGCGAGGTACGAGAACCAAGCTCCTGCAGGCGAGTAGCAAACTTGGCCAAGCGGCTTTCGCTGCCGCCAGCCTGCAACCGCGTCCGACAAAATTCATCCCAGTAGGTTCGTTGTTCGGGTGTCAGACTGGCCGGATAATTGCGCGCCTGATATAGCGGCAAGAGTGCCTGAAGACGTGGATCGTGCAATCTTTCACCTAGACTCGACATTTCCTTAGGTTCGGCGGCACGTACTACCGACAACAGCTGGCCATCATGTTCGTCGAAAAATCCATCGTACAATTGCGCGTCGACCGATTGTGATGCGCTGGCGAATTCAACCTGACGCTGTCTGTTACGCAGTTCCAAGGCAGCAGCCACATTATTGATAAAACCAGGGTTGGCGGTTAACATTTCGTGGTGCTTGGTCATGATGTCGAGATCAATCTGCAAGCGCTCCATGGCATCACCTTGGCGCAACACCGATAACGGTGCCACAGCCGGGCAATGATTGAACTGCAACAATTTGACCGGCAACCTACTGGGGGCGGTTTCGTCCCGAGTATATTCCCAACGCTCAACCAACTGGTTGGGTGTCATTGAAATGAATTCTGTAGGATCATGGCGCAAATCGTAGACTACTACGCCCTGGTTTGTTTGCGGGATTAGGGTTACAGCGACAGTCGTTTTTTGGTATTCCGATGAGAACCTGCCCGAGGTATAAACGAAGGGTTGGCCCCCAAGCACCACGTCGCTGACAGCTTTCTTGGTCCGGATACTCAGCAAATAATCGAACAGTTTTGGCTGCTTGTCGCGAATCAACCGCGCCAATGCAATAGTCGCCTGGACATCCGCCAGCGCGGTATGGGCGTTATCGTGCGCCAGCTTGTTAACTTTTGTCATGTATTCCAAACTTACTGTTGGCTTGCCATCAGTCGCAAATGGCCACTCGATACCATCTGGTCGGAGCGCTCGTGTCATCCGAACTACATCGAGAAGGTCCCATTTCCCCCGACCTTCTTTCCATTGCCACTGATAGGGGTCGTAGAAGTTACGATAGTGCATATAGCGCATGAACTCGTCGTCGAATCTAATCGTGTTGTAACCAACGAAAATCGTATCTTTGGTTGCCACGGTATCAGTAAAAAGTTTGAGAAACTCAGCTTCGGTCAAGCCGTCGGCCAGTGTTTGCTGTGGAGTGATGCCGGTAAGCAGGATTGCATCTGGTTCGGGCAGGATGTCGGGAGTGAGCTTGATGAGCACATCGACAGGTTCGCCGACAAGGTTAAGCCGCATATCAGTACGCTGACCGGCAAACTGCATAATCCGCGATTCGCGGGGGCTTATCCCGCTGGTCTCTAGATCATAAAAAAAGAAACTGGCAGCCATATGACTACCAGTTTAGCACGCAGCCCTGGTCGAATAGCCGCGAGGTTGGGTGGCCAGCGAGGTACGGACGATTTTTATTAGCCCGATCGCGCAAGTCAGCGACAGGTTTTTCAATATTCGAAAGAGTGTCCGGAGGGGAAACTGATCTTTTGGCCAGCTTCGATGCCGCGGCGGACCAGCTCATGCATGATGCCATTCTTGCGCATGATATCGCGCAGGCGTTGAACTGCCTCTTCATTCTCAAAGTCCGTTCGTTGCACGAACTGCTCGATTTTAGTGCCCTGCACAAGATAGCCGTCGTCGGTATTGTCGATTGTCCATGAACGGTCATCATCTGGCAATCTGAGCACTGGGATATCCGCGTCGCTCTGATTGGCGCGTTTTAATGCTGCGGCCGCTTCGGCAGCACGGGTTTTTTCGGTTTGAGCCTTGAGGGCATACAGCAGTTCTTTTAGACCCTTGCCCGACTGACCCGAGATGGCAAATAGCTGAGCTTTGGCACCGGCCACTTTGCGAAGGCGGGCTAGCATATCGTCAATCATTTCCTGGTCCAATCCCTCAGTCTTGTTGAGGGCAATGATTTCCGGCCGCTTAGCCAACTTCTTGTCATATGCTGCTAGTTCGTTGCGAATCGTTTGATAAGCGCCTACAAGATCCTCTTCGTAGGCATCGATCAGGTGCAACATGACGGCTGTCCGTTCGACGTGGCGCAAGAAGGTGTGCCCCAGGCCCTTGCCCTCGCTGGCACCCTCAATCAACCCGGGGATATCGGCAAACAGCAAGCTGGTCGTATCGATATCGACCACGCCAAGGTTGGGCGTAAGCGTCGTGAACGGGTAGTTGGCAATTTCCGGACGGGCGTTGCTGAGACGTGCCAATAGCGTCGACTTGCCGGCGTTGGGCAGACCGACCAGGCCGACGTCGGCAATCATCTTGAGCTCGAGTGAGGCCTGTAACTCTTCACCCGGTTCACCTTTTTCGGCAAACTTTGGGGCTTGGCGGCGCGAACTGACGAAGTGAGCGTTGCCGAAGCCACCCTTGCCACCCTTGGCAATCACGGCGCGCTGACCGTCCTCGGTTAAATCTGCTAGCTCGCGACCGGTCTGGTCGCTAATGACAGTACCGACGGGTACGGCAACCTCTAGAGCAGGCGCACTGCGTCCATGCATGCGCTGTTTGCCGCCGGGATGGCCTGACTCCGCCTTAACTAATTTATCGAACCGGAACTTCGCCAGTGTGTTCTGGTTGCGGCTGGCCACGAAGACTACGTCGCCACCGTTGCCGCCGTCGCCACCATCGGGGCCACCGCGGTCGATAAATTTCTCATGGCGAAAACTAACCTTGCCATTACCGCCATCGCCGGCCACCACATCAACTTTTACTGCGTCTATGAACATACGTCTCCAGAATAGCCAATTATGCGGCCGCGGTAAACGGCCAAAAGGCGGCTTGATTTAATAAATATAGAAGAATGAGTTGGCGCTACCAGCATCCCAATGGCGGTACGATACGACGTTCCAGCCGCGAACCGGCGTGGGGTCAGACAAGCTACGCTGACCACTGGAATTCATTTGTGATATCCAAATACTGCCGTCGCTGTTCACCTGGACGACATAGGCGACGTGCCCCGCACCGCTCCGGCTGGTGACTACTGCCGCACCGACTCGAGGCGAGTAGCCATACGACAAACCGAATACTTTCGCCCAGTACGGCCAACTACTGGCATCACCGAGTCCGACTGGCAGCGGATTGCCCGCCTTGGCGCGCTCGTTGGCCACCCACCAGGTGCAGTAACCATAGTCGTAACCGTTGTAGCCGTAGGATGGCTGGCGGAATGTTGAGTACGACCGGCTGACCTGCTGTGCCTTGGTGGCACCCGGCAGGATGATTAGCGATCCGACCTTCAGACCATGCAGCTCGGCGTCATTGTATTGGATAATCTTAGCCTTCGAAACATTATACTTGAGGGACAGTGAGGCCGGCGTATCACCTTTCTTGACCTTGTAGACCAGGCCTTCGGCCGGGGGAATATACAGTTTCATACCAGGTGAAATATTGTCGTTGCTGAGATTGTTGGACCAACGGATACTATCCGAGGAAACACCGAACTTATCGACGAGTTTCGACATAGTATCGCCTGATTTTACTATATAAAGGACGATATTATTGGCTTTATAGGCCGAGGCTATCACCTGCGGCTTGGACGCTAGCGTGTCATTGCTGATCGAGGCCTGGCTCAACTGAGCTCGTTCGGTATCCGCCTGGTTAGTGATAGGGATAACCTCGCCAACACCTGTCATTTGAGCAGCGGTTTGCGCGATACTGGCCGAAGCCAATTGATCAAGTGCTGACAGTTGTGGGGTGGCAATAGCGCTATTTTCTGCCCTAGGATCTGGGGCACCGGTTGCGCCAGAGTGGCCAAGCACCAAAAATGCCACGACGGCTAGGATGGCCATATTGACACCAACCAGGCCGATTCGTATGACACGGCGACGTAACGAGGCTCGCATCGCGCCTAACTCTAGGCCGCGAAAAGGCAGTGCCCCGCGCTCTTTGGGGGCTATGAATCGACCGATTGAGGTTTTGGATCCGAGATGACTAATACAAATCTCCTGCCCGTATTAACGGGTAATACTCGGCGCGTCTCGGGTTTAATTATCACCCGTCACGCATCGAGCTGGTGCGGGTGTATAAGGGCAACTGCCCCTAAAAACCGCACTGCACCGGTGAGTATAACAATTTTGGCCATTAAGCACAAGTTGCCACCCCTGTTGGAACCCCTGTTATGCCCCTAGCCACCACTTGGACAGGCGGCGTGACAATATTTGGCAATCAGGGCTTTGTGTTCTTCATAGGTGTGCGAGAAGTATGTCGTGCCGTTATCGCCAGATACAAAAAACAGCCAGTCGGTCGATGCCGGGTGTGCCACAGCCTGGAGCGCTTCTTTACTTACTGTACCGATAGGCCCTGGCGGCAAGCCCTTGTGTTCTGTCGTATCATATAAACCATTATGGACGGCCCTGGCATAGTTGACTGTAACATCTGATCCCAGTGTCATGTCGCGTTTCAGTCGCAACAAAAAGACTTGCGCCACCTTGGCGCGATCGGCCGTACCTGGTACTTCCTGCTCGACGATCGAAGCCAAACTGACACCCTGATATACACTTAATCCCTGGCGCGCAAAACTTACTCGTACATCACTCGATAAATATTTCTGCATCTCCTTGAGCGCTTCAGCCACGATTTCACTCGGCTGGGTCTCGGCAGTTAGCTGGTAGGAATCGGGGTATAAGAACCCTTCCAGGGTCGCCTTGCTCGGGTTGTCGGCTAGCGCCGGATAATCATTGCGATAGTTAGCGGCGTTCAGGGCGGCATTGACAGCAATTGGTTTGAACCCGGCCGTGATCAGCGTCTCGCGGATTTGGTCGATCCTCTGTCCTGGCAGAATTGTCACCAGGTCGGTCGCTACTTTGCCAGCGGCAATAGCTTCGGCGATTTCGGCGGTGCTCATGCTCTGGCTAAAGCTGTAGGTGCCAGCCTGCAACTTGTCACGAATATTGTGCGAATTTACATAAAGTTCGAAGGTCTGGGAGTTCCTTATCAGCCCAGCGTCCAATAGCTGCTTGGCGATGACACTACTCGAGGAACCGCTCGCGATGGTGACGTGAACTTCTTGGGTACTGCTGCTGACCGGACGCAAATTGTCGCTGTACTGACGGCGAACGATCACGCTCCCGCCAAGGGCAATGAGCGCGATGATAATGACTAGGATCAATAAGCGGCGCGGAAAGCGGCGACGATTGCCATATTGTCGCTGATAACGTGTCATAGGCTGTTACTAGTCTAGCACGTCAAGCGGCCAGATAGTCCTCCAGGATGTAGACCGCCGCCAGGGCGTCCACGTCCTCTTTCGCGAATGGTTTGTTTCGGGCGGCCAGCTCGGCCTCGGCCTTGTGCGATGTCAGAGCCTCATCCTGAAAGACGATTGGTCGATCGACGCGCTTACCTAGCTCTTCGACAAACTGGCGAACCGTGGTCGTCTGGGCGGTTTCTTGCCCATCCAAACCTCGCGGCAACCCAACGACGATAGTGTGAACATCATGAGCAGCAATCAAGGAGTTCAGCTCGCTCCAGACTGACTCGTCGTTCCGTAAGGTTATCAGCGGCTCCGCCAGGCGTACGATTCGCGACGCCCGAGCCACGCCGATTCTCACCGAACCGACGTCCAGGGCGATGACTTCTCCGCTTGTCTGAGCATTCATACTTCAGTTGCCGCTCGCTTACGAGCCGCTAGGGGCGGGAGCTGCCTTACCAATAGTCACAGTTATTTTATCGGGATTGCTTGGAATAGCGGTAAGCCAGAATGGGCTGAGCTTGACCTGGACATCAGTGACCCCGGGGATTTGGCCGATGGTATCCTTGGCCTCACCACTCTTCTTGCCGGCTACTTGTTGCCGGATGGCGGCTTCATCAATCTTAGGGCCGACCGTCGCGGTTGCCGACATTTCGACTCGAGCCGTCGTATCGCTACCATCCTGGTAGCCGAAGGATGCTTTGTCGAGGCCATCACTGATGATGCCCTGTTTGCTGGTGTCGACCTGCTGGCTGACGTCATCGTTGATGAGCTGGACGAGATTATCACGCTTGGTGCCGTACATGGTGTAAGTAATGGCCGAGGTTACCGTGACAGTGCTGGCTTCGTCCCCGACTTGGCTACTACTGCTGACTGTCGGCTTGCTGGCCTTGAAAGTTGCCCGGATGCCGAATAGACCATCTTGGGTAAGTTGCTGGTACAGTGCCTCCTTGATGGCTGTGTCGTTGGTGTTGATTTGGCCTTGGGCGTTATCAATATCGCTTTGACTGACTACCTGACGAATATCGTCGGTGCCACCATCGGCCGAACCGATAGCCTTGACGTCAGGTCGGCCGTTCACCGCGAAGGTCGTGCCGGAATCCTTGTTGTAGGCAGTACCGGCCGTTTGGGCAGTAATCTTGATCGAGCCTGATTTGTACCTGTAGCAGCTGTTGGCGGGGTCGGGTCCGTCTGGGCTGAATGAGGCCCGTTTCTGGGTGATGAATGTCTGTCCACCGGCGCTAATACCGGTACCAGTAGCCACGTCGTTCGGGAAATCGAAGCCGCTCACACAGACCGTCATAACGACGTTTCCGGTCGCTTTTTCGCCAAGGTTTTGCTTGCCGGTGGCATCGACCTGCTTAGTGTAAGTCTTTTGCTGTTGTACGGCAGTGGCCGGGACAATGGCTTTCGCCACATCAACCTTTGAGGCGGTGGTATCCAATGATACGTCCAGACTGCTGTTGACGTCCTGGGCGTTGGTCGATATGGCAATCTGTGCTTTCGGCAACAGGGCGACTAGGTAGTAAATGAGCCCGATGATAAGCAAGACACCCAGTACACCGAGAGCCAGCATCAAGCGAAACTTATTGAAATTAGGTACGCGTAGCTTCTTGTTCTTTGCGAGCGCGCCAGCCTTGCTCTTGACGGCGGCCGCCGCGGCAGCAGCAGGCGTAGCTGGGGTGTCCTCGGTATCGACACTCGAGGAAATCACCAGACCAGTGCCAGATTTGTCCACCAGCACTCCGACCGGTTGGTCGCCAGCGTTTTCGGCGGTGTATTCTTCGTCATCCAGCACCACCTCGTCTTCGCCCTTGGGGGCTACTCGATTTGGTACTGGTGGGATCTCGGGCTTGGACTGCAACGAATCGGCAACATACAGGCCGACCGCCCCCGCCAGTGGCAGCAATCCGGCTTCGGTGGTAATCAGTACAAGCTGTTTGTTAGCCTGTTCGGCGCTGCGCTTGAGTAGTTTCATGTTCACGACGCTCTGAAGAGTTGCCGCCCGTTTGGGCAACACCAAAGCAATGATGCGGCCGCTGCTGTTGCGGACTTTATCGATGATGCTGGTTATCTCATCATCTACATCAACATAAATCGTTTCTTTGTTGGGTTGTGCGCTAGCCATAATTTATACCTGAAGCATCCTGTCGATCTTATCGCGAATCGAACCGGAGTCGTTCTCTGTGAATTGTAACGTATCTAGGCCTACCCTGAGTAGCCCGAGCGCCGTAATAAAGGTGTGATCGGTAACATCGCCGGTCTTGTCGGTGATGCCAACTACCTGGTCGGGACGAATATGATGAACGGAGGGCTTGCGAGTGAACGGCAGTGTGCGGTACCATTCCGTCTTTTCCAATGCATCGACTAGGGCGTCAAGGCTGGAGCCACCACCGCACAAGAACATCCGGTGGGGCAAGTGATCTAATTGGTCGAATTCGCTCAGAGCCAATTCGACACCACTGGTCCAGACTTCGACGGTCTTGTCGAGCGCCTCATCGGCCTCTTTCTTCTTCGCTGCCGGTACGGTACCTTCACCGAGCGCCAGCTTGAGATGCTCCGCCTCATCGAATTCAATGCCTAGGCCCCGCTCGATTGCCCGCGTGTAGGCCCGACCGCCGATGCCGAACATCTTGGTTCCCTGGACACCACCATCGTTGATGACGGCAATATCGGTCGTGCCACCACCGACGTCCATCAGAATGGCGCTGAAGTTACCGCTCTGCTTGTTGCCGATGACCGACCGGGATACGGCGAACGGCTCAGCGGCAACGGCCAGAAGATCGAGGTCAAGCTCCTGCGCGGTCCGTTCCAGTGCCGCGATATGAATCATCGGCGCGAAGGCGGTGTACAGCTGCACCACTACGTCCTTGCCCTGGAAACCTATCGGGTTGGTTACCGGATAGCCATCGATCTCGATGCTGACGAGCGCGCTATTAACCAGCCGCACGTCGACTTCTTTACCGCCCAACTCGACGGCCAATTGCTGCTTGGCACGCTGTTCGGCGCGCTGTTGCACGACGTGGATGATGCGTTCCATTTCCTCTATATCAATCTGTTTGTTGGCATCCTTGCGAGTCACACGCACCGTGGTGGTAGTACCCTTGACTAGTTCTCCGGCAATGCCGATCACAGCTGTCCGGGCACTGACGCCAGCCTGCTCTTCGGCCTGGCCTAATGCCTTGTCACAATTCTGGACCACGCTAACGATGTCGGCGATGGCACCGGCCTGCATGTCGCTAAGTTTTTGGTGCTGTCGCCCCACGCCTATGACCTCGATGTCACCCTCGGGCGTCACCCTGCCTACTAGCGCCTTGACCACCTCGGTGCCAATGTCTAGTCCGACGATGTATTCTTCTTCGTTGGATTTGAGTTTGCTAGCTGCGGTCAGCGCGCTGCGCGCAGCGGTGCCGGCACGCGTCGCGGCCGAACGACCCAGAGCTTTGATTGGTTCAAGCATATGCGTCTTATTCTAGCACGATTATATGTTTGACGAGTAGTTCTTCCGCCCAAGCCACGGGCCATGTTTGCCCGACATTAAACCACAAAATTTTGTTTGCGCTGTGATTATTTTCACAAACCACTTGAAAACTTGACATTTCGGTGATATAATGTGGTCCGGAATGCAAGCTGCATCTGTAGCCACATTCGGCTTACCTATCAAGTTCCGGAAGGGCATCGGGGATTTCCTAGGCAAGAGTGTAACAATTAATTATCAATAAACATGCAAGGTAACTTGCGGATGTGTAAGGGGTTTTTGTAATGTCACAAATCGTAGCAGAGGGGCACCAGTACATACTGGATGCTGCCGTACCAGAAGGTGCGACGCCCGATCCTCATATGGATGCCGAGTTCCAAAGTTTTGGTTTATCACAACTCTCGGAGTCCAAAAAGGATGCCGTGGCTGTCTGGGATCACTCAGGCATTGTTGCGGTGGGCGCCTTAAAGCACGAGTTTGGACGCTCCATCGGCGAAGTGCGAGTAGACCCTCGGCTAAATGGTACGACCAAGGCTGTGGCCAAGTTGATTGGACGCGCGCTACGTCAAACCGCCGAACTGCGGGGCTTTCCCGAAACCGATCTAGATATTCAAACTGCTCCCCCGCTCGAAGAACGTGAGGTACACATGGAAGCTTTGCTTCGCCCAGTGCGCGAACGCCGAGAAGCCCGTATGCGTCAACGCAGGATTGGCGAATTGACACGAAGACATACTGGGATGATCGATGGCCCAACCTCTCCGATTGAAGAATGGTACGCACTCAACGATTTCCCGATGAGCGAACTGTAAATCACTTAGTACTCCACCATAAGACACCCCCTCCAGGTGTCTTATTTTTTGTATAACAATATGCCTCCGGCAATTCTCATCGAATCTTATTGCAACACGGCTTTGATGCGACGGATACCGGCGCTAGAAGATTCTTCCTTGAGGATCTTGAATCGTTTGCCGCCTTCAGCCAACTGCGCGGTATGGTCGACATGCGGGCCACCGCAAATTTCAAAACTGAATGGCGTGTCTGAGTCTTTGGCTTGCATGCGATAGCATTTCACCACATCACCGTAGCGATCGCCAAAGGCGCCGAGTACGTGTAATCCTTCGATAGCCTCCTTGGTCGGGTGCTCTTCCCATGTCACTACCAAGTCTTTGTCGATTTGTTCGTTGACCATGTCTTCGACCTGCTTGATTTGTTCCGGCGTCATTTTGTCGGTGTGGCTGAAATCGAAGCGCAAGCGCTCCTCGGTAATGTTAGAACCGTGTTGAATCACGTGGTCGCCCAAGACGGTGCGCAAGCTCTGATACATCAGGTGCGTGGCGGTGTGGTATTTTTTGTGCTGGTCGGTCTTGCCGCCCAATCCGCCCTTGAATACGCCTTTGGCTGCCGTCTGCGAGCGCTGTCGCTGCTCGGCCATGTGCGCATCGAACTCTTCGCGCCAGTTGTCGGGTACGGTAATTTCTTGCTTAAATGCTTCCTCAACACTGAGTTCCACCGGAAAACCATAGGTGTCGTAGAGCTTGAACAAATCAGAACCCGTCAAGCCATTCTCTTTGAGCTTCTCAAGTTCGCGGATGCCTTTGCGGAGTGTCTGGCGGAAGACTTTTTCTTCCTTCACCAGCACAGCAATGACTTCTTCGCGGTGCTCGGCTACTTCGGGGAAATCAGCGTGATACAAGTCAGCAATCACCGGGACGATTTGCTCCAAAAAGTTCTGCTCGACGCCCAGCTCAAAGGCAAAGCGAATAGCCCGGCGGAGCAAGCGGCGCATGACGTAGCCCTGTTCTTTGTTGCTCGGCACCACACCGTCGACTGCCAGGAACGTAGCGGCCCGCAAGTGATCAGCGATTACGCGCATGCTTTCGGTGTGGCTTTCGTAATTTTTGCCGGAAATCTCTTCCAGCTTGGTCACTATGGGTTTCATCACGCTGATCTTGAACACGTCCGGGTCATCTATGGCAGCTGCGGCAATGCGCTCCAGTCCACCGCCAAAGTCGACGTTCTGCTTAGGTAACTTGGCGAAGCCTTGAGCAGTTTTGACATATTCCATAAACACACTGTTACCGATTTCCATGTAGCGGCCGCAATCGCAGTTAGGATGACACTTTTCGCCATATTTCGGATCGTGAACGATATAATCGAACTCGTAAAAAACTTCGCTGTCCGGTCCGCCCGGCTCGCCCTCTGGCATGTCGTTAATTTTGTCGCCGCGCCACCACCAGTTCTTGCTGGCGTCATAATAGAAGATACGGGCGTGTGGCTCCATGCCTTTTTTGGCGCCATCGGCTTCGCTGCCGATATCCTGTGTTTCGGCGATGATACCCTTGGCGGCGAACAAGTCCTTCCAAATCTTGGCGCTTTCTTCGTCACGGGGGATGCCGTTGGCTTCGTCACCCATAAAACAGGTGACGTACAAGCGATTTGGGTCTAGTCCGACGACCTCAGTCAAAAAGTCAAAGAACCAAGGCAGCTGATCGGCCTTGAAGTAATCGCCCAAGCTCCAATTGCCCAGCATCTCAAAGAACGTCGTGTGGCGATTGTCACCGATCTCCTCGATATCCTGGGCGCGCAAGCATGTCTGGCTGTCGGCCAGGCGCTTGCCGTTCGGATGTTCTTGGCCAAGCAAGTATGGCATCAAGGCCTGCATGCCACTGCCGGTAAACAGTGTGGTCGGATCGTCCTTGGGCACCAGCGGCGCCCGCGCGATTATAGCGTGGCCGTTCTGCTTACAAAAATCTAGGTATTTTTGGCGAATCTCTTGGGCTGTCATATCACCCCATTCTAACAGAGGTGGCTAGTTGACACAACGTTGCTTACGATGATGAGTCACAGACAGTTCGTTAAGCCCATCACACGGGTGGTCTCAGACGACGATTCCGCCACCCAAAACACGCTCACCATCGTACAGTACGGCCGACTGGCCGGGCGTGATGGCTCGCACTGCATCGCTCATTGTTACGCGCGCACCGTCGTCTTCAAGTCTCACGGTGCAGTCGACTAATGGTTGCCGATAGCGGGTACGTACTTGATATGTCCCAGCCGAGTCAGGCTGATTATTTATCCAATGAAGGCTCGTGAGTTGCAGCTCTTTGCTCCATAACCGCTCGTCATTAAGGTCGGTCGTTACATACACTTCGTTCTTGGCCATGTCTTTGCCCACTACGTAATACGGCAAGCCACCCCCGACGTTTAGGCCGTGGCGCTGGCCAATCGTATAAAACAATGCCCCGTCATGTTCGCCTAGGCGCCGACCATGCTGGTCGATGATGGCGCCCGGCTCTGTCTCGACAAATTGCTCCAGGAATTCACGGATGCCAACCTTGCCGACGAAGCAAATGCCCTGACTGTCCTTTTTATCGGCCGTACTGAGCCCGAGTTCTTTGGCCACCGCCCGAACCTCGGACTTGGTCTTATACTCACCGACCGGCATCAGCGAGTGCCGCAAGGCATCTTCCGATACCCGATACAAAAAATATGTTTGGTCTTTGTCGACGTTGGCCGCCGTCAGCAATTGGCCGTCATGGATACGGGCGTAATGACCGGTCGCTATCATGTCCGCGCCATCAGCCAATGCCGTCTCGAGAAATAGTTTGAACTTGATCTCCTGGTTACACATGATGTCCGGATTGGGCGTAATGCCCGCCTTGTAGCCATCCAACATGTAGTCAACCACCTTTTGCCGATATTCGGTCTCGAAGTCGTACATTTTGAAAGGAATGTCTAGCTGTACCGCCACGCGTTTGGCGTCCTGATAATCTTCTTTCCAGGGGCATTGGAACCCTGGCAAGTCCCGGCTCCAATTCTTCATGTACACACCGGTCACATCATAACCCTGACGCTTCAGGAGCGCCGCCGTGACGGAACTGTCGACACCACCAGACATACCGACAAAGACCTTCGTGTGAGAATTATCTTTTGACATAACTTGCCTATTTTAACAAATATTCTTAATCGTGCCGAGTTTCTGACCTTGGATCAACCGCGGCTGGCGTTGCGGACTTGGTCCAAGCGACGACGAATGACATACAGTTCGTTGCGTCCACCCAGCCAGAATGCCACAATCAGCAGCGGCACGATTGGCAAGAACCAGTACCATTCCGGGGCTACGCTGACCTTGTTAGTCGTGCCTGTGTCAGTGGCGGCTTGCTTCGCCTCGCCGTTGGCGACACCCACGACCTGAAGATAGGCAGTACTTTTGTTGCGATCGGTCGCCTTTATGACTACGGTGTAGATACCAGCCGTCTCGTAGACATGTGAAAGTGTGATGTTGCCGGCAAATGATTGGCTAAGCAGCTGAGCACCAGATGAGTCGCCCCAGTCGATACTGATAGCATAGGGTGGAGAGCCACCGCTCAAGACGATGGGCCAAGTCAAGGTAGAGCCGGGGTTGGCGCCACGACGGGCGTAATTGCTGGTCAGGGTCAGTTGCGTGCCGAACTCCGCATAATTAGCATCGTTGAACGTCACGCTGACAAGGTTGGAATCGGGCCCCGCCTGATCGAGATTGTCATAAACCCGGGCCACCAGGTCATTCCGGCCACTAAACAGTCCGACCTGCAGAGAGTAACTGCCGTTCTTACATAGGACCGAGCCGACGAACACGTTGTTGGCAAATACCTTGACCAGCAAATCCGTCTTACACAGGCCGGCTACGGTTATCGGTGACGAATCAAAGACTTGACCATTACGTGGTGTGGTTATGCTGGCGGCTTGGGTGGGCGGCGGTGATGAGATACGTCCTTCCAGACCGACAGACCCGCCCTGCTCTGGATCTGGTGAGCCTATCGCGGCTACCGAGCCAATCGGCGCCACCAAAAGTCCCAGCAGCAACACCAACGTAGCTGAGCGGCAACAGGCGACTATGCGTCGGGTGGTAATCATCTTATTACTACCATAACCGAGATGATGGCTGGCGACAAGGACTCACGACCACCACCCCAAGGCATCCTCGTTAGCGACGGCCGGCTTTACGAAGCACCCGCTTGTTGTAGTTGCGGATCAAGCGCGGCAAACCGAAGATAAGGAACAGAATGAGTGCTACGATGCCGATACCAAGAAAAATCATGTATACCGGTATAACGTAGAATGTGGTTTTAGCTGAAAGTAGTTGTCCTGCCGTACCATAGCCGAAATTACCTTCGAGCGTGTATTTGCCAAAAGAGCCCACGTCCTTGAGCTGAATACTGAATTTCCTAATGCTATCTGGTAGAACATTAGCTGGCTGGTCCCCGGCGTTCAACTCATAGGTGCCTAGAGTAGTGTTGCCTTTCTTGAAGAGAATCTTACCGAATGGCTGCTCTTGGATGTTGCCTTCATTGCGAAGACGCACCGTAGCCCATACATTCTTTCCGGACGTAAAGACCGTTCGGGCAGAATCTTCCTGGGTCTTGGAGTTTTTAGACCTAGCATCGAAGCTGACTAGTGACATTTTTTCCGTGACATCACCAGGAACTCTCACAAGAATCAACGAGCCGACACTTCCTGAGAGGGAGACGTTGGCGTTTTCTGTGCTGCTCGTCGATGCCGGTGCGAATCGAATGGCGCCATAGTAGCCACCGCCAGGCAAGCCCTTAGGTATGGAAATCGTCACCCTGACTTCCTTCTGCTTTCCGGCCTCAATGGTCAATGTTCCTGGTGCTGAGATGTATTTCTTTAGCCCGTGCCTATCGTTGGCCTCTCCGTTCAAAAGCAGCGCCGGAGCCCCACTCTCATCTTCGCTGGCGACAAAATCGTTGGCGATGACCCTCAAGTTTTCTGTACCGTTAGTGACATTCTGGACATAAACACTAATCGTTTTAGAATCTCCCGGCTGCATGACCAAGTCAGTTCTTACGGGTGATACTCGCATCCCGTTACCACTGCTTGTTGCCGCCGAAACGTTAGCAGAAATTACCAATACAGCCGCAGCACCTAATACCAGCCCAGCCATGAGCAATTGTTGAAGTTTTTTCATGTTCCTATTAATTCCCTCTTAAGACGTTGGACTTATAGTATCAAAACGGTAGTGGTTGCACAATATGCTCAAAATGTTGCTAGGGCCGTGTAGGTAAGCGTGCTGACGTATATGCCGGCTGGCTGGCCGTTCGCGATATTCACGAGATATGTCACAGTGTATTTGCGGTAATCATCAGATGTGGTGGAGAATGCAATCTGCTCCCCCGACACGAAGCGGTATCTATTTTGGATAGCATAGTTAGGGCGCGGCGAGGCCACTCCTGGCCCTGCGACATCGGAGCCTACATTAGGATCGGAGTTATTACGAAGATTGATGCCGAACTGGCTTGTGCCTGGGCGTGAGACGTCATTAACGTTCAGTGCCGGTATACTATTGACTCCCGAGAGCATTGTCGTTCCCTGTACGGTCACGCTGTACCCTCCGTCGGCATTAGTTGCTAATAGCATCTGGGTAGTCCCGGTCCGGGGTGACGAAGTGGAGAATTCCCCGAAGTTTATATAATCTCCGGTAGCGGTAGTGCAATCAAAACCAGTTATCGTTACACCGTTGCAAAAAAGTAGAAATGGCGGGACTTCAGCACTGATGGTCACTTGCTCTGTCATGGCAAACGCAAGTCCACCATAGTCGACATGAGGGCCCGTGGCATTATTGCTGCCGAACGTTTCTACCCTGACGAAATATGTGCCACTAGACGCCGGGTTTACGATATCGGAGAAATCATATGTTGACATACCAATCGACGCGATCGCCGGTGTGCGGCCGATGACGATCGTGTTTGCATTCGTACCTGCGCCAATCGTAAACCCGGCATTGTTCTGCTGGTCCACGAGAACTGCGCCGGATGCATCGAAGCCCGTCGGCGGATTGCACGGCTGCCCGACGAGCGGAGTATCATCGCAAAATTGGAAACGGATAGAGCCCACTTGGGCACCTGGTGTAGTAACAATGAAGGCGAATTTGTAGCTTGATGTATCGCCCGCGACAATACTACCGAGCTGAACTGATCGCTTGGGAAATGTAGCCGCCTGAGCGCGAAACAGCAATGGCCTCGCTCCCAGGAGAAGAAGCGAGACCAAGAGTATGACTGGGAGTATGCGGCGAGGAAGAAGCCGACCAAATCGCATATCCTTATTGTACGTGTTAGAACGTGCCGGTTGCAATCAGTTGGTGAGTTGCAGTGTAGACACCGGCTGGCGTGGTGATGTTTGCAGTTGCGCCGTATGTTATAGGCACGATTGCAGTGTTTAGTGGGGCGCTGTTCGTGTCACAGAAGACATCGCCATACGTGGTGGTTACGTTGTCGGCGGACGTAGTATCGAAACCGTAACCGGAGGCGGCACTGTAGTTGGCGTCAGCATCTACCTGACCGACTGCGCCTGCAGTAGTGGCCGGGACCTGGACGCCAAAGGCTGCCGTACCCGCAGTGATAGCACCTGCCGTACCACCACCTGCGTTTACTGCTGGTATGTTGTTAGCACCACTTGTGAGGATTCCACCCTTGAGGCGTATGACTACGCCACTTGAGGCGTTAGATGAGAGACTGAAGTTAAGCGGTGTAGTGGTGTTCGTATAGACAGCCAAGCTATCAATGACCGGAGGCGAGCCAGAACCAATCTCGACGGCTGGAACGTCACCGCATGCGGTACTGTAAACGCAGAAGCTCAGTGACTCCATGACGCGTGCGGTCACGCTAATAGTGGCGGCAGTACTGAGTGCAATACCGCCAGCATCGACCACATTGGCACCGATAGTGGTTGCAGCACCAGTGGTGTCAGCCTGGACGTATTGCGATGAATTTCCCGTGGCATAGGTAAGGATACGTGCGTAGAAGGATTGCGTACCCGACGGGTTTTGCATGCCAGTGAATGTGATAGTGTATGGAGTTGCCGCCGTCATGGTTAGGCCCGTCACACGAAGAGTGTGCTTGGGCGTACCCGTGCCAGGTGTAGTAAGTGTACCCGTAGAAGCGACTGCACTTGCAACGTTCGGGACAGATGCTCCCGCAAACGCACAAGTTGCCCCAATCAGAGGTGTATCTCCACAAAAGTCGACAATCAGTTCTTGGGCTGTCGTTGTTGGAGTAAACGTAACCGCGTATGAAACGCCGGTGGCGCCGGGTACTGACGAGCTTATCTTGATTTCACGGCTACTCACGCTGCCGTAGGCAGAGGCCAACCCCGGCAATACTGCAGCCCCTGCGGTACCCAGCATAAACGCCAGGGCGGCTATGGCATGCAGGGGTCGCTGCAAAGCACTTCTTATGTTTTTCATTTCTATTTCTCCTGTTACGACTATTTGTTTTGGGTTATTCCTGAGGTGAATATATCACGCTAGTGGTTACGTGTGCAATACTTTTGTGCCAATATTACTGCCTAGTTATCCACAGCCGCCTAGAAGGTGCTGGTAGTGACTAGATCTTGGTTCATGGTATAGGTGCCGGCTGGGGTAGTTGCAGTGATATTGAAGATGTAGCTAATTGTGTAGACCGTGGTACCTGAGCTGCTGTTGGACAGAGCGATCGTATCGCCGTTGGCGTATTTGTATAAGTCTGGCGTGTTGTAGTTGGGAGCTGCGACACCATAGCTAAAGCTAGCATCAGGTTCTTGTGATGGGCTCTGGCCCAAAGAACCTGAGCAGCTACCACTACCTGATCCCGGTGCGGTGCCGGGGCAAGAGTTGGCAGCTATGTTCATACCGAACTGCTCGGTGCCTACGGCACTAGCGGTTGGCGAGGCTGGGGAGCTGAAAGTATGACCACCGCTTGTCGGCCCTACCGATTCGGTGCGAACTTGATAGCCCTGCGCCAAGTACGATTTGACCTGGAACTCCGCCGTTCCGACGTGAGTCTCGGCCGAACTCAAGATTCCTACATTGACCGATGGGGTATTCACTATGAATTCCAGTGAAGGCCACCGATCGGTATTGAAGCCGCCCTGTGCCTGATAACCGATGCCTGTGGTGCCAGCTTTGTAATGACTGGTGACCTGCTGGGGCGACAACACTTTGCCGTAAATCGCCACCTCGTCGATTGTGCCGGTCGTGTAGGCATCGCCACCGCTGGCCTGCGGGTTCTGGGCTATGGTAATCGATGGCGAACCCGTACCGCCGTCCATGGCGACCGTGCCCGAGGCATCCACGGTGCCATCGACATACAAGACGATATCGGCCGATCCGCCGGAATAATCTATGGTGCAGATGATTTGGTGCCAAGCATCGTCGTTGACTGCCGTAGAACCATTGACGCCGGCATAGGCCGTACCGTAGCCAACCGAGACCGCCCCGCTGGTTAGCAAGCCGACCACGAATTTTTGGTTGCTGCCATCTGTATTCGCGGTAATCAAGCCCGGGACGGCCGATTTGGTATTGGTCGAACTAGTTTGAGTACCCTTGTACCACAGCTCTATCGTCTGCGTGGCACTGGAGTTGTAATCGAGGGCAGAGTTGTAGGCTACCGTGCTCAGGCCGCTAGTACCGTTGAAGGTAACCGCTGAGTCGTCCGATATGGCGGGAATGCCGGTGGCACCTAGCGTGAATCCGCCCGAGTAGGTTCCGCTGTGGCCGTTGCCGGTCATATCAAACATGTTCGTACCGGTTAGCTCACCCATGCGCCAATAGGCCGCTGGTGCCGTATCACCGAGTACACCCCCCTGGTAGCTATTGAAACTGCCGGTGTGTCCGACCCCTAGGGCACCGACCGATTGCTTGGCGCAATAGGTGGCAGAGCATGTGTCGTTTTGGCTGCCGCCCGCCCCAAAGAACGATTCGGTCACTTGATAATTGTTCGAGCAAGTCTGGGCATTGGGGTCGCAAACCGCCCTCACGCTCATGACCGGCGCCAATGCGACGAGGCAAGCTAGCGCCGCCAGACTCAACCATCTCTTGATTCGCGTTTTTGTTCGGAACATTGTAGTGCCATTGTAGCCTGTACAGCTAATGATGGCAATCCGTTTACGCTTAGCGCCCGGGTGCTGTATCATGTACAGTAAGCACAAGAGTAATTAGTCAAGCATGGATCAAAACCCTACCCCCAACAATCCGGACGAGGAAGAATCGCTCGAAGCGCCAGCCAGTGACGCCCCACAGCAAGCTTCCACTTCTTCGACCGACAGTCAACCTGCGGCACCGAGCGAGCGGCCGGCGGCGCGGTTCAAGCGCGGCGGATTCGGCGCGCTGTTATCCCACGTCAATATATATTTATTGTCATTCATCTTCTTGCTGGTGCTAGCGGGTAGTGGTGGCGGGATTTATTATCTTAATACCAAGAAAGACACCGTCAGAAGCGGCGATATCAAAACCCAATCCCTGTCCACTGACAGCCTGAAGCAGTTGGCCAACAGCGATGTCTCGGTCGGCGACAGCAAGCAAGTTTTGACCGTACAGAGCAACGCCATTTTTGACGGCTCGGTCTTACTCCGCGGTGACGTAGAGGTTGCCGGCAGATTGGTCGTTGGCGACCAATTGTCACTAACAGGCATCAACGTCGGCGGGCAGAGTGTGTTGCAGGACGTCAGTATTTCTAATGATTTATCGGTCGCTCATAACCTGGCCGTGCAAGGCCAGACAACACTCCAGGGTGCGCTGAGCGTCAATGGCAGTACAACTTTCAACGGCGGGCTATCGGTCAGCCGGATTACCACCGGATCGCTCCAGCTCAGCAGTAACTTGACTCTGACACATCACATCGTGGCCGGCGGCGCAACACCTTCGCGCAGCAGCGGATCGGCACTTGGTGGCGGCGGAACGACATCCGTCAGCGGGTCTGATACGTCCGGTTCCATTAAGATTAACACCGGCAGCAGCCCTGGAGCTGGCTGTTTCATCACCGTGAACTTTTCTAGCGCCTTCAGCAGCACGCCCCACGTCGTTGTCACGCCTATCGGTTCGGCAGCTGGATCCTTGGGTTATTACGTCAACCGGACAAGCAGCAGCTTTAGTGTTTGTACGACCAATGCCGCACCCGCCAGCAGTTCATTCGGTTTTGACTACATCGTCCTGGGATAGGCCAGGCTAGACGTCCAAAAAGACGACCACGCTATCGCCACGCACATGCATGACTCCGCCAGAGATTTTTATCGGCTCGGTTTCGCGCTGAGTTTCGATACGTAATTCGCACGGTTCGAGCAGAGTTATGAAATTGTGGTGCTGCGGCAGAACATCGAACTCACCGGTTCGGTTGACGCCAGTAATGCTATAAGCCGGTCCATCGAAATATAGGTGGAACGGCGAATAAACCTTGACCTTGAGGAGCTTGCGCCCATTCTCATCTACGCTGGGATCCTCGACGGTCTTGCCGTCATCGATGATCTTGCCGGTACTGGCGTCGGTTCGTTTTACCATGGCCGCCCTACACGATTATTTCTTCGATGCCGTCCAGGGTTTGTTCGCGTGTCGAGTCTTCACCCTTGTTGGCCGATTGGTTTTCCATGACGTGCATGTTTTGCGAGAAGAACTTGATGAGCTTTTTGGCCTTGGCATAATCGGCGCGGTCGGAGGCACTAAGCTCGTTTTCACCAATGATGGCGATGATGCCCTTGAGGCTCTCGTACTTCTGCAGCAAACTTTGAACCTGCACGCTGAGCAAATAGTGGCGATCGCCGACGATGTCGGGGCTCAGCAAGCTCGAGGTGGTGCGGCTGAGGTCAACGGCCGGACGAATACCCTGTTCGGCGATAGCACGCGATAGCACGATAATGCTGTCCAGCTCGTGCTGAATCATCTGCACGGCCGGGTCACTAAGGTCATCGGCCGGGACGTAAATGGTCTGGACGGCCGTGATGGAGCCCTTTTCGTTACTGGCCAGACGGTCCTGCAGCATCTTGACGTCAGAGAAAATGGTCGGCTCGTAGCCACCTTCGCTCGGCACCTGACCCAAAATGGTCGATACCTCGTTCTTGGCCTGAATGTATCGGTACATGTTGTCGGCAAAGAACAGGATATCTTTGCCCTGCTCATCCCGGAAATATTCACCGAGCGTCACGGCACTTTGCGCAATCAGAGCACGCTGAATCGGGTTCTGGTCCATCTGGCCGAAGAACATACAGGTGTTCTTGAGCAGATCGCGACCTTTTAGAGTCTCATATAGTTCGTGACCTTCACGAATACGCTCGCCAATACCGGCGAAGAACGACAGACCGCCGCTGTTCTGGGCGATGTTGTTGATGAGCTCCATCGTCAACACCGTCTTGCCCACACCGGCACCGCCGATAATGCCAATCTTGCGACCTTTGACGAAAGGCGTGAAGAAATCGATGACCTTGATGCCGGTTTCGAGAATTTCAGGCTTGCTACCGGAGAAGTTCGATCGACTCTCGGCCGGCTTGAAGATACTGCGCCGAGGCAAAGCATCGCTGATGGGCTCGCCACCGTCGATTGGCCGGGCCGTCGCATCGACCACGCGCCCGATCAACTCGTCACCGACCGGTATTTCTAGGGTGTGACCGGTCGCTGTTACGAACATGCCCTTTTGGATAGTCCTATCGGCATACAGGTTCAGGCAGACGGCGATGTTGCCTTCTTGCAAGCTGTCGACCAAAAGATGCGACTGAGTGGCATTATCCACGATTAGGATTTCCTGCGTTGCCGGCACCTCTTCGTCGAATTCGATACGAACAATCAAATCCTTGATAGCCCTGACGACACCCTTGGCGGTACTGCTCATGCTGTTTGCTTCCCTCTCAGCCCGTTGATGATTTCCTTCAGACGTTCGTCACTGACGGCACGCTTGGTCCGGTTGTACTGCAGTGCCAAGTCGTGGTGCGTTTCCACGGCCCGCTGATTGGCTGCACTCATCGAGCGGAAACGGCTGGCATACTGTGCCAGTTTGGAGTCAAGGATAAGCTGGCTGAGCGAAATCTGGAGCATCGAGCGCTCCAGGTGAGCGACGACTTCGTAGGTACTGGGCTCGAAGATGTAATTCGCATCGCTGATTACCTCGTCACTATCGTTTCCGGCCTGGCTTCCGGCGTCCTGAACTGCCTTTTGTAGCTCAATCTTTTTAACCACCTGACTCATGAGGGACTCATATGACTGATAGAACACGCTAGCGTTCTTGTATTGACTGATCTGATTGATTAGCGGCGTGACGTTGATGTTCTGATCCTTGCTGGGTAATTTGTAATATTTCTTGTACTGGATATTTTGCTGACTGAGCTGAACGGCACCGTGGTGGCCGATAACGACGATATCCTGTTTCTCGGCGGTATACTCCTTGAGCATCTCGCGGATTAGGCGCTGGTCGATGTCGCCACTAAAACCACCTTCGGCGGTGATGACTATGAACAGCTCCTTGTCGATTGCCTTGTCTTCTTCGTCGCGGCCGAAGCGGAACAGACTGTCAACCCGAAGCTGCGTGTAAATTTGCCACAGCTCGTCGAAGAATTTTTGCGACTCCAGCACCTGGTTCTTGGTCTGAGCAATGCGCATACTGGCCAGTCCTTCGAAGACACTTGTCAGGCCCACGATGGTACCCATCCCATCGCGCTCGGCAGCTATTTCGCGCGGCTGTTTCATCGGTGGGCTTCCTCGTGCTGCTTATCGGCTGACTCTTTGTCATGGTCCTCGTGAGTAGCGTCTTCAGCTTCGTTGGATTCGGTCGATGCTGGGGCATCCGGTTTGTCCGGATGCACTTCTTGACCGGGTGGCGTTGGAAGCATGGTACCCGATGCTCCTTGGCTTTCATCAGATTTGGCATCTTCAGGCTTGGATTGCTCCGGCTCTTCTGATTTGTCAGCATTTCCGGCTTCGTCCTTTGACTTATCGGCTGCATCGGTCTTGGTATCACCCTTGGCGCTAGAAGACGAGTCGGGTTCGGCAGATTTTGGAGCCTCGGCTACCCCTTCATCAATCGACTCTGCGGGCGTCGGTGGGGCAATGTGACAGACCTTGCGCAGCGCCTCGGTGAATGAATCGTGATCGGTGTACTTGCCCTCTTTGAGCAGTTTCTTGGCCTCTTCTTTCATAACTGGCACGTCTATCACCTGGTCGCCACTCTCATTAAGTACGATATCGAACATCGCCGTCTGTTGTAGGATGGAGTATGTCTCGTCGGGGGCTTGGTTCATCAACTTGTACAGCTGGGCACCGATGTGCAGCGTACGCTTGGCCTCATCGGACAACTCGGAACCGAAGCGGGAATATTCCTGGGCCTGGCGGTAAGCATTGAGCACCTTGATAGTTTGGGCGGCCAGTTCCTTTTGTTTGTCGTTCTGGCCGACACCACCAATACGAGTAACACTCAGTCCAGCGCTGACGGCCGGGCGCATAGTATCCTTGAAGATAGCCATGTCCAATATCCACTGACCGTCAGTAATAGACATGACGTTGGTCGGCAAGAAAGCGGTTATATCACCGTCGTTGGCCAGCACGATTGGCAGGGCGGTAAGTGTTTTTTGGTTGCGTGAAATTCGTCCGGCACGCTCCAGTAGTGAGGAGTGCGAATAAAACATATCACCAGGGTAGCTGTCGCGACCCGGGCTGGTTCCAGCCAATAGCGAGATTTCTCGATATGCCTGGGCATGACTGGTCAGGTCGTCGTAGACGATCAAGACATCACGGTCGCACTGCTGCCAGAGATATTCGGCGATGGCACAGCCGACATAAGGCGCCAGATAACTCATGACCAACGATTCGAAGGCTGTCGAGACGATGACGATGGCCGATTCTAGGGCATTGTTGGCTTGGAGGCGGCTAATAAGGGCGTCGACATCACTGCGGCGCTTGGCAATCAGGACATACACGCTGATGACGTCGGTGTTCTTCTGGTTTAGCGCCAGTTGCAGCGCCATGGTAGTCTTACCGGCCTTGCTGTCGCCCAAGATAGCCATGCGCTGACCCCGGACCAGCGGGAAAAGCTCGTCCAATATCATGATGCCTGTCTCAAGCTGGGTATCTAGCGCCTGGCGCTCGAACAACTTAGGAGCATTGTGGAAGACCGGCGCGACGGCATCAGCACCGATAGGCTCGCCACCGTCAAGTGGCTCGCCGTTGACCGATATGACTCGACCGATGAAATCCTTGCCGACCTTGCTAACCAGTTCATCGTGCTGCTGAACGACGGTCATGCCAGGCACGATATTGCTTGTGCCCAAATGAAGAACGATTACGTAATCCTCCAGCACGTGATGGACAAGACCCTTGGTGCCATCGGCGAACATGACAAGTGCATGGGTATTGACCGGGTGCAAGCCGCGGACGCGAATCAGGAAGCGATCGACGGCAACAACCTCGCCGACGGGCTTACCGGCAGCAACCAGGCGTTCGTAGTGTCGATTATCGGCACTCATGCCGGCAAACCTTCCTGCAGTTTCTTGACCAGCATCGGCCGGGCCGCCTTGAAGTGCTGTTTCAAACTTAAATCAAATTGTTTGTTGGTGGTCCGGACCAGACAACCGGCCGCCAACGTCGGCTGCAGCCCGATCTGTATCAATAAACCAGGGTGGACGTTTTGACGTAGCCAATCGACAATCTTACCCACGAAAGCCGAGGACGGGTCGGTCGAGAATGATATGTGTATCTGGGGCGCCGTGTCCTGGATACGCTCCAATTCTGTCGCTACGCGTTCGAACTGGTCGCGATCGAGCAGATTGATCTTGTTGGCCAATGCCAGCTCGTCGAGTATGCGACTGGTCTTGGGTAACTTCAGCTGATCGGCCGGAATCTCGCGCAGGGCCGCTTGGTGCAAGTATTCATACAAAGCATCAAGCTCGCGCCTAAGCCGCATGATATCAGCGACGCCGACGACTAACGGCGGTAGCACTAAACCCGGCCGCTGCTCAGGCACCATTGCTGATATCCTCGACGATGGCCGCCTTGTTCGCCTCCAGCTCCGTCAGGATGTATTCCAGCTGGTCGGTCAGGTCGATTTGGTTACCGATGGCGGCCAAGACATAGTGATTAATAACGTCAGCCATGTTGTCTTCGAAGTGTTTGATGAGATGGATCTTTTGTTCGGAAACCTCGCGCTGTAGCTCTTCACCGAGCGCCTTGCGCTGCTCATCGATGGCGGTGTTGGTCTTCTCGATGGCTTCGATGGCCAATTGCTTGGCGTCCATGATGGATTCTTCGTATTTGGCGAATTCTTCCTTGAGCTTCTGGGTAATCTCTGCCTTCATGTACTCGTTAAGCTGACTGGTTGTCAGCCTGAGGTCCTGCTGCAGGAACATGGCATTCTCGCCGATGATTTTCTCGAAGTGTAAACGCCCGCGGTTGCGTAGCTCCTCACGGAATTCGTCGTTGAAGATATGCTCGACATCATCCTCGGCGGCCTCCTCTATAGACTGTCCGAGACTACGTTTGCCGCCACCCTGGACGCGACCGAGTGACACTGCAATCCAGATAAAACCAATCCCTGTCGCGCCGATGAACGCCAGTATAAGAACGAGCCACCAGATTGTCATATTTGTATTCCCACCATATTTTCAATCGCTTTACTACACGAATACCCTCTCATGAGCCATTCAAAAATCAGGGTATTGGTAGGCTTGGGCCACGATACACCTGAAATCTGCACGCATCGGAAGGTTCAAAAAGCTAAAGCTTTAGTAGTAAATATACTCCAAAGACGCCAATAATGAAAATAATCAAGCTTGTGATGACCACTTGGAACATGCTGCGCACGATAGCCTGCTTGGCCAGCGGATTACGACCAATGGATACCAGGGTGCTGCGCACGGCACTGAAGAGCATGACGCCAGATACGATAGAGGCCACCAGCAATATCAGAGTCGCCAAGTAGAGGCGCGCGACGCTGACGTTTTTCTTGGTTACCGAGTAACCGATATCGCTCAAAAATTGGGTCAAGGCACTCGGCAGCCCAGCAGATTGCAAAGGGTTACTCTGGACCGATACCTGAACGCTGATACGTCCTAGCGAGACCGTACTCTTTTTACCTTCTCCGTCGGTAAGACTAGCCGTGCCTTCAGCATCCGATCCGTCAAAAGCGGTCAGCGCCTTGCCAAGGACCATCTTTTCCTCACCGTCAGCTTTCATGCCAATGCCGTTCAGGGTCGATATGCTGATCAGGTCGCCGATTTTGATGGGGCCATTCTGAGTACTGACAAGAACGTTGTACTTGCCGAATGTCGCCACATAAACCTGCCGCTTGTCTGGATTGCCGGTGAGCGATAGTGCCGCATCGTTGGCAGACACGACGACACCGTGCATCTTGTCGCTCTCATCCTGCTTAAGGATGCTGACCTTGGCGCTGTCCTTGGCGTTGATTCGGACCAGCATACCCTTTTGCAAAGTATCATCAGTGCCATAACTTTGAGTTACTGGTGCCCGCGTGCTCGAGTTGGCAGCCCCGACAAGGCCGACCATCGACAAGCCCACCAGCGCGGCAAGAGCGAGAATGCGGAGGCTATGACGAATAAGCGTGAGCATCTTGATTACGAGTATACACGAATATTTGAGGCTGTATCGCTCTAGGCGAGCAATTTGGCGAGCACTGTCATGACGTAGTCAACATCCTGCTCGGTCGTCGTTCGACCAAGCGTCATGCGGACGGAACTGCGCGCTTGCTCATCACTAAGCCCGAGAGCGCCCAATACATGAGACGGCTCATCGTCGCTGGCACTGCAGGCCGAACCGGCGGCGGCCATAATCCCTAGCTCATCAAGTTGTATTAGCAAGCGTTCGTTATCGATACCGGGAAATGTCACGTGGACATTGTTCGGCAATCGCTTGTTGCGTGTGCCGTTGAGCCTGGCGGACGGGTATGCCCTAAGGGTTCCGTCAATCAATCGTCGCTGCAGGCCTTGCAGACGCTCTACTTCATCGTGGCGTATCGTTACGGCAAGCTCCAAGGCCTCGGCAAATCCGACAGCCGCTGCGACATTCTCCGTGCCGCTCCTAAGCCCCATCTCTTGGCCGCCACCGTCGACAATCGGTTGTAAGATGACCCCGGCCTTCACGAACAAGCAGCCACTCTGCTTTGGACCATAAATCTTTCCGCCATTGAGAGTCATCATATCAACGCCCAGACGAGCAACATGCAAATCCAAATAATTGCTGGCTTGGGCGGCGTCGGTATGAAACAGGAGTGGCAGGCCACCCTTGCTCCGCTCCGAACGTTTGCGCTGGATTATTTGTGAGATATCACGTATTGGCTGGATAGTGCCGATCTCGTTGTTGGCGTACATGATGCTCACCAGCGCCGTGTCGTCATCGATTAGCTTATCAAGGGCAGCCAGGTCGACGATGCCACGCTTGTCCACGGGCACGACACGGACATCGTATCGTCTGGCCGCCTCCAAGACGGAGTCATGTTCAATGGCGCTGACCACCACGTTCTTACCAGATAACGGGCGCATGGCGCCATGGACGGCCAAATTGTTAGCTTCGCTGCCACCGGCCGTAAAAACGACCTCGTTAGCTCGCGAGCCTAGGATAGCGGCCACTCGAGCTCGGGCGTCTTGCAGAGTTCGAGCGACCGATCGAGCCGCTTGGTAAGTCGCTGAAGGATTATAAAAAAGCTCGCCAAAAAATGGCTGCATGGCTGCTAGCACTTCCGGCGCGACGGGTGTCGCGGCCGCATGATCTAGATACACCCGGTGCGTAGACATGATACTAGTTTAGCAAGCTATGGCCGCTAGTGCTTAGGCCGAAGCCTGCATTAGTCGGTCAAGTTCAGCGCGAGCGCCCTCGCTATACAGCTTGACGGCTGCCCGGAAGTTGCGCTCTTCTTCGGCGCTCAGGTGCTGGTAGGAGTTCGTGCCTTGTGATTTCAGCACGCCGGTGGGGCGTACATCGTAACGGGTGGTCAGCGCCTGGCGCTCACCGTTTTGGTCGGTCCACTCTTCGTGCCAGACCCAAGTAAACTCATCCAGGCAGAAGAATTCTCGACGCACGCCTTCGGGAATCGGTCCAAACACGCCACCGCCTAGCTTCGCCAGGTGGCGCAAAAGTGCCCGATGAGCATTGATTCGCTTCTGCTCGCCCGATCGCTTGGAAACGGCTCGTGCAATCTTCATGGTCTAGGCCGCCTGATTGTCGTAATAAGGATTTGCTTCAGCAGCCGGTTGCTGCTGAGGAGTCGCCGACTGTTCCGGATCGGGGAAATAGGCAGTCAACTCGTGATTTTCGCGATTGTATAGCGTCCAGGTGGCGTCAACGTTGGCTTCGGCTTGCAAAATTAGATGGGCCATCTCCTGAACTACAGGGGCCATCTCCGGCATACGAGCCAGCGTCTTGATGTCGTTAGACTGCTCTTTGAGCGGAAGCGTCGTGACGTATTCCGACTTAATCAGACCCATATTTACTGCAAATTCTGCTAATTTACTCATGTTCTCTAATAATTCACCTGTTTAGACACTAAAGAGTGCTCTGGCATTCCTGGTGGTTGCCTCGGCTATATCGTTTTGGCTTTCGCTGCGAATCGATTCAAGAAATTCCGCAATAGTGCGTATGTGTTTTGGTTCGTTGATATTACCACGGTATGGTGTTGGTGTCAAGAAGGGGGCATCGGTCTCTAACAGTAGTGAGTTGAGTGGGATTGTGCGATACATCACACGTTTTTCCTCTTCCTTAACAAAGGTCGCGATACCGTTGACGCCTATGTACAGACCGCTCGCTACTGCCCGCTGCATATTTTCGAGCGAATCTGTGAAGCTATGAAGGACGCCCCTGATTGAACCGGATGGATAGTTGTCGAATAGCTGCCAGAAGTCATCAAATGCTTCACGAACGTGGAAGATGAGTGGCAAACCGTGTTCTAATGCTAGATCAAGCTGAAATTTCAGGATTTCCAGTTGCGCCGCTCGCGGGGAATGAGTGTAGTAATAGTCGAGCCCACATTCACCGACGGCTACCACCTTTGGTGCATTGGCCAGAGCCGCGAAAGCCAGCTTTTGCTCCGGTTTACCGGCAACGTGTTGCGCCTCGTGCGGGTGAATACCAATGGATGCAAACAGGCCGTCACGGCCATTGGCGCAGTCAATCGCCAACTCACTGTCAGCAATATCGCAACCGACACACATCATCCTTGTCACGCCAGCCTCATGAGCACGTTCAACCAAGTCGTTGATCGTTACGTGATCGTCCTTAGCCCAGAGCTCGCGCGTAGTCCGCTCGCCCTTACCTAGCCCAGCAGATTGAATGTGACAATGCGTATCGAAAAGCTCCACGACAACCTCGTTACTGTTCCGTCTTGGGAAATAGTGTGGTCTCGGTCGGTCGGACGATACCCTCATTAAATATGCCCCGTATCTTGGCTGAGGTGTCAGGCAAAAATGGCTCGAGCAGTTCGGCTATCTGCAGTAAATCGCTCGCCTGCTGGGCCAGTACCTCGCGCAGATGCTCCTCGTCGCCGTCTTTGGCAATCTGCCAGGGCTTCGCCTCGTCGATATATTGGTTTAGGCCGCGAACCTTTTCCCAGACTTCATCAAGAGCCCGGTCGAACTGGCAGGCTTCGAGTGCGGCGTTATAGCCGGCGATATCGTGTTCGGAGGGCGGGATATCACCGATCAGCCCACCTTGGTATTTCTGGATCATGACGACAGTTCGCTGAACGGCGTTGCCGAGTTCGTTGGCCAGCTCGTTGTTGTAGGCGTTCTCGAACAGCTCCCAGCTAAAGTCACCGTCTTCGTAGGATGGGATGTGGCGCAAGAAGTAGTAACGGAAAGCGTCGACACCGTGTTTAGCCAGGATTTCGGCAGGAGCCACCACATTACCAATGCTTTTGCTCATCTTTTCACCATTTAGTGTGATAAAGCCGTGGACATAGACGGTCTTGGGTAATGGTTGACCCAGCCCCATTAACATTGCCGGCCAGATGGCCGTGTGAAAGCGGGAAATGTCCTTGCCGATTACCTGGACGTTAGCCGGCCAATAGTCCTTGAAGTCGTCGTGCTCGGGATATCCTAGGACGGTTATGTAGTTCATCAACGCCTCGAACCAGACATACATGACCTGTGTCTTGTCCCCCGGTACCGGTATGCCCCACGACAGCTTATCCTTTGGACGCGAAACACTGATATCTTCGAGGCCTTCACGAAGTAGGGCCAGCGTTTCGTTACGTCGGGTCACGGGCAGGATATTCAACTCGCCCTTTTCGATGGCATCGCGAATCCGGTCAGTGTATTTGCTGAGTCTGAAGAAGTAATTTTCCTCTTCGATCTTTTGGTAAGCCTGTGGGTGATCAGGTTTTTTGCGCTCCGGATCGGCCTGACTTTCGGAGACGAACTCTTCTTGCTTGACATCGTACCAACCGGTGTATTTGGCCTTGTAGATATCGTCCTTCAGCGCTTTCCAGATGAGCTGCGAGCGCTGCTCGTGACCCTTGTCGGTGGTGCGGATAAAGCGGTCGTTACTGATATTTAGGTCAGTCAATAGTTCTTTGAATTTGGCACTCACCTCGTCGACGAATTCCCGTGGCGTCTTACCGAGTTTTTCGGCTGTTTGGGCTACTTTGGTGCCGTGCTCATCGCTGCCGGTGCTAAAAATTGTCGGCGCACCGCGCTGCCTGGCGTAGCGGGCCAAAACATCCGCCTGCAAAAATTCAAGCGCATGACCGACGTGCGGTTCGCCGTTAACATAGGGAATAGAAGTCGTTACATAAAAATTGCTCATAGTGTTTAGTCTACCTGGTTAGTGCGTAATAAAGAAGTTGGTCAAAGAGAAGTTATGCCCGCGGGGGCATCATGTGCATGTTCGAGGTTACGAAATTGCTCATAGCTAAAAGTATACCAGTTAATGGTGGGGCTGGAGGGACTCGAACCCCCGACTTCAGCAATGTGAATGCTGCGCTCTAGCCAGCTGAGCTACAGCCCCTTGTCCTTCCGTACGCTGACTGTCTCATTTTGGCATCTGCCAAAAGCTTCGACTTGCAACTACGGTCGTCCTCTCAAAATTCTACCCAGTCGCTGACGCTCCTTGGGCTATAATTTCGAAAACTGCAGTAACTCAACGAATTATACCACCGGTTGGCCGCGATGCGTCGCACGAGTTAATTACGGTTTATCGATGTATTCTTGGCACAGCCGCTCGAAGATGGCATTGGTCCAGCCGAAACCGGTTTGTGACGGATACACGCCCTTCACTGGCGGCTTGTCGGGCGAGGCGACGTTGTATTTTTCCAAGAACACTCCATGGGCATTGAACCAATCCAAGTTGGCCCGGAGCCACTTGTGGGCAATGCGCCGAGCATCCTCGTGGTAGCCATACCGTTCGAGCGCCTGGATGACGATGAACTGCAGCGGCGCCCAGCCGTTCGGGTAGGCCCACTGGGTCGGCATGCTGCCGCGCATGTACTGCCCAATCGGCAAGGCGTCAGTGGTGGCCAAGCCTCCCTTGTTCTCGAAACGGTGCAGCGCCCGGACCATCGATTCGGCCTGACGCTGGCTGATCATACCGGCCCACATCGGGAAATATGCAGCCAGACTACTGACGTTGCCGCGTTTTTGGCGGACAAAATTGTAGTCGTAATAGAGTCCGCGCAGCTTGTCCCACATCAGTTCGTTCATGGTATGTTTGCGTTCTTCGGCAGCCGCGCGCCAGCGCTTCGCCTCTTCCGCTTCGCCAAATATCTCGGCCGCTCGGAAAAAGTCCATCTCGTATTTATACAGCAAGGCATTTAGGTCAACTGGCAAATAGTTGAGCGCTTTGCGGCTAAAGCGTGGTGTCATGTCCCAGCCGCTTTCGGCTTCGGCCAGATCATGCAGGTAATTGATGTCGTAGTATCGGCTCAATTTGCGATAAACCAACCGGTCGTTCGGCTTCTTGGTGCCCATCCAGACAATTTCGTATTCCTGTTTGGCCAGCTCGATGGCATCCTTGAGCCACTCATCACCAGCATCAAAGTGCTCGTAGACTTCAAAGATGAACGTAGACAGGAACGGCGGTTGTGATCGACCCATCAGATAGGTGCGAGAGGCGTTGGGCACCACCCGGAAGCGCTGGAACAGGCTGAGCAAATTCTCCAATATGCCCGTAACCAGCTCTCGATGCTCGGAATCATAGAGTCCCTGGACCATGAAATAGCTATCCCAGTAGTAGAGCTCGTTGTAGTCGAAGCTGGCGTTTTCCTCGAAGCTGGGCACTAGGTAGGGCTTGGGCAGGCCGAGCAAGCTTTCGTCGTCACGAGGGTGAAAGCGCTCCAGATTAGCCCAGTAGTTATGGATATATTCGCGGGCGGCCGCGACATCGGCGGCCCCAAGTTCCCGATCACCACGAATCAGACCCAGCTTGCTGGCTGTCTTTTCGGCTAACTCTTTCGCCTGGTCTTTGGCCTGGGTGATGCGCTCCTTCATCCTTATTAGCGTAAGCTGTGGGGCTGGCGGGGTCAAGAAAACCAGCCAAATAAAAACCACCCGTTGCCGGGTGGTTCTTGGTTTGCTCAGTTGCAATTTAGTAGCGGTTGGCGCCAAAATCGCGGCGTGGACGCTCTTCGCGTGGACGAGCTTCGCTGACGTTCACGGCGCGGCCATCCAGCTCTTTGCCGTTGAGTTCGTCGATAGCCTTCTTGGCCTCATCGTCACTGCTCATCTCAACAAAACCGAAGCCCTTGCTGCGGCCGCTGTCGCGGTCCATGATGACTTTGGCTGAGGTGACCGTACCTGCTTGTGCGAAAAAGTCGCTCAACATGTCGTCTGTCACACCCCATGAGAGGGAGCCAACAAAAAGTTTAATTGCCATTTATATCTCCTACTGTTCTCGGAGTAAACTGGCAAACCAGTTAGCTGCGCTCCTGAAACACTTTATTTATAGTACCTAGAACCTGAAACAAGGTATTAGCAGCTTTTCTAGTATGACTACTCTACCACAGTAGACACAAGTTGACTAGCTATCATTTGTGGTTTTCGTCGTCAGATGCCACAGCGAACAGTGCCGGCAGCGGTAGGGACGCAAAATGGCGCCGTGCTGATACTGGGCGACATTCGCAGCAGCACTCGCCTGGCGCTGCGTATCAAAAGCCAATTTATCGTCGCATGGCAGCGCCGTTTCGCCCGAGTCATCCATCAGGTTTGCCGTCGAATCGTCACCGAACCAAGCAGCAATGCCACCACCGTACAGCCCAGTACAACCGCCAGATCAAACGTTAAATCGCTGGACCAGCCAGTATGTATGGTTATTTGTCTCATGGCGTCCACGCTGTAGGTCAAGGGCAGAAAATCGGAAATTTTTTCGAGGGCTGTCGCCATCTGCTCGCGCGGCACAAATAACCCACAGACCAGTATTTGGGGCATCAGGGTGGGCATGACCAGCTCAACCGCCTGGAATTCGCTGGTCGCAAACGCGCTGACGAACAAGCCCAGCGCTGTGCCCAGCAGGGCTGCCGCCACGGCCGCGACGAGGAGCGATATTGTGCCACCCTGAACAGTCACGCCCAACCAGCCCAGCGTCACGAGACTGACGATACTGGCCTGTACGAAAGCTAACGCCGAAAAGGCTATGGCGTAACCGAATATGAAATCGAGCTTGCTGATAGGCATGGTCATGAGTCGATCCAGCGTACCGGTCTTGCGCTCCCTAAGAGTAGCTATGGACGTGATGAGGAACATCATCAGCAACGGGAATATGCCTAGTAGCATCGGCGCCACGGCATTGAATATCAGCGGATTGCCGTCGAAGATGTACTTCAGCAGGAACATAAGGACACATGGCACGACCAGTACTAGCGCAAGGGTGCGCGGATCATGCCGTAGCTGATTCAATACCCGGAGGGCCGTAGCGAAGGTTCGCCGTATACTCATACCGCTTTGCCCCCTGCCAGCTTCAGGAAACTTTGCTCTATGGTATCCGAGTCGGTGCGTTTACGCAGCGCATCGGGTGTGTCATGGGCGACTATGCGACTGTCACGAATCAATATTAGTTCATCGCAGCGCTCGGCCTCATCCATGACATGGCTCGACACGACGACGGTCACGCCATTGGCAGCAAGTTCGCGGAATAAGCTCCATAGCTCCTCGCGCAGAACCGGGTCCAGACCGACTGTCGGCTCATCCAGCACTAGCAACTCTGGACGGCCTATCAACGCGATAGCTAACGAGACACGCTGCTTCTGGCCGCCGGATAAATCAGACACCAGGACACCCGACTTGCCAGTCAGAGATACCTTATCGATAGCCTCTGTGGCAGCTTGTTTGGCGGCTCGGCCATGGTAGCCATACATGCGTGCAAAGTAACGCAGATTTTCCATGAGCGTCAAATCGGCATACACCGACAATTCTTGCGTCATGTAGCGCATACGTGGTCGCAGCTCCGGCGAACCGGCCGGAAGCCCTAGAATCTCGACTTGTCCCAAATTAAATTTTTGCCTTCCGACAATAACGCGCATGAGCGTGGTTTTGCCGGCCCCACTCGGACCAATCAAGCCAGTAATTCGCCCCTCGGGGAGCTCGAGCGTCACATCATGCAAGGCCTCGAATTTGCGCCCCAGCGTAACTGACAAGCCACTGATACTGATAGCGCTTTTCATGTCACCAGCATAGCAGACATTTGTCTGGTACTAGATACAGGAATAGTCGTTGTCGAGATTTTTAGAAACAAATTGGGTAAGCACCACCCGGCCATTTGGTGTCAACGGATCGGCGGAGCAGGCCTGCTTGGCAGTCCTTAGGTTGGCACCACCCGGGCGCCAGTTGTCGAGCCCAATCAAGTTGCCACCCTGGCCAGCCAGATTGCCGGTGATTTGACCCCATTGATAGGCTGTCGAATAAAGACCTACTTTAGCACCTCGGTACTGAAAGTTTGCGGACTCTCCCTCGAGTGTCGCGACATTATTGGCGTATGCGTCAGCCGTGCCAGTTTGCCAGGTGTTACCCGTTTCAACATCGAGCCACCATAGATAATGACTTACGTCCGCATCCAGACCGGCTGATGTCGCGGCAGGAACAAATACCTCATCGGCAGCGTAGTCAGCCCTCCCCCATCCGTATTCCCATGAGCAAGCAGAATCGTTAGCGCCAGTGCACGTACCATAAGGATTAGTTACGACACCGCTGTTGCTGGTCGGCCATGGTGTCGACATCTGATCCATAACCTGTCCTGGATTTGCAGTATTGACGTACAGCTGTGTTTTGGCTTGAGCGGTGATACTGCCCGTGGAAGTCGCGGCCCAGTTCAGCTGCGCAGGCAGGCAAGGGCTTGGTTTGGCAGCCGTGCCTCCGTTCACGCCGACAATTCCAAATGCTTGGCCGGAGGGTAGCTGCGTACCACATTGCGGATGGGAAACATCATAGCCCAACGTGGTCGTTGTCGGACCCTTGCCACCCCCACCCGGCTTGGCTGCGAGCGCCACACCATTACCGGCGAGTGCTATTACAAGACTAAGTACAGATAACGTATGGATGAATCGTTTTGACATAAACGCTAGTATAGCAGCTCGGGACAAGTCAAGCCTCGGCTATCGGCATCCTTTCGCGAATTTATGAGCATTGCATATCCGCTACTAGGGCGTAGCTGCTCAGAGCTTTTACGATAAACGCAACCGTTTTAAGGCACGGCTAAGAAACGCTCGATATAGTCGGAGTCAGGTGCGGATACGATATCAAATCGCACAGAAAGGAGGGTCCAATGAAAACAAGACTGTCGCTCGATACCAACATGCATATTGACTATGAGCCTTCACGGCTCAGCCTGCCGTTACTCGCATCGTTCGGGCGGTGGTTCCATTCGCGCTTTGTACGTCATGTGCATGCTCGCGCCTAAGGAGCATCACGTAACAAAAATGAGAGGAGTTGTTATGAAATCAGTAAACATACCCGAGGAATACGCCCTGGTCCTGCAGCAGATTGATGAGAGCGGCCAAGAGGATTTCGATAACCTGGCCAATTCGCTTCACATTGCCAGGCGGAGAATCATACATATCATATCGTCATTGCAGCACCGCGGCCTGGTCCGGCTAACACAACAGACCGCCTATGGGCCACTTATTGAACTCAGTCTAAGCGGCAAACGATTCGTCCAATATCTGTGGCCGGGCCAGGGTGGAGGACTCCAACCCGGCTACTAGGCAAATACTTGCCCTAAAAACTCACGGCGCGCCAGCCGTGAGTTTTGGTATTGCAGTAGTGGTACAGTGGTAGTGTTGGTATTTTCAACCAAATTTAAGCTTGGAGTCGTAGAGTTTGCCCATGAAAGTACTAGTCATAGAGGACGAGCATAAGATTGCTAATGCGATTCGTGATGGGTTGGAGCAAGAATCGTTCGTGGTAGATGTAGCATACGAGGGAAACGAGGGGCTCAATAGCGCCCTGTACGAAGAGTACGACCTTATCATCCTGGACGTAATGCTACCCGGGGTAGACGGGTTTTCTATTTGCCGGCAACTCAGGCAGGACAACAATCACACCCCTATCCTTATGCTTACCGCCAAGGATCAGCCCCGGGATGTCGTGGCTGGACTAGACGCGGGAGCAGACGACTACCTGGTTAAGCCATTTTCGTTCGAAGTGCTATTGGCTCGTATCCGTGCCTTGATGCGACGACCACACGATAGCGTCGGTAATACCCTTATTGCCGACGACCTTTCCTTAGACACCGTCAGCAAAGAGGTCAAGCGGGCCGGCAAATCCATCAATTTATCAGCCAAGGAATTTGCCCTGCTCGAATACTTGCTGCGCAATAAGGGGAAGGTGCTCAGCAAACAAAACATCATTCATCATGTATGGAACTTCGACGCCGACATTCTTCCTAATAATGTCGAGGTATTTATAACCTACTTGCGCAGCAAGGTAGATCGACCATTCAACGGGCCGGCGCTTATCAGGACTGTCCGAGGGTTTGGCTATAAGATAGAAGCTTAGGTATGTCAGATATTATCTTACAACTCCGCCAAAACTTACGGCCACATGCGCACACCATCCAACTCGCCGCGTCTTATTTACTTATCATCATGACCATGAGCATCAGCTTCAGTGTGGTAACTTATCACACTTCAGTCCAAGAGATTGGCCAGCAGTTGCCACCCGGCAGTACTTATAGCCAACTGACTATCCGTGATTCCAATGTCTTCCGCGATTATTTGCAGGATAGACTCAGCGACGGAAGGCATGAATTACTAATACGCCTGGTGGCGCTAAACGCGTTCGTCCTGATCCTGGGTGCATTTATCAGTTACATACTCGCACGGCGGACGCTGGAGCCCATCGAAGAGGCGCTGGAGGCGCAAAGTCGATTCGCGGCCGATGCGTCGCACGAGCTCCGTACTCCGTTGGCTACCATCCATACCGAGAACGAAGTAGCCTTGCGCAATCCCAAGCTTACCCTTGCCCGCTCCAAGGCGCTGCTAAAAAGCAACCTTGAAGAAGTCACCCGGCTGCAACGATTATCGGAAGGCCTGCTGCACCTGGCGCGTGAAGATGGGAAGTCGCCCCCGCTAAGCTCGGTTTCATTATCAGATGTGACTCGCGAAGCTATCGATAAGCTCTACCGTAGCGCCCAGACCAAACGTATCGTCATAGAGGACAAGGTAGGCGACATCCGGGCTCACGCTAACCCCGTCAGCCTGGAGCAAATCATCACCATCCTACTCGACAACGCCATAAAGTACAGCCCTGACAATACGACGATCAGTATTACGGCCAGGCGCCAAGGCAAGGAGGTCCTGGTGAGTATAGCTGATCAGGGGGTCGGCATCGCGGCTGAAGACTTATCGCGCATCTTTACCCGATTCTATCGTGTCGATCCCTCTCGAACCTCCCGGCGGGTGAGTGGCCATGGGCTGGGGTTGGCGCTAGCCGCCAAGCTGGCCCAACAGCAAAATGGCCAGATAACCGTCACCAGCAAACCTGGCAAAGGCTCCACCTTCGTTGTCCACTTGATGCCAAACAAGAGCTAGCGCTTGACATCAGGTAGCTATGGACCTATCGTTCAACTATATGGTTGAATATGATTCCTCTCCGCTAGATTCGACATTCGGCGCCCTGGCCGACCACACCCGTCGCGACATATTGGCACGGGTCTCCCAGCGGGCACTGACCATCACCGAAATCGCTGCGGCCTACGACCTTTCATTTGCTGCCATATCGAAACACTTGCAGGTACTCGAGCGAGCCAACCTCATACTTAAGCGCCGGCGCGGCAAGGAACAACTGGTACAGGTATCACCGACAGCACTGAATGATGTCGCTGCTTATTTAGAACCTTACCGGGATTTGTGGGCTGGCCATGTCAGCCCAGACCGTAACAACCCACACCCCTCGCGCTAATTGGTCTAGCTCTTGTGGCGTGCCGCTTGCGCCTTCTTGATATTACTGGCCCGGGCACGACGTTGGGCAGGCGTCGGCTTATCCTTCTCAGCCACGTTCTTGCGATCCTTGGCAACGAACACATCGCCTTTTTTGTGAACAGGTTCGCTTCCTAAACTCTTCAGCAGATCCTTGGCATCAGAGTCATCAGCAACCAAAGTATCGCCACTGACATGGGCAAATTTCTTGCTGACAAGCCAGGCCTGCGTCGCCCACGAGCCGCTGGACCTGTGCCCGGTGACGCGCTGTATTCCGCCAGGATCACCAACGTCCTGCGTCCTGAAAGATCGGAACTGTGAGCTAGGACGTACGATAATTCGATAATAATCACCGCCACCCTTCGTGCCTGGCTCTGCCCGATGGCTCCTGGTCGCTGAATGTGATTTGGTCTCATGCTGTTTGCTTGTTGGCATAATCATTCCCTCCATTAATCTATCCCGCAGTGTAATGCGGCAGTGCCATTTGGGCAGTAAGAAACCGGACACCGAACCAGGTAGCTGTCATTAGAATTGGTAGCACTTACCACACTACGCTACAATGATGCCATGGAAGTAGAAGATTTTCGTTGCCCCGTTTGCCGTCATCACCTGAATCCATCAGTCGAGGACACCTATGTCTGCCCACAAAAACACGGCATCCTGATAGCCGAAGGCCATCTCAGTAACGAGGATGGCCAAATCATGCAACAAATCGAAGCCCGCGAGGGTAGCGACCTGGAATCATCGACCAACCGCTACCGCAGCATTATTTGCCCGCACTGCGAGGCCAAGATGGACTACATCGACTACAACTTCACGGGCGTGATGGTTGACGCCTGCACCAGATGCAATTATCGTTGGGTTGTCCCGGACCAGCTAGCCAAGCTGAAGGACGTTCCCATGACGCTCACGGCGACTGATGCGACGTTCTTCAGTCAACTAGATTTCTAGGCCAAACAAGAACAAAACCCCAGCGAACGGCTGGGGTATTCTTCTTGGTGGAGCTGCCGGTAATTGCAACCGGGTCCGTCAGTTTATCTTGGCTAGTCGTCTACGAGCATAGTTCGTTTTATAGTCTTAGCGTGCGAGTATCGAAACAAACAAACATTTCGCACGAGCAATCCTGGTCTTAGCAAGTACTACGGATGGGAGTACCTGAGCATCCAGAAAATATAAATGCCATTCAGCTATCTGAAGTCACGTCAGGCATTGCAGTCTAAAATTAGGCTGCAAATGCGTAGGCCTGTTGTGGGAAGAGCTTTTGGCTCAACTCAGCAATCAGACTTTCGCGATCAGTAGATTTTGCATCTATTGAAAATGTCTATACGCTGACAAGCGACCCGCTGATCTAACCGATAAAGTCCAACGTCGAGCATAATTTCAGCCCCCGAAATGTCTGTAATGTACAGACATTTCGGTGGATGAATATGCTGCGCCATCTGTAATGTCTCTCGACATTACTGCTATTATAGCATAAACCTAAGCGTTTTGGCTAGCTTGGTACAGCGAATACCACTCGATAAGTCCTAGCGCCTGGGCTCGGCTAGATTGAGGTATTCCGGCGGCGTCGAGTAGGTTTTTGGCATCGTCTTTACTGATTGCCAAACCACCACTCAGAGCGTTGACCAGCGTTTTGCGCTTTTGGCTGAAGCCGGCTTTGACTAGACGGAAAAATTGTTTGGTATCGACATCTTCGAACAACGGTTGCTGGCGATAGCGCAATATCAGCACTTGCGAGTCTACCTTTGGTGGCGGAGTAAACAGCTCGGCCGGTACTTCGACGCCTAGGCTAGCTTCCCAATAAAATTGAGCTGTCACGCTTAAGATGGACATATTGCCGGGTTTGGCACAGACACGCCAGGCGACCTCCTTTTGGATCAGCAGCACGGCGACACGCGGAGGATTGCTCGACTCACTCAGCACACGTATAAGATTGCTGGTCAGATAGTATGGGATGTTGGCCACCACTTTGTAATTTGTCGGAAGGCTGCCCAGATCAAACTTCAGGATGTCCTGATTTACCACCTGCAAATTGGCAGCTTTTACCATGCTTGGCAGATTCGCGGCCAAATTGTCATCGAACTCGACCGCTACGACGGACCCTGAGACGCGGGTAAGCAGCGCTGTCAATGTGCCAAGTCCGGGACCAATCTCGAGAACCGTATCGCCTGGCATAATCTCTGCCGCATCGCAGATAGCGTGCAATGTAGCAGGGTCGTGCAGCCAGTGCTGTCCGAGCGATTTCTTGGGTGTTAAATCGTCACGCATCTTACCACCAATGGTGACTTACCCAATGTTGGTAGGCGGCATACCAGCTGCCGTAGCGGCCCGTCGCATAGCCGTCACACCACTTAAGTTGTGTGATCGGATTGGTCTGCCAGTCACTGCCAGCAGTCGCCATCTTACTGCCCGGCAAGGCCTGGCACAAACCGTACGCGCCCGAAGATGAATTCATGGCAGTCGGGTTCCAACGCGACTCACGGCTGACGATGTAATCGACGTACGGGTAATCGCTGGCGGCAATACCGGCGCGGATTACGTCTCCTCGGCTACCGCTCAAGTTCTGACCAATCACGACGATTTGTTCTACTGGCGGCGATATGGTCACCCGCTGAATTATCTTGCGCAGGCCTGTCGCCTTGTCGATCTGGTAAGTGACTACTCGTTTACCGGGGGAGCCTTGCTGGCGAATAGCACGGATACCGTATGTCAGATTAGGGTCATCGATGGTCTTGACTGGCATCGGTATAGGCTCGACGACGGATTGCAGTGTCGTACCCTTTCTGGCTACGAATATCGGTAGATTAGGAGTGATTGGAGTGTCAGGCTTCGGCAATACCTGGTCGTCGCTGGCCAGCTTAAGGCCCTTTTGTTCCAGCACTTCACCGACCGTATCGGCATGCGTACGCAAGCTTAGCTTGGTACCATACAAATTCAGATGAATCGGAACCGAACGGTCGACTAGCACCCGCTCGCCAATCGATCCCTGCCTCAAGAAATTAGTGACTGGTTCTGTGACTACATCATCTTCGGCATACAATTTGGCACCGACTTGCGTGGCGATACTGCGCGGAGTGGTTGCAGCACTGAAGGCGAATGTCTTGTGCGCGCCATCGACTACCTGAACCGGCACGGCACGATAAACGTTGATGCGGAAGTCATCCTGCGCTATCTCAGTGCTTGGCGCCGGTTCGACCACATCACCTTTGTTAAGACCTATGTTGAGCTTTATCAGCAATTCGCCGACCGTTTGTTTACGGCTGGGCACGGTTTCGACTTCCTTGTCATGCGAGATAATCACGATGAAGGCACTGTCGGGATTTATCTGCCTAACTTCTTTGTGAAATAACCAGAAATAACTAACCAGACTTGCCAGCGTCAAAGTCACCAGAACGACGACCGGCACTGCAAGTGGATGCCGACTCAAGAAGCGGAAATGCTCCAGTCGGCTCCTTTTGGGTGAGAGGCTGAACCGCTTGGTGCGGCGAAAAATGCGTTTCATGATAGATGGACAACCGTTTGCCGCGCACTGTTATGATTGCGTAGCGTCCGAGTGCAACGATTGTGATTATACCAAACCCGACAGTGATGAGCCATTGTCAACAGATGTGAATTCAAAGTTTTTCGAGAGGAGCGAAAGCAGTATTGAGCTTGCGGGTGCCTTTGCCTAGTATGAGACAAACCTGCGGTTTTTCTCATCGCGCCGGCAAAAAGACGTGACTTTTTGTCGGGCTGCTCTTTTCCCTACCGATCAAGACAGTTTTTCGAGAGGAGCGAAAGCAGTATTGAGCTTGCGGGTGCCTTTGCCACGAAAATAGATGGTGGCGTTGTCACCGTCTATTTCTACTACCGTACCTGTGCCGAACTGTGGGTGTCGTACGGCGTCGCCTTCATCAAGCTCGGGCACGTAGCGCGGTTCGTTACTCGTGGGCGCGCTGGGACTAGGAGAATCGCCACCAAACAAAGTCTGGGATTTGCCAAACCCGTAATCCAACCCGCGGCCGACCTCGCCGAACGGATTGGTCTGCACGAAATCAGCATTTATTTCGCTGAGGAATCGTGAAGGAGGATTGTGCTGGACACCGCCATATAACATGCGAGCTGTCGCACACGTCAGGTACAGCTCCTCGCGAGCCCGTGTCATGCCAACGTAGCACAACCGACGCTCTTCCTCCATCTCAGACTGGTCGTACAGCGCTCGGCTGTGCGGAAAGATAGTTTCCTCCAGCCCAACCATGAACACGACCGGAAATTCCAAACCTTTGGCAGCGTGCAAGGTCATGAGTGTCACGGCGTCGCCATTGAAGTCAGCCCCATCCAGGTCACTGACCAGAGCAACTTCCTCCAAAAATCCTTCAAGCCCCATGTCTTGATATTCCTGTGCAACGCTCAAAAGTTCCTTGACGTTTTCCTGTCGTGCCTCACCCTGCGGCGTGCCATCGTCCAAAAAGCGCAGGTAGTCGATACGTCGTAGCAAGGAATCGATCAACCCCGACACACTGGTGTCATACATGACCTCACGGAGCGCCTGCAGCATGTCGCCAAGCTCCAGCAGTGCCTGCCTGGCCTTGGGCGTCAGGCCTGGGCAATCACCCGCTTGCGTCAGGGCCGTTTGCAACTGCAGGTTTTCCGACGCCCGCCAAGTGTTGAAATTAAGCAGGCTTTTCGCACCGACCCCTCGGGCCGGCACGTTGACTATACGCTCGAAGCTCACCCTGTCCTCGGGCTGGAAAATCAAACGCAGATAGGCGACCAAGTCCTTGATTTCCTTACGATCATAAAAGCGCACGCCACCGACCACTCGGTAAGGAATACCGTAGTGTACGAACGCCTCCTCGATACTGCGACTCTGCGCGTTGGTCCGGTACAACACCGCGTACTCGCGGTAGTGGCGCCGGCCGGTATCGACGCCGTTCTTGATGCGCCGCATCAGGGCATCACCTTCTACTCGCTCGCTGGCCACTTGCAGTAGCTGGACCGGTAGACCATCACCCGCCGCCGTCCATAATCGCTTGTCACTCCGCTGTTGGTTCTTGGTGATGACCGCGTGCGCGGCATCCAGGATATGCTTGGTACTGCGATAATTTTGTTCTAGCTTGATGACCGTGCAGTCCTTGTAATCGCGCTCGAAGTTCAAGATATTACGGAAATCGGCACCACGCCACGAATAAATCGACTGCCAATCGTCACCGACTACGGCGATGTTGCGGCTGTCGTTGACTAGCAGCTTGACTAGTCGGTACTGGGCTTCGTTAGTGTCCTGGTATTCGTCGATCATGATGTAGCGGAATTGGCGCTGCCACTTTGTCCGCACTTCGTCCGATGATTTGAGTAGGGCTACTGTGCGGCTAATAAGATCGTCGAAATCTAACGCCCCGGCATCCTTGAGCGCTCTTTCATACAATGGAAACACTTGGGCGGCCGCTTTTTGGGTTGGCGAATTGGCCGTCCCGGCGTATTCCTGAGGCGACATCATTTCATTCTTGGCGCTACTGATCATGCCGGATAAGGACTTGGCCGGAAAACTCTTTTCATCCAGCATTAGTTGTTTGCTGGCCTGCTTGACGGCCGCCTGGCGATCGGACTCATCGAAAATGACGAACGATTTGGGAATGCCGATGTATTCGCCGTCTTGGCGAAGCATACGCACACAGATACCGTGGAATGTTCCCATGAAAGGCATGAAACTACGATTGTCGGCATTTTCGCCAAGCAGCTCGGCCACCCGAGCACGCATTTCTTTGGCTGCCTTGTTCGTGAAGGTCACGGCCAAGATGTTATAGGGCGTTGCCTTGCCGCTGTCGATGATATGGGCAATGCGGTGTGTCAATGTCTTGGTCTTGCCACTCCCGGCACCAGCCTGAATCAAGAGCGGCCCTTCGGTCGTCTCGACAGCCCGGCGTTGCTCCGGGTTCAACCCCACTAATAAATCTTGCACTTGGCTATTTTACCAAAAAGCTAGCGCCAATACTGGAGTAGTTTTTACGTGATTATTTGAAAAAATTGGTCAGCGCACGGACGCCGTCTATCTTTATAAGGTCGGCATCGAGCATGATGTCCACCCATGCGATCACAAGTATCAGGACGAATAAAGCCGCTGCCAGTATCTCGCGCCGCACCCGGCGACCTTCGGCAGTCTGGATTGGCAAGAAATACTCGCCAGTCTCGACGGCCTTTTGCTGGTCGGAAGTCAGTTGGCCATAATCAGGCTTTTCGGATTCCTTTTTGCCCTTCGCATCCGGCTCGATATTGGCAGGTTCGGCTTGACCCGACTGCGTATCATCAAAACTTCGCCCGGCTTGTGCACCGCCAGGACTCTCGTCTACCTTGGGAGCTTCTGTATCATCAGACGTATCGGCAGCCGCCTCTGGTTCCGCCGGCTTGTCATCTTCGCTGGGCTGTTCGTCCGACTCGTCCTTCGTATCCGTCTCGGTCTCAGCTTCTGGCTCGTCCTTGGTCTCATCGGCAGGTACATCGGGCGCACCAGGGGTATCGGCAGCCGCCTTGTCTGGCGCTGCTTCTTCTTTGGCATCCGCCGTATCGGTTTCATCCGCTGGTTTGTCTTCAGGAGCTTCAGCCGCGGACTCGGTGCTGGAGTTTATCGGCTGGATTTTATTCTCGCGCCGCACTACCACACGCTCACTGTCTTCATCACCTGCTTTGTCGCTGGCCTTACCGGCCGGTTTGTCCTCTGGCTCGGCGCTTCCACCGCCAGTCAATTTACTCACTTCTGCCATCATCGGATCCTTCAAGATAGGCCGATTATTGACGATGATGGACCGGGAATTACCGACAGCCCCGTCGCCATCCGGCTTCACGTCAATTATCTTCTTCGATGTACTATCCGACTTCTTTGCCTTAACTTGTGCCATTTATAGCCCCTACTCGTACTGCCGTCGCTGAGCCGCCGCTACGATGCCGGCGAATTTGTGATAATTAAGACTCGCGCCACCAACCAGCAACCCATCGATGCCACATGGCAGCTTCAATAGATCGTTGACGTAATCAGGCTCTACGCCAGCTCCATACAAAACCCTGACCGCCTGCGATGCCCTTGGCCCATACAATTCTTGGATATTGTGACGGATGTAGGTTATGGCATCGTTGATTTGTTCCGGCTTGGCCGTCACGCCAGTACCAATCGCCCAGACAGGCTCGTAGGCAATGACCACTTTTTCGATGTCTAAACTGGTCAGATTGCTCAGGGCCGATACGAGCTGGTCGTGCAACACCTGCTTGGTCTCGCCGTTTTTGCGCTCCTCGAAGGTTTCGCCGATGCAAATGATGGGTGAGATCTGATTGCGTATGGCTGCCGAGACCTTTTCTCGTACCGTCTCTAGGGTTTCGCCAAAATATTTACGGCGCTCGCTGTGCCCGACAATGACGTAGTGCACTAAATCGTTTAGCATCGAAAAACTTACTTCGCCCGTGTAAGCACCCTCGTCCATATAAAACGCGTCTTGGGCTGCCAGACGAAATTTACGCCGATCAATCTCGACACTGAGTGGCTGCAGCGCCAGGAAGCTCGGTGCCAGTACGACTTCGGTATTGTGATGGACTTCGATGTGTTCATTCAGACGGTGCAATAGCGTGCTAGCCTGATGAGCTGACAAGTTCATCTTCCAGTTACCAACGATGAGCGATTTACGAGCAGTATTCATAACGTTAATGCTTATTGTACCTCATTTTCAGTTTTATCCAGCAGCGCCTCGACGCCGGGCAAGCTGCGACCAGCCATGAGCTCCAACGAGGCACCGCCACCAGTGGAAACGTGATTGAAATATGGCGTCAGCCCTTGGCTCTGGATGAAACTCACGGTATCGCCACCGCCAACCAGGCTGAATGGCTTGTTGCCCCGCTCGCCCAATATCGCCTCCATCACGACGTGCGTGCCGTGAGCATACGGCCCCACTGGTCCTTGCAGACCGGTTTGTTCGGCCACGCCGAGCGATCCATTCCAGACCACCGTCTTGGCCAACTGCAATGTCCCAGCAATGAAAGAAGCCGAGAATGGGCCGATATCCAGTATCATTTCGTCGTCGGCGATGGTCGATGCGGAGTGCGGTGGTCGCTTAGGATAATTCTCGATGGCCGAGATGACATGAGCGCTCCAGTCGACGATGCGCGTCGGTTTTGTCTTATCGATGGCATGCGCCACTACCGCATCCTGGGGTATATAAAAGACGAAGTTGCCCTGTTTGGCTTTGGCGCGAGCTTTCTCGAGAATGTCTTTGGCGATTGAGACATCGTTGTGTTCTACCAGGCTTTTAGCGACGTCTATTCCATCGGCCAATAAAAAGGTGTTGGCCATTGCGCCACCGACGGCCACGATGTCTGCGATGTCGATAAACTTGGTCAATATGTCTATTTTGTCGGAAATCTTGGCTCCGCCGACAACTGCCACCAAGGGACGCTCCGGATCTTGCATCACTCTCGTTATGGTGTCGACTTCCTTTTCCAGTAGTAGCCCGGCTACTCCCGGCAAATACTTCGGCAATTCAGACACCGAGACTGCCCCATGATGGACTACGCCAAACGCATCTTGCACGAACACCTCGGCGCCCGTATCGGCGACAAGTTGCTGGGCAAAATTGTCATCGTTGGCCTCTTCTTCGGCATGGAACCTGACGTTCTCAAGCAACACCACATCGCCAGGGGCCATCGCTTTGACGGCCTTGACCACCAGGGGGCCGACGCAATCTTTGACGAAGTTGACCTTATCATTGCCAAGCAGTTCGCCCAGGCGTTTCGCGACCGGGAACAGACTGTCGTCGTTATTGGCCTTGCCCTCCGGTCGCCCCAGGTGTGAGCACAAGACCAAACGCACCTTACGCTCAAGCAGATAGTTGATGGTCGGCAACGCCTGTTGGATTCGGTAATCATCGGCAATTACGCCCTTATCTAGGGGAACGTTGAAATCAACCCGCATCAGCACAGTCTTGCCGTCCAGATTAATGTCGCGAATCGTCTTCTTACTAAAGCTCATCCCCACCCTTTTCGCTCATTTTATCACGCTTATGCAGAATACGGCTAGCTAGTCGTGGTATCGATACGCCTGACGCGAATCGTATCGGTAGCGCCCATCAGCCCCGGCTGCCGACCACTCACCAGCACCACTGTTGCTCGTGGACCAAAAAAGCCGTCCGGCGTGGTGAGTTCTTTGGCCAAGTTGAGACCGGCCTTTTCGCCATCGGGCCGCAAGAAACTCTTGTTGGCGTAGAGCAACGCCAATTGCTGAGCCACGCGAGGCTGGCTCGTCACCGAGACTATCGGCCGGCTGGGACGGTGCGCCGCGATATGCGCCGCCGTGGCACCGCTTTTAGTCTCGGCGACAATGGCGTCGGCATGCAACTGCTCGGATAAACTGACGGCTGCGGCACTGATGGCTGCAGAGTGAGTCTCGAGGGTCAGCGGCTGCGACAGCGGCAACGCTTCGGCGTGTTCTTGGGTATACAAAATGGTTCGGCGCATGCTCTGGATAGTCTCGATTGGATATTTGCCGTTGGCCGTTTCATCGCTCAGCATCAGACAGTCGGCACCCATGATCACTGCGCTGGAGACGTCGTTGACTTCAGCTCGAGTCGGCTCCGGGTTGTCGACCATACTGGCCATCATTTGCGTGGCCACGATACTCAATTTGACATGTCGCTGGCACAGGGCAATGATTTGTCGCTGCACAATCGGCACTATTTCGGCTCCGACTTCGACCGCCAAATCGCCCCGGGCAACCATCACGCCATCACTAGCCTCAACGATTCGCTCCAGTTCATCGGGGTCAATTGCCGCCTTGGTCTCAACCTTGGCAATAATCTGTGCCGTCGAGCCATGCTCGGCCAAAAACCCACGGGCTGTCTCAATGTCGGCGGCGGATTGGATAAAGCTCAAGGCCACATAGTCGTAATCTTGGGTAGCACCGTATTCCATATCTTTGTAATCTTTGTCGGTGAAGATATCCCCACCAAAGTTCGTGTCTGGCAAGTTGAGCCCCTTGCGGCTCATCAAAAATCCGTCGTTTTCGACGCGAACATGAACGCTTTTGTTCGCCGGGTCGCAATCCAGGACGATCGTCCTGACCTTGCCGTCAAAGATATATAATCGTTGTCCAGCCTCGATCTTTTCGGATATGTCGTACTGCAACGGAATGGTCGAGCCATGGTGCTCCGCGCCGTAGACCAGGTCCAGTTCATCGCCCTTTTTTACCGGATACTGGTTGGATGATAGGTCGCCAAGACGGATCTTGGGTCCCTGGATATCCTGCAGTATGGCAACGTTGCGATCCAACTTCTTGGCGGCATCACGGATCCAAGTGACCTGTTGCTCGCGCTGCTCTTTGTTGCCATGGCTAAAATTCAGACGAAATCCGTTGACTCCGCTTCGTACCATGGCCTCGATTTTTTCATAACTATGGGTGGCCGGCCCGACCGTTGCTAGTATTTTGGCACGCTTATACACATGTTTCATCGTAACAGTATACACCGAGGTGATGGTGTTATTGGTCTCACGGAGAATCCGTCGTCGCCCTGCTCCTTTGGTGACCTCACGGAGAATACATTGTATATTCTTGCGGCGTGCTCGGAGCAAGCTCCTGTGCGCGTCCTCGAATATCGCACTCCTTCGGAGTTCGGGCTTGCTTCGCAAGCCAACCAAATTAAAAACGCCACCTTTGGTGACGTTCTTAATTTGGTGACCTCACGGAGAATCGAACTCCGATTGCCAGGATGAAAACCTGGTGTCCTAACCGTTAGACGATGAGGCCACGCGCGCAGGGTCGCGGAAAAATGTGTTTACATATTTTTCCATGACCCGAGCGTGTGGCCACATACCCGAAGGGTATGTGGGCCGCGTCTTCAATATTACGAGACGACTTACAACCCAAAAATCATAACATAACAGATGAGAAATGAAAATCCCCCTTCTGGTCCATGCGGGGGATTTCTATAAGATTTGTTCTAGAGCGGTCAGTCACGAGCTCAATAACTTTCTTGAATGTATCACAAAATGTGTTCAAACGCTAGTGTTTATCCACAGATTGGACGTCGTCACTCATCCACCTGAGTATACTTGCTCTGTATTATAGCACATATGTCCTAATCTGTAAAGCTATTAGGTGGCTGTCGGTTCGGCCACTACTGGCTGGTGGGTGACCACGACGGTGCGGTGGGGAAAACGGAAGCCAAAGGTGCTACCGGCGCCTTCCTTGCTATCAAAGATGATACTGCCGCCCTGCGCCACAACGACCTTTTTAGCCATGAACAGCCCCAAACCGGTACCGTCGGGACGGGCCTTGCGAGCATTGGCCGCGCGATAAAATTTGGTGAACAGGTGGTGTTGTTCGTGCTTGGGCACACCGATGCCATCATCGATGACCCTTAGCTCGATGCCATGGGCGACCTCTTCCAGCTTGATTTCTATATGACCACCAGTGGGCGTGTAGTATATGGCGTTGTCGACGAAGTTCATGACAACCTGGCGCATCTTGGTCTCATCCAACATCAGCTGCGGAAAGTCTTTTGGTTTTTTATAAGTAATGGTGATCTCACGGGCCTCGGCTGTCTCGGTCAACTGATCTAGTTCCTCCTGGATCATGTGCGTGAGGTCAGTCGGTGCCGACTCGATGACGAATTTACCGGTCTTGAGTCGGGATACGTTAAGCAAGTCGGCTATCAAAAAGACCATGCGTTGGCTACTCAAGAAAGCTTGCCCGAGCATCTTCTTCTGGGTGTCATTCAGTTTGCCGGCGTCGCCCTCGAGCACCATGCTCAGATAACCCTTAACGCTAGTCAAAGGTGTGCGTAACTGGTGGCTCGCCATGCTGATAAAGTCGTCTTTGGTTTCGTCCAGGGCCTTGAGCTTCTCGTTGGTGCTGCGTAACTTCCTGGTGGCCGCATCGACTCGCGCCTGCAAGACCTCGTTGAATTTCTGGATTTCTTCATAGTGCAAGGCGTTCTGAATGGCTATGATCATTTCGTTGGCGACAGTCTCCAGAGTGCGCACATCCTGGGGAGTGTACGGATTGCCGCTCCGTTTGTTGCCAAGAATCAAATAGCCCATACCTTCCTCCGTACTCCGTGTGTCTTTAGTCAAGCGCACTAGAACGGCCATATCGTTCGCAACCATCAGCTCCTTGAGGCCACTGTGCCTCTCTGCATCTAAATAATCTGCAACTATTACCTTCGTGTGTATGTGTGGCGCGGTTTTTCTAAAATACTGGATGGACTCGTCAGAAAAAGAGAGTTTACGTGACGAAAATAAACGATACTGTCCATTGGAACCGGCAAATCCTACCGCCGCAAAATCCGGTTTTATGGCAGTCTCTATGATTGAGATACTCTGCATCATCAAATATTTCGTGTCGAGACTGGACACGAGTACCTTGTTCAGATTGGCAAACAGCTGCTGCGGATCATAAATATCTTGGAAAAATACCCTGGCAGTTAGTTTGTCAAAAGCACCCTTGAATGGTTGGTAGAAAGTTCCTATACCAGCAATGGAAAGCAGCAATATCGCACGTTGTGGGTTGGAGAACTCCACGCCTGCGATGTGTAAGACTTGAAGCACCAGAAAGCTGTAGGCAACTATCAATACACCGCCAGAGAATAAATACCCCATTGCCCGGAACACCACGAGCCTAATGTCAAAAACTTTGTGCTTAATTATGGCGTACGCCATACCTCCAATAAATATGAACATCGCGACAAAACCGAATTGAGTTAATACGAATAGACCGAAGATCGCGGGTAAAACAAAGTTAAAGGCTAGCGCTACTGCCATGCCCAGTACGAATGACCACATCAGTACATCAATCTGTTGCCTCTGGAGGCCGGAGCTATTCCTACGAGCGATGACCAGCAAATAGGCCGCGTAACCGACCAGGGTTAGCAAAGAGACAAAAAAGAGCGGCGCCAGTAGCCCAAAATGAATCGCCACTACTTGGCCCCGAGCCTCCACATCCTGAACGACCGCCGCCGTAGGCGCTATAGCCGTATTAACAACAAAGGCGATTAGTAAGAGTCGGCGCATCCACCCTGATGGCTGTATGCCAAGTATCTCGATCATGAAGAGCAGTAGTGAGAATACAAGCAATAACGAGGTCACTAGAACCAGCTTATTGGCCCAGAGAGTCAATCCGTGGGATAGCGTAGTCACATTACTAAAGAAATTAGCCCCTATCCAGAGCAGGCCCGTTACCGACGTAATGAAAAATATGCGGTTGACCGCCAGACGTACGTTCTTTACCAAAACCATCACCGCTACGAGCAGGATGGAAATGCCGACGATGACGTTGATGATAGCCAGTAGACTAATACTCACAACGAACAGTATAAAGCACTAGCGTATCGGTTCGCTATTGTTCTATTCTGCTTCGCCGTGTTGGATTCGGTATTCTGCCCGCGCTGCAATATCTTCAGGGGTGTATTCGGCGTCAGGGTTGATCTGCAGCACCTTATCCCTAAGGACGGTTCGCAACAAATGAGAGTAATGGCTTGCACGGGGGAACCGTGTCGAGCCCGATGTACCATTTGTGTCCATCCAGCGCTGTTTTGGAGCCCATGTTGGCCGCCTAAAACCACGCGTTCCGTCCATCGTTATCCGTTCCGTTTCATCAAGCAGCATAGCCGTAGTAGTCAGGACGCTTCTCAGCGTGGTCGGCACATCTGACCCCTTCATGACGGACAACAGCGTATCAATGCTCCCATATGTTGGTATGTACCCCAGAGAAGATAGCGACAGCTCGCCTTCATACTCTTCAAACGGTACCATATCCTCCGGGATATGGTTCACTCTCTCGAAGGTGTACCTGCTAGCTTCAGGGTTTATCGAAGTAACGATACCACCAAATCCGATGTCCGTGCCCGTCGTAACAGGTATCCCGAATCGTCGTGCTGTTTGGTTGAACCCCAGCGCGATCTCAGGACGAAGAACATCGATCTCATCAACGGCGATGATGCGTTGGCCCTTTTTTGAGCCCTGCATGAAGAAATCCTCGACATTGTCGGCCGTTACACCTTCCGCAAAAATAGCCACCCGAGCAGCACTATTTGCGAGATGAATCCGCTCCGCCCAAACCTCGGCTTTGTTCCTGCCGATGTTATCAGGCGTCGCAGGGAAAAGGCGGTTGGCGTTTGCCGCCGACATTTCGTCCGGATCGGCGATGCGAATATCGCCATATCCTTCTTTTGCAAGAGATTCGGCCAACAAACCGCCCCCACCGCCAACGCCGGCGATGCATACTCTGGTATTCATCTTTCTCTCAAGCGTAGCCGCGGACTCGTAGCCCTTTGTACGCTCATATTGGATCGCGAATGGATCATCCATCCCCACGCCAAATCGTACCTCTTCGACACTCATGCTACGCTCCCAGGGCTTCTGGCGCTACTTGATGCAACTGAGCACCATGCCTGTAGACGAATCGCTTGCCGTAGTAGCCAAAACCACCGCCCGGCTTATCCACTCCCACGAAAAAGAGCTTTGTAGTCAATGGCACCCCGAGCTTAGCCAGCCTGGTACCGGCCAGCACTCGCCTCCAATCCGTCAACATAACGGCGTTCATGGTGTCATTGTATTCTGGTATAGGCTGAAAATCAGAAATCATCTCGTGAGGAAAACGGGTGTCATCCAGCCGCTTCTTTAGATATTGCTCAATCATTGCATAGCTTGGACCATAATCCAGTTCGATGCACCGCGAAGTAATGGCACGCTGCACCGCGATGCTTGCCAAGGCCCGCTCAGGCCTGTGCAGGCTATCAGAGATTAGGCGAGACACCTCATTAGAACCTACGGGCGCAGGACCGTCACGAAACACTTCGGGAAAGTGTTCTTCGACGGGGATATTCGCATCTTCTGAGGCCTTGATGATTGATCGGCCTGATGCAATCAAGACGGGCAGCTTATCGCTTCCCCTATTCTTGATGACCGCAACATGCTCTGATGTTGCATCATATTTATCAAGTGGCTCAAGTCGTTTTCCGTTAACTTCTACGACGTGCTCGACCGGCAACCAACCCAGTTCGGTGTATTTGGAATACCTTAATTCACGAGTAGCTTCAAAAACTCTTGGCATCAATACTTCGCCGGGGACCGCGGCTAGCGCAACCATATAGGCGGCGTTGGGGTTATCCGCAAAAATGTCTTCATCAATTGTGGGTAGATGCCCATACGGATCACCAGTTTGATTGGTTTCGTACGGTATATCTTCAAAAATATTTATTGCCATAGTGGTTCACAAAATCTCTATCAAAAAAGCAGCATCCGCAGAACCCTGTAGGCTCGTTGGACGCTGCTAATCTGCTAATGAACTGATTTGCATAATACCCTATTTTTGATAAAATGTCAACACACTAATTAGACAGTTTGTCAAAATATACAAATATGGCATACAAGATCCTGATAGTCGAAGATGATACCGCATTGGCGGATATCTATGAGTTCAAGTTCAAGCATGAGGGCTTCGAGGTCCGCGTAGCCCACAATGGCGAGCAAGGGTTAGTCTATGCCGAAGAATTCATACCTCACTTGGTGCTACTGGATTTACGGATGCCCGTAATGAATGGAGACGAGATGCTTGAGAAACTCCGGGCCGAAGATTGGGGCAGTGCCATGCGGGTCATCGTGCTGACCAACATCAGCCGGGACGAGGCGCCGCCCACTCTCCGCTTCTTGGCGGTCGATCGCTACCTAGTCAAGGCTCACCACACGCCCGGCCAAATCGTCGAAACGGTGCACGAAATCCTTGCGCCTGGTTCGGTCTAAGTGCGAATATGGGCCAACATTCTAGGTTATTAAAGTTTTGGGGTATGATTGTTCTATGACCAAAGTCGCAATTATCGAAGATGATCAAGCTATCTCACAAATGTACCGCTTTAAGTTCGAGGCAGAAGGCTTCCAGACCGAAACTGCCGAGAATGGCAAGCTCGGTCTCGAACTCATCGAGAAAATGCAGCCGGATATTATTCTGCTGGACNNCATGGGGCAAAGACATCAAGGTAGTCATCCTGACCAACAAGGGCGAACAAGAAATCCCTCCCGAGGTCAAGAAGCTCGGCGTCAGTTCCGTAATCCTCAAGGCTGACATGACTCCTCGCCAGGTCGCTGAAGTGATTAAAAAAACCTTGGCAGCATAACATCTCTAGCGTGTCATAATAGTATTATGAAAATCGCAATCCTGGGTTTCGATACCGAAGGTCGGAGTAGTTACGATTATTTTTCGGCGCTTGGCCACGAGCTGACGATTTGCGACCGCAACCCCGAGGTGGAGGTACCGGAAGGTGCCGAAGCGGTCTTGGGCGATGACTATCTGGACGACCTTGATAGGTTCGACCTAATCGTTCGGACGGCCGGCATGACGCCACACGTCATCCTCGACAAGAACCCCGGTATCGCCACCAAATTGACATCTCAGGTCAATGAATTTTTCCGGGCCAGCCCGACCAAGAACATCATTGGTGTGACCGGTACCAAGGGTAAGGGTACGACCAGTACCCTCATCGTCAAGATGCTCGAAGCCGCCGGTAAGCACGCCTACATAGGCGGCAACATCGGAATTCCACCCCTGACCTTCCTGCCAAAATTGCATAGAGATTCCTGGGTCGTATTGGAGCTATCGAGCTTCCAACTGATAGATCTGCAATACGCACCACACATCGGCGTGTGCCTGATGGTAGTTCCCGAACACCTCGACTGGCACAAAGATATGGACGAATACATAGCCGCCAAGTCACGCATGTTCGCACTCCAGGGCCCTGGCGACATCGCCATACCCTTCGCTGACAACGAACTATCCAAGACCATTGCAGCTAGTGGCAGCGGCCAGCAAATTCCTTATTTCGCGCCGCCAGGTGCGTTCATCGAACGCGGTATGATTCGCATCGACGATCAAGACATTTGCCGTACCGACGAGCTGAAATTGCTCGGAAACCACAACTGGCAAAATGCCTGTGCAGCTGCGACAGCCGTCTGGCAAGTCGCGCCTGAACCCAAAGCCATGCACAAAGTATTGACCAGTTTTGCTGGGCTCGAGCATCGCATAGAATTCGTGCGGGAAGTCGATAGCGTCAAGTATTACGACGACAGCTTCGGCACCACTCCGGAAACTGCCTCGGTAGCCATCGAGTCATTCAGTGAGCCCAAGGTCGTTATCTTGGGCGGTTCCGACAAGGGTACCGAGTTCGATGTGCTGGCCGATACCATCAAGCGCAGCAACGTCCGCCAGGCCGTCATTATTGGCCAGACCGGCCCCAAAATAATCAGTGCCCTCGAAACGGCCGGCTTCACGGCTATCAGCTTGGGTGGCAACTCCATGGAATCGGCCCTGACCGTTTGCCGCGAGTTCGCTCAACCCGGCGACGTCGTGCTCCTCTCGACCGGCTGCGCCAGCTTTGACATGTTCAAGAATTACAAAGATCGCGGCGAGCAGTTCAAGACAATCGTGCGAGCACTCGAGCCAGCTCACGAATAACCGGCTGCTCGGGTTGTAATACCTCGGCTTTACCCGAGCATATCTGACGAATCGTTTCCTCGATCCAGTGATAGTGCGTGCAGCCCAGGACGATTACGTCCGCCCCTTGGGATAGCACACCCTGGGTTAGCTGCCTTATAGCGCTGGCATCAACCTGATCGGTTTCGATCATGGTGGCCCAGGTGGAGCAGTCCGGCTCCAACACGGTCACGCCATCGGCATAGTTTGTCTTTAATTCCGCGTAGCGCTGGCTGGCAAGCGTCCGTGGCGTTGCGCAGACGGCCACTACCCCTGTTTTGGTTTGCTCGGCGGCCGGTTTTACCATCGGCTCCATGGCAATCAGCGGCACGTCGAACAGCTCGCGCAATGTGCCAATCAAGTTGGTACTGACCGTGTTGCAGGCGACGACGATGCAGACAACCCCTTCCTCGACCAATTCCTGCAGTACCGGAATCGTAAAAGCCAATATCTCATCCAACGAGCGCGTACCATAAGGCACGTGCTCGGCATCATTCTTAAAAAGAATCTCATGCTCGGGCATGGCCTTCTTGATGGCATTGGCGACACTTAATCCCCCGATGCCCGAGTCGAAGACGCCGATTTTCATGACCCGCTAAACTTCCGGTTCTGCGGCGTCAGCCACGTTCCTGGCCGCACGGATGACGTTATCGAACAGGGCGCAAACAGTCAGCGGGCCGACGCCGCCCTTTTGCGGAGTGATGGTCAGATCTTGCCGCTCGTAGACGTCGGCAGCCAAATCTCCGACCGTCTTGCCGGATTCGCTGGCCACGCCGGCATCGACCACCACCGCACCCTGCTTTATCATGTCAGAGTATAAAATCGCCGGACTGCCGGTCGCCGTGATGATCACATCTGCATCAGCCGTATACCGAGTCACATCTCCCGCCTGACGATCAATGGTCGTTACGTCCACGTCCATGCTCTGCAGTAGTTTTTCTAGAGGAGCGCCAACCAGTTTGCCGCGCCCAATCAGCAGCACCTTCTTGCCCTTAAGGTCGACATTATACCCAGCCAACAGCCACAAAATTGCCATTGGTGTGGCCGGTTCGAATATGGCGTTTTTACCGAGGGCGTCGACATCTTTCTGCGGAGCCACTTGATTTACTATCTCGTCGGTTTGCGAAACGTCCTCGAGGGGCAGCTGCACGATAATGCCATGCACCGTGTCGTCCTGGTTCAGTTTTGTAAGTAGCCCTGCAACTTCGGCTTGTTGAACGCGGTGAATATCGACATCAACCAAGATATCGGCACCATAGCGATTCTTGAGTCGAACGTAGGTCTCGATGACCGGGTCATCCTTGGCCACCACGATAGCTAGCTTTGGTTCAATCCCAGCAGCCTGACGCAAGGCACGCACCTGCTTTGCCTGCCGCTCCTTGATGTAGCCAGCCAATTCTGAGCCATTCAACAGTTTCATGGCATTAATTGTAACAGAGTGGAACGTCCGCCCGGTCTAACGCAGGTCAATATCTAGGAGTTGGGGTCGCTTGGGGTAGTCGGTGTGCCAGAGTCGTTGGAGCTACCAGTATCGTCCGGTGTAGTGTCAGGCGCGGGCGTTTCGGCTGAGGGTTCAGTGTCCGCTGGCTTGGGGCTGAACGAAGCCGGGTATGGGGCTGCTGCTGCATCGCCCTCCTCGGCTTCACCCATGTATTTAGCATCGCCAAAACCGAGCAGCGGCCAACCTATGAATGGCAGAAATATCAGAAGCAAAGCGAACGCACCGCTCTTGCCGAACCGCTTACTAACCTCGATGTAAGCGATTATCAGCAGAACGATTACTATGATGTTCACGAAAGGAACTAGCGACAATAGTGCCCACCAGCCGGGCTTGCCGGCAATCTCAAACAGTACCCATTCGTTATAAACCGGCACGATGGCAGCCCAACCGGGTTTGCCAGCTTTTTGGAATGCCTTCCACATACCGACTATCGCCACAAGGGAGGCGCCCAGAAGGACTAACCAAAACAATGCTCCACCCAAGGCTGAGCCGGAACTTGCGGAAGTGGTGGTGTCGTATGTATATGAGTACGCTGCAAAAAGATTGTGGAGCATATGCCCTCCGTTGGTTAATATGCTTATGCTACACCACTGAGCGCCTTGATAAAAGAGATATCTGCCAGGGGTTGCCAAAACAGGGGTAATTTGATAAAGTTGCACTCGTTGCATTGCGTTTTGCACACACTGCAGCTATGCAAAATCCAAATCCAAGGAGCGCAAGCGACTGATTGGGATTTTGGGAGGAGCGATTGACGACAGTCGGAGTTCGCCAAAGATAGCGACAAGCTAACTTTGGCGTAGCGTAGCCAGTCGTCGCATCGCGACGAGGGCCAGTAGCTCAGCTGGTTAGAGCGTCTGCCTCTTAAGCAGAATGTCGAGGGTTCGAGTCCCTCCTGGCCCTCCAAAATAAGAACCGCGCCTCGTGTGCGGTTTTTATTTTGGCGCAAAGAGGGACGAGAACGCGAGCGCCAGTGGCGCTCAGCCGCCCTTGCCCGGCGACCATGGGAGCCGGGTTGGCCAAAGGCCAAGGTCGAGTCCCTCCTGGATTCTATGGGCGTTGTGATTAATGGGGCTACGCCCGAGTAGTTTGGTACCATTGGGTTACATGAAGATTTTATTTTTGTGCAAGGCCAATGTTAGCAGAAGTCAGCTGGCGGCGGCCCTATATAACAAGCTCACAAATTCGCGCGATGCTGATTCGGCCGGGACCTTCGTAGACTTTCCCGGAGAGACGCTATTGGAACGGCGTAAGCGGCGTGGCGGCACGTACACCATCAACGCCATGGCCGAAGAAGGCGTCGATGTGTCAAATAATGTACGAACTCAGTTAACCCCGTCTATGCTTCGAAACTACGGGAAAGTTATCAGTATGGCGGAGCCGGAATTTACCCCCGAATGGCTGGCGCACGATGATAGTTATGTGTATTGGGAGATTACCGATCCGCAAGGCAAAGGTCTGGAGGCGACGTTAGTAGCAAAAGAAAAAATTAAAACCAAGATAGCTGAGCTCCTTGTCCAATCTCAGTTGCAATAAATTGCGCTACGACCACCCTAAACATGTGCCCTCATGGGGGATATAGTTTTCAATGCCAGGAGGCAAGCCACGGCCTTGGCTCGCTTATTCTGCTATCATGCTAGGATGAGCAATCCGAACATCGGCCAAAGACCTTACCAACTCGTTGAGTATGACCCAGAGTGGCCAAAACTGTTTGAAGCGTATTCCAACCAGATCAAGGGCATCCTCGGGAACGATTTGCTAGAGATTCATCATCTTGGCAGCACTTCTATTCCGGGCATGTTTGCCAAGCCGAATATTGATATTTACGCCCTAGCCTCCAGCCTGGATACCGTTCGCTCTCACAAGGACGGGTTCGAGGAGGCTGGTTTCGCATCACGCGGCGACTACAGCAACATTGGCGAAGAATACTTCACGCTGGATACTCCGGAGGGCGAGCGAATCGCTAGCGTCCACATATTCGAAGGCTCTCCCGAGGTCTTCGAGGACTACAAAAATTTCCGCGACTACCTGATCGCCAATGACTCGGAACGCCAGCGTTACATTGACCTAAAGAGAAAGCTTTACGATCAATACAAGGACGATTACCCGTCCTATGACGCCGGCAAGAAACAGCTGATAGACGAATTGAAGCAAAAAACCAGAACCTGGGCACGGAAAAATAATGGATAGCGTATCGCATGACAGCGAGACTCCAGCCCATGGCCAGCAAGTAATCACGGCCTGTGCTTTTATCCATCAGCGATTTGACGGTGTAGAAAAAGTCTTTTTGGCAAAACGAGCTGCAACTAAGAAGTTCTTGCCGAACGTGTATGAACTCCCCGGCGGACATATAGACTTCGGCGAAGATGTCGTAGCCGGGCTCAAACGAGAGATTAATGAGGAATTTAATGTAAATGTGGCCATTGGTGATCCATATGCCGTGTTTACGTATACAAATGAGATTAAAGGGTCGCAAACTATCGAGGTCGCCTACTTTGCGCAGCTGGTTGATAATCCGGAAGCCATAACGCTAAACCCCGAGGACCATTCCGATTCGGGCTGGTTTGCTGAGGATGAGCTGGACAAAGCAACGACCCCAACCAAAGGTATCGATGACGACGAGTTCGTCGCGGTCAAGAAAGGCTTCGCACTCCTCCGGGGCGAGCAGCCATCATTTTAGATTCGACTCTGGTGACGAGCATCAGGAATATCAGTCCGTATCCGTGCAAGTTTTGCAAAATCAGAGTATAATGTAAAATCTCACAGCAACGGAGTAAGCGCGGAGCGTATTCTCGGCAGTATGGATTTGTTGTTAAACCGGTTGGGAAGTGTAATTGTTGGCTTGATAATGCTTGCCAGCCTTCTTTTGTTACCTTCGTTCATTTCTGGCTCTATGGGCGGCGGGAGTGGCTTGCAGATTAGCAGTAATCAATCTTTCGATTCGCTCGGTGGCAGCGACCTATTAGGCACCACGAATGTGGTGACGCAAAGCTTGGGTAGCGTAGCCACGGCTGCAACGGATGTCGGTGGTGTAGCATACGGCGTGGTCCGAACTATCGGCGATGGGCTAATGAGTGTTGGGAAATTCGTGGCATTTTGTGGCCGTGCGATTGCGAGCGGTATTTACAGAGTTACTGTGGTAATCGTCCACGGCTTAGTCACCGGCGTCGTCTTTGCTATCAACATCCCTGGCAATTTGGTGAAGCAAGTCACGCAGATATCGGTAGCGAACGCCCTTATCAAGCCGGCCGACAATGAGAATGCCCAGGCAATTGATACCAGCGTTTATTCGTTCGATCCGCCACCGGCTGTACACCTGACCACTCAGAAGATTCCCGCCCCTATCATGCCCCCGGCAGACAATCGCGTGATTTGGCCAATGCATGGGGCGATTACCACCCTGTTCGGTGTGCCGGAGCCACCCTATCAGCCCATTCACACGGGCATAGACATCAGCGACGGTAAACCATCGGGCGTCACGCCAATTCACCCATACAAGCAGGGCAAGGTTATCAAAGTCGTGCACTCTTCCCGAGCCCTTGGCAATCACGTGATCGTCGATCATGGCAACGGCATAACATCCGTGTATGGCCACATGTACTCTATCGCCGTCACCGTTGGCCAGCTGGTAGATATAACCACCAAATTGGGAACGGAAGGCTCGACGGGTGTCTCAACTGGTACCCATTTGCACTTCGAAATTAGGCTCAATGATTCGCCAGTCAACCCCATGAATTACATCGACGGCCGGCCCTAGCGGCCGAACCTTGGCTATGTCTTGGTAGGGCCTGCTCAGAACACTATGAGAAAGCTCACTGCTAATTTCCTGCGGTGCGGCTATACTCGAACCTGCGTAATAAGGGAGGACTAATATATGCCAAAAAAGCGCGGTAACACACAAGCCAAACGAGGTGGCTCACATAAGAAGCCGAGTCAAACCCAGGGCGAAGACATGAGTGAGTCGTCAACACCTATGAGCTAGGGCTCATATCAAAACCACTACGAACATCGGCGATATCTACCCCGCCAGCCCCGCGCAAAACCTGCGCGGGGCTATTAATTTGATGCAGGCGAATTAGCGGTCGACACTAAAAGAGCCCGCTTTAGCGGGCTCTTTGCTAGATAGCTAAGACATTGTCTAGATATTGTGGTGAGGTCGCTGCATCATGTTCATCAGACCGACCAATATAAGCGCACCGATGAATGACCAGAACAATCCTACCCAGCTAAACGCCAGTATCGCATTATCAGCGCCCGTGAACAGTCTGGACACTAGGCCACCCAGGAATGAACCGATAATTCCAATAACGATGCTCATCAACACTCCTTCGTCACGACCTAGCAGCCGAGCCGCTAACCAACCTACGAATCCTCCTAAAATAATAGCAACTATAAATCCCATATATTTCCTCCTATAAGGTCTTAACTTAAGCCATACGTGCGTTTAATACGACTACGCCGGTCCGATTGGCTGTAAACCAATCATTTCGGATAACAACGTCGTCGCGGCAATTTGTTGCTTGTCCTTCGTACATACAACCTCCCTTCATGTCTAATATGCTACGCAAGTCGGCTCGCTTATGCTGTGCATTATTTTACTTTTGGGCGCCCACCACTGGACAAAGGAGGTTATTTTGCCCGAAAAGTGGTAAAATGGCCTGACGCACCGGTAGCTCAGTGGATTAGAGCATCTGTCTTCGGAACAGAGGGTCGGGGGTTCGAATCCCTCCCGGTGTACCAAATGAAATTGAATCAGTAGGCGTCAGAACGACGTCTACTTTTATTTGAAATGTTTTCTGAGAGCTGTCGCCTATAAACTTGAATCAATAAGGTCGCCCACAAACAAAGATTTATGAAAGCCATTGCAGCCGCATACCACAGCTGCAAAGTAAAATATGCGGTGACATTCACACATAAAAATGTCGCGGTAAGCGCACATGTCCCTAGTGCGGGTTTATGCTTGCCAAAAACTGATGGCAATAGAGCAATATTGAAGGCTAATGTGCTTGTGGCCAACGCGATATCTTGCCATTGATGAACCATGAGTTTAATAATACATGAATAGCTACGCCGTCAAATATGATCCTAACCTCGTAAATGGCGCAGTGACAAATTAGTTGCCATGGATCGCTAACCTGCATGGATCGGGAGATTCCATCAATACGTAACGCGTGATATTTCACAGCATTGATATTTGCAGGGCAAGTATACTGGCCACGTGATAAATCAATCTGCTGAGGGCAGCCACACCAACCGATGGCCCGAGGGGGCCATCGTATATCATATCTACCCGCGCAGTTTTTTTGATACCAATGGCGACGGTATTGGAGATTTGCCGGGAATCACGGCTCAGCTGCCTTACCTGAAAAGCTTGCACGTGAATGCCATTTGGCTATCGCCGTTTTATCCTTCGCCGATGGCCGATTTCGGTTACGACATAGCCGATTACTGCGACGTCGACCCCATGTTCGGAACTCTGGATGATTTCAAGGCCTTGCTGGCAGCGGCCGCCAAACACGATATCAAAGTCATCATCGACCTGGTTCCAAACCATACGTCGGACGAGCATGAGTGGTTCAAGCAGTCGCGGACTTCACGCGACAATGAGTACGCCGATTGGTATATCTGGAGAGATGCAATAATCAATCCCGACACTTATCTACCGGTACCGCCCAACAACTGGCGTGATGCCCTGACTGGCGAATCAGCGTGGGAATGGTCCAAAGAACGCGAGCAATTTTATCTGCATAGCTTTGACGTCAAGCAGCCAGATCTTAACTGGAGTAATCCGGAAGTTCGTATTGCCATCCAGCAGACCATGCGCTTCTGGCTCGATTTAGGCGTTGACGGTTTTAGGGTTGATGCCGTGTACTGGATGGCCAAGGAGCCGTTGCTGTCTGACGACGGTATCAACTCGGAATATGTCGAGGGCGAGGACCTGAAATACAACGCAGTGACGCACAATAACAGCCGTGGCTGGCCAGCCGTTTACGCTTACCTGAGCGAGCTGGCAGATGTACTGGAGGAGCCGAAATATCAGGATAAACTCCGCTTCATGATTACCGAGGCCTACCCCGAACGCCACAACCCCCTGGCGGCATATCTGACATTTTACGTGGCGGTAAACCCTCGCGTGGCCGCTCCGTTTAATTTCGAAGGCGTCAGTTTGCCGTGGGAAGCGGGACTTTGGCGCAAATTCCTGAAATCGTTTCATGTCGCTTTACAGCAATTCAGCGACTATTGCATACCCAGCTATGCTTTTGGCAATCACGACCAACCGCGCATGCTCGATCGGCTCGGAAGCGCCGATGCCGCTCGTGCGGCTGCCGTCATGCTACTGACGCTGCCGGGCATGGCGTTCATTTATTACGGCGAAGAAATCGGCATGCATAACGTGCATATCCCACCAGAGTTCGTCATGGATCCGGCTGCCCGGGGCGACCCCCTGCATACTATTGGCCGCGACCCCGAACGCACACCCATGCAATGGACCGCCGATACGCACGCCGGCTTTAGCGAGGCCGACTCAACGTGGTTGCCACTGGCCGACGACTACACGACGAATAATGTCGCGGTGCAATCCGAACAATCGGGCTCGTTCTTGTCATTGTACCGACAGCTCGGGCAACTCCGGGCTGGCTCCAAGGCTCTACGATACGGAGCCATCCACGTACATGACGTCGGAGATGAGGACGTGCTTTGCTTCGAGCGTTCCGAGGGGGATGAAAAGCTAGCCATATTCATCAACTTCGGCGGTGATACCATCACATGCAACACAAAACTACGGATGCAAAAGATTATTGTCTCGAGCGCTGGGAAAGTCGAGACGGCACTGCAAACGGAAGATTCGGTACGGCTAGACCCTTATGAGGCCGTCGTCGCAGTACTGATGGTCGATAATTGAGCGCTTTCAGCAGGCTGTCAACCGATGCCTCGATCGTAAAGCGTCTAGACGCAGCCTGCCGTTCCATCTGACTCAGCGGACCCAGCTTGGCTGCCTCAGCAATCGCGGCTGCTAGCGCCTTAGGATTATCCGGACGGGCAAACACTACTCCACCGCAGTTCGTTTCCGGCAGACCACCGGTGCGCGAAGCGACAACTCGGCAGCCAGCGTGCTGGGCCTCTATAGACAGCATCCCAAACAGCTCCTTCCAGAAAATATCGCTAGAGGGCATGACCACGATGTCATTCTTGGCCATCAACCTGGCCATTTCAAGAGGGGTTTTTCGGGCGTTTATCAGCTCGACCCCTGGGTGCGCCTCGAGCAATCGTTCGATGGTCTTTCCCTCTTCTGTATACGAGCCAGCCCTGGTGGCGGTTATCTGCAGGTCAAGATTCTGAAGACTTTCCATATGTAGAGCTGCCAGCAAAGTATAAATACCTTTATCGGCGCTTAACCTGCCGGCAAATAATATGCGCGTCGGCTCCGAGGGATCGAATATCTCGCGCTGAACCTCGCGGAAGACGGGATCGGCAAATGGGTAGACAGTAGGCATGCGGCCGGTTTTTGCCTTGAGATACATCCGCCACATGCCGGCTGCAAATTTACTAGCGGTGATGAGCCGCTTGCCCTTAAATGCCTTGCGGTCATATAGCGGATCACCGTGCTGGTAATTTGGCGGTGGACAATGCAATATCGCGTACGACGGTCGCCTGGCTTTCACATCCAGCGGATAGGTCACAAACACGATGGTATCGTCCAGATTCGCCAACTGATCGGCCGACGATAGCGCCAAAAATTCTATATCCGGAAAATCATCGCGCCCATCTTTTTCGCCATGCCCGATAGTAATCACACGGGCCGGTATTCCCCGCCTAGCAAGCTCACGTATATGGCCTGCCGTGTAACTTTCCGAACCCCCCGAGCCCGACACGAACGGATGTTTCGAAGACCAAACAAATGAAATCATACTACCCTCCAAAAGTCTGTATCCAGCATAAGCCAGTGAAGAAAATAACCCAGTAATATTACTTACACCCTGGATGTTAAACAGGTTAGGGACGATAAAGGTTGGGCACTACCCAGTTTGCTGGTTGCGATATTTTATGACGCGTTTGATCAAGCCTATCGGCAAAGGCTCATTGAGGGGTAGCTGGACCGAGCCTTTGCCTTGCTTGTATTTTGCAAATTCATCTGCAAAAGCCTCGTGTCCATTCGGCGTCGCATAAAAACCGATGTGCCTGTCGAAGCCGCCGATGTAGACCAAGGGCTTACCGTTTCTTTTGTAGCCGACGATCCCATACGACATAGCTTCCGTGGCATCGGGCGAAGTTTCGCGGATGAGCTGACGTAGGGCTTCCAGCCGCCGACGCGTCTCGCCACCAAACTGGGCTATGTAATCATCAACTTCCAAATTATTATCAGTCATGATTCCGAGTATACTCCCCAACCAACAGCCGAGCTGGTGGTGACTATCTCGATTTTGTGGTACAGATAACACAAATTTTGCGATACCAAGGCACATACCACAACGAACATAAGCTTTATCTGTTATGATAGGGGCATGAAAGACGCTCTATCACTTATCGTATTCGTGCCGTGCCACGCTTGCGGTCACTCGGGAGCGGAGAATTGCTAGCAGATGGACGGTGGGGGCGCATATCTATTAACTGTTAATGCCGGGTCTTCGAGCATTAAATTCTGCTTGTTCAATGCAGAGACATTAGAAGAAATACATAACGACAAAGCCGAAGATAGCGAATCCGCGACCAGGCTAATTCGGGAATGGGTCGACGAACACGCCGCACCCGAACAGGTCGTAGCCGTCGGTCATCGCGTGGTGCACGGCGGACCACACCATGCATCATCTTGCGTCGTAACCGATGAAGTCATTGACGAGCTCAACTCGCTCGTACCCCTTGATCCCGAGCATTTGCCCGACCAGATAAGCCTAATCGAACAACTCCATGAGGTTTTCCCAGCTGCGACACCGATTGCCTGTTTTGACACGGCATTCTTCCATGACCTGCCCGTCGAATCACGCCTGCTACCAATCCCGCGCCGCTATGAAGCTGCCGGGTTGCGACGCTACGGCTTTCACGGGTTATCTTATGTATATCTATTGCATGAGTTCGAACGCATTGCCGGGCCGGAGGCGGCTCGCGGCAAAATCATCTTTGCCCACCTGGGCAATGGCGCCAGTCTGGCGGCCGTAAGTGATGGTAAGCCCATCGATACCAGCATGGGCCTGACGCCCGCCGGGGGCATACCGATGAGCACCAGGTCTGGTGATATAGATCCGGGAATCTTGACTGTCATCGCCCACAACCAGCAGCTCGATGCCGAACAGCTCAGTCACCTGATCGGCTTTGAATCAGGTTTGCTTGGTATATCGGAGACCACATCTGACATGAAACAGTTGCTGGACATGGAAACGACCGATCAGCGCGCCAAAGAGGCTGTCGATATTTTTTGCTACAGCGTCAGGAAATTCATTGGTGCCTACGCTGCAGCGCTCGGCGGCATCAACAGTCTGGTGTTTAGCGGTGGCATCGGTGAAGTATCGGCGCCAATTAGGGGGCGCGTTTGTTCTGATCTAGCATTCTTGGGCATCACGCTCGACGAAGAGCGCAACCAAGCCTCGGCCGAGCGGATTTCGGCCGATAATTGCAGTGTGGGGGTGCACGTCATAGCGACCAACGAGGCGCTGACGATGGCTCGAGACATGCAAAATATCATCAAGGGGGAAGACAGCAATGAATGAGGACAAGCCGCTAGGCCAGGATGAGCTACGTAAGATAGACGCGTACTGGCGCGCGGCAAATTACCTGTCAGTTGGCCAGATTTATCTGGGCGACAACCCCCTGCTCCGGCGTCCACTCGAAAAAACCGACATCAAGAAATTGCTACTAGGACACTGGGGGACCACACCTGGCCAGAACTTCATCTATGCGCACCTCAACCGCATCATCAAGAACCACGATCTCAACATGATATACATATCCGGTCCTGGTCACGGTGGCCCGGCGCTCGTCGGGAACGTCTACCTCGAGGGTACATACAGCGAAGTTTATCCCAATATTACCCAGGACGAAGCGGGCATGAAGAAACTATTCCAGCAGTTCTCTTTCCCGGGTGGCATCTCCAGCCACGTTTCGCCGCAGACACCCGGATCGATCCATGAGGGTGGCGAACTTGGGTACTCACTGAGCCATGCGTTCGGCGCAGCTTTCGATAACCCGGATTTGGTGGTCGCCTGCATCGTTGGTGATGGCGAGGCTGAAACCGGGCCGCTAGCGACTGCTTGGCACTCTAATAAATTCCTGAACCCGCAGTCCGATGGCGTGGTCTTGCCTATCCTGCACTTAAATGGCTACAAAATTTCGAATCCGACACTATTGGCACGGATCGAGCATGATGAGCTCGAGCAGCTTTTTCGTGGCTACGGCTGGACGCCTTACTTCGTGGAGGGCGACAATCCAGAACACATGCACCAACTTATGGCCGCCACCCTCGATAGGGCCACGACGGAAATACAGCGAATCAAAGCCGATGCAGCCGATGTCGACCACCCGATGCGTCCGCGCTGGCCAATGATAATCCTGAATTCACCCAAAGGCTGGACCGGACCAAAAACGATTAACGGGCTGCCGAACGAAGGCAATTTCCGTTCGCACCAGGTTCCGCTCAGCATGGCGCCCGATCATCCCGAACATTTGCAGCAGCTGGATGACTGGTTGCGCAGCTACAAACCCGAGGAGTTATTCGACGAAAAAGGCAGGCTGTTGCCGGAATTAGCCGAATTGGCACCGAAGGGAGACCGCCGGATGGGCGCCAATCCTCATACCAACGGCGGCAAGCTACTTCGCCCGCTTAACATGCCTGATTTTCGCGATTATGCCCTCGACGTGCCGAAGCCAACCAAGACTCACGCCAGTTGCATGCTGGCGCTGGGACCGTTTTTGCGTGACGTCATCAAGAACAACATGGAGTCGAACAACTTCCGAATTTTCAGCCCCGACGAAACCATGTCCAACAAGCTGAATGCCGTTTTCGATGTGACTGATCGTCAATGGAACGCTCGCACTTCCGAAGGTGACGAATTTCTCAATACTTCAGGCCGCGTACTCGATTCCATGCTGAGTGAGCACCAGGCGCAAGGCTGGCTCGAGGGATACTTGCTAACCGGCCGCCATGGGCTGCTGCATAGTTACGAAGCCTTCATCCGCATCGTCGATTCCATGGTAAATCAACACGCCAAATGGCTGAAGATGTCAGACGAACTACCATGGCGCGAAAGCATCGCCTCGCTTAACTATCTGTTGACGTCACACGTCTGGCGACAGGACCACAACGGCTTTACTCACCAAGACCCCGGCTTCATAAATCACCTTATCAACAAAAAGAGCGAGATCGTCCGGGTCTACTTGCCGCCGGACGCCAACACGCTGCTTTCGACGATGGACCACTGCCTCAGAAGTGAGAATTACATAAACCTGGTCATCAGTGGCAAGCACGAGGAGGCACCGCAATTCCTGAGCATGCCCGAAGCCATTGAGCACTGCACGCAGGGTATCGGTATCTGGCAGTGGGCCAGCAACGACCAGGATAGCGAGCCTGATGTCGTCATGGCTTGCGCTGGCGACGTACCGACCATGGAGACCCTGGCGGCCGTGTCGATTTTGCGCGAACACCTGCCCGAGCTGAAAATACGCGTCGTGAATGTCGTCGACCTGATGAAACTGGAGCCCGAATCGGAAGGGCCGCACGGCTTAAGCGATGTCGATTACAATTCTATCTTTACCCGCGACAAGCACATCATCTTCGCTTTCCATGGCTACCCGTGGTTAATCCACCGTCTGACCTACCGGCGCGCCAATCGCAACATGCACGTTCGGGGCTACAAAGAGGAGGGCACCATCACGACAGCTTTCGACATGTGCGTACTCAATAATATCGACCGATTCAATCTGGTCATCGATACGATTGACCGCTTGCCCGAGCAAGGCGGCAGCAAAGGCGTGTATCTGAAAGAAACCATGAAGCGCAAGCTTGTCGAACACCGAGAGTACATCAATAAGCATGGCGTCGACATGCCCGAGGTGCACGACTGGGAATGGTCGCATCACGATAAATAATACTGTCTGTGCTTAATTACCAAATTATTTGGCGCTGCAATCAGCCGTTTTGGCGACTCAGGTAGTGGCGGCGGAGCAAACCGGCTACTATAGCAACTACTACGAATAGGCCTAGCGTTTCACCTGGGCCAGTATTAGCCAGCTCGCCACTCGTGGCGGGTTGGGTGTCCGACGAATTAGAGTCGCCAGCTGTTTGATCCGAGTTGGTGGTGTCACTAGGCTTGGGCGTTTCGGTGTTGGTATCGGCAGGTGGTTGGCTAGTGTTTTCGCCGGATGTTGTGGAGCTGTTATCGGAGGTATTTTCGTTATTTGATTTAGTCGTGTCATCGGTGGTCGAATTGTCTTTGTTCGAGTCATCAGTGATTTGTTGCGATGATCCATCGTTGTTGGTGGCAACTTTGTCGCCGTTGTTAGCGTTGCGGAAGAAAAAGAACCAAGCAAAAACTGCAACTAATGCCACGAACAATACACCCGCTATTATGTAGCGAAACAGTGACGTAACGACGTAGCGCTGTTCTGGGTACTCCGGTGTTGCCATCTTAAAATAGTCCTCTTTTGTTGCACAATTATATCATAAGAAGGCAAGTAAGTCATCAACATTATACAGTCGAATATGCTTATGTCTGGTCTCTATCGATTAGTCCGGGGGTCATGCCTATGATGAGCGGCATATAGCCCCTTCCCATCCCCTCTAGGAAGCGTACCGCATAATGACCTATCCGGCCTATAATTTGGTGCGCCGGCGACTCCCCGCCAAGCCTGGCCAGTTCCTGGAGCAATGGATCTTGGTTAACCATAGAATCGAATTCTTCGCGCACACCCATCGTAATACCTCCTCTGTTCTGTCATGGTGTATCGTAGTATACTGCACCCTGACAAGCCAAGTTTAGCCCCGTTAGCTCAATTGCATAGGCGTAGCCGAATAGGATAAGTCAGCGTTTACGCTCTATCCAATTGAGCGTTAGGCACATTTATAATCAGATATATGCCCCGTTAGCTCAATTGGATAGAGCGTTGGTTTCCGGTACCAAAGGTTGCAGGTTCGATTCCTGTGCGGGGTACCAGCAAAAAGACCTGATTTCTGTCAGGTCTTTTTGCTGCCACAGGAGGCGAACCGTCCGGCATAGCCGGAGTTCGATAATCAAAGTCGCGCACAGAAGCTTGCTTCGAGCACGGCTGCAGCATTATCCCAAAGGAGCCATCGGCGACGACGGATTCCTGTGCGGGAGTACCATGCAAAGAGCCAAGCGAAAGTTTAGCTCTTGGCTTTTATTTACGAAAATTGTCTATCATGATATAATATGTTTACCTAATGATTCCGCTAATGGTAAGATTTATATAGATAAGTCCAGCCATATGTCCGCCCACTCACTCGAACGGCCCTTCGCCAACTACCCCGAAACACCTTCGTTTGATTTACGATCCATTGCTGCTACTGCCGGGGGCATGTTGGCCGTTGGTGCTCTGGCCACGTTTACCGACCAGCTGCTCACCAACAATCGATGGCCGAAATCTCCAACTGAAGTTGCCAGCGAGGACGAAAGTGCCACCTGCCTAGTCTTTGGCGGCCTGGGACAAACCGGTGGTGATGAGGTCAGGCGCGAACTTAGTGTTGCCATTGCCGAGCCGATGGCCTCCGTCAGGTATTCGAGCCGTGGCATCAGTACACGCGCTGTAGGATCCGCCCTCGTCAGTTACTTTCGTCGGGATGCTTGGAGTGGCGGCGAACGGGAACAAAAGCTCATCACTCACAGCATGGGCCTGCCCGTGAGCCTAGAGTCTATGGCCTGGGCAATCAAGGCACGCCACCGCGTACCACCAGTCTCAGAAATCCACGCAATCAGCTCGCCTTTTCGGGCCAGCGATACCTACATGGAGGAAGCGCTTGGCTATCTTAGATATATCAATCCTAGGCTGGCCGGAGTAAGTGGTAAGTTCATCGTCGGTTGTTATTATGCTATGGAAAGAAGCATGGAGATGGCTGGAGGGTCTAAATCACTCGCTCCCTCAAATCTGGCACGGGTAGTACGTGAAGCGTCGTCAGGTCTATTCGATCAATTGCCGCCCAAAACATGGTTGAGTATGGCGAAGTTGATGGGGCGAACCGGCCGATACACGCCCGGCATATTCAATGGCATCATCACGCCTGATACGCGGATATTCCATTACATCGACCCGAAGGATGACGTGGTCCGACCTGAGGCCTCGGAGACCATCAGCGAAAAGCTGTGCAAACCATACGGCGCACAACTTCACGTCGTTGAAACCCCCGGCGCAGGCCACGCCAATACTACCCACGTCGCCCCTCTTATTGCTCAGAACAGCCGGGCCAACATAGCCTGACTACTCGCCGTAGATTCGAGCCCGCAGTTCCAAGAACGATTCTTGCTCTTCCGCGTCCATCGCCTCGAACTCCTTGCGGGCTACCACGTCCCAATCTTTCTTGCGTAAATCTGATCGTGCCATAGCCATATCCTCCCTCGCTACAAAACCAGTGTGTCAGACCAATACAACGTGGTCTATAAGATATTTCTCAGGGAACAATGTTAGTTGTCAGAAGATTGCCGAGGCTCGCCAAGGCGCTTTTGGGTATAACCCGATCGACCATACAAGACGGCTTGCTGTAGGGTCTGTAGCAGCACCCCAGCTTGTTCATAACTCATGCCAATGCGAGCGACTGGTTGCTCTCCGCCGCCGTAACTATCCTGGGTAAACTGAAGGGTGACACCAGCCTTGTTTGATGAAATGTCGACTCCATCGCTGTACTGAGTGCGCATATCCATCGCCAACAGCACGATGGTCTGGCTCTTTTCGATCTGATCGGAGGCGCGAAAGCGCGTATCGCGTGGGTCGGTGTTGCCGGTGTATCCGGCGGACTCCCAGATTTGCATCGCCTCTTGGTCTTTCATGTCGAAGTGATCCAACAGCAGTAGTAACACGTCCTCAGCCGGTCGTTCGTGCCCAGATTCAATCCGATCGAGTGCTTCCACGTCAATCTCGACCGCACCAGCGGTTTCGGCCAACGTCTCGCTTTTTTGCTCGCGGACGTATTTTAGTCGTGCTCCAAGATTCCTAAATGGGGTTGGTTGCTGCATCGCCTCCTCCTTCATCTCACTCTAGTAAACGTCAAACTGTCCGGGAGCGCAACCCTATAAATCCGGTGAGGTATAATGGCCCTATGACTCCCCGCGAACAAGTTTCACTCCGTGATTATTCAACTATGCGCCTGGGCGGGACGGCCGCATATGTCTGTGAGGTCACCGATCGGCAACAAGTCGTCGAGGCGGTAGCCTGGGCCGATCAACGGAATCTGCCCGTCATTACCATCGGTAGCGGCAGCAATATTATCTGGAAAGACGAGGGGTTTGACGGTTTGATCATCGTCAACAAGATCCTCAATTACGAGGATTTTCCAGAAGACGATAATAACCACTACATCACGATTGGCGCCGGTGAAGATTGGGATAGTGTAGTCCAGCGAACGGTCGACGCCGGGTTGTCCGGCATCGAATGCCTCAGTTTGATTCCCGGAACGGCCGGTGCGACACCGGTGCAAAATGTCGGTGCCTACGGTCAGGAAATCGCCGACACGCTAGTTAGCGTCGAGGTTTACGACAGACAGACACACGCCTTTCAGAACATTCCTAACATCGATTGTCAGTTCGGCTATCGCACCAGCCGATTCAAGGCGGCAGACAAGGACCGCTTCATTATTACCGCCATTACTTTGCATCTATCCACTACTTTGCCTCAACCACCGCTATATGCCGCGCTCCAGAACTATCTGATTGAACGCAGTATCGAGACATACGACGCCCAGGTGTTACGACGAGCCGTCATCGATATACGTAGCAGCAAATTGCCCAATCCGGCCGAGGTAGCCAATAACGGTTCGTTTTTTGGTAATCCGATTGTCGACCGGGGAACGTTCACCCAGATTCAGGCCGATTATCCGGCAGCGCCGCACTGGGATGTCGATGGCGGTATAAAGCTATCGGCCGCCTGGATGATAGAACAAGCCGGTTTCAAGGACTATCACGATAGCGAAACGGGCATGGCGACCTGGCCCACCCAACCGCTGGTATTCGTCAACGAAGCCGCCAAGACCACGGCCGATTTGCTAGCTTTCCGACAAAAGATTCTCGATGCCATCAAGGCGCAATTCGACGTCACCCTGGTGCAAGAACCCGAATTACTTCCGTAGTGCACTCCACAACGATATGTGTTAGCATTAGCACTATGGCAAAGAAAGTATCAACCAAGAGCTCCAAATCATCAAAGAGTGTTAAGAAGCAAGTGCTGTTCGTTAAGAGGCGCGGCAGTTACGTACCAGTCAGCGACATCGCCTGGTTCATGTACCTACCGTTCGTCATGTACCTCGGCTTCAGCTGGTTCATCGGCCTGAACCATACCAGCGACTACGGTCTGGCTATCTTGTGGATTCTGCCCAACTGGGTAGCGGCTGCCGTCATCATGACCTGGATCGCCAAGAAAACCAGCTAACGGCTGCTTCTTTCGCTCTTAAACCCTTAGGCTAATTCGAATGGCTCGCCCATGATCTGTTCGTAGTGGTCAGTGCTGACGAACAACCCGGCACGCAAATCGGGCTTAAAGTCTTGCGTCAGCATGTTTCGCACGGCCAGCGACAGCTTGGCTGGCAAATCGTTTAGCGCGAAGAAATCCATGCCGCTGCATTTGTGGGCCTCCACAATGGTCGGCGTACCGGACCACTCAGCTACCGCAAAAATAAGATTTATATAAGGCATATCGGTGTGGTTAATGCTGGCATGGACGAGTTCCAGGTCTTCTGGCTTCACGACCAGGGATGTCTCTTCGCGCAATTCGCGCACGGCCGCATCGGCGAATGACTCATCGTCTTCGACGTGCCCGCTCGGGAAGTCCCAATAACCCGGCAAAAAATCGGTGCCAGCCCGCTGGTGTAAGAGTATTCTCCCTGTCTCGTCCCTGATTATCAGGAATACCGCGGCGTGAAATGTGGTTCCGCTCACTTCTTCCCCTTATTTATCGCTTGGCAGCGGGAACTTCAGGGCAAATGCCTTGACCTCGGCCTTCAGTTTTTCTAGTTGTGCCGGCTTCTCGCGATTATCAATGGCCAGTTTCATCCATTCGGCAATACGGACCATGTCCTTCTCTTTCATACCGCGAGTGGTCAGTGCCGGGGTCCCCAGGCGAATACCGCTCGGCCGATATGGCGGCAGCGGATCGTCAGCTACGGCATTCTTGTTGAGCGTTAGGCCGATAGCGTCTAGGGCTTCTTCGGCCACCTTGCCATCGATGGCAAAGCTCTTGTAGACATCGGCCAGTATTAGGTGGTTGCTGGTACCGCCCGTAACTAACTGGAAACCACGCTGCTCTAGCTCTTTAGCCAGGGCGGCAGCATTCTTGACGATCTGCTTGGCATATTCCTTGAATTCCGGCTTGAGGGCCTCGCCGAAGCAGACGGCTTTGGCGGCGATGACGTGCATGTGGGGTCCGCCTTGCATACCCGGGAAAATTGAGCGGTCAATCAGGGTCGGTATATTTTCGATGGTTTTATCTGGAGCTTTGAGCGGGCTACTGACCGTGCCCTTACTCAGGATCAGTCCACCGCGAGGGCCGCGCAATGTCTTGTGTGTAGTCGTCGTGATGACATGGAAACCATAGTCGAACGGATTCTTGGCAACGCCGCCGGCAATCAGGCCGGCAATGTGGGCCATGTCGGCCATCAAAAGCGCGCCGACTTCTTTACCAATCTCGGCGAATTTGGCGTAGTCCAGCTCGCGCGGGTAGGCACTAAAGCCGGCCAAAATGATCTTTGGCTTGTGAGTCTGTGCCAACTCGCGCAGTTCATCGTAATCTATCTCGCCAGTAGTCGGATCTTTCATCTTGTAGCGAATAAAGTTGTACAGCTTGGCACTGCGCGTTACTGGTGCACCATGGGTAAGGTGGCCGCCATGGCTGAGGTCCATCGCCAGCACGGTATCGCCCGGCTCCAGCCAGGCGCTGTAAACGGCCTCGTTCGCCGGTGCCCCACTGTGTGGCTGGACATTGGCGTGGTCGGCACCGAACAGTTGCTTGGCCCGGTCGATAGCCAGCTGCTCGACGATATCGGTAAATTCCTGCCCGCCGTAATAACGCTTGCCCGGATACCCCTCGCTGTATTTGTTGGTGAAGACGCTGCCTAGTGCGTCCAGCACGTCACGACTGACGTAGTTTTCGGAAGGAATCAGCTCGATTCCTTCGCGTTCACGTTTCTCTTCGCCGGCAATCGCTGCCGCAACTTTGTCGTCCTGCATATAATTCCCCTCGTTTGGTTACTAGTTTAGCACTAATTGAGATATGGGGAATTCGTTAGATCATGCTTGGATTATAACAGCCGAGGAGCGTAGAATACATATGAAGTCCACCAAAACAAATACGCTAGCAATATTGACGTTTTATATCATGATTGATATAATTGGAGCACTATGCCTACAACAAATGAGAAAATCGGTTCATTAATATCACAATTACGACAAGATAGAGGACTTACTCAGGCCGAGTTTGCCCGCCAGCTCAAGACCAGCCAATCGGCGGTCAACCGCATGGAGCGCGGCGGTCAGAACCTCAGTCTGGAGACCCTGGGCCGTGTCAGTGACGTCCTGAATAAGCCACTGATTACCCTGAATAGCGGTGCGGTCAACCTCCACATTGAGGGCGGTCACGAATTGCACGGTGAAATTACCGTCAAGACCAGCAAAAACGCCGCCGTCGGTCTGCTAGCAGCTAGTCTACTCAACGAAGGCACCACCCGCCTCAAAAACGTCGCCCGCATCGAGGAAGTCAACCGACTCATCGAGGTACTCACCAGCATGGGTGTGCACGTACGCTGGATTGGCAGCGATTTGGAAATCAAGCCGCCCGCCAAACTCAATCTCGATAAGATGCACAAAGAATCCGCCCGCAAAACACGCAGCGTGATCATGTTCATCGGTCCGGTAATGCACCTCATGAACGAATTCAAGATCCCCTATGCCGGGGGTTGTGAACTCGGCCGTCGAACCGTCTTGCCTCATCTGTACGCCCTTGAAGAATTCGGCGTCAATGTCGCCACGCACAGCGGCCAATACCTAGTCACCGTTGATAAGCACCTGCCGAAACGCACCGTCGTGCTGTACGAATCCGGCGATACCACGACTGAGAATGTCCTGATGGCAGCCGCCAAGACGCCAGGCATGACGACCATCAAGATGGCGAGCGCGAACTACATGGTCCAGGACATGTGCCTGTTCCTGAGGAAACTCGGCGTCAAGATTGACGGCATCGGCACAAGCACCTTGCGCGTAGAAGGTGTCGGCACCATCAAAAAGAACGTAACGTATTCGCCCAGCGAAGACCCGGTCGAGGCCATGACCTTCATTTCTGCCGCCATCACGACCGATTCGTCCATAACCGTCAAGCGTGCTCCGATAGAGTTCCTAGAGCTGGAGCTTCTAAAGCTCGAGAAGATGGGCCTAACTTATGACGTCAGCGAAGTCTACAAAGCCGACAATGGCTACACCGACCTAGTGGACATCACTATCCACAAGCACAACGGCAAGCTGGTCGCCCCCGCCGAAAAGCTTTACGGTCGCCCCTTCCCCGGTGTCAACATCGACAACCTGCCCTACTTCGTGCCGATTGCTGCTGTCGCCAAGGGCCGCACACTCATCCATGACTGGGTTTACGAGGATCGGGCCCTGATGTACACCGAAATGAAGAAGATCGGCGTCAAGATGGACCTAGCCGATCCGCACCGGGCTTACATCGATGGCCCGACCCGCTGGCGCGCCGCTGACGTCGTCTGCCCGAGCGGTATCCGACCGGCCGTGATGCTGCTGATCGGTATGCTGGCCGCCCAGGGTAACTCCATGCTGCGCAATGTCTACACCATCAACCGTGGTTACGAAGATTTGGCCGAACGCCTCAACAGCATCGGCGCCCACATCACCGTCATGCACGAATTGTAGATGGCTAAACTGGCAATGTCAGTGGCTTGCCGGAGCGCTCGACGTGCTCCCAACTGCCTTCCTGGCGCTCTTTACTGAAGAGCGTCTTGGACATACGTATCGATTTGATGAGTGCTAAGAATTCTACGGCTGTCAGGATATACATCAAGAAGTAAACGAAGGGCAAGATCATACTCATGCCAACTTTGGATCGGAACGATTCACTGTCCTCGCCTAGCATCATCAGTAGTACAAAGCTCGAGACAATGGTATACACCCAAAGCATCGATGTGACGTCTAAGTATTGCAGCGTGACCACCAAAATGTAGGCTACCAGAATCGGCTCGAGTAGCAGTACAAATTCACCGAACAAGGCATACGGAAGTTGATACCACGTCAGCTGGCGCGAGTATTCTTTGCGATTACTAAACATCAATGAACGGTTCTTTAGTAAGCTCTGGAACCGGCCAAACTTCCAGCGGTAACGCTGTTTGACAAGCGAGCGGAAGGATAATACATGTTCGGTATATGTCAGTGCATCGGCAGCATAGTGGACCTTGAACTGCTTGTTGCCATAGCGCTTGATTAATTTGAGCGTCAAATCAATGTCCTCGGTCATGGTGTCAGTATCATACAGATTGCATTCCAGCAACATACTGCGCCGGAATGTCGAGCCGACGCCGCCAATGATGTATTCCATACCCAGCGCTGTCAGCGATCGCTTCATGCGATATGACACCAAATATTCGATCCGTTGTGCTGCCCCGAGCACGGTTTTGCTAGGTATAACTTTGACGTTTGAGGCGGCAGCCATGATGTTAGGGTCGCGAAAATGTGCCACCATCCGCTCTACGGCCTTGCGGTGCACCAACGAATCGGCATCGACCACCATCACCAAGTCACCCTTGGCATAGTTTTTAATACCGTTATTGAGTGCAGCGCCCTTACCGCCGTTGCGCTGGCTGACAAGTACCGTACGTTTCTTGTCGTCCGGCACATGGACAAACCGCCGGCGCAAAAGCCCCGAACGGGCCCGGCGGGCCAAGTAACCAGTCGTATGGTGGCGTGTCAGACCTCGGATATACTCGCGCACCATCGACGCCGTGTTGTCTTTGGACCCATCATCCACGACTATAATCTCGTAATTATGGTAGGTACTTTTACGGACCGATTCGATAGTCCGAATCACACCCATTTCTTCGTTGTATGCCGGGATAATGATGCTTATAAGAGGCTGGTAGGGTTCGGATTTTTTATTGCGGTGGGCTTTTCTGGCCTGCTTAATATCATAATAATCCGAGCCGAGCAGCATGGCTAACACTCGCCCAAAGTTGAACAAACTTAGGACGGCAATGAGGTAATACATGAATTCGGTCATCGTCATGACTACAGCTCCAACTTCGTGGGGTCTTTGATTTCACCAACGAATCGAAAATGCATGATGCGACGCTCGGTGAACCACCTGCCCGTACATGTCAGCAGATTAAGAGTCTTGCCATCGCTTATCGTATTCAAGCGAACACCCTGCTCTGGTTTCACGATATCTTCATTTACGTACCGGAACATCAGTGTTTCGCCACGGTCATTGCGAACAAAAAGAACTTCTGACGGCCCAATGCCATTGAATTTTTTGAAGACGGCGGGGATATCGTGACCATAAATCAGTGGCGGCGCTGTCTGCGTAAGCGGAGCCGTACCAGGCAAGACATAGAAGGCGTGAGTCCGGTCAAGTCGCCAGGCATGGTCCGCAGGGTTGTAATGTCCCTCAACGATGCCGAGCTTGATGCCAAGCCGTGGAACATCCATAGCCACCGGCGTACCGAGATCGAGTTTGGTACGCGTGATATTGCCATCCGTCGTTGCTGCATAGGCGGCATTGTCGTGCGCACCCTGCTCGCGCAAGTACCAAAAATACGCCGACGGAGCTACCAGCATGCCGACACCAATGAAAACCATCAGTATCGCCAATAGTGATAACCATCGACGGCGCATAAAGCCAAACAGTTTGTTTACTGCCATAGCTGATTCCTACTCACCCACTCGCTCGAGGATTGTACTGCCAGCTACCTTAGCGGTAGTGGCGCTTTACGACACGGACCACGAGTTGGCTTACGAGAGCTGTAACACCGATGGTGATAGCAGCGTATGCCAAAATGGTACCGAGGGTGTTGCCAGCGGTGTGCGGCAAAACAACTGCACCACCAGTAGTGACAGTAGTACTACCCAAAACTTTTCCGGTTTCTCCGTACATTCCCTTAGCTCCTGTATCTTATAAGGTGAACCACCAATAAGGGGTCAGCCTCACTAATAAGCGTAAGTTGAGTGACTATTAGGCAATATTTCACCTGAATGGTCTATCAAATACATCGCGTATTATACACGTTTTGTGTATTTTTGTAAATACTATTGTTTAAATATAGTTCTAACGCTTATTATTGTCGGTCGTATCTGTTATAATCGTGGCAGCCTCAGCAGAATGAGCTTGTACGGTTCATCGCGCTAAGGTGGTTCCGCGGGTGTAGTACAGTGGCTAGTATGCAAGCCTTCCAAGCTCGAGACGGGAGTTCGATTCTCCCCACCCGCACCACGACGTCGGAATTCGATACAGCCCTATGCCTATCCTGGCGAACAAGTAGCCAGAATAGGCATAGGGTCTCGCACGATTCCTCCTTACAGTTTTGCAAACAGCCTTCGGCTTGGTTTACAAAACTGAGGGGCCGCTCATTTAGAAATTTCAAACGCTTCGCTGGTTTGAAATTTTGGCGAAGACGAAGTGAAGCGTGACCACAATCGACCAAACCAAGCCGAAGGCTGTTTGGGCGATTGAGAGGAGGGCCGTAGCTTTAGGTCGAAGCTTTTGCGATACCTCGCAAAACGAGACAAAAGCGTACGGACCGACGACGTGCCCCGGTAGCTCAGTTGGATAGAGCAGGAGACTTCTAAGCTTCAGGTCGTAGGTTCGAACCCTACCCGGGGTACCAAATTATATTTCCATCTGTCGATACTTATGAAAAAAATTGCTGTTGCGTCCAATAATCCCGCCAAGCTCGCCGCCGTTCGCGACGGGTTCAGCCGGGTCTTTCCGGGCGAAACATTCGAGGTCTTAGGCGAGGCGGTGAAGTCCGGGGTAAGCGACCAGCCGATGAGTAGTGATGAAACCCTGCAAGGCGCCCTCAACCGGGTAAACAACATCGCGGATCAGGTATCTGGTGCGGACTATTATGTCGGGCTCGAAGGCGGCATCGAACCGACCGATGGGGGTATGGAGGCTTTCGCCTGGATCGTCGTTCGTGGCAAGAATGGCACGACTGGAAAGGGTCGCACGGGCGTATTCTTTTTACCCCCGGCCATCGAAAAACTCATTCACGAAGGCAAAGAACTTGGCGAAGCAGACGATATCGTTTTCAACAAATCCAATTCCAAACAAGCGAATGGCGCTGTTGGCATCTTGACCGGCGACGTCATAACCCGATCGTCATATTATTCAGAGGCAATCGTATTTGCATTAATACCATTTCAAAACCCTGAACTCTACCCTACCCCTGCTTGATATTAGCGTTGCGCTTGTTTTACGCCTGGATTCAGTTACTAGGCGATAGCCTGACAGTTAGCGACGATTGACCATCGCCCAGGTTGATAGCACTAGGTCCAAATGATGTGACCTCGATATAATTATTTTCTTGGAAGTATGCTTTGGGTATAAAGATGACTCCGTCGTGATCGGTGACGAGGCGCAGGCTTTGGTCATTGGATGGACAGGGGCTTGTAATACACCTGATGCCATTATCACTGCGGAATTCAATCGCTCTGTTGGCGATTGGTTTATCGGTCGATTGGTTTATTAAAATCAACGAGATATCGTTCGTATCAGTCGGCTCAGTTGATTTGTCGGACTGATTAGTCGATGCCGATTTATTGTCAGTCGTAGTCGCAGCTCCGGCCAAATACCAAGCGCCCAGGCCGGAAAGACAAATGACAACGACAATCATGATCCCCTTGCGTAAGCCGAATTGACGCCAATATCGTTTCATGGTCATATTGTAGCAAACATGGCTGGATGATTCTTGTGGATACAACCATTAGCGGGTCGATTCCAACCCTAAACCGGGTTCCCTAACCTTAAGTGATATAATTCGGGCATAACAAAACTCATGAAAAAACTACTCCTGTCTTTCGCTTGCCTGGCCACCGCGCTAACCACACTGTGCTTTCCGGCTGTAGGCGCAATTGCCGTCACACCGGCACTCAAGCTCTATACATCGCCGTCGTCGGCCTCGATTAAGACTGGCGACGTCATCAGCCTGCAGATTCGACTAAACAAGCACACTTCAGACAGGGTAGACTATGTCGATGCCCAGGTGGCCTTTCCGGCTAGCACTCTGGCTGTAGTCGCGACGTCCAAGCAGGGTAGTTATTTTTCGCTCAACGGTGGTCCGACGATTACCTACAGTAATTCCAAGGGCACGATAAGCGTTAAGGGTTACAGCAACCCTATGCCCAACCCGGCTGATGTATTAGTGGCGACCATCTCATTTCAGGCAAAAAAGAGCGGCAAAGCGGCCGTCAATTTCTCGAGCACAAGCCAATCCGGCGACATCACCAACGGCGGGCACATCAAGAACGTACTGGACAGCATGTCGGGGACGGCACTAACTATTTCTGATCCGGTGGTGACTACCAGCGGCGGGAGTTCGGGCGGCACCTCTAGTGGTTCCGTTGAGCCGACCAGCCCGGGCACCAAAACCACTACGCCCACAAATCCCTCAGCCACCGACGCTTCAGTCGTACCAATCGCAACAGATGGCGAGGATTCTCAGGCCCAGGAGGCGTTAAGCGCCGACACGACAGCCAAGAAAAGTACGACAGCGGCAACCGGCACCCCCAAATTTAGGCAAGTCGCTCAAAAAATCCTGATAGCCGCAGGTGTAGGAGCAATCGCAATCGTCCTGCTTCTAGCTGCTTTGACACTGCGACACCGCCGTGAGGCCATGGCCATCAAACATGACGAGCTTAATCTTACGGATACAGACACCGCCTCACCCGCCGTAGTCGTAGGCCAAATGATTGCACCCTCAAGTGACAGTGCCACCGCCCTCACCCCGACAATTGATATGCCTCAACTATCCGAGGCCGGTCAACCCGTTGAGCTCGCCACGGCTCAGTCAACGCCGATGGTCGACGTATCGCCGCCACCAAATCCCATGCCACAGCTAACACCCAGCCCCGCGGTCAATCACGAAACCATTATTCAACCATTGTCACCACAATCTTCGACTCCAATGCAACAATCTCCGGTAGTTCCGCCTCCTGCTTCAGCGCCTGTTACTGGCGCATCACTCCAACCGGTTACTCAGCCCTTGCCAACAGACCACGACAACGGCGAGCCTCTCGACATGTTCGAAGCCGGCGAACAACGCCTCTCGAACGAAGGTTACCAACCCGCGAATAGCCAACGCTAGGCCAAGACAATACGTCACTATTGATTACGCTTATGCTTTGGGTGTATGGTTCAAATAGCGTCTAAACGGAGTTCCACGTGTCTGAAGATGCAGAATCGATGACTAGAGAACCAGCAGCGGTCGTTGAGTTGTTTGGACCCGATGCCCTACTGTTACGCCACCAGGAACTTCAGGCAGAGCTCGGCAAATGGAGTCGGCTCGTCGTCGAAGCCAATGAAGGCTACAACGGATGTATTCGAGAGATTTTGCGCGTTGCTGAGGTGTTGCGAAATGCTGGCGTCGATACGACTGAGCTTGTCCAACGCCGCGATGCCGCCGTGCCCCCAGACGCCGCGATCAACGGCTACGGCGCTGGCACTCACTAGGTCTAGCCAAAACCTCTGATATCAAGTATAATCACCCCTGTTGCAAACTTTGCAGCCAACCAATTTTGCAAACCAACGAAGTGTTTGCAAAATTGAGAGGACGACCGTAGCCGTAAGTCGAAGCTTTTGCCGAAAGGCAAAACGAGACAGAGGCGTACGGGAGGACGACGTGGCGGATGTAGTTCAACGGTTAGAACGTTGGGTTGTGGTCCCGAAGACGAGGGTTCGATTCCCTTCATTCGCCCCAAGATGAGAAGGTCAGATGTAATTCTGGCCTTTTTATTTTGCCAGGGTTACACGCCCGCTTCAGCAAAAAGACCGGTCAAGCCGGTCTTTTTGCGATACTACTTTTATTTTTTACTAGATATTTGTGGCGTTTTGTTTGCGACCAAACCAGCGTGCAGCCAGTGCGAAGCTGATTAGTATGGTGCCGGCAAGGATGTTGGCCAGTCCGTTATCGCCAGTATTGACCAGTTCTGTCGTAGTGCCCAGGACTTTGCCTGGAATCTTGGTGTTCACGAAGGTACAAGTTACGTTTGCACCAGGTTCGACGACCAGGCTCAGCTCGCCCTTGGCGTAGCTGATTTGGGTTCCCTCGCCACAGTTGATGCTGTGGAGATTCCAGCCGGCGACGCTCTCTTCCGAAATCGTGTAGGTTCCGGGCATGACATCCGTGAATGTCTTGCTGTTGGTCGATACGACGCCGTTGTCGGTCAGGGTGAAGCTATCGCCGAGCGAGGTCGTAAAGTTGAATGCCTGGCTGCTATCTGGCTGTGCGTCTTTCACGACCGTCACAGTAGCGAGCTTGGTGTTGGTGTAAGTACAGCTGACCTGGTCACCGTACTCCAGGTAGACGTAAACGCTACCGCCATCAATCTTGACATCCGCTTCACCACAGTCGACGTCCGTTAGGACCCAACCCTCAGTGTCAGTTTCCGTTACACGATACCAGCCTTCAGACAATTCCTCAGTATGAGTTGCTTTGGTGCTGTCTTGGTAATCTTGGAGTTGGAAGGTGGACACTTCCTCAATTCCACACCCTTCTTCCTCGGCGATGCGCGTCAGTGTCTGGGCGCTCAAATCCACTTCTTCACAGTCATTTTCCCTGTCGATGGTGAAGTCGAACAGCTGTGGGTCATTGGGTAATGCGTCTTTGTTTATGGTAAGAGTTGCCAGGCGCTGGTTGTAGAAGGCGCAGTAGACGTGCTGGCCATTACTACTTACGGCGAAGTTGTCAGATAGTGCACCTTGGCCATAGATGTAGAACTTATCAGGCGAGTAGCAAACCCAGAAGCTATCGTAGTGTGCCAGGTCGGTATCCGTGCCCGCCAACTCGCCGACGTTGTTGCTGTCGCCAGTAACAACTTTGATATCGCCGGTCGTATCGCCATCGCTGGCATCTTCGAACTCAGTGTTTCCATTTACCTGCAGGTCGAACAGTCCCTGGTCATCCTCTGGGTATAGGTACTTGGTGACACTGATGTAACCGGTGTCGCGGGTGTTAGTGAAAGTACAAACGATGTCATCACCGGCGGCAACGCGAACACTGATGGACTCTGCTTGGTCGACGTCAAATTCCTTGCCATCGTTGGTACAGACTACTGACGTAAAGTGGTAATCGGTCTTTTGATCTTCGTTAATCGTGTAGGAATCGGCGGCTACGGCCACGGTGTTGGTCGAGCCGGCTGACTCGTTACTACCGTCTTCGTACGTTCCGTCGTAGTCCCATGTCCAGCCACTGGCGTCTTGTGTGACAGCGCCGAAGCCGTTATCAACATTCTTGATGACGGTGATACTACCACGGGCCTGGTTACCGAAGACCGCGCTGTTAGTCTCGCCTGATTCGTCAACTTCAATCGTGTAGCAAGTGGGAGTAGTGGTCTGCGTCCAGCCGGGTTTACCGACTTCGCACACCTTGTATTCACCGGGCGCTAGATTACCAAAGGTGTAACCCGTAGTCGCATCAGTCACCTTGCTGTCGAGCAGGACATCTTGGTCATCGTAGAGATTAATGGTCCAACTGCCAAGTTTCGGCTCAGCATCGTCCTTGGTGCCATCACCGTTGAGGTCATTGAACTTGTAACCACTGATACTTCCATTCTCAAAATTGCCAAAGTCGTTACCGGTGGATGTTTGGCCGGCAGTCAGGTTGACCGGGTCTGGGCTGAAGATTTGTGTCCAACCGCCCTGCAGTACCTCTAGGATGTTGTAGGTGTCGGGTAGCAAGTCGGTGAACAAATAGTTGCCATCTTTGTCGGTAGTAGTCGACTGCAAAACCGTATCGCCCTGCTTGAGCTGTATGGTCCACCCCTCCAAGGTTTGTACGGTCGAGCCGTCGGCGTTGACCTTATACTTGGTGCCAGCAATCGATCCGAGCTTGGTGTTTGTGAACGTACATGTGGTGGTCTGACCGGCGCTTAGGTTGACCGTCACTTTGCTGGTTGCTGTGGTGTAGTTATTGGTGTTGCAAGTAAGACCAGTGAGCTTCCAACCACTTACGGCGCCCTCGGTTACCGAGTACTCGCCCGGGGCGACACTAAATGATTTCGAGTTAGACAATGTGGCATCGGAATCGTCGTCTAGGCTAAATGCGCTCAGACCGGTGCCGGTTGTGGTAAAGCTGAAGTCCTGTGCATCGTTCGGTACGGCATCCTTGACGATGACAAGGGTTGCTTTCTTGGTGTTGTAGATAGTGCATGAGACGTTCAAGTCATCGTGGCTGACCGTCAGAGTGGCGCAATCGCTGTCGTCCTCGATCCAACCCTCTTTAGCGCTTTCGACGACACTGTAGTCGCCCTGGGATACGTCGTACACGACGGAGTTGTTGGTCGCCAAATCGTTACGGACGGCGCTGCCATCAATATCACCATTCTGGGTACTTGCAGTAATAGTGAATGGAGTGGTGTCGTCGGCCGGATCAGTTACCTTGTGCACGGTGATAGTACCGCGTTCGCGGTTAGTGTAAGTACAAGTTACGCTCTCGCCAGCAGCCAAATGAATAGTTACGCTTGGACCGGTCTTGTCTACGTCGGCATCTCGGTTACAGCTGATGCTGTCGAAATCCCAACCGGTCTTTGCGCTCTCAGTGAATGTATAGTCACCGGGGACGAGCTTGTTGAACGTCTTTGAGTTGGGTACGGTTGGGTCCGTGTCGCCATCGAGCGTAAAGTTCGAAACGCCCGTGCCACTTGCCGTGAAATCGAATGTATCGGAGCTATTTGGTATGGAATCTTTCACGATTGTGATACTACCGGGACGGATACCGTTATAGAAGTCACAGCTTGCGTCCACGGCGGTCGGTGCAGCGGTCACGCTGGCCACAGCCGTACCGGATGTAGTTCCGGCCTCACAGTTCGTACCGCTTACGCTAAGGAAGGAATAGTCGCTAGGACCACTTTCGGCTATGTCATAGTCGCCTGTCTGCAGGTGCTCGAATATTACTTGTCCATTGGCATCCGTACTGACTGGGGCACCACCGTCAAGGCTGAAACTCCACTCCCCTGCAGTGGCCGTCCGGTCGGACTGACCGTCACCATCTACATCTACGTATTTGGTTACGGTAATGGTTGCCAGCTCGATGATGTCCTTCGCAGGCACTGGTACGTTCTGAGCACCAATGTTCGCGAAGTCGCCCTTGTTGGTTGCATTTGCCAGTCGAGAATGTTGTGACGATCCGCCACAATCTCCAGCTTCGTCCGTTAGGTTAAGGTAATAATTAACGACTGCCTCACCGGCACCAGAAAAGTTGACGTTCAAAGTCTGTACCCACTCATCGCCATTAGCGACTGGGGTGCCGACGGTTGTCACCGTTGGGGTCGCCCCAGAAACAGACACCACGGAAGACGCGGAGCCATCGTGTGTTCCTAGGGTAAATTCCTGCTGGAAAAAGGTACAAGCCTGTCCGACAGTTTCCGTTCCGGTAAAGTTTACGTTTATCTGACCCGATGTCGATCCGCTACTATCCAATGTAAAACGAAAATTGATTGGGTCTAGTTCGGCGTATGTCGTGATATTGCCGTTACTGTATGTTCCAGCGGGCTTAAGTTGACCTTCGTGATTGGCCGCTGTTATAGTCCCCGCGGCGGAGGCTACACCTCCCAAATAAGCGAATGGAAGCGCTTGCGTGGCTACGAAAGCCATCGCCATAATAAAGTTTTTTAATCTGTTAGAGATTGATTTGATGGCAGTGATTCGTAGCATACACGCTCCTCCGTCTTACTGTAGTTATGGTTATAAACTTCTACGACAAGCGCTTTTGCCCCA
>DJWS01000010.1 GCA_002441585.1 Candidatus Saccharibacteria bacterium UBA6224 | reverse complement strand
GCAGGCGCGATCTCAGTGATTGCACCATCTATTCTACTGTCGAACCCTGCCCGATGTGCGCCGGTGCGATTTTCCATTCGTGCATCAGCCGAGTCGTCTTTGCTATCTCACGTGATGACCTGCCTCATCTATTCCGAACCCGTAACATCCGCCTTTGGGACTTGGCCGCCGATTGGCACTACAGCCCCGAACTGGCAAGAGGTGTAATGCGCGATGAAGCAATCGAGGTCTTTGAAAGTTACAGTGCCGCTTTCCGCGTAGTGCCTTCTGCTGTCGCCACCGAGTCCAATCCGATCCATAGTCGCAATCCATTCATGGGCAATATAGCTCAGCAAACAGTCGAAGCCTAGGGCTGTTCGACTAGTAGCGGCTCGTGCACCAATAGAGCCGCTTGGACCTGATCAGGGTCGGCCCCATATCGCTCTGCGGCATCGGCCAATCTCTCCGGCAATGCCTCGACAGCTTCATCCGTCAGCTCAACCCCGGCATTCGCCAGCGCAAGCAAAGTGGCAGCTTCACTGACATGCCGGTCGCCATAAACGCTCTCGACGGTAAGGAGTTGTTCGATTTCTCGATCCANNTTATCAGGCGAAGTAATAGTCACGAAAACGGAACAGGAACAGTGCTAGCAATACTACATAGGTCAGCACCAATACTTCCAGATGATGCTTTTCGGCAAAAAGCCGAAACTTCTTCAGCCAGCCCGCGCGCGGCGGATTAGTTTGCAGGTAGTTAATGGCGCCGTACCAAAAGATCGGCACGCTGACCGCCCAGATGAACAGACAAAATATACAGACCCGACCGATGACATACAGGCTCATGCTGAAGAACCAGAGAGAGAATAGGATCAAAATGGCATTGACCGTCATCAGCGCCTTCGAGAAAAACTTGGACGGCTTGCCGCCACTGACTAGCAACAGCCCGGCCATGAATAGCATGGCAAACATGGCGATGCCGAGAAAAGCGTTCGGGAAACCGAATAGCGACGACCAACGATTGCCCAGCACGCCACCGCAATCGATAACCGGGTTGAGGTCGCAAGCCAGAGCCTGAGTCGGTGCCTTCAGCATTTGCACGCGCTCGGCCGCCTGCCAAATTGAAGATATCAAGCCTATCAGGCTTCCGCCCAAGAGCACCCACGGATACGACCTCACCAAGTTGTCAGTTTTCATTTCTTCTCCTTTGTGGTCAGATTTTACACACCTATCATAGTCCTTTTTTCGCTAAGAGGAAGTGGCGATTTCGCTTAATATCCAGTCAGCCGCCGCTTGGTTGAGTTTGGTTATGGGTGTTTGCTGCAGCACGAAGGTTTCGTAGCTGTGCAGTTTGGCAACTTCGGCTTCGATTTTGTCGAAGTTATCGGCAATCGTTGTCATGCTTAGTTTGATTTCGTCACTCGATTCAATCTTGCCCTTCCAGCGGAACTGCGATTTCACTCCTTCGAATTTCACGCAGGCTACCAATTTTTGCGCCAGCAACCTATCGGCAATCTTCTGCGCCTCTTCTTGGCTCCCGCAGGTCAAAATCAGTTCAACGATATTGATCATCTGCTAGTAACTACGTGGGTTGACCACAAATATAACTCTGGAAATAGTTTCATCAGATTTGGTGGTACTACCTTGTTTGCCGGTTTCTGCCGAAACGACTTTGATCCTTAAGCCGCCTTCAGCTTTAGTCGTGTTTTCTGTCACGTTACCACTACTAACTGCAAGATCAAAAGTGATGCCACCATTTTTGATGTTGGGGCCATTGCCATAAATCGCAAAGCTTTTATGGACCTTCTGATCTGCTGTCTCTAAGCCTGAATATATTTCTTCTAATGTAGTAGCCACAAAATCTTTTAGTTCCATACTACTTTTCCTTTTCGTCGACTACTTCGCCCTCTACTGGCCCGTCGTCTTTTTTGGATTTCTTGTCCTCTTCGGATTTCTCATCCTTGGATTCCTCTTTGGCNNTAGGCATGATTTTGTCGTTCAGCTCCTTGGCGGCAGCTTCTAGCGCATCCTTGTCGGCTTTTTCGTCGCCGACGACTTTCTTGGCAGCCTCGAGCGCTTCGTCCAATGCCTTTTTGTCGTCGTCGCTTAGCTTGTCGCCATTATCGCTCTTGAGCTTCTCGCCCTGATAGACGGCGCTGTCGAGCATGTTGCGGGCCTCGACGGCCTCTTTCTTGGCCTTGTCTTCGTCGGCGTGAGCCTCGGCATCCTTGGCCATCTTTTCGACCTCGGTCTTATCTAGGTTACCTGAGCCCTGGATGGTGATGCTCTGTTCTTTACCAGTACCCTTGTCCTTGGNNTCGATGTTGAAGGTCACCTCGATCTGCGGTACGCCGCGTGGTGCCGGCGCGATACCATCTAGGACGAATCGACCGAGGCTCTTGTTGCCTTCGATCATTTCGCGCTCACCCTGGCCGACGTGGATTTCTACCTGTGGCTGGTTGTCGGCAGCAGTGCTAAAGACTTCGGATTTGCTGGTCGGAATGGTAGTGTTACGGTCAATCAGCTTGGTCATGACGCCACCCATGGTCTCGATACCCAAGGACAGTGGCGTTACGTCTAGCAGCAGCACGTCCTTGACGTCGCCCTGCAGCACACCGCCCTGAATGGCAGCGCCGACGGCTACGACCTCGTCTGGGTTCACGCCCTTCATGGGGTCCTTGCCAAAGATTTTCTTAACCTTTTCTTGAACGGCTGGCATGCGGGTCATACCACCGACGAGCACCACGGCGTCAATGTCGCTCGCCTTAAGCCCAGCGTCCTTGAGGGCCTTCTCGCAGGGGTCCGCAGTCTTGTCAATCAGTTCGCCGACCAGGTTTTCAAGCTTGGCACGGGTCAGTTTATGTTCAAAGTGCTTCGGGCCATCGGCATCGGCAGTCAAGAATGGCAGGTTGACGTCGACTTCTTGGGCGGTCGATAGTTCAATCTTGGCCTTCTCGGCCTCGTCACGCAAACGCTGCATGGCAGCCTTATCTTCAGTAATGTCGATGCCGTGTTCTTTCTTGAACTCATCGGCAAAGTAATTGACGATGACGCGGTCGAAGTCGGCTCCACCAAGGTGAGTATCACCGTTGGTGCTCTTTACTTCGAAGACACCGTCACCCAGCTCCAGAATGGATACGTCGAACGTACCACCACCCAGGTCGTAGACAGCAATTTTTTCGTCCTTGCCTTCTTTGTCCAAGCCGTATGCCAGGGCAGCAGCGGTTGGCTCGTTGATAATGCGCTTTACTTCCAGACCGGCAATCTTACCAGCATCTTTGGTGGCGTGACGCTGGCTATCGTCGAAATAAGCCGGAACGGTAATGACCGCCTCAGAGACCTTATCGCCCAAGAACGCTTCAGCGTCAGCCTTGAGCTTGCCGAGGATCATGGCGCTGATTTCTTCCGGACTATACTCTTTGTCGCCCATCTTTACCTTGACGCCGTTACCGCTCTTGACGATTTCGTAGCCCATCAGCTTGAGGTCGCGCTGCACTTCTTTGTCGTTGAAGTTGCGCCCAATCAGGCGCTTCACTTCATAAATCGTGTTCTTGCTGTTAGTTACCTGTTGGCGGCGAGCCACCTGGCCAACCAGGCGTTCGCCGTTCTTGTTGACGGCGACCACCGATGGAGTAGTACGATTACCTTCGCTGTTAGCGATAATTTCCGGTTTGCCAGACTGCATGACAGCCATGGCACTGTTGGTTGTTCCTAGATCGATTCCAATGATTTTACCCATAAATGTTTTCCCTTCTTTTAGCAGTTATCGGGTTTGAGTGCTAATAATAATTGTAGCATAAAAAATTAGCACTCACATGTCAAGAGTGCTAATCAGTAGCGAGAACCGTTCTCTTATTTATCAGGGCTAATCGTGGTGCGCCGAATGAAGTCATCACCCTGCAAGAACACCACTACGGACGTCCTAGCAATATCGAATGGAGTACTCGGAACGACTGGGGTATCCAGGCGCTCAACAGCGTGCAAACACGCTTTGTGGCCGACCCGGTTGGCCTTGCCAAGAAACGCATATTGTTCAGGCAATTCGTGGACGAAACGACTTTGTTCGAAATCGTAGTAAACAAAGCCCTCGGCGGTAGCGTTCAGACCGACCGTAGCCGTGCTACCATCTTCGTGGGGGGCATGCAGAAATCCCTGAGGTATAACGCTGGGCCACAGCCTGGAACTCTCTCCAGCCAGATTGGCATTAGATCTCGTTTCATAGGTCGTAAAGTTATGTGCGTAAGGCGCAAATGGGGCAAAATCACGTGCCGCCGCCAAAACTCGCTCTCCCAGCTCATGTCCAATTTCTGCGATCCGCTCAAGCCGAGAGTCGCTGGCACGACTGGTATCTTTATGGGCGCCTGCCACCTGAAACGCGATGACCGGGCTGAGACGCTTCGGATATGTCGGGTTGGGAAAACGAAGGCCCGTGTTCGTGCCAGGATCCCAGCCATGGGCCGTCGACTGGTGTGGGTCAATCCCATGCAAGCTAGCCTTCGGGCTATTCCCGACTGCATTCGGGTATGACACGAGTTCGTCCGGGTCAATGCTGTCGAGGACGACTGGCAACTCTTTTGACATAGCCGTTGCCAATCGAAGCATCTCGGCATCAACCATAGCCGATGCATCGATGGGCTTACCTTGGGCTAACATAGAATCATAACGCTGTTCTGACATTGGTTAGATACCTTTACTCAATCTTTTTCTGGCATACGTCTCTAGAAATGATACGAGCGTATCTCTATATTATAACACGTTTTGTATTATTTGTATACTATACTGGAATTAGTGACGCTCTGCTCGTTCGGCGGCAATTTGTCTGGCCTCCACGATGACGCTGAAGGCTTGGGCGGCTATCCACCTTGCTTCGATGGGATGAGCACCGTCATGCTCCAGTTCGCCGGCGACTGCCTTGACCATCTTATCAGTGAGTTCTTCATCCGGCTGGATACCGTCTGCCGCTGGCAACAGCTGATCGAAATACTGCTTGGCCGTGACAAACTCCAGTGCTCCCTGACCTAGCCGTGCGGCTCTGTCCCTTTCGGCCTGCCTGGCCCGTTCCGGGTCATCGGCGCTGTCTTGGAATTCACCTGGAAACTTATATACAAAAAATAGCGTCGTATCCGCATCTTGATCCAGGGTCGAGGTAATATCGAGCACAAATTCTTGGGCCTCGACAGATATCCGCCCGTGTTCGTTGGGCGTTCCCTTCAGCATGTCACTCATGATTTAGCGCCTGACTCTTACCATGGCGTGACGAATGACCTCGTCACCAATCTTGTAGCCGGATTGCAGCTCTTCGCTGACGATCTCGTCGTCACCATCGCCATCCTCCATACTGACGGCTTCGTGGAAATGCGGGTCAAATGGTTTGCCGACAGTCTCGATGCGCTGTACGCCCATGTCCGTCAGGGTCTTCTCGAATTGCTTGACGATGGCGTTTACACCCTTGACGAAGTCGTTGTCGGCCAGTTCTGCCGGAACGTGTTTGAGCGCCCGTTCGAAGTTGTCGATGACTGGTAGTAAGTCGGCGACCACAGCGACCTTGGTACGGCCCCGCAGCTGGGCGATTTCCTCATCATGCCGACGGCGGATGTTGGTGGCATCGGCACGTTCGCGTTGCAGGGCCTCCGTCAGCCGGGCATTTTCGGCAGCAAGTTCTTCGGCAATCTTGCGATAATCCTGCTTGCCGGCGGGCTTTGGTTTGTGAGCATCAGATTTAGCCATACAATGCCTCCTCTAGCTCCTGACCAGCGCGGCGAACAAGCAACATGCTCTCGCGGTAACTCTGACGGGTCGGGCCCAGGACACCGATGTAGCTCTGATCGCTGAAAGGGCTGTGGAAACGACTGATTATCAGGCTACAACCGGCTGTCCGACCGATGGGGTTCTCCTGACCGATATAAACACTCAGTGGTTCGTTTGGTGCCGCTTCGCGCAACCATGGTTCGAGATTATCAAGCAGAGTTGCCACCTGCTGCACCTGCGCACCGTTCATGAATTCCGGCTGGCCGAACAAATTGGACAGCCCACTCATGTACAGCTGATTGCCGATAGTTGCGATGCCAAGGTTCTGGGTCAGCTCTACCAGTGTATCGACGGCGTTACGAATCTGCCGCTCGGGAGCGCCGCCGGCTTGCACGCGTTGCGCCAGCGCCCGCTCGCCCCTACGCTCAGATAGGGTTTCCTGATTCGTTTCTGCCAGGCCATTCACATAGAATCGGTATCCGCGATCGGTCGGGATGCGTCCGGCACTGGTGTGCGGCTGCATGATATAGCCCAGGCGCTCCAGCTCGGCCATCTCGGCCCGGACGGTCGCGCTGGACACACCAAAGACTTTGGCTAGCAGGCTACTGCCGACGGGGCTGGCCACCTCGGCGTACTGCTCCACGATAGCACGCAATATTTGCTGTTGACGGCTCGTCATAATACTCACATTGTAGCGTTTTAGCAGTCAAGTAGCAAGAGTGCTAGGCAACGCTGCGCGATTCGAGCCGGGTCAGCTCGGCATTGACCTTGTCGAGCATATCTTCGGCGATAGCACGGCATTTGTCGCGCAGCTCTTCCGAATACTCGTCATGTTCGACAAACTGTCTGATCATTTCGGCACAGTCTTCGACCTTGTCATTGACCACAAGGGTAAAGTAGTGGTTGCTCAGCATTCGACTCAGAACTTGCTGGGCAGTCTGCAAACGATTATAAAATTCTTGGTCGGTGATTTCCTCGCGGCCGCGGAACCGCTTGATCCACACTTCATAGCTCGGTGGCAACAGACCGATGATGTGGGCATCGGGTTTGGCATTATGAAGGTTCTCGATTCCGCCAAACTCCATCTCCATGATTGGAATTTGATTGGAATCTTTGGCCCGTTGCAGTTCACGAATACTCGTGCCGGAAACCTGCTGGTTATGGATTACCTCGGCCTCGAGAAACGCGCCCTTCTTGATGTCATCCAAGATATCTTTTTCTTTCCGGAAAAAATAATTGACGCCGTCCACTTCCATTTTGCCGTCGCGAAGCTTCGGTGGACGGGTTGTGTCCGAGACTACGAAATGGTAATTGTAATGCTCGACCAAGTAATTTATAACCGTGTTGCGTCCACCACCAGCTACGCCGCTCAAGGCAACGACGTTCATGCTGGCAAGGAGTTGCTTGGCCTCGTCCGAGACCTTGTAATCCCGCAAGACTTTGCGAAACTCATCGATATTATCAAGCTTGATGACTGTCATGTGAGCCTACTATGCATCTCCTTGGGATTTATTTTCACGTCTAGTGCGTCTGATATCGCACTAGTATACGAGTGTCGTTCGGCCGGGGCAAGCATCGGCGTTATAAACTAATCGCGCTTGAGCATGACGGTGAAGG
>DJWS01000001.1 GCA_002441585.1 Candidatus Saccharibacteria bacterium UBA6224 | reverse complement strand
CCGTCCGAACCACCCACTCCACTCGACCACAATCCCAACATCGTCGTTGGCTAGCAGCTTCTGGCCCTGCCACACATCAAGAGGGTCTTCCTATCGGGATGCACCCGGGGTGTGCGATAATAGTAAGTAATGATCGCGACACTTTCTGGTACCGTTAGCGAAAAGCTGCCTGATATGGTGGTTTTGGAATGCGCCGGCGTGGGCTACGGGTTATATGTTACCAACGAAGACTTTGGCCGCATGGCGCAGGGCCAGACAGCCAGAGTCTACATTCATGAACATATTCGTGAGCAAGCGCACGACCTGTTCGGATTTATGAATCTGGAAACCAAGAAACTGTTTGAGCAGCTGCTTGGAGTCAAGAATGTCGGACCGAAAGTTGCCATGGCCGTGTTGGATATCGGTACGGCTCCAGCTGTTCGAGGAGCTATCGCGGCCGGTGACGTAAGACTTATCCAGACAGCCAAGGGTGTCGGTAAGCGTGCGGCTGAACAAATAGTGGTGGAGCTGCGTGACAAGGTTGGGCTGATGGCGGGTGAGGGTGCTGATGCGGTCGTCGGACGCCCCGGCATCAATACCCAGGACGANNGCCGTCGAAGCGCTCATTTCCCTGGGTTACTCCCCACAAGATGCTGCTACCGCACTCAATAACATCGATGCCACCCTTCCGGTCGAGGAGCGTGTCAGGAAGGCACTCACTCGATGATAGATCGAATAGTTGGAGCTGGTGTCGACGATGAAACTCCCGAAGAGCAGGAGTTTGAGGTTAAGCTGAGACCACATGATTTTGCCAACTACATCGGGCAAGATCGGCTGAAGCAAAATCTGAAGCTTGCAATTGCAGCTGCCAAGAAACGCGGCGAACCGCTAGACCACGTCTTGCTGTATGGTCCGCCGGGNNCTGGGCAAGACGACGATGGCTAGTGTCATCGCCAACGAAATGAGTGCGCAGATTCGCATCACTAGCGGACCGGCTATCGAACGGGCGGGCGATTTGGCAAGCTTACTGACCAACCTTCAGGATGGTGACATCTTATTCATCGACGAAATCCACCGCCTGCATCGCACCGTCGAAGAAGTTCTGTACAGTGCCATGGAAGACTACAAATTAGATATCATGCTCGGCAAGGGCCCCAGCGCTCGTAGCATGCGGCTGGATTTACCACAGTTTACCTTGGTGGGCGCGACTACGAGAACGGGTGCGTTGGCCGCACCGCTGCGCGACCGTTTTGGGCACATCCATCGGCTGGAATTTTATACCCCCGAGCAAATCAGTCAGATTATCTTGCGGGCAGCGGGCATCTTGGGCGTCAAGATTGATACACCGGCGGCCGAACGTTTGGCCGAACGCGCCCGTTTGACGCCGCGCATCGCCAACCGTTTGCTGAAACGTGTCCGCGATTATGCTGACGTCAACGGTGACGGCATCATCGACACGGTCATCAGTACTCAGGCGCTTGAGTTACTCGAAATCGATGAGTTGGGCCTGGATCCAGCGGACCGCATGCTGTTGGCGGCCATCATCGACAGTTACGATGGCGGACCGGTTGGCGTGGAAACGTTGGCGGCACTGACGGCCGAAGAGCGAAGCACGATAGAGGATTTCATCGAGCCATATCTTCTGCAAATCGGCATGCTGGAGCGTACACCTCGTGGGCGTAAAGTGACCCCCAAAACGTATAAGCATCTCAACCGACAAAAGCCTGACGGCAACAGCCAGGCAAGCTTGCTATAATAAATTCTATGCCACCACAAGACGACAATCATCAACCACAGGCCCAGACATCACAGCCACCTACTCGTGGTGCGTATGCCGTTGAGGCCCCGAACCAACCGTCAGCCGAACCGACGACCATCAACAATCCGCTGGCCGCCGAGCGCCCAGGCGAGAAGGTGATATGCGAGATTAAGCGTCATCCTATTGGCATGATCGGCACGTATTTCTTTGCCGGATTGTCAATCTTAATCATCCTGGTTGCCGGCTTTTGGGTCGCGCCCATGATCTTTCCGGATTATAACCAGGAACAGCTTTATGGCTACAGCCTATTGGCCTTCCTGCTTCTAGGGCTACTGATTGCCGTCGTTACTATCATCAGCCATACGGTTTATTGGGGGAATCGCTGGATAGTCACCGATGATAGCGTGACTCAGGTCAATCAAATCAGTCTGTTCAGCAAACAAAGCAGCCAGCTTTCCATGGGCAATCTAGAGGACGTGACAGCCGAGCAGCATGGCATATTGGCACACATGTTCAATTATGGGCTCCTCAAGGTCCAAACTGCCGGAGAGCATTCCAAGTTCAGCTTTCCGTATTGCCCTAACCCGAATTACTACGCCCAGTGCATCTTGAAGGCCAGGGAGGCTTTCGAACAAGCGGGTGGTTACGACGGCGCCAACCATCACTAAGTAGGGTACCCGCCTCCACANNCCCCCTAAAGCTCGGCTTCGCTCAGATTACCCAGGGATTCCGCCAGAAATTTTCGTTATTCAGTGAAGGGGTTTTCGCGTGCTTTGTCGAACAGAACCTTGACATTGACACTGTTGTCCTTGAGATTTAGCAAGCGGGCGGCGACTTCTTCGTCGACGTGCGGGGTAAGGCCGGCAATCTGGGACTTAACAGCAGTTTGGTCGGCCGGCTGGCTACTCAATGTGTAAATCCGGAACGTTACGAAGCCGTAGACTCCGCACAGGAACAGGGCAAACAGTAACACCCGATATCTGATGATAGATTCACCAAGTTGGGCCAGCTGATGCGGTAATGATTTAAGGTCGAGTTGTTTTGTTTGCTTGCTCATCGCTTTATGTACTCCTCGAGTATCAGGCTAAATGTGACTTCCGATGCGTTCTTGGGATTTGGATTGATGCTGACACTTTGGACCAACGTAGTGCGTCGGTTGTCTTCGAGCGCCTTCAGGAACTTGAGGAAGTTGGTATATTGAGTCGGGCTGCTAGGGTCGGATGTAACGGTGATTTGTAGGGTGTATACACCGGCAATTTTCTTGACAGGAACCAACTGTGACAAGCCATCACCTTTCTTGGTCGTGCCACCAAGATTGGACACTGGGAATGAGTAACCGCTTAGGCGGATGCCATTGGCTGCAGCGAGCTTGTTGATTTCGCCGATGGTCTGTGCCTGGTTTTTGTCCTGAGGCACGATTACCTTAGCGACGGCTGCCAGTTCTGAGTATTTGGCGATATCTTTCTTGGCCTTGGTCAGACCGGTTTGCTGGCCGTCAAGTACGGCGAGCTGTTGGCGCTGGCTCGACAATGTGGCAGCTTGTTTCTCGAGAAGCGAGTTCAGGACGTAAGCCCCGCCGAGGACGGCAAGCGACAGTAATACCACCGAACCGACCAGTACTAAGTAAAGTCGTTTGCTGTTCATTGTCGACCTTTCGCGTTGATGAACAAGAACTGGTTATCGTCGGCAAACAGGACGCGTAAGGTGACACTGCAGGGATAGCGCGTATCGGCACCCGATGATGCACCGGAGGTGCAATTGATATTAACGATGTCGGCTTTGCTAAAAATCTTGTTGGCCGGGTCGGTGTAGTTCACTTGTAGCTGCGAGGCGACACTGCTGTTTGTGGTCTTGGCGGTTATATCGAGTGCACCGCTGGTCTGGCTGATGGTAAGGTTGGATAACTTGGCATTCGCCGGAGTGACAGTCGCCAGTTGTTTCAGCAAATCAGAAAAGAGGACCTCTTCGCCGAGTACCTGAACGGCGAGCTTGAGGTTATCGCTCATCTCTTTGGCCGTCCTTTTGGTTTCGGCTAATTTTTGCGTTTTGAGCGACATTTGCTTGGCTTCGATTTGCTGATGGTAATTGTTGGACAGCTGTTGCATGTAGACGAAGCCGGCAGTACCGATAATGGCCAGGCCGACAAGCGCGAAAGCGAAGGCAAATACCCAATGAATCAAATGCACATTCCGACGCGCGTAGCCGTAATCGTCCTTGATCGAGGGAGGGAGTAGGTTGATCATGATCTAAACACCTTTCGGGGATCAACCAAGGCCAATCCGGCGACTGTCGCATACATTAGGCGATCCGGACCGCTCGGTGGTTGCAGGCCTTTGTAATCTAGATAACTCCATGGGTCATGCGCCCGGACGGGCAAGCGTAGCTCACTGGTGAAGTATTCCGATAGCCCTGGCATGTTGGCGCCACCGCCTAATACCACGATTTGGCCAATCTTCTGCTGGTTGCCGTAACGCTCTTCGTAGTAGCGCATCATGCGGCGTATTTCCTTTACGATCAGCTGAAGCGTTGGCGTCAAGATCTCGCGGATAGTTTCCTGTTTCTTGCTGGCCGACAAACCGTATTTAGTCTTGATGGTTGCCGCTTCGGCTTCGGTAACGCCCAGCTTGTCGCGCAAGGCATTAGTAAAAACTAGACCACCGGCTGCCACTGTACCGGTAACCAGTACCTCCTTATGAAAGATACTGATGTCGGAAGTCAGCGAGCCGAAGTCGATGATAACTGTCGCAACCTCGCTATGAGGATCATGGTTGAAAAGACGGCCGGCTGCCGCCATGGTCGTTTCGACCAACACCACCTCCAGCCCCATGAGCTTGGTTAGTACCGTATAAGAATCGACTACATCTTTCGGGAAGGCCACGGCGAACAACTCTGTCTGCTCGGCGCCTTGGTCGGTGACATGAAAATCATAATAAAGCTCTTCGAGCGGCATCGGGATGTATTGCTCCACCTCTAACCGGACGGCCTCATTGAGCTCCTTGGACTTTAGCCGTGGCAGTACCATCGAGCGGGAGAAGGCACGATACGCCGGAATAGAGACGGCGACCCGGCGGGTCTGGATGGTGCCAATAAGATTGTCCTTGAACAGGTCCTGCACTGATTTGGCGATTACTTCCGGCCGTATGATGACGCCATTATCGATAGCCGAGGAATCAAAGGTTGCCGTGCCATAACCCATGACGCGCGGCTTGGGCGTGCTCTGATCGATTTGCATGACTTTGAGTGAGCTGTGGCCCAAGTCGAAACCAAAGATTGGCTTGTCGTGGTAAAAATTGCTGTGTTTGCTCATGCCACCCTAGTTATTCCGGTTGTTTGCTCTCACTATAATAGCATGAGCGGTTTGTCGGCGCCATAACTTGGCGGTTCATTACAGGCGCTCGTAATATACTGCCCGCCAGGCCAAGTCGATCGGGATATCATCGACCGGGAAGTTAGGGTCAAGGGTGAGGTCGAAAGGTGTCCCTGGGCTGGTCGAGACATAGATGTTCTTGCCGCCAACCCCTCCGAGCGCTGGGTCGGCTCCAAACTTCGTCTTGTCCAGGCATATGCCATTCGTAGCTAGGAAATAAGCTGCTGGGGCAATCGTATTGTTGCTATCACCAAGGTAAATCGAGCCGCCCAAGGGGCAAACACTGGTCTTAGACGGCGGATCGGCAGCATAGGAGATGAATACGATTGGTCCGCTGCCGGCTGGGGTATATACGGCACCAAAATTAATTGTACCTTCGACGAAGACATATTTTGTAGAGCTGTCGGGGTTGTTGAAGGTGGGTGTGCAGCTTGAGCTGGCGCATAGATTGGCGCGGATATGCACATTGTCAGTAATGTTGTATGTAGCGCTGCCGAGTGCCAGGTTGCCACTGGTGCCGCACGTGCTTAAGACTCCGCTGCCGGAATTGGGATAGTGGGTCTTCTTGGTGTTGCCGGTGCTGGGTATGGTTCGCGGACTAGTGCCGGTCGTCCAGTCGCTGCAGCCACCCGGCGAGCTTTGGTAAGTCCCATCCATGTACTGGCTCCAGGGAATATAAATTGACTTGATGGTGCTGATGCTGGATATATTTTCGGTTACAGTAAATTTGCTGGGGTCGGCAATCGGCACCAGACAGTTCTTGTGGGCCAAATTGACGATGGTCGTCGTTTGCGACGGATCGCTGTAAGAGGCGGGAGGGACCAAGTTACCGTGGCTTGAGCCATTTGGTCCAAGCGAGCAGTCGGCGCTACTGGGGTTACTGCCGGCAACGGTAATTTTCTCAGCTATCAGATTGGTCGTGTTCTTGGGTATATTGATGTAACCGTTGACGTAGATTTCCTTACCAATGATGTTCTTGACTCCACTGGCGATATCGATGATGTTACGGCTCATTATCGATGAGGCGGTCGTCGTCGAGGTGCGATTGGCCGTGACACGGATGGTGCGAGTGTAGCTCGGCGTACTGCTGCTAGCGGGGTCGTAAACCTTGCCAACGGCGGTAATGACACGCTCCTTATTGTCGCCGTTGNNCAACGACGGTAGTATTGTAGGTGGCGCGATATTGGCCGGTGTCTAGTAGTGTTACATCGCTGCCCGTGCCGGCGTAAGTGGGTGGATCGACGGCACTGGCGTTCAGTTCGGCGATGGCTGCATCGGCCCCCGACTCGGCCGCATACTGCGCCTGCAACAGCATGATACGTCCACGAGCTCGCGATAGGTTGGCTTCAGCGACTGCCACCAGACCCAATATCATGGTGCTGAAGAAAATCATCAAGGCCAAGATTGTGACGACGATAGCGCCGGTTTCTCTGGTAGATTTACGTGATTGGGTCATGGTGCTCCTTAGCGATTCCGTATCGCCACTCGAATCGTGGTGCTGTTAATGGTATCTGCGGCGCCGTGAATAGTCGACTTCTTGAACAGATGCAAGGTCAATTCCACGACCTCTACGGTGGTAAAGTCTGGACCGATGTAGACTGTCGGAACTACGGGGTTACCCAGGCTATCCGTCTCGACGATGCTGGTATGGTCGATGACATTGCCTGATCTGGAGAAGTAGCGTGTATCTATCGAGCTGATATTCTTGGAAATAAGCGTATCGGCCGGGCAGCTGGTCGTGGCACTGCTTGGAGGGCAGCTGGATACAGTGGCGTTATCAGGCGCGTTGGCATTGGCTATCTTGCGGAGCAAGAGCTCTTTGTTACCGTTATCGAGGTACAGCACGAATTGGTTGACGTATGGTTGTTCGCCGTTCATGATGAGATTTTTGCCGCTGTCGGTGGCGGGACTTTGCCAATAAATGATTGGTGTGTAGGTGCCGCCGGCACCAAGATTCGTCGTGCCGGGAATGGCGTGGATCGTGGCCCAGTATTGCCCGGTCGCATCGGACGGGTCGGGGTCCATGGGGTTGGCGTCCGGCAGACTGTTTTGCATGATGAGGCCAGAGGAGACGTTCAGCGCTTCACGCAGCTTGTCACCGGCATTCGAGCGGTCGACATAGGTTTCCAGATCAGTTTGTAGGGTGGCGTTGCTGCCCCAGAAATCTATCGCAAAACTCAGTACAGCAGCGGTCACTACTGTAGTAACGACCATCACGACCAGTAGCTCTATAAGGGTAAAGCCNNCCTTAATGGACCGGTTTTCGTGTGGCGGCTCATAGCTGACCGATTCCGTTCCTGGTGATTAGTAGCCTCAGTTCCAATGGCGTGGCATTTTCGTTAGGTGGCAAAAAGGGCAACTCGATGGCTACGACCTTGGAGTCCGGTACGGTCTGAAGCGGATCGGTGCTAACCAGGCTCGAGGTTGGCGTGACGACCAAGCTCGGTGAGTAAGTGATGGTGTTGCCCGAAGTACTGTTCTCGACATCAAAAGTGTTGTTGGGGTAACAGTTGGTAGAAGTGGTCAGTGAAGTGTATTCCAGGGCTCGGTCAACCTCGGGACAAGCGCTGAGCACAGTGTACATCTCGTTTAGCTGCCTGGCCGTCGAGTAGGCAAACTTGATAGATTTATAAGCGGCCATCAGACCCGACACCATGATTCCGAATATGACGATGCCGACCAATATCTCGACGACAGTGAATCCGGCGTTGGCTCTGGGGCGGCTTCCAAAAACTTTTCGCATGCTTATGCTTAGTATACACAAACGGCATGGTCCATAAAAAAACCGGGGCGAGTAATCGCCCCGGTTTCATAGTCTGAGATTAGACTAGTTGCTGCTCTTGGCGTACGTACCACCGCTTTCAAGCGTTGCGGTCAGTGTGAACGAGTCACAGTCCGAAGTGGCCGTTGTGCCGGTGCCGCTGTCAGTACAAGCGGAGCCGCCAGCGAGAGGAGCGTAACCGTAGGCTGTTGCCGATGTCGTTCCAGCCAGGGCAGTACCCTTAGGATCGACGAGAGCTTCTGGGTCGAGGCCCTTCATGTTGGCGGCAATCCAACCGGTCGAGGTCAGGACGGCGAGGGATGGGTATGAACCATTTTCGGCGTAGTAAGCCTCTAGGTGGCTGTCGAGTGCGTTGATGTCAGTTTGGCGCTGACTGTCACGTGCCTTTTGTTGAATGCCAGTAAATGTTACGATCACCAGCGTCGCAAGGATAGCGATAACGACGATGACAATCAAGAGTTCGACGATAGTGAAACCCTTAGAGCGATTTTTCAGTGAGACCATAGGAACCCACCCTCCTATTATTTGATTATCTTATTTTTATACGATGCTAGCCCGAAACGAGCTTGTATCTAGCTCAGATTATAAACATAAGCATCGCCAGGTCAAGGCTTTATCCCCATACGCCCATGCCTCATAGAATGAGCGAAGCGAACGAGGCATAGCCGAGCTTCAGGGGGAGGAAACCTAACTCGGATTCATTTCGAGTTTGTTGTGGAGGGGCAGGCCCCTCCCAGATAACACCCTCCTAATTAGTCCCGACGTTCTGGCTAAGCGAGGCAATCGGCCCCATGACGCTGGCGGCGATCACGCCGACGATACCACCCAGGACGATGATCATGAGCGGCTCGATCAGTGAAGTCAGCGATTCGATGGCTGTATCGACTTCTTCGTCGTAGAAATCGGCGACCTTGACCAGGATGGTGTCGATCTGGCCGGTCTCCTCGCCAACAGCCAACATTTGACCGACGATCGGCGGGAAGATCTTGCTCTGTGAGATTGGTTCGCTTAAGGGTTTACCGTTACGAACGTCGTCGGCGGCCTGCAATAGCTCGGCCTCGAAAACTTTGTTACCGATAGCACCGCCGGTGACGGTCAGTGCGTCCAGTACGGTCACGCCAGCCGAAGTCAACGATGCGAAGGTCCGCGAAAATCGCGAGACGGCTACCTTGATGATCAACACCTTGATCACGGGTATGCGCAGCATCAGGGCGTGGAATTTGTACTTGCCATTCGGTGTCTTGATATAACGGCGCGTGTAGATAAAGATTATCGCCGCAACGATCAAGATGAAGATGATGTTCGGGACGTGCGGGATTATGCTGCTACTGACCGTGAAATCACTGATGCTCAGTAGTACTCGCGTGTAGACTGGCAACTTGGCATCGGGACCACCAAGATCAGTCAATATCTTACCGATCTTAGGCATGATGAAAATCATGATGCCGAAGAAGGCAAGCAGCGTAATCGACAAGATGACGCTTGGGTAGGTCATGGCGCCCTTGATCTTCTTGCGGATACTGGCATCTTTTTCGGTCTGGGTGGCGACACGCTTCAGGATTTCNNTCCAGGATACCGCCGGACTCACCGGCTTTGACCATGTTGATGTAGACCTCGGAAAAGACGTCCGGGAACTTAGCGAAGGAATCGCCGAGTGATTGGCCGGACTCAACCTCTTTGGTGATGTCGGCAATGACCGATTTGAAGTACTTGGTTTCCGCTTGTTCCTGGAGCGTGGATAGGGCGCGAGTAAGCGGCACACCGGCCGAGACCATGGTCGATAACTGTCGCGTGAATATCATCAGCTCGCGCAGCTTGACCTTCGGCTTCCCAATGTTGCCCGAGAAGCTAAAACCACCCTTCTTCTTGGAGGTATCGACCTCGATCAAAATGGGTTTGGCACCCTGGCGGGCTAAGGCGGCGATGAGAGCGTCGCGATTGGCTGCCTCGAATGTACCGCTGATGGATTTGCCGTCTTTGGTTTGGGCTTTGTATCTAAAATTCATAACCTTACGCTACTACTTCTCGATGGTGACGCGCAACACTTCTTCGATCGTGGTCTCGCCGCGCAGCGCCTTAATGAAGCCGTCGAGCTGCATCGTCAACATGCCCTCGTTGATGGCCTCGGTTTGAATATTGTCACTGGTGCCGTTGCTGACGATTAGCTTCTGGACCTCTTCGCTGTTGTGGAGTACTTCGTAAATGCCGATCCGGCCCTTGAAACCGGTGTGATTACAGGCATTGCAGCCGTCCTCGTGATTCTTGAACAGGCGGGTGATAGCGGAAGTGGTGGTGCTGAGCGTGTTGCTGGGCGCTTTGTCGGTATTGCCTTTTCCGATGCCGCCATCGAGAGCCTGAGTCTCCAGCTCGTGGATTTGTTTGAATGTCTCGGCCGTCAGAGAGAAAGTCTTGGCCAGGCGCTTCAGCTCTTCGTCATTCGGTTGGTAGACCTCGCGACATTCGACACAAAGTCGGCGGACCAGGCGCTGACCAATAACGACGCGCACGGTACTGGCAATAAGAAATGGCTCGATGTTCATGTCGAGCAAACGTGGCAGGCAGGTCGCGGCGTTGTTGGTGTGGAGTGTACTGAATACCAAGTGGCCGGTCAGGGCGGCTTGCACGGCCAGCTCGGCCGTTTCGCCGTCACGAATCTCTCCCACCATGATGATGTTGGGGTCCTGACGGAGCAGGGCTCGCAGGCCGTTAGTAAAGGTCATGCCGGCAACCGGGTTGACCTGGGTTTGGTTGACGCCGGGGATGCGGTACTCGACCGGGTCCTNNAGCCGGTCGGCCCGGTGACCAAGATCATGCCGTGCGGTTGGATGATGGCGTGCTCCAGGATGTCGAGGGCCTCGCCCCAAAAGCCTAGCTCGCCGAAGTCGGCAGCCTTGCTAGTTTCGTTGAGTATACGCATGACCACCTTTTCGCCATCGGTGACGGGCAGGGTAGAGACGCGCAGGGCGTAGACGTTACCGCTGACCTGCACCTTGAATCGTCCGTCTTGCGGCGCACGGTGTTCATCGATTTTCAGGTTACTCAAGATCTTGATACGGCTGACCAGGGCATTGAGGACTTTGCGCGGCAGCTTGTTGGCCTCGCGCAGCACGCCGTCGACGCGNNGCGGTTCGATATGGATGTCGCTGGCGCCCGATTTGACACCGTACTCGATAAGCAGGTTGACGGTCTGGGCAATCGGCGAATCTTCGGCCAGATCATTTTCGTCGACTTCTTCGGTCTCTTCGGGCGAATCTTCGCCGGAAATGACCTTGGTCAGTTCGTTNNAACTGCTAAGGGTGATGTAGACACGAATGTCGTTGCCAAGTTGTTTCTGTAAGAAGTTGAGCGCTTGGATATCATCCGGGTCTTCCATGGCGATGAGCTTGGTGCCATTTTCGTCTACGCCGAACACGACAGCGTGGTATTGGCGGGCAATCCGCTCCGGCAGGGTTTTCAGAATTTCCTTCTTGATCTCGCGCGTGTTGAGCTCGATCATCGGGACGT
>DJWS01000007.1 GCA_002441585.1 Candidatus Saccharibacteria bacterium UBA6224 | reverse complement strand
ACAGAGGCCAATCCCACCAGTACGACTGCTGCGATGATTAGCTTATTTTTCATGTATACTTTCCTTAAGTTTTACGTGTATGGGCATATCATATAACACGTAAGCATAAGCATCAAGAGCGAGTATCCGAAAGATTTGACCGGACCGTGGTCTAGAACTTGTCGATTTCCAGCTTGTGCATTTCCATCAGGTGGGCAAAGGCCCCGGGCCGCTGCATCAGTTCATCCATGTTTTCGGGTATGATCTGCCAACTGACGCCGTACTTATCCTTGCACCAGCCGCATTGCTCGGCTTCGGGGACGGTCGACAGTTTGCTCCACAAGTCATCGATTTCGGCTTGATCTTTGCAGGCCACCGACAGCGAAACGGCCTCGTTGAAGTTGAATTCGTGCTCGGTGCCGGAATCCATGATGGCAAACCACTGGTTTTCGATTATAAAGTCAGCGAACATCAGTGAGCCAGCCTTGGCCGGGCCGGTGTCGTCTGGGTAACGGGCCTTGTTGCCGATCTTGGAATCCTTGAATACCGAAACGTAGAAGTCCATTGCCTCTTCGGCATGGTCGTTGTTGTCGCCAGCAAACATCAGCGCTGGTACGATGAATGGCCGTGGCTCGCCCGCCGGGTCGGTCAGTATCAGTTGCCAGCTAAAGCCATAGCGGTCCTGCACCCAGCCGTATTGTTTACTGAATGGATACTCGTCGAGCGGCATCAGTACTTCCCCGCCGTCTAGCAGCCGGTTCCACAGTTCTTTTTGATGCTCGGCCGCGGCATCGTCGGTCGAAGGGTCAAAATTGAGGATGAACGAAATCGACGGATTGGGTTTGAACTCCGGCCCGGCATTTATGGCCGTGAATCGCATGCCACCCAGCTCGAAGTCGATGGTCAGGATGTCGCCAGCCAGATCAAGCTGGAAGTCGGCCAGCCCCTCCTCAGCCGTCTGGGGGTAATTGGTGGTAGCCAGTATTTTGGCATCCGGAAATATCGAAACGTAATAATCAACAGCTGCTTTGGCGTTACCGTCGAACCACAAGTTTGGTGTAATCTTCTGCGCCATGGCCGCCCCCAGTCATTTAATGTACATCCAGCATACCAAACAACACGTCTGAGTCAGCCGGTTATTTTACAAACTTGTCGTGTCTAGCAACACGCCGCCCCGGGACACGGCCGGGTCGGTGCATTCACTACGATTAAAACAGCACTGGCGGGGCTTGCCGGCGCGCAATTTCGAGCATGCGGTTTCGATGCGGCGCTTGCGCGTTTCGGGATTCTGGGTCGAACGGACAGAGCGGATCCAGTCCCAGCGAGCCAGTGGCGTCGTCTTGTCCCAAACGGCTCGCGCCTCGGCGTCGTTGTCCAGTGCCTGCTGGAGGTCCTCGGGGATGATTGGCTCCGGCCAGTGCGTCGAGGGTGTGATTTCTAGCGTGATATCGGTATCACTCGACTTACCGATTACCTCTTGCAGGTCGTCGTCCACTAGCAGCCAATGCCCCTTGCGGCCATCCGGTTCGAGCGGCGCCTGAAAGTCATGGTCGTTGATAGTCCCGTCAACCATGACTAGACCACGAGACGGCAATTGGTCGCTGGCAGCTTGCGGCAGACGCAAGATGGGCTTGCCATTAATTTTGGTCAGCGGTGCCGTGAATCGAATCATATGACTTATTTTATCAAACTACACATTTTCGACTATGGACGAAAAAGTCACAGCCGAGGCCCGACATGATGTACTATCATTGTTGAAAAGGAGGTGTATATGAAATTGTTAGATCACATCAAAGTTGAGCATAAAGCTCTATTGCCGCACGTCTATAAGCTGAAGTCTGCCGCCGACTCCGTCGGGCTGGTAGACGAGTCCGATTTATGGCCTATGCTGACCGACTCGCTCCGCTTTCTGACCGAACAACTCGTACCTCATGCCAAGGAAGAGGAAGAGATCTTGTACGCCCTGGTTGCCAAATACGCCGGCACCGACGCCGGGGTGGAGCTGATGACGCGCGACCATGCCGAGGTCGGCCGCCTGACGACGCGCCTAGGCGAACTTATCAGTGACAAGGGCGATGATAACGACCTGCGCGATACGCTCTACAGTTTGCACTCGCTGGTGGTGTTACACTTCAAAAAAGAGGAAGAATTCATGCTGCCGGTACTAGAGCAGCATCTGACCGAAGAGGACGACGAGCACGCCGCTCATCACTTGCACTCACACTGATCCCCAGAAATGCTACTCAGCTATTTTTGGTAAGGTCAATCTGGCCGAATAGACAAATTTGCAGAAATATGCTATAATAAATATATATGGCTATACATTCCCCTTCGACTTACATGTCCGAACAGCCCAGCCTATCAAGCCAAGAGGTTACACTGGCCGGTACTGAGATTTTCGGTCCGGTCGAAACGGTAGTGCCGCTGTCTGGCGGCTCGAATCCGGATATCTTTAGCATCCAGGGGACCTTCGGCCGGGGGGTTCTCAAGTTCTTCCCGACGGGCAGTCGCTTGGCCGAGTTCGAAGCGGTCAGCATGCGCCGGGCTAGCGATGCCGGGTTGCCAGTTCCGGCAGTACTAGCTGAAGCTACCGTGGAGACAGAAGTCGGCCATCGCCCGTGGATCGCCATGGAATATGCCGCCGGCAGACCGGCGGACGTTGTCGCCCGCTCTCGGACCGACCAGGAGATAGCCTTGCGGTCTATCGGCCGCTTGGTGGCGGATTTGCATAGCCTATCGTTGCCAAATCCGACGGGTTACTGGCGCCAAATCGACACCGATGCTGTCGGCGAACCAGTGTGGCGGTTTGCTAGTTGGCAAGAATACCTGACCAACATGGAAGAGACCTTGCACGACAAGGCCGCAATCTTGTCGAAGGCCGGTCTGACTAATCAAGAAATAAACGCTGTCATGCAAAATGTCAGCGAATACAAGCAACAGGCGCCGGATACTACTGTGTTTTGTCACGCCGATTTGCGGCTCGATCACGTGCACGTGGACGACGATAACAAAATCGTCTCGGTCATAGACTGGGGCTCGGCCCAGGCCAATAGCCCCGAGCGGGAATTTTCCAAGCCGCTGACTACGGACGATGCCCCGATGATAGATGCCTATGCCGAGGCTAGCGGTGCGTCAAAGCATGAGATTTATGAGCGCGTGCGCCGGATGCAGCTGGCTCACTTGCCGGCGCTAATCATCTTCAACGTCGTGAAGCATCGCCCGCATGCCATGCATGCGCGGGTCACCGACCTTCGCCATTTGATGTATCAATAGGTTATTTCTATTATTTTGTTACGCGCAGTCTGCCCGCGCACTATAGCTATGGACGTTTTGGGTACATCAAAATATTTGGCTAGCAGTTCGATGAGCGCTGTGTTGGCCTTGCCATCCACGGCCGGCTGGCGCGCGTAAACTATCAGCGATCCGTCGCCCTGCTGCTCCACCAGCGGCCCCTTTTTGGAATTCGGTTTGATGAGTACGGTGTATTTCATGACTGGGTCTGAATTGATAACGGCCTAGGCCGCCATTTCTATCATCATACCCTAGTAGTGATAGCTAGGCAGCAGGTTCGATATCGCCAGGGGCTATTCGGTGGTTTGGCCGTCGAAGTCGGCGCCGTTCGCGTCGGCTTCCTCGCGCGTGGCGCGCTCCAGGCCGTCTTGGTGGTGCGGTGGCGAATACAGGGTTGTTAGTTTTAGGTCGTCACTCTCGGACGTGTTGATGACATTGTGCTCGGACCCGGCCGGAACGATTACAGCGCTGCCGGTCTTTATTTCGTGTACGTTGCCGTCTATGACTACCCTGCCCGAGCCGGCCTCGACATGGAAAAACTGGTCGTTGTCATGGTGCGTCTCTTGCCCAATGTCACTCGACGGCGGCAAACTCATCAGCACCAGCTGGGTGTGCTTGCCCGTGTACAGTACCTTGCGAAAACTGCTGTTAGCTCTTGCCACTTCCCCGATATTTGCTGCAAAACCTTTCATGTCGCCTCCTGTCTGCTAAGTTTCCGGCATCAGTATAGCCCCAGGTCCCAAAACGTGCCGTAAAAAACCCCGCAAATGACGATCGTTGGGCTATGTTAGATATGGTGATAACTTTGCTAGTAGTTCGTTTGAGTCATATTTTGACTGCCATTTTACGCGAACCAATGGCATGCTTGCGGTTTGGCATATTGCGTCCACTTTGGCGTCGCGCTCCATTCTTTCCGGGGTGTTGTGGCTGGCATCATCTAGCTCGATTGCAACAAGGGGGCTGTAGTAGTCACGATTACATATAAGGAAGTCAACTGACTTTCTCTGAATAGAGCTCAACGCACTCCTCCAGCTCTGCCCCTTAACTTTATGTTCCAGAAACAGATCGAGATGGGCTTGCGGATAAATCATATAGTGCGTGCCTACGGCCGATTGCAAGGCATGATAGAACTCGTTCTCTGCCTTTGTCATAATGAATCGCTTCTTGGTGTACGCATATTTGAGCTTCAGCTCGTTGTTCGTGGTGTTCTCTTTGCCCTCGTTGCGGATTTTGGCGACGATAACTGCAATCAGGACAACTACAAGTACGTATTCCATGTGTGTCACTATAACAAATGCGAGAAAGCCCCCTTGCATCATCACTTGAAAAACGCGCCGCAAAATAACTATAATTTTCTCAATACCGCACCTAAGGAGATTCGTTGTATGCCTAGTACTAAAGATGTGATTGATGCAAGACCAGAAACAATTGGCACCCTACTCGCATTTGCCAGCAATCCCAGCCCCATAATCATCCCACCGTATCAGCGTCTTTATCAATGGGACAGCTCGAAGGTGCAGGACTTGCTGCACATAACCGACCCAGATTCGAGAGAGTTCGGCTTTATAGGTACCATGGTGTTCGTGACGGATAAGCACGGCGGCCTAGAGGTCGTGGACGGGCAACAGAGGTTGCTATCCCTGGTTATAATATTATGTGCCTTTCGCGAGTACATAGACGCCTTATCAGATAATGAAACTGATTCCGCCGAAGCAAGAAAGCTCAGAGATTTGTCCACGGATATAAAGCGGGAAAATTTACTGGTAACCAAGTCTTACGATATTAGTCTTGATTCGGTAAGGATTTCTTTCAAGCGGAACACATACGACAGTTTCAAAAACAAGTACTTGTACGGTGATAAGGAATATATATCGGACGAGGAAGTATCAAAGAAAGAACTGAACAACTTCGATAAGAATTACAATGCAGTCATAGCCTACCTGAACGAAAAGTACTCCCATAAGAAGCCAGATACGACGCTCTTAGTGAAAAGACTAAAAAAATTGCAAGGGCTTGTCATTAATGCAATCTACATAACCGACTCATCATATGCCGGGGAAGTATTCGAGTCAATTAACGGTACCGGCATAACACTTAAGCTATCCGAGTTAATAAAAAACTACATCTTCCGTAGCGTGGAAGGCCCAAGGGTACAGGAACGCTGGGATCAAATCGAACTGATGCTGGGGGGTAAGGCGTCTAGCATCGAGAGGCTCATTAAATATGACTGGCAAAACCGGCACGATGTCGCAGACGACTTTGAGATATTTAGGTCAATAAAAGCTAACACACCACAATCGGATGTAAATGCTTACCTGGATCGCCTATTACGCATAGCCAAGGTCTTCAATTTCTATTTGAACCCCAATGATCAGTCGTTCTCAAGTCTTAGACTCAAGGACATGAACAATGACAAGAATCAAATAATCAAACACTCCCTTACCCTGCGAACCATCAATGCCATGCAGTTTTTACGTGTAGTGAGTGCACTTCATGACCTTCAAAAATATATTCAAATCAAAGACTATGAGAGATTCTTACGACTTGTCCAGAATTTCCAGGTACGTGCAAAAATTACAGGAATCGCAACTAACGAAATCGATCGCGTTTACTCTGCTACGGGCAAAAGGTTGACGAGCCTAAAACAGGCGGTTCAACAAGACAACCTTACCGAACGTGATGTCGTAAATCAATTAAAAGAAATATTGTTCGATGACCTTAAGTCAGAAATGAAGAAATTTTCCAATGATGAAGCATTCATCTCGTCATTTAGGACATACTCAAGAACCAGGTCTTCCGGAAAGGATTTTTTCAAGTACATACTTAGTACGATTGAAAATAATCTCCAGCGTAAGGAGTTGGTCATTGACTGGAAAGATAATCAAATTACCCTGGAAGAGATATATCCGCAAGAACCTTCAAAGGAATGGAGCACGATTAATCTAGAAGCAGAGGACATATATAAACTGGCTAACGCAACCATACTTATAGGTAAAGACAACGGTGCGGGATCTAATTTTGGCATAGACAAGAAGTTGCCCATATATAAGGCGTCAAATATCAAACTGAATAAGGAGATAGTAGATGTGGTGTCAGAGAACTCAGGAATTTGGGATAAGCATTCGGTAATAATTCGATCCCAGCGACTGGCCGACCTGGCTGTCGAAGTGTGGAAGTTGTCCATCTAATAAGGCCAAGCAGGGTACGATAATATCTCTTAGCCGTGGCAAGTCTTAAGATATCAGGAGCATTTCGCTGTTTATACCCAGGCCTCCGACGCCCCAGGCTAACTGCTCTCTCCGGCGCGTTGGTGACGGAAGCCGTTCAACAGGAATTCGCCTATTTCTTCGAGCTTGGATTCTCGCGTGCTAACCCTCATGAGTTCGCTGCTCCAGACCCTTACGATGGACCATCCTTCGCTCTCCATCAGTTCGGCCTGCTCCAAGTCGCGTTCTACATTACGAAGGATTTTTTTCGTCCAGAAGTCTTCTTTGCCGCGCCGCTCGACTAGTCGGCCAACGGTTCGACCGTGCCAAAAGTCGCCGTCAATAAAAACAACCCTCTTTTTGCGTGGCAACGCTATGTCTACGACGAATCCGAATTTCGTGCGATAGTGCTTTTGGAAATATATCTTCTGATTACGAAGGTATCTGTAGACTATTGTTTCGGGCTTCGTATTCTTCCCGCGAATCTTTCCCATCTGGATGCTTCGTTGCTCGGGCGTCAAGTAGTCGGGCATTATTCACATCTTTCTGGAGAGTGCTTCGCCGACTTTCGTGATGGCACCCACTACCAGCGCATTACCGCAGATGAACGCGCGGCGCATATCAGACACGCCTTCAAGAAGTGTGTGATTGTCCGGGAACATATCCAGTCTCTCGAGTTCGATTGGAGTCAGGCGACGGTAGCGTCCATCATTGGTCTTCACGACATGCTTGAAACGTGAGGCGCCCCTGCCTCCTTCGCCGGTTATTACGGTTCGTGAGGGTCTCGTCGTGTCGTCGGGAAATGTCATGGAGCCCTCGCTGTAGTAGTAAGCATGCCCTGTCGTCGTGAACCTTTCCTCTCGCTTGGCCCCCTTCAAATACTTCCATTTCGACAGTTCGACATCTGGAATGTAAAAATCTTCAGGCACGTCCTTATCCTTTTGGAGAACGTCGCCCAAGGTTGTAATGTGCCCGTCGTATTTTGGCCAGAGCCTACCAGTGTATACCTTTCTGGATATCATCAACCCGCTATTGTGGAACGGGCTGAGTTTTGGCATATGCTCGGAGAATTCCTCGGTTATCTTTTCTGGCGGTCCCTCCAACAGAACTTCATTTATGGGCAAATCCTCGCCGTCTTCCACCGGGAAAGCGTCCGCCAAAGTACCATCACGTATCAACCAGTCCCTTGCATCCTTGAGTTTAGAGATTCCTTCGTAAGCTTTAGTACCCTTTTTGTATCCGATTATAAATATACGGCGCCTACGTTGAGGAAAACCGTAATCGGCTGCATTTATGACACGCCACTCGATGGCATAACCCAAGTCTGATAATGCCGCCAGCATGACGGCAAAATCTCGTCCCCGTTGCCGGGCTGGAGATTTAAGCAGACGATCTACGTTCTCAAGAAAGAGATAGTTTGGGGCATCGTCACCCTTGTTGCGAATAATAGAGTAAATCGACCAAAACAGAACACCCTTTTTCCCCATCAGACCCTTTGAGCGCTTGAGCGTACTTGCAACGGAATAATCCTGGCATGGAAATCCTCCAACAAGTAGGTCGTGGTTTGGGATACTGGCAAAATCGTTTTCGATGACAGACTCGATGTTCTCTACGCTAAGACCATGTGGGCCGAACTTGGCGGCGTATATTTCAGCGGCGTCCTGCTTCTTCGTTGCCGGCTCCCACTGGCTTGCCCAAATAGTGTCGTACACCACTTTGTCGTCGCTAGCGGCATCCAATCCGAGGCGAAAACCGCCTACGCCCGCAAATAACTCGAGTACCCTCACTTTTTTCATGATAGGTACCATTGTAGCAGCCCCGCCCAGATCGATCAACCTCATTTTTACATCTGTTACAATTGCTGTATGACAACCCGGACGTATAATCCAGCATCTCCCGAATCGCTCCGTGAACATGCCAAGCTGCTCATCGGACATTCCCTGGAAGAAGTAGTCGGTAAATATGATTTAGATCACGCTGCTAACAAAGGTAAATTAGGCACGCTTGTCGAAGAGCATCACTATCAGTATCGGCCCAATAACGCCAGTGACCACGAGCCCGACTTTGTAGAAGCGGGAGTTGAGCTGAAGGTTACGGGCGTCGTTCCCCGTAAGGGCGATGGAGTGGCTTATCAAGCTAAGGAACGGCTCGTGCTGACGATGATTCACTATTTCGGGCTCGTGGATGAGGCATGGGATACTAGTAGCTTCCTCAAGAAATGCCGTCTCATGCTGATATTGTTCTATCTTTACCAAAAAGAGCTTCCTGCTACGCAACGCAAATTCGTCATGAGTCCGGTTTTGTGGCAATTCCCAGAAAAAGATCTCGAAATAATACGGAGAGATTGGGAGTTAATTCAACAGAAGATACTCGATGGCAAAGCACATGAGCTCTCGGAAGGTGACACTTTTTATCTGGCAGCTTGCAGAAAAGGGTCTGGCGGCCCAAAAGAGCGGCTGAAACGGCAACCCTTCTCGGACATATTAGCTAAATCAAGAGCCTTTTCGCTCAAGCCGAGCTACGTGAATACCATAATTGATTCGACTTGGAGTGATGAGGAACTTATAGGCAACGAAAAAGACGCAGAAAAAGGTCTCGAAAAGATTACTCTCGAAAAGTTCGATGGGCTCGAAGGATTAAGCGTTGACGAAATTGCCGAAAGTTATGACTACCCCATCGCCGAAGACAAGCCAAAGTCGTATTATGCCGGCCTTTCACTGCGTATTCTCGGCACCAAGAAAAGGTGGCTCCCCGAATTCGTCAAGGCTGGCATTGTCCTCAAGACCATACGACTCGCCCAAAACGGGTCCCCAAAAGAAGCCATTTCATTCCCGACATTTGATTTTATTGAGACTTCCCGGCAATCATGGGAGGAGTCCGTATTTTATGAAAAAATCAACCAGAAGTTCTTCTTCGTCATATTTCAGTATGACAAAGATCGAGTGCTAAGATTCAAGAAAAGCATGTTCTGGAATATGCCATATGCCGACAGGATCGAGGCAGAAAAGGTATGGTCTAGGACGGTGGAGGTGATTTCAACAGGAAACATGGAAATGTTGCCCAAGATGGTAGACAGCAATGTGGCACACGTGAGGCCACACGGCAGAAACAAAGCTGATACCCTCCCGCTTCCTAACGGCGGCAGCTTTACCAAGCAGTGTTTTTGGCTCAATCAGAAATACATCAAAAAGCAGGTCAACTGACAATGCTACGATAATTCGAACGAGTCAGTATGATATGATCACGTAGCCTTATATCGAGCAAATCGCCTGCGTCCATCAGTATTTCCGATACGGCATCATCGGCTTCTGACGCCACTAGATTGCCGCTTGGGTGGTTGTGTGCGACGATGATGGAAGCTGCGCGGTCGGTTATGGCGTCGGCGAAGACTTCGCGTGGGTGGACGAGTGAGCTAGTGAGCGTACCTATGGTGATAATGCGCTTGGCGATCAGGCGGTTGGCTCCATCGAGGGTCAGGCATACGAAGTATTCTTGCTTTTTGTCCCGAATGTCGGCTAGTTGCCCTACGGCCTTTTCTGGGCTGTCGATGATCGGACGTTCTGATACCTCAAACTGGCGTCGCCAGAGTTCGAAACCCGCCATGATTTGCGTGGCCTTGGCGGGTCCGAGGCTTTTAACGGCCAGTAGGTCTTCGTGGGTGAGCTCACTTCCCTTATCCTTCAAGAGTTTCTGCACGTCTCGCGCAATCTTGGTGACGTCAGCCTGGGCATTGCCGCTGCCGATGATCGCCATCAGTAGTTCGTAATCACTAAGTGACGGGGCGCCTTTTGCCTGCAATTTCTCTCGCGGCCGAAGCTCTGGACGAGTATTTTGCATTCGTGTCATAACGGTGATGATACCACCATCTCATCTGTTTTTGTACTGGTTTGGAGGGTCTGGCGCGAAGTTGGCCGGGGCTAGCTCATCCGTAGGCGGGTTGGGTCGTATAACTTTTCTGCGGCGCGGGCACGGACTTCTTCGGGTTGTTCGAGGTAAGCAGTGTCGTCACTGTCGGATTGCCAACTGATATAGTCCGTGGGATTTACAAAATCCGCCTCGGCATGTGAGACATAATGTTCTATCTCGTGGGCTAGGGTTCTGGCTGTCTCGACTTGCATCTCGGCCCTCACCCAACGTATGGGCTGCTTGAATAATTTGGCGGTGTTGAACTTCATCATAGCTATATTGGCCAGATGGACAACGCACGTTCGTTTGTCGTAATCGTATTGGCCTTCTAATCCCACGCGGTCCTCATCACTATCTAGTGAGAGCGTGGCCCTGAACTCTATGGTCAGTGCCTGGATCTGCTCATCGCTGAGGCCCCGACCACGCATGTATTTGGTCAGATAGTGAAAATCCATATCCAGGTCGTCTGCTATGCCGCCAAAGCCGACATCAAAAATCACAGACGGCATTACGTCCGGAAATTCATCCACCCCGACAGCTTCATAGGGCTGTTTCATGTGCATATTATAATACAAAACAGCGAAATAATCCAGCGTGAAGGCCGCTACGCGGCTCGGATGGCTTCTACGGGGCCGAGGAATGGCGTTTGTTTTTGGCGAATGAGGGTGCCATGGGGTTGGTAGGCGTCTGGTTCGACAGCACCCAAGGCGCGGTCAAAGGTCGCGCTGACCGAATAACCACCCAGCACGTGCGGCAGCCAGGTTTGGTAATGGCCGGGCATCGTGTCGTAAGGCAGCTCGGCCGGCGGCAGCCACAATGGGTCCTTGAATAAAACGTTGGCGCGGACGGTGGGCTGGACGACCCTGGCAACCAGTAGGCGCACTGGTTGTTCGGCCAGGTACAGCAGACCGCGGTTCTTGAGAGTGCCAGGTTCGACGTTAATTCCCATGGCGGGCAGTACCCGGCTGACGCGAGCTTCTTGCGGCACAATGAACCCATTGCTGCTATCGCCAGGAGTTAGAGGAATTTGGCCACTTGGCAATCTGAGTACTTCATCGTCGTGATCCTGCAGATTACCGACCAGGACGTTGTGCTCGGCATCGCTAACTACCACCGCAAAATCGAACGGCGTATCCGCAGTCTCGTAAACGCGATGTGTTGACACCTCTGTCATACGTGCCAGCATACCACCATCTAATCTGTTTTTGAACTGCTGGGTTGGATGTGTCGACGGATGAAATTGAAAGTGCGTCGCAGTAGCCTGGTAATAAGTATGAGGCTATAAAACAGAAGTTGGATGGCCAGAACTAAAAATATGGCGGCAAAGATTGCCTCGACTGGCTGGCTGAATAGCGGCACGTCATTGATCCACAGGTTGACCACCGCTGCTGCGCTGATGACCCACCCCAGCGTCAACCAGGCTGCTTTGAGATGAGCTATGACTAGCGGTAATGGCATGATTGGGGTGGCACTGTGCGGAGTTAGGGTCGGCGCTGAAGCTCGGCTGTTATCGTGCAGCTGCACGATGTACGGCCAGTCGTACTTTTGGGCGATGGCCTTGTACAGTTGGTATTCGCGCCGATTGGTAGGAACATCAAGTGTGGCCATTCGATGCTGCAGCCGATAGATTTGCCGCTCCATCTTATAAAATTCGCGATTGGTGGTGTCGTG
>DJWS01000005.1 GCA_002441585.1 Candidatus Saccharibacteria bacterium UBA6224 | reverse complement strand
TCGATAGGGGGTGTACAGATGAGCGGTGCAGACTTTATAATAGTGTTAGGAAGTAATGAAACCACTCATAACTAAGATATTGCCTGCGCGCGGCTTTTCACAGTTGGCTCATATGTCACTTGTGGCATTGTTGCCGCTGCTGCTGTTTGTTGTCCTTCGTTCCAGTTATCTTGGATTGCCATTGGCACTAGCCTTGATATTGCTCAGCAAATGGCGAATGTTTGCCATGCGGCCACGCTTTTGGCCGGCGATTATTCGAGCTAACTCGCTCGATATCATGGTGGGTGTCTCGGTGGTGGCATTCATGCATTCGGCGAGTGATCAGCCGTTCATTCAATTCATCTGGGTGATAGCATATGCCGCGTGGTTATTGCTGCTCAAGCCAGGCACGGGTATATTTCTGGTCTCGGCTCAGGCTTTTGTCGGACAACTGGCCGGTCTCGTATCATTGTATCTGGTGTGGGCGGATGGGCCCCTCTACGGCTTGGTGATATCGACGGCCCTGGTTTGCTATATATCTGCTCGCCACTTCTTTGATAGTTTCGATGAGCCTTATTCCAAGATGCTGGCGTACTTGTGGGCGTATTTCGGTGGCGCCCTAGCGTGGGTGTTAGGCCACTGGTTGTTGTTCTACGCTTTTATCTCTCAGCCAACTTTAATACTTACTATCGTAGGCTATGGTTTGGCGGTTCTATATTACTTCGATCATTACGACAAACTTACTGTCATTTTGCGGCGGCAAATGATAGCGGTGATGCTAGTCGTACTAATCTTTATTATCGTATTCGCGGACTGGAGGGATAAAGTAGTCTAGATGGATCAATCCGATTCTGACAAAAATGTAACCGTAACAGATGACAAGAGACGGTCTGGCGAGGGCAAGACGGTGACCTTCACGATCAGGCGACCGAAGATCCGGCGACCTTCTATGCCAAAATGGTCGTTTCGCAGATTCCTACCGATGCTATTATTGGTCCTCCTGGCCGGTTTGGCTGGGTTCTTGGGTGGTCATCTCGGTGCTAATGACCAACAAGCTACAACTTCTTTATCGGGCCAGAAGCAGATCGTTACCAGTAGCAGCGAGCTGATACGCCAAATTGCCCAGAGGGTCGGGCCAAGCGTCGTTTCGGTCAACATTACGGCGACCAGAGGTGTTAACTTTTTCGGATATCAACCGACGGAGCAGGCTGCCGGTACTGGAATCATCCTATCTAAGGATGGGGTTATTATGACCAATCGCCATGTCGTCCCCGCCGGAACAACCAAAGTAAGTGTTACGCTATCGGATGGTACTCAGTACGACGATGTCGAGGTGTTGGGGCGCACCAATTCTACCGACACGCTAGATGTCGCCTTCCTGAAAATAAAGAACCTAAAGGGTACTTCGCTAGTTCCGGCCAGTATTGGTGACTCCTCTAAGATGCAGGTCGGAGATTCCGTGGTCGCCATCGGTAATGCATTGGGTGAATTTCATAACACAGTGACATCCGGCATCATTTCGGGATTCGGCCGTAATGTACAAGCCGGCAGTGGTGATTCACTATCGAGGCCCGAGGACCTTGGTAACCTGATCCAGACCGACGCGGCCATAAACCAGGGTAACTCAGGCGGGCCGCTGGTAAACCTTAATAATCAGGTGATCGGCATGAACACAGCTATTGCTAGTGGCGCCGAAAATATCGGCTTTGCCATACCGATTAATGATCTGAAAGGACTGATTGACCAAGTGCTGGACACAGGGTCATTCAAGCGGCCGTTCTTGGGGGTTCGCTACGTCATCTTGAGTAAATCATTCGCAAGTGAGTATGGACTGGATCAGACCCAGGGTGCCTATCTGGCCCCGCGAGGGATAACTGGTGACGATCCGGTGGTGCCTGGTAGTCCGGCAGAAACAGCGGGACTACGGGCTGGCGATGTCATAACGAAAGTCAACGGCACGGAAGTAACTCAGACAAAACAGCTGTCTACGCTATTGAACGCATCGGCGCCGGGCGATACGGTGAATCTTACTGTCGTGCGGGACGGTAAAACCATCAATGTAACAGCACGGCTCAGCACTGCCGACAGCAACCAATAAAACTGACATTTTACGACATAGCAAAACTAGGCTAGGGGCGTATACAGTTGTATGAAATCCTCGGTAGTTTGTAGTTGGTAGCCGTGGTCATGAGCGATAGTTGCTAGTAATTCGTGCTGTGGCGGCAGTGACTCAGCAATCACGTAGGCCGGTTTTATCGTACGAAAAGCAGGGGAGTCAAAAAGGGAACGATATAGGTCCAGGCCATCCGGGCCGCCAAAAAGTGCGTGCCGTGGTTCGTGAGTGGCGGCCGTGTTGATTTGAAAGTTATCTGGCACATAGGGCAGATTACAAAGTAAGGCTACATCGTGACTCAATTTGACGTGCTTGAACGGGTCAAGCAAGTTACCGCACAAGAATTGTATTTCTGCGTTCAAATTTTTGGCATTGCGTTCGGCCACCTGCAGACATTTTAGGTCTATGTCCGTAGCGAACACACGAGCCGTGGGCAACTCGAGTTTGGCTGTTATGGCGAGTGCGCCGGAACCGGTGCCGATATCGATGATTTCAGCCGGGGCTGAAGATAAAACTTTCAAGATCTCGATGATTGATTCGGATTCCGGGCGGGGCTCAAGTACATGTTCGTTTACATAAAACTCGCGTCCATAAAATTCGGTCTTATTTCGGATATAAGCCAACGGGATATGCAGAGCCCTTTTATCAACCATTTTGTTGAGAAGACCCAATTCTACCCCTGTTAATTTTTGTTCTGGGTGGGCAAGTATCTGAGTACGATTCGTGTTCAATACGTCTTCAAGCAGCACCAAACAATCCAGCCTTGCCGTGGCAATTCCAGCCGACTTTAATGCAGCGGTTTGGTCATGAATCCAAGAATCAACAGTCACGATAGATGCTCCAGGATATCGTCGACGATTGCGCTGGGAGGACGATGGGCATTAATGATAATCCCGCCTAGATCTTTTGCTTTTGCAATAATCGCTAATTGCTGTTCGATGACCATATTCTGAACCGTGAGGTCTTTGCCGTAGTCGTGCTCGGTACGTACGCCTATGCGTCGTCTTTGTTCTGATGGCGAAACATCAAGAAAGAAAAGGTGCGTGAAATAACGGTAGAAATCCGGAGCGTTATTGGCATTGCCGCAGAGAAATATATCATCGTTGCCAGTAAGTAAATCGTGCAATGTTTGTGAGTCCCAATTCCAATCATAACGTTCATGACTGTAATCTTTCGGATAGCCCCGGCCTAGTTTTTCGCCAGTATTACGACTAACCCAAGTGGATAGGTTCGGCACATTATCACCATCGAAAGCATTTAGCTGTCGCCGTCTCAACTCCTGGCAGATAGTGGTTTTGCCAGTGCCGCTCCAACCGGTTATAAGAACTTTCATAGCTTATTCCTGGGACAATAACTCGTGTTCGGCGGCCTGAAGGCGTTCGATGAGATCGTCGATATCACCAGCCAAGGCGGCCGGTATGTTCGATCGAGAATAGCCGATGCGGTGGTCGGTTATACGATCTTGCGGGAAATTGTAAGTGCGAATCTTTTCGCTGCGATCGCCCGAACCAATCAACTTCTTGCGTGCATCACTGAGCTGCTTTTGCTCTTCATCGATCTTTAACTGGAGAAGTCGAGAGCGTAAGACGCTCATCGCCTTGTCTTTGTTCTTGATTTGCGATTTCTCGTCCTGGTTACTGACGACCAGACCGGAGGGCAGGTGGGTTATACGTACCGCGGAATCAGTGGTGTTGACGCTCTGGCCGCCGTGGCCACCGCTGCGATAGACATCGATTCTTAGATCATTTGGGTTGATTTCGATGTCGGTTTCTTCGGCTTCTGGCAATACCGCCACGGTGACAGTACTGGTATGAATTCGACCCTGGCTTTCGGTGGCGGGAACGCGCTGGACGCGGTGGACGCCGGCTTCGAACTTAAGATTCTTGTAGGCTTCGTCACCGCGGACCATGAAGCTGATTTCCTTGAAACCACCAGCTTCGCTGGGGCTTTCGTTGAGTAGCTCGGTCTTAAAGTTGTGTGTCTCGGCCCAGCGAACATACATGCGGTATAGCTCACCGGCAAAGATTGCCGACTCATCACCTCCGGCAGCGGCGCGAATTTCGATGATGACATCGCGGTCATTGTTGGGGTCTTGGGGGGTCAGGGCTTCGATGAGACGAGTTTCGTTTATGGTTAGTGCTGCTTCGGTTTCCCGTAATTCTTCCTGGGCAAGGATGGCCAGTTCGTCATTGCCGGTGGCCAGTTCCGAAGCTTGTTTGTAGGCCTCCTCCAGTTGATGCTTTTGGTCGAACAGGGAAAGTAGATCTGCTAGTTTGCTACGGCGCTTGGCCAGCTTGGGATACGAGGGATCACTAAAGATAGCCGGGTCTTGAAGCTGTTGCTCAATCTCGGCGAATTCGTGTCGTAGTTGTTGCTCTTTAGTTTCCATAATCGTGCCTAGGGTTAATTATATACAAAAACCGCCTGGAAACTTTGTTCGCAGGCGGTTAGTGAATAATCGTAGCTATTTTTCGGTGGCTTGCTTGTCGGTCTTGGCGTTCTTGCGGTTGGCTTGCTTCTTGGCGGCAGCGGCACGCTTGTCCTTGGCAGCAGCGCCAGCAGCGGCGCGGGCCTTGAACTTGTCGACACGACCTTCGATGTCCAAGATGCGTTCCTCACCAGTGTAGAAGGGGTGAGAGCTGCCACTGATGTGAACCTTTACGAGAGGGTATTCGACTCCATCGAGTTTGATCGTCTCGTCGGTGGCGACCGTTGAGCGCGTCAAATAAGTCGTGTTGTCGTTGAGGTCCTGAAACACGACAGGTCGATAAGTTGTAGGGTGAATATCTTTCTTCATTACGTCTTCCGATTACTTGTTGCTAATTCTTAGCGTCTAGGGTTGTGCCGTCTCTGATGAGAGTAAAGCCCAAACGCTTTCGTCAAACTCAGATTATACATATCTGTTAGCTTTCGGTCAAGAAGTAATGGATGAGTTGCTCCTGGGGCCCTCATCTGATAGAATAGGGGCACAATTAAGTTAAGCAGGTCCGGGGAGAGTCCTCTGCATGGCAGCATCACTTGATGCGCCTTGCGGCACCCGAATCGAAGATCAAGGATTCAGAAGGGATCATTATTTACTATGGCTACAGTAGATGTAGACATCAAGAAATTGCTCGAGGCCGGAGCTCATTTTGGCCACAAAACCAGCCGTTGGCACCCCAAGATGGCGCCATACATTCACAGCAAGCGAGGCGGCTCGCACATAATTGACCTGACCAAGACGGCCAGTGCGCTCAGCGAAGCCCTGGACTTTCTGACCGAGACATCGGCAGATGGCAAGCAAGTGCTGTTGGTAGGTACCAAGCGCCAGGCTCAAGACATCGTCAAGACTGCTGCCGAGGCGACGAACATGCCGTTCGTCACCAACCGTTGGTTGGGCGGCATGCTGACCAACTGGAACACCATCGGCGGTCGCGTGAAGCACCTGAAAGACCTTGAGGCTCGGATGGCTTCTGGCGAGCTGGCGAACAAGTACAACAAGCTTGAGATCCAGCGTTTCCAAGAAGAAATCGACCAAATGGGCGAGATTTACGGTGGCATCAAAGAAATGAACAGCCGTCCAGGCGCCGTCTTTGTCGTAGACATCACACACGACGACAATGCCGTCAGTGAGGCTAACAAACTCGGCATCCCAGTGGTGGCATTGGTCGATACCAACGCCGACCCTAGCCGCGTACGTTATCCTATCCCATGCAACGATGACGCCATCAAAGCGATCGAGCTGATGGTTGGCTACGTCCAGCAAGCCATCGAGACTGGTAAGGCCAAGGCTAAGCAACCAGTCGACAAGACCGAAGCAAACTAATAAGACCAGGAGACCATAAATGGCAATAGATATCGCTGAAATCAAGCGTCTGCGTGAGCTGACAGGTGTCGGCATGACAGATGCAAAGTCCGCACTTGAAGAAGCCAAGGGTGATTTTGACAAAGCACTCGAGGCCATGCGCAAGAAGGGTATGACCAAGGCTGAGAAGCGTGGCGAGCGCGAGGCTCGTGCCGGAATCGTTGGCAACTACAACCACGACAACCGCATCGGTGTAATCGTGGAAGTCAACTGCGAGACCGACTTCGTGGCACGTAATGAAATCTTCACTGACTTCGTGAAGGACATCGCTATGCATATCGCGGCGATGAACCCTCAGTTCGTCAGCGCTAGTGAAATCCCGGCCGAAGAGCAAGAACGTGTGGCTAACGAATTCAAGGAAAAGGCTACTACCGAAGGCAAGCCGGCTGACATGGTCGATAAGATCGTTGAGGGTCAGGTCAAGAAGCACTTCGCTGAGCGTTGTTTGCTGGACCAGCCTTTCATCAAGAATCCCGACCAGACTGTCGATCAGTACGTCAAGGAGCACAATGCCCGTTTGGGTGAAAACGTCGTAGTTCGCCGCTTTGCCCGCATCGAGCTCGGTGTTGGCGCGTAGCTAACAAGCATGTCCGAACGTTTGCCAAAACCACATGCATTGTATTCGGTGGGCGAGGTCGCTCGAGCACTTGAAGATGCTAACCTATCGGACCTAGCCAGTCAGCTGGCAATTGCCGGGGAGATGTGTGATGGAAGATTCATGACCGGTCTTGAGCCCGCATTGGAACATATACGCGGGGTAGTTGCCGAGCGCGAAGTGTTGTCTGAAGATGTGATGAACCGCGCCAGGCAGCTGGCCGTGGATATTGATGCTGAACATGCCTCAGCGATGAGTGAAGCCCATCAGCTTGCCCGCAGCTTTGTGTCGGACTACCCCGGCGTATTGGTTGTGTCGGAGAAGCTGGCCATCATAGAAGAGGGAACTGAAAGCGAGCATATCGTCGAGGATATAGTGCTACAATCCGCTATACCGCAAGGGGAGTTACGGCCAGCCGTAGTTATTGACGGTAAGCTGTATGACGGACCGTCTTTACGAGTGGGCTGTAACATTACGCTGTTGCCCGATGACTTGCGAAGTCGGGTTGAGCCAAATCTGCTAGAATTGAATACATAAGAAACGAGGAGTCTATGGATCCAAACCAGGCCGTCAAGCAAGCACGCGACAAATTCAACCAGGCTATCCAGCACTACAAGGATGAGCTGAAAAAGCTTCGGACGGGCCGGGCTAGTGCCGGTATGCTAGACGGCGTTATGGCTGAGGTTTATGGCGTCCAAATGCCGCTCAACCAGGTGGCGACTATTAGCGCGCCGGAGCCACAACTGCTTCAACTGACCCCGTTTGACCCGAATAATATCCAGGCTATCAGTGCTGCCATTCGCAATAACCAGAGTCTGGGCATGAATCCGGCGGATGATGGGCGTGTGGTGCGAATACCGGTGCCGCCGCTGACCGAAGAGCGCCGTCGAGAAATCGTCAAGCAAGTCGGACAGCGCCAAGAGGACTCCATGATTAGCTTGCGCAATATTCGGCATGACGCCCTTGGAGCGATCGATGCTGCCAAAAAGTCCAAAGATATCGGCGAAGATGACGCCAAGCGACTTGAAAAACAAGTCGACGATGCTATGGCAGCGGCTCGTACAGATGTAGAAGCCACCACCAAGGCCAAAGAACAAGAAATAATGAGCCTCTAAGGCTTCGGTTGGTATACTAGACGATATGGGTATATTTCTGCTGGTCTTGGGGCTGATAATGTTCGTCGGCTTGGTAGTGGTGCATGAGTGGGGACACTTCATCATGGCCAAGCGTAACGGCGTGGAGGTGGAAGAATTCGGCATCGGGTTTCCGCCGCGCTTGTACAAGCGCCAGACCAAAGACGGTTGGCTATTCACGGTCAATTTGCTGCCGCTGGGCGGCTTCGTAAAGCTCAAGGGTGAGCATGATGCCGATACCGAAAAGGGCACCTTTGGGGCGGCCGACACCTGGGCCAAGACCAAGATCATGGCAGCTGGCGTCGTGATGAACTTCATCACAGCTTTCGTGCTGCTGGTAATCTGTGCGCTGATAGGTATACCAAAGCTCGTCGACAACCAATTTACTGTCAAGAGTGATACTAAAGTGGTGAAAAACGAAGTTTTCGCCGGTTATGTCGCGCCGGGTTCGCCGGCCGAGAAAGCCGGACTACAATCGACCGATCGTCTGGTCGGATACGTTGCGCCGGACAGCACCAGGGTAATCCCGCTCGAACAAGCCACCGATTTGCCGAATGTTACATCCAAGTATGCTGGCCAAAAACTAACCTTTATTTTGGTTCGTGACGGCCAGGAAATTCGCAAGACTGCCGAGCTGAGAACTGCTGAAGCAGTGGCCGCTAGCAAGAAGACTGACAACCCGCAGGGACACCTAGGTGTGGTTCCGTCGGAGCTGACCCTGCAACGTTCAACCTGGTCGGCACCAATAGTGGCTGGTGGGCTGATGGGTCAATTCACAACCCTGACATTCCAGGGGCTGGGCAAAGCGCTGGCAGGCTTGGGAGGGATCATCGCCGGTGCCGTCACGGGTAACACGACGGCGCGCCAGAGCGCTCAGACAGAAGCGTCTAGTCAGGTAGCTGGACCGGTCGGTATATTCTTCGTACTGAAGAGCGGCAGCATTCTGGGTTATCAATACGTCTTGTTCGTCATCGCTATCATTTCTTTGACTTTGGCCATCATGAACTTCTTGCCCATACCGGCACTCGATGGCGGTCGTTTGTGGCTGACGCTAGCCTACCGGGCGTTCAAACGCGATTTGACCCAACGAACTGAGGAGTTGGTGAATACGGCAGGGTTCGTACTTCTGATTGGGCTGATTGTACTAATCTCGGTAGTCGATGTCAGACGATTCTTCTAGCGGGCCAGGGGCTGCTAAGGGTACAAAAGAACTCGGTGGAGTAAAGGCGGCATTTCTTAGCCTTGTATCCGTATCAGGTATATATTTCGTCCTACCGGTGGTGGCCGCGCTGTTGGTGTATTGGGTGGTTGGGGTATTTTTGGGGTGGCCACACGCCCGGATAGTTACTTGGTTGAACGAGTCCATTTCGGCGCAATTTTTCTACATGACACTGGCCCAAATATTCACCCTGGGAGCCATATACTTTTTGTTGCGGCGGTTCGGCTGGACGCTGCGAACCATCGGTCTAACGCGCCCCAAGTGGCATAACTTCCTGACGGGAGTCGTAGCGACGGTGCCGTACTTAGTGCTGTATGTGATTTTGATTCGAGTGGTCACGGCGCTGGTACCTGGCTTTGATGTCGATCAGCGCCAAGAAATAGGGTTTGAGAATGCCAGCACTACATTACAGCTGGCCATGACGTTCGTCAGCCTGGTCATACTGCCGCCAATCGTCGAGGAGATAACCATGCGAGGCTTCCTATACACCGGACTCCGAAAATGGCTGCCGCGAGTACTGGCTGCCATCCTAGTCAGTGGCCTTTTCGGCGCGGCTCATCTGGCTGAAGGGGGTGACGTGGGACCGCTATGGATTGGGGCACTTGATACGTTCGCCCTGTCGTTGGTGTTGATATCGCTCCGAGAAATTACCGGCAATCTGTGGGCCGGCATAACGTTGCATATGCTGAAGAACGGCGTCGCTTTCGTCATACTCTTCACGTCTTTCGTCCGCTAAGGTACAATGTGAGCATGAACGTGATGGTTTCTAGTAGCCCATTCCTCTGCATGCCGGCCCAACGGCCGTAATTTTCGTACCCTAAAACCGTAGTAATATAACCGAGGAAAACCATCATGAGACTCTCCCAGCTATTCACCAAGACAATCAAAAACCTACCCGCCGATGAGACCGCGCGAAACGCCCAGCTGCTTATACAGGCGGGCTATGTGCATAAGATGATGGCCGGCGTGTATGCCTATTTGCCACTTGGCAAGATAGTAATAGATAACATATCGAAGATAGTCCGTGAGGAAATGAATGCGGTCGGCGGACAAGAAGTGCAAATGACCGTGTTGCAACCACGTGAGCTCTGGGAAAAAACCGACCGTTGGGATGATAAGAAAGTCGACAACTGGTTCAAGACCAAGCTAAACAACGGCACCGAGGTGGGCGTGGGCCTGTCCCACGAGGAGCCCATCGTCGACTCGTTACACAATTTCGTCAACTCTTATAAGGATTTGCCGGTTAATATATATCAGATACAGACCAAGTTCCGCAACGAACTGAGGGCCAAGAGCGGTTTGCTGCGTGGCCGCGAATTCCTGATGAAAGATATGTATTCTTTCGCGAGGACTCAAGAAGAGCACGCCAAGATATATGAAGAAGTGGCTGCCGCTTATATTCGTGTCTTCGAACGGCTTGGTCTAGGTGGCGATACCTACCGGACGGCGGCCGACGGCGGATATTTCACGGATAAGTTCAGCGACGAGTTCCAGACCATCAGCCCCATCGGTGAGGACACAATCTATGTCGACGAAGATAAGAAAATCGCCATTAACAAAGAAGTTTACAGCGACGAAACCATCCAAAAGCTCGGGCTTGATAAGTCGAAACTAGTTGAGAAGCGAGCCGTAGAGGTGGGCAACATCTTTCCGCTGGAGAGCAAGTACAGCGATGCTCTAGGGCTGTATTACACGGACGAAAAAGGAGAGCAACGCTCGATTATCATGGGTTGTTACGGCATCGGCATCAGTCGCTTGGTCGGCATGATAGCCGAGCACTTCGCCGATGATAAAGGATTGGTCTGGCCAGAGGCTATTGCTCCGGCGCAAGTTTATATCGCTCCTCTGGGCGACGACCAGACGGTCATCGAAACGGCAGAGAAGTTAGAATCTGTATTGACTGAAGCCGGTATTGCGGTAATATATGATGACCGTGATGAGCGCCCCGGCAAAAAATTTGCAGATGCCGACCTACTCGGTATACCATATAGGGCTGTCGTCAGCGGCAAGACCGTCGCAGCAAGCGGCTATGAACTAAAACATCGTACTAGCAACGATGCCCTGGATGTTACATTAGACGAGCTTGTAGGCAGGCTGACCACCAGCCGAAAGGCCTAGTGCCAGACACCACCGACATTTAAGAGATACAAAGGAGTGCCAACCGATGAACAAACAATATCGACTGACCAAAGATGGTATACGTGAGCTGGAAGACGAGCTAGAGTTTTTGATTGCCAAGCGCAGTACTATTGCCGAAGCCATAAAATCCGCCCGCGAACTTGGGGACTTGGCTGAGAATGCCGAATATCAGTCTGCGCGACAAGATCAGGAGCGCAACGAAACCCGTATCTCTGAAGTCGAATACATATTGAACAATGCCGAAGTCATCAAGGCAGTCAAGAAAGATGATGGCAAAGTGCGCCTGGGCTCCAAAGTGAGCCTAAAGAGCATGGCCGGTGCCAAGCGTGAGTTCCATGTTGTCGGGACCGTCGAAGCCGATCCGCTCGAGGGCAAAATTTCTGATGAATCTCCTCTGGGCCGAGCCGTATTGGGCAAAAAGCTAGGCGAACAAGTCGAAATCGTGACGCCGGCCGAGACAGTTACCTACAAGATCGAGGCCATCGCTTAGCAGCAGGCAGCCCGTATAGCTATCTGGTGCCAGTCCTGCAACTGCTAGATAACGGATACGAAGTGTCGTATACTGAGTGCACTATATGTCGTGGTTAGATAAGGTCATAGACGAGCTGATTGCCCGCCATCCGGAGGGTGATATTGTGGTGTCTTCGGGAGTATCGCCCTCGGGAACGTACCATTTAGGTACCCTTCGTGAGGTTCTGACCGCCGAAGTCATCGCCGTGGAGTTAGAACGCCGCGGGCGTGACAGTCGCCACTTGCACATAGTTGACGACCTTGATGTGCTGCGCAAAATCCCTGTAAATATACCGGAAGAATTTTCGAAGTATCTTGGCAAGCCGCTGTGTGACGTACCCGCACCTGATGGCAGCGACCAGTCCTATGCCGATTATTTTTTGGCCGATTTGCTGACGGCTGCAGCCAAACTAAAGCTCAAGATGGAAGTAGTGCGGGCGCACGAGAAATATCGAGCCGGCTTCTTTGTGCCAGTCATCGAGGAGGCGCTTGAGAAAACCGCAACCATTCGGCGTATTTTAGAGGAAGTTTCCGGTCGGAAGCTTGAAGAGCAGTGGACTCCTATCCAGGTACTCGAAGATGGTTTTCTCAAAAATCGGCAATTTGTATCAATCGATACGGCAGCGAAGACGGTCCAATACATCGATAAAAATGGCGAGCAGGCAGCCGCTGATTACTCGGCCGGTGATGTGAAATTGAGCTGGCGGATCGACTGGCCGGCTCGGTGGTCACTAATGCACGTAAATGCTGAGCCGTTCGGGCGGGACCACGCCACCAAGGGTGGCTCCTATGACACGGGTGAGGTAATTGTTCGTGAGGTATTTAATGCCGAAGCGCCGTATCCGGTGCCGTACAACTTCATCATGCGTAGTGGTCAGACAAAAAAGATGAGCAAGAGCGCGGGTGATGTCATCACGGCAGCGGATTTGCTCAATATATTGCCGCCGGAGATCGTCTGGTTCTTCTTGCTGCGCTATGCACCCGATAAGCAACTATTCTTTGACGAAGGGGAGACGCTCCTTCGGTTATTTGATGAATTTGCGGAATTGTCCGCAAAGACCGACAAAACGACCGACGAGCAACAATTGCTCGAATTATGCCTTTACCGCGTTGATGAGCCGACGGTCAGTAATGTGCCGTTTAGCCACTTGGTTGCAAGTTACCAGGCCGCTTTGCGGGACACGGATAAGACGCTCGAAATAATTGCCCGAACCGAACACGCGACGACCGTAAAAGAGCAGGGCGATATTATCCGACGCGAGCTACGCTTTATCGATCACTGGCTAGATAGCTCAGCCCCAGAAGACGTTAGATTCGCAATGGTGGACAAGATAGACAGAACCAGCTTCACCGAGCCGGAAACCCAGTTTTTTGCCAGCCTGGCCGAGGCGATTGACAAGGCGCCACAGGATGCTGATGGGACATGGTTCCACGATACCGTGTACAGTCTGAAGGCTTCAAGTGGATTGGAGCCAAAGGCGATGTTCCAGGCGCTGTACCGGTTGATTATCGGTAAGACATCGGGCCCGCGCGCGGGATGGTTCCTGAGCATTTTGCCGCGAGATTGGCTGATCGCACGCCTCAAGCTTGAAGCATAGGAACGTAGCGAGCATTTCAATTGCTATAAAAAGTATAGTATTATAGACAAATGATTACGGTCAGCGACGAAGAATTCCAGCAATTTATCAATGATGCCTTAGAATCATTACCGCAGGACAAGATGCCGTACGTCAAGAACGTGGCATTTCTATTCGAAGATGAACCATCACCAGATCAGCGCTTACAGTTGGAGTTGCGCCATGACCAGTCGTTGCTTGGACTGTACGAAGGTGTTCCATTGCCGCGGCGGCAGGGTATGGATACGGTGTTGCCAGATAAGATTACTTTGTTCAAGTTGCCGTTATGTGCGGTGTCGGACTCGATTGATGACCTGAAAGAGCAAATTAGGCACACCATGTGGCACGAGCTGGCACATTACTTCGGGTTGGACCACGAACGGATTAGTGAGTTAGAGTAATAACATGGCACAGCAAATGACACTTGCAGTTTTACTCGGAACGACGCGGGAACAGCGCCAGTCGATAAAGGCGGCTCGCTACATCGAGTCACTAGCTTCCGAGCGCGAGAATCTGGAAGTCATCTTTGTAGACCCTAAAGATTTCAATTTCCCAGGTGATGGTAACGACCCGGAGGGTAAAGACCCGCGCTACAGCCAAATCGTCGAAGAGGCCGATGCTTTTTTTGTGGTGACACCGGAGTATAACCATAGTTTTCCTGGTTCGCTCAAGCGAATGCTAGACAGTGAGCTGCAGCTCTACAATCACAAACCGATCGCCTTTGCAGGTTGTAGTGATGGCAACTGGGGTGGCGTTCGGGCGGTTGAGGCACTTGTCCCGGCGGTACGCGAGACGGGTTTGGTAGTTATGAGCTGGGACGTCTATTTTCCGTACGTCAATAAGATGTTCGCTGATGATGGAGCGATATTGTCCGAACATTCCGAGCGGTATCAAAAGAACGTAAACAAACTACTCGATGAGCTGCTCTGGTTCGCAGATATGCTCAAGACAGCCCGCAGGGACAAAGGGAATTAGGCTGGCAAGAGTGCCGGTACGGATTTATGAACAGACTCGGTAAGTTTTGGCATATGATGATCGGCCGACCATTTCGTTTGGCCTACCAAGATTATCCGGGCACTGGCCCAACAGTAGTATTGCTACATGGTATCGCGTCGGATGCGGTATTTTGGGAGCCGCTCGTCCCGATGTTGCAGTCCAGTAACCACCGTGTCATCGTGCCAGAGTTGTTAGGGCACGGTCGGTCACCCGCGCCTGGTTATATCAACTACACATCTGACGACCAGGCTAGGGCGGTATTGGCGTTATGCCGAAAACTGAGACTTACGCGGATAATTCTGGTAGGGCACTCCATGGGGGGCCTGGTTGCTACGCGGATCGCTGACTTGCAGCCCGAACTGGTCAGGCGGTTGGTGCTGTACGAACCGCCACTATTTGCTGATGTGCCCGAATTTCGCACCCATCAACATCGACGGGCGTTTTATCTTGGTTTGTACGAGAAGATTGCGGCCAACCCGCCAGGACCCTTCACGATAACCCGGTTGGTGGCTAGAATATCGAAAAATTGGACCAAATACCTGGCAACCGATCAGGCCTGGATCCCGATAGAGCGTAGTTTGCGCAATACGATAATCCAGCAGCACGGCTATGATGAGTTGAAGGACATAGCAATCTCGACAGATATAGTACATGGGCGATTCGACGTGGTCGTCGCCAGGTCTAACCTCAAGAAATTGCTGTCACACAACCAAAATGTACAGTTTTATAGGACAACTGACCGGCACGGATTGTCGAAGGGTAGTGCCAAACGGTTGGCCAAGCTGATTACTCGGTATCAAAAAACCAATAAAGAGGAAGTGAGGATCGATGCAGGCAATATGGAACGATAGGGTAGTCGCCGAAGCACCAAAATCATCACTGATATACATAGAGGGTAATTGGTATTTTCCGCCTTCTAGCGTGAACCAATCATTGTTGCGTTCCAGCGACACGCCGTACACTTGTCCATGGAAGGGCGAATGCCAGTACTATGATGTTGGATTAGACGGAAGCTGGAGCAAAGACAGTGCTTTTAGCTATCCATCGCCCAAGCCCTCAGCCATACAGACCGTAAAGCGGGATTTTAGTGGTTACGTAGCTTTTTGGCGCGATGTGTCCGTCGTGGAATAGGCCACTATTGGATTAGGTGGTCTTTAGCCTAGCGGCAAATTTCTGGCGTAATTTTTGAATTTTGGGATTAATTACGGCTATACAGTAGCCGGCATTGGGATTTTTGGCGTAATAATCTTGCATGGTTTCATCAGCCGGCCAGAACTCACCCAGCGGCTCCAGTTGTGTCACGACCGGGTCCCTGTACAGCTCGGTCGCGAAGTTATCGATCATGTCTTGCGCGACCGACTTCTGGTCGTTGTCGTGATAGAAGATGATCGAGCGGTATTCCTCGCCGATATCGTTGCCTTGGCGGTTCAGTGTAGTTGGGCCATGCATCACGAAGAATATTTCCAAAATCTCTCGATAGGAGATGATATTAGGGTCAAATTCCAATCGCACGACTTCAGCATGGCCGGTATTACCGGCATATACTTGCTCGCTCGTAGGGTGTTCGACGTGGCCACCGCTGTAGCCGGAGGTTATCTTATCAATTCCAGATATACGCCGATAAAACGCCTCAAGGCACCAGTAGCATCCGCCACCCAAAGTTGCCCGATGTAACATACCTCTACTGTAGCCTAACAGTCTGTTACTTGCTATAGTTCCAGTATGCGTATACCACTCAGTTTGCGACAACCACCATCTGTAGCTAAGCTCCACGGCTGGAACTTGTGGCTGGCGGGGTTGCACGCTGGGCAGGCTATGGTAGTTCTACTACTCAGTGTTACCAAGACATTCCCGGTCACGGTATCATTCCTAACCATCGATGACCTCAAGACTGACGTAGCAGGCAAGGCGGTACTTACGCCTGCGACACACCAGGTATTCGAACTTAATTTGGCGTATATCGTAGCCGCTTTCTTCCTGCTGTCGGCAATTGCACATCTGTTGATGGCAACCGTCTACCGTGCGCGTTACGAAGCGGACTTACGACGCAATCGTAACTATTTGAGGTGGTTTGAATATACGCTAAGTGCCAGCACTATGCTGGTTGGCATCGCCTTGCTTGCGGGTGTATATGATGCGACTAGCTTGGGTATGATATTCATGTTCTCGGCAGTAATGAACCTGCTGGGTCTGGTCATGGAGCGCGTTAATCCCGCCAAACCACGTACGGTCGTCGATTGGTCGAGTTATGTAGTCGGCTGCATCGCTGGCATAGTTCCCTGGCTGGCTATCGGAGTCTATATCGCAGCAAGCAGCGTGTATGGTTCTGGGAACATACCGACCTTCGTTTATTGGATTTTCGTATCGCTCTTCGTATTCTTTAGTTGTTTCGCTGTTAATATGTACCTACAGTACAAGCGAGTTGGCCCCTGGAAAGACTACTTGTACGGCGAGAGGGTATATATGATTCTGAGCTTGGTTGCGAAGTCATTGTTGGCATGGCAAGTTTTCGCAGGAGCTCTTCAGCCTTAACATGGCAAGTCTGGTACGGTTATTGCGCAGGCGGCGTAAGCCAAAAGAGCGTCAAGATAAGTACAAGATCGTCGTGCTCGATTTTGACGGCACCATTGCCGATACATTTCCGGTAATAATAGACATCTTTCATGGAATCACTCGGCGTAAGGTGGCGCTGGACGCTGACGAACAAAATTTGTTCCGGAGAGTCGCCTTTGGACAGGTGAAGGGTCGGGAGATTTTGCGCCACGCAACGGCTCTACATATCGACTATTGGCGCATCCCATTTTTGTTCGTTCTAACACGAGAGCTTTTGAAGGGTCGGATGGATCGCGTGCGGCCTATGCCGGGAATGCATGAAGCCATCAAAATTTTGCATGAAAAGGGCTTTACGGTGCTGATATTGAGTGCCAACAGCGAGCGGAATATCCGAAAATTCTTAAAACATGAACATCTAAATTCTTATGTCGATGGTGTATATGGCAGTGTTCGCGTCGGTCGCAAAGCTAAGCGCCTACGCCAGCTTATGCAGGCAGACATCGTTCACCCCAAAGACACTTGTTGCGTCGGTGATGAAGGTCGTGATATTGCTGCGGCGAATGTTGCGGGACTGAAAAGTATTGCCGTAACGTGGGGCTATAATAGCGAGGAGCAGCTGGTCGAGCAGCGCCCAACGCATGTTGTAAAAACAGCTTCCCAACTTTTGGAGATACTTGGAGCCTAGCATGGTAGATTCGTCTAATACAGTGCAAGACTCAACCGTCGTAATTGAGCAGATAGTTCCGGGCGGGCAGGGATTAGGTACGCTGCCCGATGGGCGCAAAGTGTTCGTCTGGAACGCATTGCCAGGGGAAAAAGTACGGCTGAATATCATAAAGAATAAGCGCAGCTACGCCGAAGCGATTGCCGTAGATATCATCGAAAGTTCGCCCGACCGAGTAGAGGCTGCTGAGGCCAATTATCTGGCTACAAGCCCGTGGCAAGTCATAAATTTCGAGGCTGAAAATCGTTATAAAAATAACATCGTCAAAATATTAGCCGAGCAATCCAAGCTAAATATCGACGTACTGCCCGACACGGTAACGGACGATCAGGAATGGCATTATCGCAACAAGATGGAATATAGTTTTTGGGGCGATGAGCAGGGCATACATTTGGCGCTTCATGAGCGCGGTAGTCATGGCAAGCAGATCGTGACGGGCAGTAAATTAGCCATGCCAGCAATCGATAAAGCGGCCAATGAGGTGGTGCGGCAGCTAAATTCATTGGGAATTCGTGCCGGTGATTTGAAGACAATAATTACTCGATGTACTCAAAATGGTGAAGTCGCAGCGGCCCTGTTCACAAAAACGAGACAGTTCCCAACCATGACGTTGCCAGTGGGTCCGCTTGGGCTCCGTGTGTATTACTCGAATCCCAAAAGTCCGGCGTCCGTGCGGACGGAATTATTGTATGAATTAGGCAGCGCCGAATTGGTTGATAACGTTGCCGACAAACAATTTGAATATGACGTCGACTCGTTTTTCCAGGTGAATGTCCCGGTCTTCGAGAAAGCGCTGGCAGCTATTAAGGATCGGCTAGCGGCGGATAGGCTAGTGGACATGTATGCCGGGGTTGGCGGGATTGGGCTAGTCACGGCCGGGCGACAGGTAACCTTGGTAGAACTTGATAATGCCTCGGCCGCCATGGCCAGACGAAATGCCGCCGCAAGCGGACTCGAGGTAGAAGTCGTAGAGACTTCGACCGAGCGTGCGCTGGAATGTATCACGTCGGACGTACCGGTGGTGTTCGACCCGCCTCGTGCTGGGCTACACCGTGATGTCGTGACGCGCATACTCGAGTCAAAGCCGCCGCGCATCGCATACCTCAGCTGTAACCCTGCGACACAAATGCGCGACTTGTCTGGGTTGGTTGATGCCTACGACATCGAGCCGATTCAGGTATTTAACTTCTTTCCTCATACGCCGCACATCGAGACTTTGGCCGTCCTGACACTCAAAGGCTGATACAATAATAAGCATGAATTATTGGAGGGAGCGCTCGGCGCCTTATCGGCCGGGCCAAAAGACTGCGTTCAAAGTCAGTCGCAGTAAAATTGAGTTGTTCATGCAGTGTCAGCGCTGCTTTTGGTTGGATACGCGTCTCAAGATAACTCGTCCGAGCAGCCCGCCATTCAACATCAACAAAGCTATCGACGAGCTATTCAAGAAAGAGTTCGATCGTTATCGGGCCGAGGGCAAGCCGCATCCGATGATGCTAGACAACCAGATCAAGGCCGTGCCGTATCAGCACGACAATATGGATAATTGGCGGCACAATTTTACGGGCGTCGTGCATGTCCATGAACCGACGAATCTACATGTCTTCGGGGCAGTCGATGACATCTGGGTCAATGATGATGGTGAGTTGATCGTGGTCGACTACAAAGCGACCAGCAAGAACAAAGAAGTCAGCATAGATAGTGACTGGCAAATCAGCTACAAGCGTCAGATGGAGATTTATCAGTGGCTGCTACGGGCCAATGGCTTCGCGGTGAGTGATACTGGATATTTCGTGTACACCAATGCCCGAATGGATATGGATGAGTTCGGCAATCGGCTGGAGTTCGTCACCAAGGTCATACCTTACACCGGGAACGCCAGCTGGGTTGATGATGTATTGGTGAAGATGAAGGCCTGCATGGAGGGTGAGATGCCGGCAGTAGGCGACAGTATCATGGGCGGACCGTGCGAGTATTGTAGCTATGCCCGCCAAAGGACGGAACTGACACTGGCCGCCGTAAAAGCCAAGTCGCCGAAGAGCAAATAGGGTATACTGTCGTCATGTTAGATATTCAGTATATTCGAGACAATCCGGAACTTGTCGCCGAAAAATCGAAGCAGAAGGGCTATGATGTCGATGTGACGCAGCTGCTTGGCTTTGACCGAGAGCGGCGCGATCTGCAAACCCAAGTCGACCAATTGCGACAAGAGCGAAACGAAATCGCTTCAAGCATGAAGGGTGGCAAGCCGTCGGATGAGCTAGTCGCCAAAGGCCGCGAAATTAAGGACAAGCTGGCCGATCTCGAACACCAGCTGGCCGCAATCGATGAAGAATTTATCACATTACTCAAAACGGTGCCAAACATGCCGCTCGATGAGGTGCCGGTAGGTTCCAGCGAACAGGAAAATGTCGAGATTCGGACATGGGGCGAAAAGCCCAACTTTGATTTTGAGCCAAAGAATCATGCTCAGATTGCCGAAGCCAAGGGCTGGCTGGATACGGCGCGGGCGACCAAGATTGCCGGCGCTCGATTCGTTTACACCATGGGTGATTTGGTGCGGTTGGAGTTCGCCTTATGGCAGTTTGGTCTGGATACTCTGTCGGACCAAGAGATTTTGCAGAAAATCATCGACGACAATGGCCTGAAGATCAGCGCCAAGCCCTTCACGCCAATTTTGCCGCCGGCGGTTGCCAAGCAAGCGGTTTTCGAAGCCACCGGGCGGCTCAATCGCCAGGAACAGACCTACAAGATAGAAGATGAAGACTTGTGGCTGAACGCCAGTGCTGAGCATACCATCTCCCCGATTTATATCGACGAAATCATTCCGGAAGAGGAGTTGCCAATCAGATATGTCGGTTATACGACCGCTTTTCGGCGGGAGGCTGGCACCTATGGCAAGGATACGGAGGGCATTTTCAGGCTGCATCAATTCAACAAGCTTGAGATGGAATGTTTTACCACGCCCGAGAGTTCGTATGATGAACATCTATTCCTGGTGGCTATCCAGGAGTATTTGATGCAGCAATTGGGTTTGCCGTACCATGTGCTCGAGAAATGCACGGCTGACATCGGTCGCCCAAATGCCAAGGGTGTAGACGTTGAGGTATGGTTACCTAGCCAAAATACATACCGCGAAACCCACACTGCCGATTACATTAAGGATTATCAGACGCGCGCCATGAAAACTCGTTTGCGCCGTCGTGACGGCACTATTGAGCTGGCGCATACCAATGACGCCACGGCATTTTCACAGCGCCCGCTTATCGGTATCATCGAAAACTTTCAGACCGCAGACGGTAATGTGTCAGTTCCCGAGGTACTTCGGCCATACATGGGCGGTAAGCAAGAAATTTGACCGCGCAGTTGCAGACGGTTGATACAATAGAGGTATGCACTGCCAACTCTAAAAGGAAGTGCACGAAAAGGGGGATTACATGATTAAAAAATTTGAGCTCAGCGCAACGCACCTCGAAATCGACGATAAGCTCAAGAAGTACATAACCAAGAAGATTGCTTCCGTCGACAAATATATCTCCCGACACGTTCGCCCCAGCGCCCATCTGGAAGTCCGGCTCAAAGAGCATAGGGCAAATGGCCAGCGACAAAGCGTCTGTGACGTGACCCTACACCTACCGCATGAGACTATAAAAATCAGTGAATCGACCCAAAACATCTTTGCTTCGGTGGATATCGTCGAGGCCAAGCTTAAACAGCAATTGCGTAATTACAAAGAGTTACACACCAACGGCAAGCGTCGTCGGCGCCTGTTCGCCCGGGCTCGCAACACAGCTCTCGCCTAAGTTAGTGTCATCACCGTAAACTGTTCGCATTTTAGGCAATAAACCGCTACAATACATACGATAATGCTCTATGTGGGATGCCGGCACTGGTTGTTGGTGTCCCACCAAATATAAATGAGGGAGTCGGCAACGTATGCATCGTGTGTTCAAGAAAGTGCTAGGTGACCCACAGGCCAAGACCATCAAGCGGTTGCGTAAGCGCGTAGTTGAGATCAATAAACTCAGCGATAAATACAGTAAATTGACGGATGCTAAGCTGCAAGCCCAGACAGAAGTGCTGAAGAAGCGGCTGAAGAAAGAATCACTGGACGCAATTTTGCCCGATGCCTTCGCGGTGGTTCGCGAGGCAGCTACACGAACTTTGGGTATGCGTCACTTCGATGTCCAGTTGATTGGTGGCATGGTATTGCATGAAGGCAATGTCGCCGAAATGAAAACCGGTGAAGGTAAAACACTGGTGGCGACGGCCCCAGTATATCTCAATGGACTGACCGAGAAGGGCGTCCACGTCGTGACGGTAAACGACTATCTGGCTCAGCGTGATGCCGGCTGGATGGGGCAGGTTTACCACTTTTTGGGGTTGACTGCGGCCGTCATCATGGCTGAGCAGTCATATATTTATGATCCAAAATTCACCAACAAGGATCACGAAGACGAACGCTTCAGGCACCTCAAACCATGTAGTCGCCGCGAGGCCTACAACGCCGACATTACATATGGAACCAACAACGAATTCGGCTTTGATTACTTACGTGACAACATGGTGCGCGAGGTCGACCAGCTGCGACAGCGCGATTTGCACTACGCCATCGTCGATGAGGTCGACTCGATTCTAATCGACGAAGCCCGTACGCCGCTTATCATCAGTGCCCCGAGTGTCACCAGTGGTAATGCCTACGCTCAATTTTCGAAGGTCGTTCGACAGCTCAAAAAGGATGTGGACTACGAGACTGACGAGAAGCGCAAGACGGTAATCTTGACCGACGACGGCGTTGAGAAAGTCGAGAAGGCCCTAAGTATCACTAATTTATATGGCAGCGAAAACATCCGTACCATCTACCACTTGCAGCAGGCCCTGAAGGCCCAGGCGCTATTCAAGCGCGACAAAGATTATGTCGTGACCAAGGACGGCGAAGTGGTAATCGTGGATGAGTTTACCGGACGTTTACTTCCAGGCCGACGCTATAACGAGGGTTTGCACCAGGCCATCGAGGCTAAGGAAGGTGTCGAGGTCCAGCAAGAGTCTATGACCCTTGCCACGATTAGTTTCCAGAACTATTTCCGTTTGTACGAAAAGCTTGCCGGTATGACTGGTACGGCACTGACAGAAGCCGAAGAATTCCACCAGATTTACAAGTTGGATGTAGTCGAGATACCATCGAACCGCACGATTGCCCGTATCGACCGGACTGACCGGATTTATCAGACCGAGCAAGCCAAGTTCAAGGCCATTGCACGCGAGGTCAAGATGCTGCACCAGAAGGGTCAGCCGGTATTGCTTGGTACGGTTTCTATTGAGAAAAACGAGCTGTTGAGCCGCCTATTAACCAAGGAAAACGTGCCTCACCAGGTAATGAACGCCAAGAACAACGAACGCGAGGCCAAGATCGTCGCGCAAGCCGGTCAAAAGGGCGCCGTTACGCTGGCTACCAACATCGCCGGTCGCGGTACTGACATCGTGCTCGGCGAAGGCGTCAAAGAACTTGGCGGACTGTTCGTGCTAGGTAGTGAACGGCACGAGTCTCGTCGTATCGACAACCAGCTGCGTGGTCGAGCCGGTCGTCAGGGCGACCCAGGTGCTACTCAATTCTTCGTCAGTACCGAAGATGATCTGATGCGTATCTTTGGCGGTGATCGCATTGCCAGCATCATGAGCCGCCTCAACGTCGATGACGAGACGCCGATCGAAAATCGTATGATCAGCCGTAGCCTTGAGGGTGCGCAAAAGAAAGTCGAAGGCTTTCACTTCGATACCCGAAAGAATGTGGTGCAGTACGACGATGTCATGAACCGCCATCGTAAGGCAACCTACAGCATGCGCCGTGAAATTCTCCACCAAGAAGATATCAGCAAGCGTATCAAGCAGATGATACGCGACGAGGCGACGGCCATGGCCGCCTCGCCGCAACTGACCAGTGAAGATTTTGAAGATATTGTGCGTGAGGTATTCCCCCTGGATGAGGCACAACTGGATCGATTATTCGATAACGATGCTAATAAGTTTGGCGAGGCGTTGACGGGTGAAGCGACTGAGCTATACTCCGCTCGCGAAGAAGCCTTTACACCGGAGATAATGCGCAAGATCGAGCGTGACGTGTACTTGCAGGTGCTGGATGCACTGTGGATGCAGCACCTCGAAAACATGGACCATTTGCGCGAGGGAATTCACTGGATGTCCGTTGGCCAGCAAGATCCATTGGTTGAATATCGCCGCCGCGCTCAGCTGTATTTCGAAGAAATGCAACAGCAACTACGACATGATGTGCTGCGCACACTGTTCCACTCTCAGCCGATCTCGGAAGAGCAGTTGCAGCAAATGGCCGAGACCGAATTGACCCGCGCTTCGCGCAACTCAGTCGATAACGTAGATCAGATATCCGCGGGCGAGAACGAATTTACGGAAAACGATTTTGGTCGTCCGACTGACCCAGTCGTTCGCGAGCAAGACCGAGATGCCCACAAGAAGGCGGCCGCCAAACGCAAGAAGGCTCACAAAACCGAACGCCAACGTAAGCTCAAGGCACGAAAGCGCAAATAGTTGGCTCGCCCGTGAAACATACAGTAACCGAACTAGTACTAAAAAATGGGGCCAGGGGCCTATTGATCCACATTCCTGGCGCGCCGGTCGTTACCTGCGATATAAATTTCCGAGCAGGCGAATACCTTGTCGATGACAAAAAGTGGGAAGTGCCGCACCTAATGGAGCATGTTCTGTTGGGTGCCAACGAGATGATTCCCAAGGCGCGTGACTTTCAGGCGGAGCTCGAGAAAAACGGCGCCTACAGCAACGCCAGTACCGGCGTCTACGACATAACCTACGAAGCCGAATGCGCCGATTTCGAATGGGAGAGAGTACTCGGCCTGATGCTGGTAGCCATCACCAAGCCGCTGTTTTTGTCAGATGAATTTGACGCCGAATTCGGCAACGTTCAGGAGGAGTTAGTGGCGCGCTCCAATACTCATTTCCGCCGCCTCAGCCTGGAAATGCGCAAGGAATTCGGCATGCTGGTCAAGACCGACACCGAACGACTCAAACTGATGAAAAACGTCACGGTCGACGACGTGCGCGATCATTATCGACGCACGCACGTGACTGGCAACATGCGTTTCGTAATTGCCGGCAATTTCCCGAGCAAGCGAGCCAAGGCGGTCGAGACGATGTTCGAGACGGTCGATCTGCCCGAGATTGGTAGCCGATTCGAATTACCATCCGAACAGCCAGCGCTTCTGGAAAGGGCAGTGTATGTGCCAAATGACACCGTCGAGAATCTGTACTTCTACCTAGATACCTTCATGCGTCGTCGTATGAGCGATCGCGAGAATGACTCGTTGAATTTGCTAAACAATGCCCTGACGGAGACGCTTTATTCCAAGATTCTCGGTGCTGCCCGCGAGCGAGGACTGGTGTACGGCATGAATTCCGGGCATAACCAGAGCCGCGACGTTACCAACTGGTGGTTTGGGGCGCAGGTATCAGACAAAAACGCCATGGCATTGATGCATATCATCGTCGACGAATTACATAAAGTCTTGGCGGGCGAGCTGCATGATGACGATTTGGCGGCAACCAGGCAGTATGCCCTGGGCCGTTTCCAGCGCGGTGCTCAAACCGTTGGCAGCACGGCCAATGGCTACAGTAGCCGATATTTCTTCGATGGAGTGATTGAAGATTACGAACGGATACCTGAGCGAATCGCAGCGGTAGAGCGGGGCGATATCGTCTCGATCGCTCGCTCAATGTTCAGTGATAACGTATGGGGGTTGGGCGTCCTGGGCGATTGCGGCGATGGGTTTGCTAACAAGATGCGTAATCGTGTTTCGGGTCTCTGGACCGCCGACGCGAAGGAGTAGATCATGGATAGCGAAATCATCTCACGTGCTCGTAAACTACACGAAGCCGTTAGGGTGGCGATGGGCCAGCTTGATATTGCGCGATTATCAGCCGAACACGCCGAACTCGAGAAGCAAAGCCAGCAACCGGATTTTTGGCAAGATTCGACTTCCGCCCAGCAAACCATGAAAAGATTGTCCGATCTGGGAACGCGCATCGAGCCATGGGAAAAGTTGGCCGCGAGCATCCATGACCTTATCGAACTGAGCTTACTCGATGACGCTCAGATGGTGGATGAGCTCTCATCTCAGCTTGAGGCTGCTGAACGGCAATATGAGCAGCTCAAGTCGGCGCTCAAGTTCACTGGACCGTATGATCATCACAATGCAATCGTCAGTATTTATGCGGGAGCAGGGGGTACCGACGCGCAAGATTGGGCTCAAATGCTGCAGCGGATGTATTTGCGTTGGGCCGAGACGGCGCCGCTCAAGACTTCCATAATCGACGAGTCGGCTGGCGATGAGGCAGGCATCAAAAGTACGACCATGCGGTTCGAGGGCGAAAATGCCTACGGCAAACTGAAAAGCGAGCACGGTGTGCACCGGCTGGTTCGACAGAGCCCCTTCAATTCGGCCGCTTCCCGCGAGACCAGTTTCGCGAAGGTCGATGTGTTACCCGAAATAGACAAGCCAGAGGATGTCGAGATCGACGACAAAGATTTAAAAATCGATGTCTATCGAAGTGGCGGACACGGTGGCCAGAGTGTCAACACGACCGATTCGGCAGTGCGCGTGACGCATCTTCCTACCGGTGTCACGGTGGCAATCCAAAATGAGCGGAGCCAACTGCAAAACAAAGAGACGGCCATGACCATCTTGCGCTCGCGCTTGGCTCAGCTGCAGCTCGAGCAACATGCCGAGCAGGTGAGTGAGCTGAAGGGACCGGACAGCGCCAACGAATTCGGCAGCCAAATCCGTAACTACGTCCTGCACCCGTATAAGCAGGTCAAAGATTTGCGTAGTGGTTACGAAACATCCAGCCCTGAGGATGTCCTGGGCGGCGATATAGATCCATTTATTGAGGCGTATCTCGAACACAATCTAGGAAACTAAATTGACAAAAATAGTAAATAATGCTAATGTCTATATCAGATTGTCAAAATAAATAAAAAAAGGAAAACAATCAATGATCAATCTAACGCCCTGGGGAAACCCACAACAAACCAATGCCGGTGCCGAGCAGCCTAGCGTATTCGGACAGCCGGAAACGGTAGTGCCGCCCGCTGTCGAGCAGGCCAAAATAGTAGACAAGAGCGTGCAATTAGTACACGTTGGGGAAGGCGCTGTAACTGCCGCACAGCAGGCTGCCGAAGTAAGTCAGCCATTAGCCCCTGAGACGCAGCCCATGATTACGGCCGTGCCGGAAAATCTTGCTGCGACTCCAGCCCCTAGCGTTGAGGCCGCCGCTCCGCAACAGCTTATAACCGAGGTACCTGCAAGCCTCGCACCTCAGCCTTTGCAGCAGCAGCCGCCACAGCCTGGGCAGTTTCAGTAGCCAGAGCACAAGCACATATCTAAATACAGGTCGATTCACCGGCCTGTATTTATTAATTAACGAGAAGTTATTAGATTGACACCGCGGCAAGAGGTGGCCCCGATGGCGCTATCTTGCTATAATATCGCTAATGATTTTGTTGGACAGGGTAACCAAGACCTATAACAAGAATATGGGGTCGGCGCTCGAGCGGATCAGTCTTCACGTCGAGCCCAAAGAATTCGTGATAGTCGTGGGGCAGAGTGGTGCCGGCAAGACGACATTGCTGCGTTTGCTAACCCGTGAAGAGCGGCCGACGAGTGGCAAGATTATCATTGGCGGCATAGACTATGACAAGCTCAAGGATAAGGATATTCCACTACTTAGGCGCAAGATCGGCGTGGTTTTCCAGGATTTCAAATTATTGCCGAACAAGACCGTATTTGAAAACGTGGCTTTCGCGCTCGAGATCGTCGGTATGGGTAACCGCGAAATTCGTCATACCGTGCCGAAAGTCCTGGACATCGTGAACTTGAAGGGCAAGGAAAATCGGATGCCGTTGGAGCTGTCCGGTGGCGAGCGCCAGCGCGTGGCGATTGCTCGCGCTATCGTGCGTCAGCCTAAAATCCTGATTGCCGATGAGCCTACTGGTAACCTGGACCCCAAGCATGCCTGGGATGTCATCAAAGTACTCGAAAAAATTAACAAATACGGTACGACTGTGCTGCTGACGACCCACAACCAGGAAATCGTCAACAAATTGCAGCGCCGTGTCATTACCGTCCAACACGGTAAGATCGTCAGCGACCGGGCGAATGCGAGCTACGAAGTATGACGCACGGTAGGCGCAAACTGATCACGTTCGGCCGGATCATACATACCGGTATGGTCAATTTCGTGCGCAACGCCAGTCTGGCCATAGCGGCCATGGCGGTCATGGTAGTGACGTTGACCATCATATTATTCTCACTGGTGACTAACGCGACATTTACTAACACGATCAGTCAAATTACTAGCCAAATCAACATATCGGTCTTTCTGAATAACAACGTCACAGATGCGCAGGCCCAGGAATTTGCCGAGGCCATCAAGCGTCGACCCGATGTGCAAAAAGTCGAGTATCTCGATAAGGCGGCGGCCCTAAAGAGCTTTATCGAGCAGAACAAGGACAAGGAAAGCATCTTGCAGGCGGCAACCCAGGCAACCAACCCTGTGCCGGCGACCATTCACGTTTATCCGGCGGACTTAAATCAAATCAAACCGATTCAAGATTTTTTGGTTAAGCCCGATAACAAAGAGTTACAAATGCCCGATTCACCCTCCTACAAGGGTGATCGCAAAGAAGCCATCGACAACATCACACACGCCACGAATGTGCTGCGGGAAATCGGTATCGTTGCCGTGATTACCTTCGCTGTCATTTCGGCATTGATTATTTTCAACACCATCCAAATGGCCATCTTTAATCGTCGGGACGAAATCCAAATCATGCGCCTCTTGGGTGCAAGCACGGGCTATATCCGTGGTCCATTTATCGTCGAGAGCATCATCTACGGCATTATGTCCGCCATCATCTCAGTGCTGATCATCAACAGCGCATTTGCGGCAACCAGCTCGGCGCTGCAGGCGAGCAGCCTCGGCCTACTAGACATCGATTTTGCACATCGATATTTCTCAGAACATTTTCTTGAACTTTTGACACTCCAAATTGCTATTGGTATAGTACTAGGTGCCGCATCTTCTGTTATAGCGACCCGGCGGTATCTCAAATTCAAAATCTCGAAGAAATAATAAAATTTGATCCAACTTTGTGGCCAATTGCGAAGCCATTCGTTTTTTGGCCCGTCGTAACAGGGGAGAGGGTACTTTACAAAACACATGTCTCGTGGTACATTTAGAGGTAGCATAAGCAATACAAAAACTATGCCAAAAAACATCAATAAAACCACTATTATTCTGAATCGGTTCAAGGTCTTCGCTATGTTGGCCCTGGGTGTCTTACTGGTAGTAGGTAGCATGATGCCCAAAAGTGGCCAAGATGTATTGGCGGCTACGGCCACCTGTAGCAGCATTACCGAATGTAACAATCAGATTGCTGCCAATAACAATGCTGTCCGCAACCTGGAACAGGAAGCTGTCAGCTATCAGGACGCCATTGCGCGCTTGAATTCACAGATTCGACAGCTACAAAATCAGATTAATTACAACCGGGCCCGCCAGGCCAAGTTGGAACGGCAAATCGCTCACGAGCAAGCCCAAATCCAGAAACAAAAAATCGTTCTGGGCGATGTACTGCGTTCAATGTACGTTGACGGCCAGATGTCGACCATAGAAATGATAGCAACCAGCAATAATCTGAGTGATTATGTCGACAAAGAAGAATACCGCAACATGATCCAGGGTAAGATCCAGGACGCCTTGGTCGAAATCGCCAAGTTACAGCAACAACTACAGGTCCAAAAGGCTCAGGTCGAGGAGTTGATAAGGGAAGAGCGTGCCCAGAGCGCACAACTGGTGGCGGCTCGTTCCAAGCAAAATAAGATGCTCAGCTACAACAAGAGCCAGCGGGCTTCGTACAACGCGCAAACTGCCGCTAACCAGTCGAAGCTGGCCGCCCTGATCGCTGCGCAGCGAGCAGCTAACGAATCTTCTAGCCCCGGTGGCTACTACTTCCTGCGCTTCCCGGGCACGGCCCGTGACTTCAACGGCAATAACTATCCCTACAAGTATTCTGGTTTCAGTATGAGTACGGCACCGGGATGTAATGACGGCGACGGCCCCGACCCATGGGGCTATTGCACTCGTCAATGTGTGTCCTATGCCGCCTGGGCAGTGAAGGCTTCCGGGCGTGACGTGCCGATGTATTACGGTAGCGCCAAGAATTGGGTCTACGCTGCTCGCCGCGAGGGTGTGCCGATTTACTCCAACCCGCAACCTGGCGACGTAGCCATCAGCACAAAAGGTACCTGGGGACATGCCATGTACGTCGAAGCCGTTTCGGGCAACCAGATATACGTGTCGCAATACAACCAGCAGCTTACCGGTCAATACAGCACCCAGTGGCGAACATATCGCTAAAAAATACTAATAAGCGACAACCGGGGAATCTGTTAGTTGGCCGAGAGCGCTTATGGCTGATATACTAGCTGGACATGCAGAGAGATGAAGCTAAGCGTCAATCACCCATGCGGGCGATGACGCAGGGTGGTAAAAGTGCCCTAAACTTAATGAAGCGGCGTGGTCGCCCAGTGCTTTTTGGGGCACTGTTGTTTGGTGCGGGAGTGGTGATTGGGCGAGGTGGGATATCGGCTCAATTCGGCTCATCCCAGCAAATCAACCCCAATTTACCAGCCAACTTGAATTATTCGTCAGTCGAACAGGTATATGATAGCCTCCGGGAGAACTACAGCGGCTCGGTCAGCACCCAGGCTTTGCTCGATGGGCTCAAGCATGGTCTGGCCAATGCTACACAGGATCCCTACACGACGTACTTTACGCCTGATGAGGCGAAAGTATTCAATGACAAGCTCGAGAATACCTTCAGCGGTATCGGTGCCAGACTGGGCAATGATGCACAAGGGAATTTGTTAATAGAGACACCGCTGACTGGCTTTCCTGCCGAAAAAGCGGGTCTGAGGGCTAAGGACATAATCCTCAAAATTAATGGTCATGATACACGGGGTTACAGCCTGGCGCGGGCTGTCTCGGAGATTCGTGGCAAGAAAGGCACCAAGGTGACGTTGGTGGTGTTGCGCGACAATTCCCGACAGCTGACCTTCACGGTAACTCGCCAAGACATCACGCTGCCGAGCGTGTCATCCAAGGTGCTCAAGAACAACATCGGCTATATACAAATAATCAGCTTCTCGAATGACACGGCCGATCTAACGGTTCGGGCTGCCGAAAAGCTGCGAGCCTCAGGGGTCAAGGGCATCATCTTGGATTTGCGCAACAATCCGGGGGGGCGCTTGGATCAGGCGGTGCAGGTCGCTAGCCTCTGGCTGCCCGAGGGGCAGACCATATTGTCCGAGAAGCGAGGCGATGTCGTAGTCAATGAATCATTCTCCACAGGCGACCATGACCTAGCTAAATTTCCGACGGTGGTATTGATTAATGGCGGCAGCGCTTCGGCGTCCGAGATTGTGGCTGGAGCCTTGCACGATAACCGAGCCGCTTACCTCGTTGGTGAAAAAAGTTATGGCAAGGGAGTCGTGCAGCAAATAATCGATCTTAAGGATGGCGCCCAGCTGAAGGTGACAATTGCTAGCTGGTACCGTCCTAATGGGCAGAATATCAACAAGAAGGGGATTGAACCTGACAAGGCGGTCACTATCAGCGACCAACAGGCCGCCAAGGGACTCGATCCTCAACTTGACGCAGCTACTGCATATTTACTGGCACGCTAATATTACTACAACTCACCCTTGTGCTCGGCAGATTTGTAGGGTACCATAAGAGNNAATATTTGGGTAATGTGTAGGCGGAGATGAGTCGGCCGACGAAGTACGTATTTGTAACTGGAGGTGTGCTTTCTGGATTAGGAAAGGGCATCACCGCCGCCTCCATCGGCAATGTATTAAAAGCTCGAGGGCTTTCAGTAAACCTCCAAAAATGCGACCCATACTTCAATGTCGATGCCGGTACACTTAACCCGCGCGAGCATGGCGAATGTTTTGTCACGAAGGATGGTGCTGAGACCGATCTCGACCTGGGGCACTATGAACGGTTCGTCGACGAAGAGCTAACCAAAGCGAGCTCGCTTATGAACGGCCGGGTCTACAGCAAAGTCATCCAAGACGAACGTGACGGCAAATATGCCGGCAAGACGGTTCAGATCATTCCACATATCACAGGTGCAATCCAGCAATATATCAAACAAGCTGGCGAAGGTTTCGATGTNNCATATCGTCGAGATTGGCGGCACGGTCGGTGACTATGAGAGCCTGGCGTTCATCGAGGCCATCCGGGAACTGGGGCAGGCCGTCGGACGAGAAAATTGTCTGTATGTCCACGTCGTCTATCTGCCATATTTGGGCGCTAGCCAGGAAACCAAGACCAAACCGGCCCAGAGTGCTGTACGCGAACTGCGAGGACTGGGTATCATCCCTGATGTGCTGGTGGCACGCAGCGAAAGCGAACCACCACACTCTACGATTAAGAAGTTGAGCCTATTTTGTGGTGTTGACGAAGAAGCCATAGTGTTATTGCCAAACGCCCGTAGCATTTATCAGGTTCCCTTGACCCTCGAGGATAGTGGCATCAGTGATGTAATCTGTAAGCGGCTGAACATCAAGACAAAAGCCGCAAACATGCGTGGCTGGCGTGATATGGTGGAGCGGGCTCTGGCACCGGTCAAACGCAGCGTGACCGTAGGAGTGGTAGCTAAGTATCTAGACAACCAGGACACCTATATGTCAGTGTTCGAGGCGCTGCGATCAGCTGGCTGGGCAAATGGTACACACGTTAATATAGAATGGATTGACGCTGAGAAACTTGAACACAAAAGTGAATCAGAGGTGAGAGAAATCCTCGAAGCCGTCGACGGAATAGTCGTGCCTGGTGGTTTTGGCTCGAGGGGCGTAGAGGGTAAGATATTGGCCGCTCGTCACGCCCTGACCGAGAAACAACCCTATCTGGGGCTCTGTTATGGATTGCACATGGCACTTATTGCGGCCGCTCGGAATGCCGGATTGAGTGATGCCAACACCACCGAGGTCGATCCCGACACTTCAGCCCCAGTCATCACGACCATGGACGGGCAGCAGGGTAAAGAAAACACTGGTGGTACCATGCGACTCGGTGATTATGCCTGTGACTTGCAGTCTGGTAGCCTGGCGGCAAAAATTTATGGCACCAAGCACATCGTGGAACGGCATCGTCACCGTTATGAAGCTAATCCGTTGTACCAGGGGCAGTATGAGGCTTGGGGTATCCGGGCATCAGGTATCAACCCCGATAATAATCTCGTGGAGGTCATCGAAGGCATTGACCATCCATTCCTGGTGGCGAGCCAATTCCACCCCGAATTCAAGTCACGCCCCAACCGAGCACATCCAATGTTCGATGGTTTCGTGAAGAGTATGTTGCAAAAATATCAGAAGTAATATAGCGTAAGCAGTATGATAGACGCAGTTTCGTCCCCATCACAGACCAAGCGGATCTTACTCGTAGAGGACGATGATGCGTTGGCCAATGTATATTTGTCACGCCTTGAAGCCGAGGGCTTTGATGTGCGACGCGTCAACAATGGTGAGGACGCCCTGGCGGCAGCATTGAGCTATAAGCCTGATTTGGTGCTGCTCGATGTCATGATGCCGAAGGTAAGTGGCTTCGACGTCCTTGATATTCTGCGTAACACACCCGAGACCGCGAACCTAAAAATCATCATGCTGACCGCGCTGGGACAAGATAGCGATAAAGAGCGCGCCGACAACCTCGGTGTTGATGATTACTTGGTCAAGTCGCAAGTCGTGATTGCCGATGTGATCGATCGCATCAGACATCACTTGGGCATGCAATAACCCCCATATCAGTCCGAAACGACCCGCAGCAAGCAGCGGGCTAGTTAGTTCATGCAGGTTTGCAAAAATAGCACGATTGTGCTAATGTTATTATGTTAAGGATACAAAACAAACATGCCCAATAACGAACAGCCACCAACTCCACCGGAATCACCCGACAATTCTGACATGCAACCGGATGCAGTGGAGGCCACCGAGGCTCAGGCCGGACTCCAGGCGGTGCCGACTCCGGAAGGGGCATCGGACATAACCGATAACGATAATGACGAACCGACTCCCGCACAGGAATATTGGCGTAGGTTTGGTCCCCCTGGCGGAGACAAGAAAAAATTACAAGAGGTAATCGACTCGGACCCTGACTTCTACTTTGAAATCCCGACTGAGGATGATCGTGAGCCTGAAACACCGGCAGAGGGGAAGGTTCTCCCCGGCCCATGGTCGCGTGACGAGGAAAAGGAATAGGGAAAATTATCATGAGCGAAAGGTCGCAAAATCATCCAGCAGAGCAGGACCCACGGTTTGTCGGCGGGCCGGTGTATGATGCCGTAAAGCAGGCCATGCAGGCCGAAGAATTGACCGAGTTACCCGCCGAGCAGCAGGGCGAAGTCATCGTCGACACTATGGTTGGAGCCCTAGCGGCTATCAACGAATTGCCCGGACATGGATCGAGCAATTTGCGCGATGCCCTCAGGTCCGTAGGGACGGCAGTAGACGCCACGGCCGCTGGTAATCTGTGGGAGCAAACGGTCGGCAGTGTGACGCGCGCGGGCGGTCTGCGTGTAGCCGTCGATCTGTTGGCACAGGATTCGCGGACAAAAGGTCTGCTGGGCGGCCTGGAGAAGCGGGTTAAGTTTGACGAGCAAGGCGGTCTTGTGGCGCTGACTAGCCTTAGCCAAGCTTCCGGTTACATCGAGGCGAAAGCGGCCCAAAGTCCGCTCAGCGGGACGGAGGCGGCCGTTAAACCAAGCTGGCAAGATCGAATTATCTCGGGGCTGAAACCTAACATGGACGCGCCCTTTGGCCCTTGGGATGAACGTGCCCTGGAGCTGATGACGCCAGAGGCGGGAGTCCAGGTTCGCCAGGAGCAGCAGGAATGGCAGGCCGCCGTCGTGCAGGCCGAACGGGCCAGTGTGGATATCGAACTGTTGGCTGCGACCGGTGAAGAACTCAGGCGCCAAGCGGAGCTTGGCCGGTTTGCCGGCAACATCGTGCCCAAACCCCCGGTCAATTACGACAATCTATTCGAGAAGTAATGTCTACCATCAAATAACACCCTGCGATTAGCAGGGTGTTATTTTGTGCATACGCAGCAATTGATTATTCGACTGTGACTTCGGTGCGGCGAACAGATTTGCCGCTAAAAGTACGAACCTTACGCTGAGCAAACTTGACCACGCCATCTTTGGCGGCGTGGATGGTGAAATTGCGGCTCATGGTCGTACCTTTGCCGGGGCGCTTAGTCATGCCGACCTGGCGGACGATGACNNTGGCCGTTCTTGACCTTCTGGCCGCCGAACAGCTTAACACCAAGCCGCTGGCCGGGTGAGTCGTGGATATTTTTGGCGGTACCGCCAGCTTTGACGTGTGACATGCTACTTCCTTATTAACACTAGTAATTCACGAGCGACGACCTGATCCTCCCGATANNAAGAGATCCTGGCTTGATGTACGCTCAAAACTTACCCGATTATAGCCAATTTCCTCGAGAGAGTCAATAAGTCCAAGGTGTTTGAACTGCTTAGGTCTGACTTGCCAGGCCGGTACTGCCACACACAAACGTGCCCCTGGTTTCAACTGCCCGTGAATGTTCTTCAGGAACTTCTTGATAATCAGGTTGCATTCGCTCATGGTCTGGTTCAGGATGTCGCTGGCNNGGCTGAGAAGTGAAGGGGCGGCCGAGATAGCTTTCGCAGGCAACTACATCGACTTCTGCCTGCTTCCACTGATGGCTTGTGGCATCGCCGCGCTCTAGGGCGGCCTTGTCCTCGACATGATAAACGCTGCTAAGCCAGTCGAGGTTAGTGGCGGTGTAGTCGATCATGCGCTGTTCGATGTCGGTGCCATAAACGTTGTAGCCCATCAGTAGTGCTTCTTGTAATACGACGCCAGTACCACAAAACGGATCCAAAACGGTCTGATTGAAGTACTTGCGTGGGACNNGCCAGATTGATGATGATTTGCGCCAACTTGGGCGGTAACATACCGACGCGTGTATCACGCTTGGGGCGTTCGCGGTCGCGAACGGTGTAGCTATCGATATCCTGCACCTTGACGGTCTGGGCAACGACTACTTTGTCACCATCTCGAAGGAACACCAGCTCCCAGCCGGTGGGGGTGGTGAGTTTGTTGTGNNAAAACCTGGGCGGTGTTGAGCTCTGGCGATTTGTTGGGCACCAGTCGGACATTGCGCCCGGTCTTTTTGATAGCCCTTTTGACGCTGAGTCCTGTGGCCTCGAGTTGTTTGAGCGGTACGTCTAATCCGATTACGCTCAGGCCCAGGGTCATCTTACCCTCTGGCATACTCTGAGAGTGCCCGGGCGCGACCTGGATTAAGAATTTCTCGATTTGTTTCCAGTTGGTCGTCTCCAAAGTTGTCAGGATTTTGCAAAACTTGGTGCTGCCGCCAAGCCGATCGAAAGCCAGCAGGCAAGGGTCGACATGGACGATGGCCGCGTGAGTACCTAACCATTCGACATTGTCACCGCCGTACAGGCTTTCGACCTCAGCCATGCCTAGTACGGGCTGGCGTCCGAGTAATACCAAACTATCCATTTGCCCTTAAGTATACACTGCTCGAATCATGTGGTGGCATGCGCGCCGCGACGTTTATGCGTATAATGGCTGGTAATGAGCGAAAACAGCTTCGTTAAACGCAACTGGAAGCTTCTGGTCAATATCGTCACGATTTTGGCGCTGGCGGTGCTCGTCTACGCCATCCGTGACCAGTTGGTCAATACACTGGGTAATCTCCATCGAGTTAACGGCTGGGTGCTGCTACTTCTGATTCCACTGGAGGCCATAGGTTATCATGCTCAGGCCAGGATGTATCAGTCGATGTTCAAGTCGGTTGGTACGAAAGTCAGCTACAAGGCCATGGTTAACGTNNGTGAACCATGTTTTCCCGAGTGGCGGCGTGTCGGGCATATCGTATTTCGGATTACGCATGAGGGCGCTCGGCGCGCGCGCCAGCCAGGCAACGCTGGTGCAAACCATGAAGTTGATACTGATGTTCCTGTCGTTCGAGATACTGCTGTTTATCGGCATGTTCATAATGTCAATTCATGGCAATGCTGATGGCGTGGTTCTGTTCATTGGTACGGTACTGGCGACCTTAGTCCTCGTATCAACAGGGGTGTTTGTGTACATCATTGGCAGTAAGACACGCATCAACGCCTTCTTTACTTGGGTAACTAGATTGCTCAATCAACTGATTCATTTAGTCCGTCCCGGGCACCCCGAGACCATCAATATCGAGCGCGCTCGCAGCGCCTTCGATGATTTTCATGAAAGCTACCTTATGCTCAGGACTAAGATTCATGAGTTGCAGGCTCCGTTTTGGTGGTCCTTCGTACTTAATCTGAGCGAGGTGCTAGTAATCTATGTCGTCTATATCGCATTTGGCGAATGGGTGGATCTGGGCGCGATAATCTTGGCTTACGCTATCGCTAACGTTGCCGGGTTTGTCTCCGTACTGCCTGGTGGCGTCGGCGTATACGAGGGCTTGATGACGGCCGTACTGGCAACTGCCGGCGTTCCGGCGGCGGTCAGCCTGCCGGTCACGGTCATGTATAGGGTGCTCAACACGGTGGTTCAAATTCCGCCAGGATATTACCTGTATCACCGCGCGATTCATCGAGGAAATGTCGACCAAGAGGCGCTCGAACATGCCGCCGACTGAGTCCGTCCGCGAAGATATCGAGCTGTCTGTCAGTGATTTCGTAGCCCTGCATAACCAAGTCCTGGAATATGNNGTCTATCAGCTAAGCGGTCCGCTAGAGGATGGCATGATGATAAAGGTTCGTGGTGCACCTCGGCTGCATCCACAATTCGGTTTCAGTATCACGGTGCAAAGCATCCAACCGGTCGGCGAGGGGACGATTCGCCGGGCCTTCGACATTCTGCAAGCTAAGCTTACACAGGAAGGGCTGTTTGATCCGGCGCGCAAACGGCCATTGCCATACCCGCCGGAGAGAATTGCACTAATAGCTTCGACGGAATCGGCGGCCTATGCCGATTTTATTAAAGTACTGGGCGAACGTTGGCGCGGCGTGGATATCGTCGTCGCCGATGTCCAAGTGCAGGG
>DJWS01000006.1 GCA_002441585.1 Candidatus Saccharibacteria bacterium UBA6224 | reverse complement strand
AGAGGACTCATAATCCTTTGGTCGATGGTTCAAGTCCATCCACCCCCACCAAGAAACATGGCCCACCTTGCGTGGGCTATTTTTCTGCCTTAATCGCCGACAGCAAGCCGACACGACTACTGATCCAATACCCCGGTATCAAGGTCGCCGCTCCAACTACTATCCAGAAGCTCGACCGGGCGACAATCGCCGCCAGTACAAAAGCCACCGTCTCCAGCCCCATCATTACGTAGATACTCCTGACAATTGTTGCCTCTTTTCGCGCGAAGAAAAGCAAACACACTATGTAAATATATGCCGCGCTTCCGAGCGCCGACCACAATAGCAAGCTTGTAGTGACAAGGCTAGCATGATTGCGCCCCTGAAGTAGTATCGGTATAGCGTGCAGCATGAGTCCGACAAAATACGGTACCAGGAATATAAGTGGTAATAGGGCTAATATCGCGTAATACCTCACAACCCTGTGGCGCTGGAATACTCTCGTACCGTTTTGCGAGGAACCGTCCAGGGTATTTGCCTCCAGATCTTTGAGAGCAGCGTAGTCACTGATGGTCTTAGTGCCATAATATCTCCCGACAATACTCCGGCCACCGAATAAGCCCAGTACGATGTCTTTGTACAGGTTCCGTTTTTTGCTGTCGATTGCCTTCTCGCGGATAACAGCTTTGGCGAATGATTGATCTGAAGCGTCTCTCGGGACAATGTCACCAGGATTGGGTGACTCAGCATCGCTGTAAGGAAATTCGTACGAGGCATGTTCAATTTCTTCTTGGCTAAATCCTTGCTTCATGAGCACCTGCGTGGCGTCATGATATTTAAGCCCCTCGGTCTTGCACTGTTTAAGCAAATCTACTGCTGACTGTAATCTCACTTGAAGACCTGTTTTATAGGCGCTCGCGTTAGGAGAATCAGCGGTCCAATCGCCACCAACAATGCTAAACCGTCAGTCAAGAATGGTTTAAAGTTGCGCTCTAGTGAGCTGTCCGACAATGAGCTTAGCTCGTCATTGAATTTTTGCAGTGCCAACTGTCTGTCCCGCGGAGTCAAGGACGGGTTCTTTTCTGCTACTTCAATAGAATGCTCGATCTCGGTTTTGGTCAGAGTATGGCGCGCGACTGGTGTGTTACCCAAGCTAAGATACGAGATAATCATTCCGACCACTGATAACGTGACAAGCAAGAATGCCAGGGATACATAAAACGAACGAGCGGCTTCACTCAACCTAAATATCCCGATTGCGAGCACTAGGCTGGCAATAATTTCTAAGATACGTACCCAATGCCATAACCCTACCTGGTGACTGATATACCATGTGTAGGCATTGATTACATCCAACAATACAATTACGGAGGCAAGGACGCGCACCACTGTAATTTTGCTAGAAGCATTTTGATCAATTGGGCTCGGTTCCTGAGCCTGTTCAGGATTACCTGCGGTACTAGTTGTGGCCTCTTGAGGTGCGAAGCTTGGCAAGATAGGCGGAACTTCAGCTGGCGGAATTGCCTGAGTCACGCTTTTAAGTGTTGGTTGCTGACCGGGTACTGACTGTGAGGAATTGAGCTCTTCGATGAATGATGCCGAGGGCTGGACGACCATCCTGCCACTCATATTGGGCCTAGACACTTGCGGCTGTTGTGTGTTTCTGTTTTGTTGGTCGTTATCTTCCATGCTTAAATCATATCATTGGACAAGATTCGTGTCAGTCCAGAGTGGGCTTGATGCAATAGCGGTGCCATTAACGAAATTGACTAAGTTGACGGGTGTAACAGGGAAAGCAATGATATCGCAGTAGAATAACGTCCAAGGAAGGGTATTATCGCCTAAATTGCCCACTAGCGGCATAAGCGTAGTGAAGTCGTTATACGCATTTGCTAATCCTGGATACCCATCTGGCAATTGCTGTCCCAAGTAACCAGATATGTCCATGGACGAGCCTGGCACGCCCAAGCCTGACCCCGATCCAAACCAACTGTTACTAATGCTAATCGTATTACCATAAGGCCAAAGGCATTCTGGAGCCAGCGATCCTAAAATAGGATTCTCGGTCGTCGTCGTATCGGCAACGAAGGCTGCTCCGTTATTCGTAAATTGGACATTGTCTACGCTCAAAATCGACCATGTGCCAATTGATATTGTGCTCCCAGCATATTTGAAAACGACATATGACACATGGTCTGAGCTGCCCGATTCCTCAAATCGTATAGCAGTGCCGTAATCGCCAGTCGTAGGCGCAGAAGATTGGCCATCCCCATTGGTATCACCCCCGACACTATCATCCTTGCTGCTTGTGAAAATCACAGGGTTCGTGGAGGTACCGGTAGCATCAAAAATGCCATCATCGGCAACATCGAACCCGAAGTTGCCATTAATTTTCACAATGGCACCATAATTTATATCTACTGTTCCCGATACACTAACCTGAGATACTTCAACGACTGCCCCACCCGTCCCGTCTATTACCCAGGTAGAGCCCGTAGAGACCTCGCCATTCTGTACTAAAACGACGTGACTTTTGCCCGATCCTGTAAACGTATTTTCGTTCGTACCGTTAAGCGTAATACCGCTTGGGTCACCACCCTGGAAATATACTGCCTGATAGCCACTACTGCTAGGTAGCTCAAACTGATTACGCTGCACCAAGATAACACCTTGTCCACAGTTGACCGCGTAGACTTGGTCTTTTATTACGCTGTCAGTCAACGATACGGACATATCATCATTGCCGGTACAGATAGGCGACATCGATTGATTACCATGCCTGAATTCCGCGTGAGAGATGCCTACGGTGGCATTGCTACTTCCATATGAGTTCGTAGTAATCGCCGTACTGTAATCCCCGAAAGCTGGTGATGTTGCGCTCCCGTCACCATTCGTATCCCCACCTATGCTATCGTCCCTGTCGCTCGTAAAGATTACAGGGTTGATGGAGGTTCCAGTGGCTTCTAGGGTACCGCCGGAGGCAACATAGAAACCCGTACCATAAGGGGTCATTTTTATTACCGCACCAGCTCCTAGATTTAATGTGCCGCTAATACTTATGCCACTTGTCTCGATTACAGCACCACTCGTGCCATTCACGACCCAGGTTGAGCCTGTAGAAACAGTTGGGTTGTTGTTTGCTACCAAAACCGTGATTGCCTGTCCACTGCCCGTAAACGTATTTTCGTCCGTCCCACCCAACACGATGCCACTAGGATCGCTGCCCTGTGCGTTAACTGCGGTGTACCCACTACCCGAGGGTAGTTCAAACTGGTTGCGCCGGAGAAGCACGCTGCCTGAACCCTGTTCACAGTTGACGATGTAGACCTGCCCCTTAATGATGCTGTCGTCTATGGTAAACGATACGTTGCTGTTACCGGTGCAAAAAGGGGCTATCGGCTGACCGCCATATCTGAATTCCGCGTGAGAGATGCCTACAGTGGCGTTACTGCTATTGTATGAGTCCGTAGTAATCGCAGCGCCGTAATCCCCGAAAGCTGGTGATGTTGCGCTCCCGTCACCATTCGTGTCCCCACCTACGCTATCGTCTTTTAGGCTTGTGAAAACTACTGGGTCGGAGGAGGTGCCGGTTGCTTCGAGGGTACCACCGGAACCGACAGTAAATCCATTATTATATTGGCTAATCTTAACAACGGCGTCAGCCACCAAGTTTAGTGTGCCATCCACAGTTAGGCCATCAGACCAAACCACAGCGCCACTGGTGCCAGAGACCGTCCAAGTCAAACCAGAGTTAATGACAGTATTTTGTACGTGGACTGCTACAGCTTCCCCACTGCCCGTAAACGTATTTTCGTCCGTCCCACCCAACACGATGCCACTAGGATCGCCACCGTATATATAGGCTGCTGGCGATGAAGTAGATGAGGGTAATTCAAACTGGTTGCGTTTAAATAACACCACGCCATCCTCGCAATACTGCGCTTGGAGTTGGCCCTTAATGACACTATCGGTGACATTTACGGAGTTCCCAGAGCTTCCCGTGCAATCTACACTGACTGCTTGGCTTCCATAAAGAAATTCCCCGTGAGCAATACTTATAGTATTGTCGGTACCGTAGGAGGATGTGGCCACTGCCGTACTGTAATCCCCGAAAGCTGGTGATGTTGCGCTCCCGTCACCATTCGTATCCCCACCTATGCTATCGTCCCTGTCGCTCGTAAAGATTACAGGGTTGATGGAGGTTCCAGTGGCTTCTAGGGTACCGCCGGAGGCAACCGTGATACTGTTATAACCCCAGCCAGATTTATACTTTACTATGGTCCCAGCTTGAATCGTCAGAGTAATGCCATCGGGTATAGTAAGCTGACTCTCGATCAAGTAGACGTTATCTGGCGTCCAAGTCGCATTGCTGTTAAGGGTGCCCGATTCATTCACAACAGGCAACGTATCTGCCTGGGCCCGCCCAAAGACGAATACGGGCAACGCGATAGCGAGCGAAACCACAACAAATATCGAGGCATGTGTCCATCTATGGTGCAGGTTACTACGATTATATTGAATATTTTGGACACACAATTTACGTAGACTTTTACTTATGTTACGGAGCAAGCCAGGCCCAACTCCTGATTGAATTCTCGGTTTCATGAAATCTCCCCAGCCTTAAAGTGCTTAAGCTGATCCTAACAACAACCCGTGCTATTCTGCAATCCTTGTTTATGTGGCATTAGTCACATAACAAAGCGCGAGACACAATGAAGAGTTAAGCATCAGGGAGATAATTGAGCTCGAGAACATCAGGCAGGGCGTTAAAAATCGTGCTTCGGACTTACACTATCGTGACAAATTTATGAGCCTCGGTTTAATTGAGCTGGTCGGGCACACTAAGGGAGCAAGGTATATACTTTCCCACCAATATTATGAGTTCGTAGGTAAGCCGGGTGAGCACATACGTCTAAGGGGCCTTAGCACCGAGGTACGTCGCAAAACGATTCTAGAGCTCATACGGAAGAACGGCAAGGTAACAAATAGTGAGTTGCAAAACGCCATGCCGAGTCTCAAGGCCACCGCGATCACTACTACTCTAGTTATGATGCAGAAAGACGGCATTATTAAGAGGGTGGGCGCTCGAAAGTTTGGGTACTGGGTCTTGGATGATGAACCAGCTCAATTATCACTGCTTAATCCGGATAAATAGTAGAAAGAGATAATAAAGAGCTAGTTAAGCCACCCCTGTTAAATTCTTTCTGATCTCTAAATTAATAACTTGAAATAACGTATAGAGTCGTGTTTATCCACATAGTATTAGTAGACAATGAAAGGCTACTCTTAACTGTTAGGCTGTCCGGCGTTTGCGAAATTAGTGAATGAATAGAGTCTCTTACGTCGTATGTCATCCGAAGATCTGGCGAAGGCTGGGACAATCCACCCCCACCATGCCTGAAACAAAAGAGACCCCGTAATGGAGGTCTCTTTTCTTTCGTATTACTTTTCGGATCTACACGTCGTGGCGGCGGCTGCCGATGGTGACGAGGCGAGCTAGCAGCACCATGACGGCGCCGTAAACGACCATCGCGACGAGAGTTTCGAACTCGAACCGGCTACGACCGAATTGTTCCTGGTAATTAAATAGTCCGAAGAATGGCGTAACGAACGGATGGCTGGCACTGTAAATGAAATCGGCAAAGCCATTACCCTTGTTGGCGCCCATTAGCGATAGCAAAAAACGTATTGCAAGTAGCGTCAGCAAAATACCGCCAACCCAGTAAATGACCCGTGCAAAGACGTTCATGCCATACTCCGCACCCCTGTCCCTGTCTGCCGCTACCGGCGTTTGTTCGACCCTAGTTTTTTCGACCTCATGGTATGTATCTGCCATAAACAATCCTCCCCGATTAGGTGTGCTGTCATGGTACCAATTGTGGCTTGTGAAGGGATATGAGAATTCTAACGCCTAGTTGGCGTCACGGCGCTGGAACAGCAGCCAGGCCACTATCCATCCTAGAATTAGATAGGCCAAGGTGGTTAATGCTGCATGACCGGGCAGCAGCTTGGCATCGAGCGTCAGCACGGCCTGCTGCGCATGAAACGGCAAATAGATGGCGTTGTCCTTGAGTAGTAAGGTCAGCAGCGGCTCGATGGTTGATGGTGCTACGAACAGACCGATTAGGGTGGCCAGCTGGTTTCGCAGTAAGGCCGCTAAGAGCAAAGCTATCATCGAGAAGCTCCAGCAGTAAAAGATGCTGCGCCACAAAACATCACCAAAGCTGATGGTTTGCGGCACCAAGTCCAGCCCATGAAGTGCGATGCCGACTTGGGTAGCGATTGGAGACAGCAGCGAAACTAACAGGGCGAATACCACCGAAAATCCTGAGATAACCAAGATCTTGGCCAGAAGTATCTGCGTCCGGCTTCGGGCAAGCGTAAGGGTATAGGTGATGGTACCGTAACGATATTCGTGCGTCATCAAAAGCACCGCGATGATAGCCGCAAAGATGGTCACAAGGTTAGCCGCACCGGTGATGGATTGCGACAGTTTGGATGTCTGGTCCACAGTCTCGGCCGCGCGCCAACCGGACACATAACCCGCAAAAAATATCACCAATAGCAGGGCAATGCCCGTGAGAACATAGGTTGAGCGGACGCTGAAAAGTTTGCGAACTTCGGCTAACAGGGCTGGTTTCATGATTTCTTGCCCCCTGTCTTGCCGTGATACTCACCACTGGTGGCGGTCAGTTCCAGGAACGCTTCTTCGAGCGAGGCACCATGCGGCGATAGCTCGCTTACCGGCACGCCTGCTTCATACGCCAACTTGCCAATGACCTCGGGTTTGACACCAGCGACGATTAACCCGCCATTTGATTCTGTAACTTCGTAGCCAGCCTGCTTCAATACTTTCTTGAATGCCGAGATCTTGCTGGTTCGAACGAAGGTGCCACTCCGGCCCTTATCTGACAGCAGCGCCTCCACGCTAGTATCAGCTATAAGCTTACCTCGGCCGATTACCACAATATTGTCGGCTAACTGGGACATTTCGCTTAGCAAGTGCGACGAAACGAACACACCCTTGCCTCTTGAGGCATAGTGCTTGAGGAAGTCACGCAGCCAGGCGATGCCCTCCGGATCCAGGCCATTGGCGGGCTCATCGAGTAATAAATATTTGGGATCGCCGAGTAGTGCCGCTGCTATACCAAGACGTTGGCTCATACCCAGGCTGAACTTACCGGGGCGATTCTTGGCGACCGCGGTCAATCCGACCATGTCGAGTACCTCATCGACCCGTGCAAGGGGTACATCGCCAGCCGCTGCCAGGACTCGTAAATGCTCGCGTGCGGTCCGAGTCGGGTGAAAAGCTTTTGCCTCAAGCAATATACCGACGACGCGTGAAGGCTGTGGATGCTCGTGTAATAATTTGCCGTCGAACAAGGTCAGACCGGTGCCCATGTCCAAGCCCAGCATCAACCTAAGAGTGGTGGACTTACCAGCGCCATTTGGCCCCAAAAATCCAGTGACCTTACCTGTTTTTATCTTGAAACTAACATTATCTACGGCCAGCCTTTGGCCGTAGCGTTTGGTCAAATTTTGAGCCTCTATCATCTACTACTAGTGTAGCGTGGACGAATCGAAAGCGCTAGCCCGCAGAGGGGGGGAATGGCCGGATTAGGGTGGAGGGCCACTCATGAATGTTGCGGGCGATGAATGCCACGTCCGGGTGGACGGGTGAAGTAAATGCTGCTTGGATGTGCCGAATGGTTCGGCCACCGCCTTGGCTATCAGCCAGGCGCTGACGGCCCCGCTGCTGATTCGCGTCAGCCAACTGCTCCCTAGATTCAAGTTAGGCAGACGCTCGACGATGCGTCGTTCGGACGGGAGCGGTTCGGCCTCGATGGCCGCCAGCAAGAAACAAACTGAAGCCTGAGCAAAGAGCAAGACGTCTACGACATAGATACTACCCTGTAGTAAGGGCACGATTGCCATAATGGCCAGTAGGACACCTAGTGCGCCGAGTGCGCCGCGGAACAGAAGCCTGCGGGGTGGGTCCGTGAATAACAGCCCGAGCATCATCCCAGCCAACACACCTCTGAGTATGTTCATCCACATATCAGTCGAGGCCAACCACATAGGGGCGCTGTCAGGTGCGAGGCGGCTACCAATCATGAGCAGTACAGCAGCGACAAATGAGATGATGTACAGAACTCTATCCATGCCCCTCCTTCCGTTTTTGTCTACATAAACGGTATCAGGGCAAATCAGAAACGGCTGTAAAATTACTGACAATACGTCAATTTTATTGGCTAGCGTTGTCGATAAGACTCAGCAATTCGGTGGTGGATTCCGCCGCCATGAGTCGCTCGCGCAGTTCTTTGGCATCATCAAATCCATTCACATAAATCTTGCAGAATTTGTTGAGGGTGGGAATCGGGCGCTCGCCTTCTTGCCAAGTGGCGGCAAACATCTCGACATGGCGGCGATATAGTGACAGCCGCTCCTTGGGTGAAACTTCGTGCCAGAGACTCGTCGTAGCAAACACATACGGGTCATGAAAGACGCCACGGCCTATCATGATGCCATCCAGGCCATATTCTCGGGCGAGTTCCTCGCCCTGCTGCCGGCTCTCGACGTCGCCGTTGCCAACCAGCAGCGTCGCGGGAGCCAGACGGTCGCGAATCTCGCGGACTATGCGCAGCTCGTCCCAGTGTGCCGGGACTTTGCTCATCTCTTTGCGGGTCCTGGCATGCACCGTCAGCATATCCAGGTTTTGGGCAAGCAAAAACTCGAACCAACTCATGTCGATTTGGCTGAAGCCCAGGCGAGTCTTGACGCTCAGCGGCAAACGCCCGGACAATCCGGCGCGGGTCGCCGCGATGATATCGGCGGCCAGGTCACGGTTTTCGGGTTTGATCAGTGCACTGCAGGTGCCATTCTGGACCTCGCTTTTGGCCGGACAGCCCATGTTCAGGTCAACGCCGACGAAGTTACATCCATCGGGCAGGCCGAGCTCGCGGGCTAGGCTACCGTCGGCTATCTGCTCGGCAATGGCCCGGAAGTTTTCCGGACGAAGGCCCCAGAGTTGAGCGACCAGACTTGTCTCGTCTGGCACAAATCGAAGCTTTTTGAGCAGCTTCGGGCGCCCCGGGCTCATCAGTCCATCGACATTGACGAACTCCGTGAAAAACAGATTAGGCGGAGCCGTACTCAAAATAATCTGACGAAAGACTGTGTCGGTGACGTCGTCCATCGGCGCCAACACAAAAAACGGCTTTGGCAGGCCAGAATAGCTACTCATTACCTCTATTGTACCCTACGCCGCGTAGCGCCCGACTTCGGCCGTCAGCAGCCGCAGCGCCGAGTCTTGCGGGCTGGCCAGCACCTCATCCCAATGGGCTTTGCGGTTGCCCTGGGCAGCCAGAGCACTTTCTAGTATTTGCTGGGCTTGGCGAACACTCAGGTTGTCGAGCATATTTTCGATGTAGCGCGTCACTTTACGCGGGCGGGCCTCGGCCACGAAAACATCTTTGATGTGTTTATGCGGACGCAATAAGGCCTCGCGGGTGTAGTTACCGGTATAGGTGGCGGCTTGCGCTTCGGCCTGTTGCGGGTCATCGTAGGTGTTGCGCTCGGTGCGTGATTCTTCGACGCTTTCATGAAGATTAAAATCGAGTTCGAGTAGCGCGGGGTCGCTGGCAGCCACGGTCGTGACATAGTGACGAATCAGTTCCCCAACACCCGGATCATCAACTTGGATGGAAGTGGACAAGGGCTCGCTAAGCACGCGGCTTTCCAGCCGCGACTCCAAAATCCTCAAGCCAGACAGCGATCTCACCGCATCATCCCGGAAATCGTGAAACTCATGCAAGGTACTTATGACCGCACGATCGCCGTACCAAGCGGAGGCTTTGGCACCATAGCCAAGGGTACTGGCCGCGATGGCCTTAGCCCCTCGACGGACCGCTTCCAGTTTGGTATCGACTTGCCTTTGTCCATTTGGCTCAAGCAATGGAAATTGATACTTTGCCTCGGCGCGAGTCGTCGGCATGAAGTCGTGGGCACCGGGCATTTCGGCGGCGATGTCGACGGCCTGCTGAGTCAGGTACTCGGGCGTGCCCTCAAGCGGCGCGATATAGCCACCATTGGGCGCCAAGACGGGCACGACCCCATGTCGAGGCTTCTGCCGAAAGTAGCCGGCCCGCAGATTCGCCCGACGGCGGTTCGGGTCTTGCCACCTGGCGCTGCGCAATTGTGCGCCGGCACTGACGGCGACGTCCCCGATATCCGCTGCGGCTGTCACATGGGACCAATCTTCTACTACCACCGTCTCGTCGGAATCGTCTGGAGATTCACCCGCATCAAACAACGTTCCCTGTTGCGGTTCCGTGTGTTCGACTTTATGCGGATGTGCTGGCATAATAGCCGCATTATATCACAAAATGCTTGTGTTTACAAGTAGACTACTCCCAGCGGAAGACACGGAAAGCCAGCGCATAGACGATGATCAGCCAGACCGCCATGATGCCCAATTGTGGTCCCAAATCAATCAGATGTTTGCCTTCGGTGGCAATCATCCGCGCTCCATCGATGACCGGAGTCAACGGAATGAAGGTGGTTATGCCCTGCAACCAATCGGGCATTAAGAATCGTGGGAAGAACGTACCCGTTAAGAACATCATCGGGAAGACGATGAGGTTGGCCAGCGGAGCGGCCTGACGTTCATTACTAGCCCAACCGCCAATGGCCAGACCGATACCCAATATCATGATGATGCCGAATATCAGAAACAGTGATAACTCGAAATAGTTGCCGACGACGTTCAGGTCGAAGACCGCGACCGCCACGACGAACATCACGGCCAGCGACATCAAGCCCGAAACGGCGTTACCAAACATCACGCTCAGGAAATATTGCCAGACACGGATGGGCGTAGTGTGCAATCGACGCAAAATACCCATCTTTTTCAGCTCCGGAAAGACATTGATAGGCCCGAAGATGCCAGCACCCAAGATGGCAAAACCCAGCAGCCCCGTAAAGGCGTAATCAAATGAAGTCAGGCTGCGTTCGTTCAGGCGCTCCGGCACAGCACTAAGCGGTGTATCGGTGTGCACCAGATGGACGTTTATGCTCTGTAACTGCGCCTGCAGCACGCTCATCAGCGTCTGGGCAGCCTGCTCGCTGTTTTGGGTGTAGCGGACGATGGCTTGGCCTGAAGGGTGACCCTGGCCTTTGACCGGATGGCCGAATGACGGTGGCAACTCGATGGTAGCATCAAGCTCACTCCGTCCCATCAACTCATTGGCTTGCTCGAACGTAGTTACTGATTCGTCAATCTTGAAGGCCTTGTTCTTGCCCAGTTCCTTGACGAATTCCTTGGCAAACGGTGCTTCGGAGCGATTGATGACGGCGACCTTGAAATCAACCGATTTGGTACCGCTATTCAGTCCACCGAAGACGAACAGAAAGATGAGCGGGAACAGGAAAGTGAAAAACAGAGCGAGTTTGTCGCGGAATAGCCGCTTCATGTTGATGACAAAAAAGACCCAGACGGTGAAAAATTTTTGCTTTAGTGTCATTTTAGTGCAACCCCTTTCCTGTCAGGTCGATAAATACGTCTTCGAGGTTAGCCTGCTCGACATGCTGTTCTTTCTTGAAACCGCGCTTTAGCAAGTCGCGAATCAGGTTCTTGGGCGTATCGAGATTAATAATCTTGCCCCTGTCCATGATGGCGATACGGTCGCACAACACCTCGGCTTCGTCCATGTAGTGGGTGGTTAGGATGACGCTGATGCCGCGGTCGCGGACTTCCTGGATGAGTTTCCATAAATTGCGACGAGCCTGCGGATCCAAGCCTGTGGTCGGCTCATCCAAAAAGAATACCTTGGGATTGTGGACCAAGGCCGCGACGATGCTGAAGCGCTGTCTTTGGCCGCCCGACAATTGCTCGACATATGAATCGGCCTTTTCGCCCAAGTCGACCTCGTCGAGGAACTTCTTGGGGTCGACCTTTTCACCGTAAGCAGCGGCAAACATCTGAATCAGTTCTGATAATTTGGTCTTGTCCTGAAAACCGGGAGTTTGCGGTTGCACACCGATGATTCCCCTGATTTTGTACGGATTAGTGGCGACATCGATACCGTCGATGCTAGCGCTACCACCATCGATTGAGCGCAAGGTCTCGATCATCTCCAGGGTAGTTGTCTTGCCGGCGCCATTCGGCCCCAATATCCCGAAGATTTCACCCTTTTTGACGCTAAAACTGACGCCATCGACAGCCTTCTGGTCACCGTAGCTTTTTTGCAGGTCTTTTACTTCGAGAATGACTTTGCTCATGGGTATAAATTGTAGCAGAGGCCACCAATGTACGCACAAGAAAAACACCCGGTGATTTTTCCGGGTGTTTATATAAAAGTCTAAGGACTTAAGACTAGGCGCGCTTGACTGTCAGGAAACCGTTGCGTGGGTTTTCGTTGACAGTGTAGCCATCAGGAAGGTCGCAACCCTCTGGACGCTGGTCTTTGCTAAAGTAGAAGATCCTTTGTACTTTGCCGCCACGAAGTGTGACTTCTTTTGAGTTAAGGTAGTAAGTTACACCCTTTGAGTTCGTGTGCTGATAAGCCATGCGCTTCTCCCTCTCTTACGAATTAGTGGTATCCCTAACATACTCTGGCGCAAAATTGTTTGTCAACCCTGAAGCGGCAAATTTCCACCCCTTGGGCGAAAATATCGCTCGTACCCTGCCACCAGCGTAGCGCATCGTAAATTTAGATATTGCCTCTGGGCAAGGCATGTATTACACTGGTCGTTATAACCATAAACGCTTAGAAAAGGTGGTGTATAAATATGGACTTTATGAATCGTGGCCAAAATAACGGTACACAACGACGTGCAACCGCTTTCTCCCCGGTAAGCGGCGAGGACGACGCATCAGCAAACAAGCACAATGACTCAGGTGAATCAAACTCCCGATCCCACATGCCCACAGGCGGCAACGGTGACAACAAGCTATTCCGTGTTGCTGGCGGTGCCCTTATCATTATAATCGCCCTCTTGATTGCCTCGGCACTGGCATTGTTCATCTTCTCCAAGCCGACCTCAGAGGCGCGCTATGTCAACAACGACAAGCTCCAGGCCGTCTTCTTGACGAACGACCAGGTCTACTTTGGCAAGATTACATCAGTCAACTCTCGCTACATGGTTCTGAGCAACGTTTTCTACCTGCAAACCTCCAACACTAACAACAAGGAAACATCCGGTCAGATCTCGCTCATCAAGCTCGGTTGTGAATTGCACCGCCCACAGGACCGCATGGTCATCAACCAAGAACAGGTGAGTTTCTGGGAGAACCTGAGCTCCGACGGCCAAGTCGCCAAGCTCGTCGATAAGTTCCAGGAAGCTAACCCGAACGGCCAGAAGTGTGACGACAGTAGCGCCACCAGCAACCCGGTTCAGGGCAGCACTGACACCACCAAGACACCAGCCACCACTACCCCGACCAACAACGGTACCGGCCAGTAGTATCTACAGATCATAGATCATAAGACACCCGCCTAGCGCGGGTGTTTTATTTGGTGCCAGTCACGGCCGAGGTTGCCATATCAGCCTGCCTATAGACGGTTATTTGACGCCAGCTAATTGCTTGAAGATGAATCGAGCGGCCAGCAGTAGCAAGAATAAGACAAAGACGATGGCACTGAACAGCAAGCTGAACCCTGCCAAATCGGGGGACCAAGTCGGGGTATAGAAATCGAACTTATACAAATCGGCGTTTATGTAAGTCGGCGAAGCATTGTGGGCAGTAACGTACTCTTGGATACAACCGATGCGGTAACGACCCGAGAAACCTGACGGGATCTTGTCTTCGCAATAACGTTGAGCATCCGTGTAAATCTTGGCATTACGGTCGCCCGTGGCCTCGCTTTTAGTGGTAATCAGACGGTCGTAGGTGTATTTGAGCTGCACCGGCGGATAGACGGCATTCTGACCGCTCGATAGGTCGGTATTCATGTGCTGACCGACGTAGCTACGGAGATTCTGGAGCGCCTCGTCGACCCCTGTGCCCCGCTCGTCGGCCAGATAGACCGCATCGCGCAGCTTGGCCATTTGCAGATTGTTGCTACGCAATTGGTACACCGAAAAGCTCACCAAAATGAGGAGGCTGACGAACACATACCATGGTTTGATTCTCTCCAGCCGGGTCCAGACATAATGAGCGGTGCGCTTGTCCATGCACCAAGTATAACCGTTATCGTCGCTGCTTGCCGCAGTTTGTTAGTCACCGCTGGACGAGTCATGATTACCACGGTAAGCTTAAGGTATATGCATATCTACTTTTCGGGTATCGGCGGCACCGCAATCGGCCCCTTGGCACTTATCGCCAAACAGGCCGGCTATACGGTGTCGGGTTCCGATAAGCAAGATTCGCAGTACATCGAATACTTGCGCAAGCACGGCATCACTGACATAACCATCGACCAAAGTCGCGACACGATTGCCCGCGTTCATGACAAATCACCCATCGATTGGGTGGTCTACACCTCGGCGCTGACCCTCGAAAACCCAGACGCACCAGAGCTGGCCTTTGCCCGCGAGCAGGGCATCCACAGCTCCAAGCGCGATGAGCTGCTTAATCAGATCGTCAGCGACAAGAACTTGCAGATGATAGCCGTCGCCGGCACGCATGGCAAATCGACGACCACCGCCATGGTGGTATGGTTATTCAAACAACTCGGCATCCCGATCAGTTATTCTGTCGGCGCCAAGATTGGCTTCGGCGATATGGGCGAGTACGCCCCGGGCAGCAAATATTTCGTGTACGAGTGCGACGAGTTCGACCGTAATTTCCTGGCTTTTCGCCCCCACCTCAGCCTCATCAGTGGCGTCAGCTGGGATCATCACGAGATTTTTCCGACCCGCGAGGATTACCAATCGGCTTTTCGCGAATTCATCGAACAAAGCGAACACACCATTCTCTGGCAGGACGACGCCGACTATTTATTGCTCGAGCCCAACCAACGACTGTCGATCATCAGCTGGCATGATAACCCTGACATGGTGCAGCTAAAGGGATTGTACAACCGGCTCGATGCCTGGATTGCCGCCCAGGGTTTGCACCGAACCACTGGCGAAGACATTGCCCTGCTGGTTACCCTGATGAATAAGTTCCCTGGCCTGCAGCGCCGCATGGAACAATTGGTGCCGAACCTGTACAGCGACTACGCCCACACCCCCGAAAAAATCCGCGGCGCCATGAGCGTAGCGCGCGAGATGGCCGACGACCAGGGTCAGAAATTAATCGTCGTGTACGAGCCCCTGACCAACCGCCGGCAGCATTTCATGATGGATGATTATGGTGATTGTTTCGACGGCGCCGCCCACGTCTATTGGACACCGAGTTATCTGGCTCGCGAGGATCCGACCCGCCGTATCATTCCGCCGGAAGAACTCATTTCACATCTAGCCGACCCGTCCGTTGCCGAGGCGGCCGAGCTGGACAAAAGACTCAAAACCATCATCCAAAAACACCTGGATAATGGCGACATGGTCGTCGGCATGGCCGGCGGTGGTGGCGGTTCACTCGACGAATGGCTCCGCCACGAGTTCTCTGATAAGTCCTAATGAGTAATGCGGCCGTATTCGTCGATATGGACCGCACCCTGGCGGACTACCTCGATGGCATCATCGATGATGCGAATAATGGTCGATGGTGGTCGACCGGACAAATCACCGCCATCGACATATACATCGACCGCGTCTCCAAAATAAGCTTTGGCTTCCTGAATCGTCGTAGCAGGCGGCTGATCGGGCAAATTAGCACTGCTAGTTTGTAGCGGTCCGGTCTGATTTAGTAAATCTATTAGTTCCGCATCATCGGGAATCCGTATGGCCTGCCGACCAGTGCCTTGGTGCAGGTATTCGATATCATGAGGCGTTTCGACGCTGACGGCGCCAGGCCAGAACTGCTCAACCGCGGTCAGATAGCGCCTGGGGATGCCGAGCTCGACGAGCTGATCGATGCTGGCCGCGATAATTGTGCCCGGCTTGTGGTCACGGTGCTTAAGCGCGTACAAGCGTGCTACAGCCTGAGGGTCGGCGGCACGCGCAACCACACCGTAGACCGTATCGGTCGGAATAACTGCGATCGCTCCGGGCCGCATCAATACAGAGACCACTTCTTTCATCCGGTCAATTATACCGCAAACTAAGGGATATTGGCGCCGTTGGTCTTGAGGTAAGCGTAGGTCGCGAGCGCACTCAGCAATAGTACGATGACGATAGTCGCAAAGATGGCCAGTCCGACACCGGGTTGTTTCGGTGGTTTAGGTGGCTTGTTGATGACCGGCTTGGGATCGGGAGCGCGCTTGTCTTCATGGGTAGGCTCGGGTGCGATTTCTGGCTTTTCGGGCTCATCCTCTGGCACTGCCAGTTTCGACAAGTCAGCCGACTTTGGCTGAGGCGTCGAGTTTGCCTCGGGCTTGGGTTCGGCGGGTGCTGGTATCGGCCCTGACGTTGCCGGACGCGGCATACGCACGTCCATCACACCTGGTTGCTTCGGTTTATCTTGCCTGGCTTGCTCGGCATCTGAATTCTTATCGGCTTCTGGTGGTTTCACGGGATGTTCACCGCCGTTGTCGTGCTCTTTGTGATGGTCCATATCAAGATTATTGTATCACGCTTACGCTAATAGCTAACGGGCAGCCACCTTGGCTTAGTGAGAATCAGGGGTAACGATGCGCTATAATTATTAGTTGTGACGACATTTCTCCTGCGTTCGGTGTGGCGACTATTCGTCCTCGCACTGGGCATCGCGCTCGCTTACTCTGCAGCCTTCATCGCCTTCCCTTATCTGGACAGGCGACTTCCGTTTTTTGTATCTATCGTCATTGTCTATATCGGCATGGCATATTTCGGACTACCGGCGCTGATGCGAACCTGGCGCATCCTGATTCGCCCCGATCACATTCCGTTGTACGCCACCACCCGCGATGGTTTGCCATCCGACCCGGTCAATATTGCCGTGGTGGCCAAATCCAAGAGGCAGTTTATCAGGGCAATGAAGCGAGCCGGCTGGTATGTGGCCGACAAGGCCACGCTGCGCAACACCTTGCGCGAGGGTTACGCTATCGTCTTCGACAAACCATACCCCACGGCGCCGTTCAGCTCCTTATTCCTGTTCAATCGGCATCAAGACCTCGGCTTCCAGATACCCTACGGCAAGAACCTAAGTCCGCGCAGCCGCCACCACGTCCGTTTTTGGAAATTGGTCGATCGCACCGACGATCACGGCCATTTCCACTTTTGGGCTAAGCATTTCCGGCAATTCATCGGTCGCGAAAAAACCATCTGGATCGGTGCTGCTACCGATGATGTCCGGGCTAGCGGTTTCCGCTGGGTAAACTTGCAGCTGACCCATCATGTCCATTCACTCCACCACGAAGAACGGGACCGAATAATAAAGTCTTTGAAAGATACTGGCCAGGTCCAGTCGGTCCAAGACATCAAAGCCGGTGAGCCATTCCGCATGCGCGGCCAGGGCTTTGGCGTCAACTTTGTCAGCGACGGCCACTTGCTGGTGGTCGAACTCAAGAAATAAATACGTTATTGCAACACTATCGAGGCGAACATAGCCATCACGGCCTCCTTGTCGGCGCCCGTCCAGCTGCTGCCGCTGATGGTCAGCGGCAGGGTAGGAGTGCCTTTGGCGCATGCGCCATCACCACAACTAACGAAACCTAGGCTTATCTTCGGATCAATCCTGGCTATGTCGCCCTTCGGAATCGTTTGGCCGTACTGGTAACCGGCGTCGCCCGTGATATAAATGCCGTCCAGACCGCCCTTGGTCGTAGTTTCGGCGTACTGCAAATAGCTGACAAATGTCGAGGCACGCTGGGTCGATGACGGCTTGGTGTACTTTATCTTTTCGGATGGTAAGACAGCGGCGGCACTGCCCTTATCGAACTCCGGCAACAGCACTTGTTTGTTGCGCACCGTCAGCACCATCTGGCCTTTTTGCTTCTGCCCCGTGGCGTCGGTCAGGTCGACTACCGGCGAAGTAATGGTCAGCACACCGTTGGCCTCAGCTGGTGTCCAACTGGATGGATAAGCCAGTGACAAGCTAAATGTGGTGGACGAGTAATCTTCGGTGGTTTTGGTCGTGGCGGATTGGTCGGTCTTGGTTTGCGGCGCGTTTTGGGTGACAGGTTGTTGCGTAGTGTTGTCCGTCTTCTTACTGTCGCCCGGCATAGGACCGCCCCACCACCAGTAGGCGCCGGCGGCTAGCGCCAGGACTACTATGGCACCTACGATTATCAAGATGATGTTGCGTACTTTGTGCGAATCGTCGTTGCCAGACCGGCGCAAATCGCGCAGATAAGCCGCCTGGGCCTCTCGCTCTTCGGCGGGGTTGGCGTATGGCTCGACGTCATCGTCGTCTGTATCTTGCTGAGAGCTAGCCTGTGCCTGGGCGGCCGGCGTGGAGCTGGGCTGGAAAGCCGGTGCCGATTGCGGTATGTCGTTTAGCGGAGCGCTGGCAGGCACTTTTACTGACGGCGATAGCTCGGGTGCGCCTGGTTTATCTAGTGGCTGATCTGGTTTTTGTGCGCCGTCCATAGCCCCAGTATAACGCACATGCTTATACGCCAAAACCTGCTACTTTTTGGGCGGCAACGGGACAATCATGCTGGTTCGTTCCATGTAGCGGCGATATGCCGGGTCGCTTTTGCGACGGTTTTCTATCAATGGCACACCAGATATGAACAGTAGCAAATAAGTCAGAGTCAGCGGGCCCAGCAGCCCAATCCAGCCGTAGCTCACCTGCAACGCTATCAGCCCAATGGCCCACCACTGGACCATTTCGCCAAAGTAGTTTGGGTGACGGCTGTATCGCCACAAACCTTGGTCCATTACCTTGCCCCGGTTGGCTTTGTTGGCGACGAACCGGCGCAGCTGGCGGTCGCCGACCGATTCGACTACGAACCCAATTAGCCACAACGTAGCGCCTATCGCGCTCAGCCAGCCCAGGTTGGCATTTTGCTCCCCCGCCGCAATAGTCACCGGCAGGCTGATGATTACTACCAGCACGCCCTGCAGCATGAATATCGAAAAGGATGCGCGCCGCCAAAAGTTGCCCTTCCACTTGGAACTTAGTTCTTTGTAGCGCGGATCTTCCCCGCTACTGAACACACGCCTACCTAAATGGTTTGTAATGCGCGCCGCCCAAATGCTGACCAGCACGGCTATCAGCAAGCTTCGGGCTGATGGCTGCTGCAATGTGACCAACCAGGCAATGATGGCAAACCCGCTGCCCCATGCCACATCCACAGTATTGAGTTGTTTTTTGCGGTATCCCACTACGAACCACGCCGCCATGTACGCCAGCACCACGCCAAGATTTATCAGCAAAAGTTTAGTTACCATACAAGCATTGTAACCTAAGCGCTCATCACATTTGATAGTCACTCCATCGCCGCCGCATCGAAGCTTACTCAAACTACAACCAGCCGACCACATGAGCATTGCGGCCTGTTATATTTTTGCTGAATTAGGCGGAATGTCGGCCGTGGCGCGCGACGATCCATACGCCCAGCAGTGTCGCGGACGACAGCAGTATTGCGGCTGGCCACCATGTCTCGACAGTGGTCACCGTTGGTGTTTTATTCTTCGACTTTATAGTCGCCGTTTCGTCCGCTAACGAAGTCGCCGCGCCTTGGACCACTCCTGCCGCAGCGGGTTGCTGGTTGATAGCACTGTCTACGCTATACGGAGACTGAGATCTGGCAGCAACTACACCCTGAGGATTCCCAGATATCGCCGAGGTAGCGACATCGGGACTGGACGGCAATGAAGAATCCCCTCCGACTTTATCCGCCGGATGGATGGGGGCCAATCCGATGACGGCATCGCAGGCATCATCAACCCCATCCTCATCAACATCCCGCCCACTCGATGCAAAGATCAGGCATGGTTCATCCGCGTTCGGCACGCCATCTCCATCCAAATCATCTGGGGTATGCGCGACAAAAATCGTCTTCTGGATCTGAATGTCCTCATCACCATAGTCTTTGCCATACAGATTGATAGTATGAAAACCAACCGGCATGTCAGCCGGGATTTTTACGATAGCGTTTATGTCGCCATTAGCGTCACTAGTTACTTTACCGAGCGAAACCGGCGTTGAGTGCAGGACCACTTCGTATTCGGAATTCGGCAGGGTGTTTGCCTCCAGACCATCGACCTTGATGGTCGTCGGAGTGTCCTGGTAGACCGTGCCATCTACTAGATCGCTCACTGTTTCCAGTTTAGAAAAAGGCACAGGGTCACCCATACCAGCCAGCAGAGGCATATCATCATTAATCGGTGGGGCCTGGGCGGTGCTATCGGGGACCGGCATAGGCTGGCTTAGATTGTCAGTCTTGTTTAGGATAGTCTTGGCAATCAGCACATGACCCAGCTCATTGGGGTGATAGCTCTCGTTCGCGATAGGACCAAGCGTCACATTTGTGAATGGTATAAATATTCCTTTGTCATCGCCAGCCGTCAGACCATTCATTGCAATATCGCCATCAACCGTTTCACACAAGCGATGCCCATCGAGCGCCCGAGATATATCGACATAACGCGCCCCGGCGGCTGACGCGGCCGCTTCGATAGTCTGGTTCAAATACCCAACCAGCTCGTTAGCAAATGCGATTTCACCACCGTTTAGGTGCACGTTGAGTCCACAATCGCCGCCCGTCTTGGCAATCTCCGGATAGCCCACGACATAGAGATACTGAGTCCCCGAATTCAGGATGCCCTCATATGTTTCTTTTAGTGAATCGAAGATACCTGCAATTTGCTCGGCCTTCTGTCTGCGGCTTGCGTAGTCTGCGAAGCATGTATCACCAGCAACGCATGACTTAACGATGTTCGAGAATTCGACATCATTCCCACCTATGGACAGAAGCGCTGTCTTGGGGCGGTAGGTGTCCACGAAGTTCAGTTGCTGGGCGTACCCCGGGCTAAATAATGCGAGGATCGAGACTGAGTCTGGGGTTCTTTCCGACAGCTTAATTTTATTGCGGGTCTGCCCCGTATAATCGCGGCTTCTGCCATTGACATCCATGGTCTTCGCACCCGCACAGGCAACTGACTTATAGCTATCAAACATGCCCCCGCCTATAAGGTAAGGATACGAAGCGTACGCAAGGTGGCATTTATTATCATTGGTATCTGTTCCTTCGTAATATTCACCGATTCCCTCGCCAGAAATATACGAGTCGCCCATTCCTAGTAACCCCAACTTGTGCAGTTCTGCCCCAGGTGCCGTTACGTTATAGCGTTGATAGCTAAATGGCTGACTGCGGGAGTCCCGATATCGAACATCCAGGCTGACGTTGAAATCATCCATAAATCTGACGGTGCCAGCTATCTCTAGGTTAGGTAGCCCGGTCAATTTTGCCGACCCTGCAACCACATCACTCCAGATATTCTTTGACTTACAGCCCTCAAAACTGGGCGCCGTACCTGTCACATAACCATGCTGAGCGCAGCCATCCAGCTGGTAGATCGACAATGTCTGGGGGCCGACTGCGGCAACATGTTTTCCGTCATTAGAAATAGCAAAGTTATAAATCGGTTGGTTTTTAGCCTTCAGCTGCTCCATCGATAAGCCGAATGGTACCAATTCTGTCATGTCAGAGTTTACGCGAAATAGCCCCACATACGGGACATCCACCAGCATCCATTCCCCATTGCTAGAGGATGCAAGAGGGGGGCCGTTGACCTTAAGCATCGCCCCACTACTGTCCGTCAGCCCCCTGTCCCAGGGTTTGTTTATCACATACCTAGTCGAGAGTGGTAGCCCCCAATACAGCTTGCGATCGATGTCCTGGCGATACAGCTGATCATAGACATGCAGGTATGCCCCAGTGGACACAAAATTGGTCTGAATAAACCGTTTGGAGTTTGGTATCGAGGTTATATAACCATGTAGATTGCCGTCGGTTAGAAGGTAAGCATTTCCGTCTACGACTATCCTGCCGTCGGTAGTTATCGGGCCTATCGTAGAGCCCATCAGGCATACGTCAGTTGAGACATTCGCTAGTTTGCGCGGCACGCAATCAAAGTTTTGCGCTCTTTGGATCGTGCCGTAGTCTCGACTGTGAGTCGCTACGGCATTGCCAGCACCAAACCAATCCGCTTCGGATGCCGAGGCATTACCAGCACAATATATAACTGCAGCAATTATTGCTACGGCCACTACAACATATGAACGGAGATTTCGGGTCACGACAAGCATCTACTCCTGAACTGAGCTTATCGTATACTAATCATACGTTTTCGTCAAAGGGGCTATTTTATTACAGGGAAATATTCGGCTTGGTCGCCCCCACTACAATCGAGACTCACCCCCAACCCTTTTCCTTCTTCGTATTTAGTAAAATACATATCCTCTATGTCATCTGGATTCACATAGCCAAATGCTAAACTGCAATATTTTATACCCTGAACGTTGAATATGACACCGGTAAAGTCCCTATCATCCGCAAAGCTAGACTGAGAGAGCTTCTCTCTCTCGAAGTCCACTACGCCACTTTGTCTAATCACTTGGATAATTTGGCGAGACAGGGCGATGGCCCTGGCCCTTGTCTGATTATCATAGGCAAAATATTTGTAAATGTAGCAAGACCTGGGTCCCCTCTCATATTTCATGCTGGAATAGCGACAGTATCGCGATTCTTTCACCTCATCGGCAGGGCCTACTTTTGCGGCTATTTCATCGTACAGGGTATTTAGGTCGGCGATGGCTCTGGTGTACTGGGCCCGTTCGTAAGCCACCCTTACTCGGTGAATGATGATATTGGATAGTATGAGCGTAACCAGAATAGCGAAAAATATAAGGATGAATTTTTCGTCTTTGGATTTTCTTTTCCAGAATCGGGAGAATAGCTTCAGAGGGTTTCGTGTGGGAGATTGCTTTTTTGGCATAAGCACATTGTAAGCCTGTAGTCACCTCTGGCCAAGGCGTCACTTTACGACGGGGAAGTATTCAGTTTGGGATCCGCCACTACAGTTAAACCGCACTCCCAGGCCTTTCCCTTCGGCATATTTAGTGAAGAAAGGGTCTTCCATTTCTTCCAAATTCACGTAGGCGAAAATGGCGTCACACCCCTTTATGCCCCCCGCACTAAAGGTGGTCGAAGTGAAGTCAACTCGATTTGGCTCACTCGCCCACAAGGGGCGGGTTTTCTCGAATTCCACTGAAGTACTTGATAAGATGGTGCTGGTGATGTCGCGGGAGAGCTTAATGGCACTCACCTCGGTCTGATTCTTATACACCAAGTACTTATCGACGTAGCAAGACCTGGGTCCCTTCTCATATTTCATACTGGAGTAGCGGCAGTATCGTGAATCTTTCACCTCGTCTGCGGGACCTACTTTGGCAGCTATTTCGTCATACAGGGTGTCCAAATCGGCAATGGCCCGAGTGTACTGGGCTCGTTCGTAAGCTATCCTGACTTGGTGAATAATGATGTTGGTTAGTATGAACGTCCCTAGAATTGTGAAGAAAATTAGGATGAACTTTTCGTATTTGCTTTTTCGTTTCCAGAACCGGGAGAACAGTCGCAGCGGGTTTCGCGTCGGTGGTTGCTTTTTTGGCATAAGCACATTGTAGCAAATGCGGGATATGCGTCATGGTCTTACGCTGTTTCGTCTAACGTCCACTCTTGCCATAGTTCTTGGGCGAGCTGTATGATGCCAGAATGAGCACAAAACAAAAACAAGAGAAACCCACCCAGATCGAGCGTAAAGTTTTCGTGATATTTAAGATAGAGGCAATAATTTTGCTAATAAGTGCCGTCTGGTATGTACTGACATTTAACAACCTGGCATCAGTGTTGAGCTTCATGATTCTATACGCTTTAGTACCTTTGGTAGCAGCCATTTGCTTATTGAGCCTCGCTACGGTCTCAAATCTAGACAGCACCACGACCCGTTTTCGGCTTATTGCACTAGTCAACTGGCTTACCCTGATTGCCATGATATTCAATGTCGCTTCCTGATAGCCTAACGTAGCTTGGCCTAATAGGGTGGGATGTCTCTAGTAAGTTTTTGTCACACCGCGTCTGCGTCGGCACGTTCGAAGATTGAGGCGATGACCTCTTTGACCTGCTGCCGAATTTCCTCAGACAAGGTCGCTAGATGCTCTTGCCCCTCGGGCGTGACGATATGGTTGATGCCGTGGGAGAGATTTAGCTCGGCGTGGCCGGCATCTTCTGCCGCCCAGCGGGCCTTGATGACACCCCGATACGTGATGCCAAGTTGGACCACCGCGCCGTAATATCCCTGCGGGCGTAAGCCCTCACCTTCACCAATAAGGAAGAGCGCCATGGAAGTTTCCGGACAATGTCGCGGACCGGATTCTTCATGGCTTGTCATGGGTAAATTGTAACAGCCAGAGGGACCAAAAGCTGTTGTGGTTTTGTTGGTGGCTGGATGATACCTGACGCTAACATGCACTAGACCAAACTAAAATGTAGACTATACATATGATAGTAACCGCCAAAGTCGCCCGTGAGGCTGCTGAATATCTGTCCGAGCATGATGCCATGCTGGCACCGGTAATTGCACGGGCTGGCTTGTGCACAATCCGGCCGCATCGCAACTACTACCAGGAGCTGGTGGATAGCATCATCAGCCAGCAGCTGAGCGTCAAGGCGGCCGCCGCCATCGAAGGGCGGTTCCGCGATATGTTCGGTGGCGAATTCCCTTCGCCCGAGCAAATACTGACCAAAGATGTGGAGGAGTTACGGGCCATCGGGTTCTCGCGGGCCAAGGCAGCCTATGTGCGCGACCTCGCCCAGCATATCCTGGATGGCCAGATACGATTTGATCATTTGGACAAGTTAGACAACCAAGCTGTCGTGGCCGAGCTTATCCCGGTAAAAGGCATCGGTGAATGGACAGCCCACATGTTTTTGATGTTTTGCATGGGCCGCAGCGACGTGCTGCCAGTAGGCGATTTGGGTATTCGCAACGGCATCCGGCAGTTGTATGACCTAGACCATGCTCCTAGCCCGGATGAAATCCGCGCGATTGCCACGCAAAACGAATGGGCACCGTATGAATCTATCGCCAGTTGGTATGTCTGGCAGAGTTTAGACAACGCGCCAAAGCTGTGATGAACAGATATGACAATTATCACATACCAGATGTGATGCAAGTGCTACAGTAAAGTTGTGATGTACCGGATATCAATCTAAGACCATCACAGATAGAACGCGGGGTTGCTTATGAATGCGCAAACTCCCCAACAGCCATCAAAAAGATCACTACATATTTCGGCAGGCGCCAGCCGACGCCTGCTACTAGAACGTTTACGAGAAATAGATGCCCTAACTGAAAAAGAGTTGCGGGCGCTTAAAGATGATGCCAATAAGTTCAAAGACGCGTTTAAGAAACGGGTAAAACGAAAAAAGACCGATTTATAAGCTGCTACCCCTTGCAATTTGGACTTTCTGTGATGTAAGGGTTTGATTTTAGTATCCTTGATTGTATACTACTGTTATAAGGAAGAGCGACCGTATGGCTGAAATTGACCCCCGCGTAAATGGTACCGAAATGGAGTGGGCGGTCATGGCCAATGACACCTCTACTAACCAAGTAACGATGATTGGCTCAGGCGTGCTCAACGCCTACATAAAAAGCTACGCTAAAACAATGCTAGGCTACGATCGTACGCCTTGTCAGTATTTGCAGAATGGTGCCAGGATGTACGTCGATGTTGGTGACCACCTGGAGTATGCTACACCAGAGACAACTAGATTCACCGAAGCCGTTGCGGCTGAGATTGCCGGCGAAAGGGTTGTGCAGGATTGTTTGAGCACTAATCTAACCGAGAAATCCGGCGGGTCACGCTACCAAAGCCTTCGTCAACACAAACGTGTCGCCGACAGAGACGGCAACACCAGTGGCTATCATGAAAATTATCAGGCATCGGAGGCCAAGGTGCCCATCGAGCCCTCCAAGCTACTACTCGTCGCAGCCCATGTCGCGACTCGCCAGATACTTTTCGGCGCCGGTTTTTTGTCGATGAAAGGTGATTTTCATCTAAGCCAGAAAGCAACTACCATCCGCAAGGCATTCTCTAGTGGCACAATGAGCGAAAAGCCCATAATCGTCCTCCGTCATGAAGGACTGGCAGACAAAGAATGGTCGCGCGTACAAGTGGTCGGTGGCGACCCCAATATGTCACCGTGGGCCATGCAAATGAAACTTGCCACCACCAGGATTGTCTTGCGCCTACAGGAACATGACATTGATGTCCCTGGGGTAGACCTAATCAGCCCTGTTCAGGCCATGCGCCAGGTTAACGACAGCCTTGGCCAGGGCAAATTCGAGCTAAGTGATGGGTCCGTGACCAACGCTGTTAGCGTCCAGCGACAATTCATCGAAGCCGGCAAGTCACTGGCCGCCGAGGGGCTGCTGGAAGATCAGGAGATGGATGCTCTGGAAGAATGGGAAAGGGCTATAGCCGACTTCCGTCAAGATCCGGAATTATTGTACGATAGGGCGGATTGGGCACTTCGATATAAGATGCTTTGTGCGCAGCGGCAGAAGCACGGCTGCGCTTGGGATAGCGTGAAATTGCGCGATATAGACTTGACGTGGGATGTCATCGGTAAAGGTGGTATAGCCGAAAAACTACGACAGAGTATCTGGGCAAAGTATATGCCGGACGAGCACCTGATAGAAAGACTAAAGCAGCAGGCCCCAGAAAAGACTCGGGCCCACGCCCGAAGTAGATTCTTGCAGGCCTTCGGCGGGTCCGACAAGAGTATATCAGTCGGATGGGACGAAGTAGGTGTAGAGAACACTAGGATTCCCCTGCCCGATCCACGCCAGTCACACTATCCAAGACTGGAAAACATGATTAGGACTCACCCCGAATCGCGACAGGTAGCAGCCTAGGTTTATCCCCGTCTGGCCCTTACGGGCAGGCTGCGAAAACGCGCATGATAGACAAGCAGGCTATTTAGTAAGGCAAGCGTTACCAGCCCACCGGTTATAGATTTGGTGACATACCATACCAAACCAACCACCAAGATGTTGAGACCAAACCAAGTCAGGAACTTGGTCCGGCTGATTTTCATGCGCAGGTATTCGGCGCCGAGGTAGTAGTAGGGGAACACTGTCAGCACCAAGAATGTGCTCGACGCCAAGCCGAATATGAGGACGACGGCCAGACCCTGCCAAAACGGGCTGGCGAGTGCCAGCGGGATTAGCGAAAAGATGGCCGTGAAACTGGTAGCGACTAGCGGACGGAAGCGTTCGGCCAAGGCTGCTTGCGCGGCATCGACCGGGCCCATGCCGCTGCGCCGGGCTTGGTTGGCGTAGTCGGTTAGCAAAATCGTGTTCTTGATGCTAAGCCCAATCAGTGCGAAGAAACCAAGCATGGCAAAGAAGCTAAAGGCGTTGTCGGTCAAATACAGTCCTGCGGTAACACCAAACAGGCTGAATGGAATCGCCAAGAATATCAGGAGCGGCTGCAGCAATGACCTAAATTGTAGCGCCAGCAACAGATAGATTACGACCAGCAAAATCGGAAAGGCCAGTGCAAGTGCCTTGAACGAGTCTTGGTTTTGCTGTTCTTCTCCCAAATCTACCACCACGTCACTAGTCTTGAGCCCGTATTGGGCAAGTGTCTCGGCATCGAATTTGTCCTTGATGGCAGTTTGGGCCAGCGAAGTCAGAGTGGTGGTATCGGTACCGTCAAAGGCCAGTGATACACCCGTCACGGGCATGGTGCCGACGCGGCGATAGACACTGGTGTTATCGATATTCGCCTCGGTGATGGTTGCCTTCTCGCCACTGGCACGAGTCAGTTCGCGGCCCTGTAAGTAAGTTGCCATATCGGCCGCCAGTTTCTCTGCAGCCGGCCGGTTGGTGGCGTTGATATTGACCTTCAGGGTTGCGGCGGGCGGACCCACATCGAGCTGATAGGCATCAACTTTTGCTCCGTCCAAGCCACTCAATCCGCCTTCGAGCTTCGCGACCAAATCATGGGAAGTCGGTTCGCGCTCGCCGTAAGGTGTAATGCTTACATATAACGTCGCCGTCTGGGCATTAGCGACTCCGTAGTAAGATGCATCGACGAAATATTGTCCGAGTATGTCGGCTGTTTGCTCGTCGACCTTATCGGCGATAGCTTCCGCCTGTTGCACCGTGGTACCGGGTGCGAATGTCATGGCCACAGCTAGTTGGTTGGTGTCCTTGGTGGGCGGAAATATATTGAAGGTAACTTTGTTGAATATCAAGCCCGCCAAACCGATAAAAATCAATCCTATCACTACGGCCGAGATGCCGACGCCAAACTCACGCTTGCGATGGTGTTGTGCCCAACGCATCGGCGCGCCTAGAGCATGGGCGATCTTGGTCTCGACACCCGCTGCGACCTCACGCACCGCACCGGCATCACCAAGCTGTTTTTTGCCCAACAGCATGAAGCGCGCAAAAAACGGAATGAACACCAACGCCACCACCAGGCTGATCAGCAGTGCCGCGATGATGGTGATAGGCACGGCACGAATGAAGTTACCGAGTATACCGCTGACAAAAAGCAACGGTGCGAAGCTTAAGGCTGCTGTAGTCGTCGCCGCGACCATGGCCCGGCTGATCTTACGCGTTGCTTCCTTGATGACGGTACGAGCATCNNAACAATGTAATGACGTTGAGCGTATAGCCGATGAGATACAGCAGTGCGATGGTGCTGGCGATGACCGTGAGCATAGAAATCACGGTGATGAATGATGCACGAATGGCAATCAGGATTGACCCAACCACCAAGACGGCAATCAGTCCTTCTAGCAAGACTCGCTGCAATTCCGAAATGCTTTCATCGATAGTTCGGGCGCTCGTCAGGCTGACCTTTGCCTCATAAGATTTGAATTGCGGCTGTTTGGCTAACTGTGACAATTCGTCTTGGACTTGCCTGTCCAGGCGTAGCACATCGGCATCATCGATACCCGAGACACCGATGAGAACGGACTTTGAAAATGTGACCTTGCCATCTTGGCGTTCGCCGTAACGATCGAAAGTTCGCTGCAGTGTGACTAGCTGTCCCGTCGCCGGATTGGTTAGTTTTTCGAAGGGGTTCATCACGAAATATTTCTCGACCTGAGCGCCCTTGTGTTGGTTGAGGTACGTCGTGGCCGCTTCGGCCGTCTTGGCCAGTTCAGCCAAGCTGGCCGAAGGTTGTCCGGTGAGGGATACCGTCATATCGATTTTCTGAGCGGATGGGCCTCCAGGGCCAAAATATGGTGCTGTATAACTGAGTTTGGCACCACTTGGCAAAACCTTCGCAGCTTCAACGGCTTGCTGCAGCTGAGCCTTCGCCGTCTTGGCGCTCACCTTCTCCTCGTAACCTATGACGGTCGTGAAGAAGTTGGCCTCACTGTGCGATTCGACCGACGTGGCACCATCTTGTTGGAGGGCGATGTTAGCGACCTCCGCGGCCACCTTGGTATCAACTTGCTCGGCACTATTTACGGCGTAGCTACCGCTGACGATGACAACCGGGATGTTGACGTTCGGGAAACCTTCACGACGCAGTAGCGTGGTGTAGCTGACCGCCCCGAACACCACCAATGCCACCCACAACAGGGCCGTCAGGCGTGGGCGGTTGAAGAATACCAGGCTGAAGCGGGGGAGCAATTTATCGGACGGTTTGGCAACTTTTGGTTTTCGAGCTGATGCCATGGATGGCAGTCCTTTCTAAGTGGATTATCTCCCCTATTATACTTAGCTGGACCTAGCGCACAATCTTATGTCCGCGCATTGCCATTTGCGTCAGACCGCCACCACTTACCACATTAGTAAATCCCTGGCGCTGCATCAGATGCATGGCGACATTGCTGCGGGCCCCACTGCGGCAATACAACACTATCTCATCGTCCTTTGGCAGGTCCGGCATTTTGCCAGCGGCGATATTATCAACATCAAACCACAAAGCACCATCGATATGTTCTTGGTCAAACTCTTGTTTGCTGCGTACATCAATAATTGTCATCATTCTTCCCTCTCATTAGTATACTTTGTATAGTAATGGAGCAGGGGAAGGTTTGCAACCCCTTAGCGGGTTAATTATACGCGAGGTGGATTTGTGCCATTGTCCGGCTTGGTACCTGGCGTCGAAGATGTTGGTGGCTGCTGAGTGGTCGCTCCTGCTTTTGGTGACTGTATGGCCGCGCCGCGAAAGCAACTGACCGAGTACGGAAAATCTTGAGTCATGACGTAGTGGTATTGTGTGACCTTCTTGCCATCAAGCGTAATCGAGCTAACTATGCCGTGGCATTCGTCTAGATCGCTAGTAGTAAGGATGTTGCCCTCACCGACTTGTGGCCCGGTGATTGGAAAACCGTCGAGCGCGAAACCAACAACGCTATCGATACCGACTTGTTTGATACAGCTGCTGAAGGTGTGGTAGTGATATTCGCCGTTCTTCTCGGGGTGACCATCACAATCGTCTTGCACTTCCCAGGCACCGGCGTCGCGTCCACCAGCGTCAAAAGCATTGAAAAGTACCGCCCCGCTCAACATGACGCCAACTTCCCCGCCCATACAACTAGGTGTTGCTTGGTATTTCGGAGCGCTGTTTAACCTATAGGTCAATGACTGAGATTTGATGCTGTTGGGGTTCTTGTCATATTTATAGGCTGGGTCGCCGGACGAGACGGGGAATGTGCCGGTGGCATGTCCTGGTAAATCGTTAGTGGTGATGATCCGGTAGGTGCCATCGACCTTGTTCGTCAAGTTCGAGGTCCATTTCACGCTTCCTTGCACGGCTAGCTTTTTATTGATGTCGTATTGCTTATTGTCGCCCGAGAACCATGGGCCGCGGGTCTGGGCACCGGCGCCGCCCGACTGGAAGGTTTTGGCGTACTGATCACAAGAATAGACATACCCTTTCTTGGCTCCGCTAGTCATATATCTGCCATCGCCTACCGGTAGCAAACCAGCCTTGTATTTATCACCGTAGTTCTTGTTCGGGTCTAGCTGAAGCCCGTCGACTTTCGGGGTATTATTGGAAGTTTGCTGGCTGTATTTAGTACTGGTCGTGTTGTCCGTGTATATAGTCGAATCTGTGCGATATTTCATCCACCACCAGGCACCCGCGGCGATTAACAGCAGAATCAGCAATGCAATCCAATATTTCTTGTACGAGCGCCGGCCACCAACCACGATAGCGCCGGTAGCAACGCTGGGTTGGTCTTTCAGGCCTGCCTGATTTTCGCTTTCGGCTTCTTCCTTGGCTTCAGCTTCTGCCTGCATACGAGCTAACTCGGTGCGGCGGGCCTGCTGAGCGATGATGTCACCGACGGCAGGCTCGTCAGGATCAACGGCATCAAACTTCATGTCCTTGAAGTTCTCTTGGTGCTGATCTGTCGCTACCGATTGGTCAGATTCAGGCTTGGCACCTTGCTCAGCTTTGGCCTCGTCTGGTTCGTCGAGCGCATCCTTGGGTTTATCTTCGGGGGAATCATCTGATTTGTCCTCTGTTGATGACTCCTTGTCGGAATCTTCTGGCAATTCCCCGGCCTTATCCTCCGCGGTTTCTATCTCTGGCTTATCTGGCTCGTCTGATGCATCATCGGATTTAGGGTCGACTTCCGATTCGTCTCTCGATTCGTCCGGCTTTTCTTCTTTTGGCTGATCGGAATCAGCCTCTGGCTTGTCGGCTTCATCGTCGTTGGCCATGTCTTCTTCGGTCGTTTCCGGATCGGGGCGGCCGTCGATTGGTTGCTCATGTGAAGAATCTTTTGCATCATCAACACTAGCCTTATCGGACCCAGCCGAATGAACAGTTACATGGATTTTTTCGTCGGAATCTTTCTTGTCAGCCATAAGCAGTATTGTACCCTAAATAACAACGATTCCCCTATATCCAATACTAGGTTTAGGTTTAGCTAAACGAGAGATCGGTGAAATTGTTGACGATGTAGTCCGCTTGCTCCAGTTCTGGGGCTGTGTGCGATGACAAAATACCGACCACCGTCATGCCGGCAGCCTTGGCCGACTGCACACCACCCGGCGAATCTTCAAACACGATGCACCTCGATGGCTCGACACCGAGTTGCGCAGCCGTCTTGAGATAAATCTCAGGATCAGGCTTGCCGTGTGCCACATGTTCGTCCCCCAAAATCACTTCAAATTTGTCCTCTAGCCGTAGGCGTTGCAAGCCGAATTCCCTGTTTCTAGCTGGCGCCGTCGTGGCAATGGCTGTTCGCAATCCATAATCCTGCAAGGTCTGTATGGTTTTACTGAGGCCAGGTAGCTCGCGAATATATGGATAATAAAGTTCTCGGTACAGTGCTTCCTTTTCCTCGGCATAGCGTGCCAGATCCTGATCGTCCAGACGGCGTCCAAATACGATCTCAAAGATGGCATCATTCTTTTTGCCGGATATCTTTCGCTTGAACTCTTCATCGCTTAGCTGTATGCCGTAACGCCGCAAAAACTCCTGCCAAGCCTTCTGGTGATAGCTCATGTTATCGATCATGGTTCCGTCCATGTCGAAGATGGCTGCAACGATGTTATGTAGATTTATCTCAACTACGTTGCTGATGGTGAGAGTCCCCAAAGTGATAGTTTTCTTGCATTGCTGACATTGTAGCAAAGCTAAGACAGAACGAACTTGTCCATGGCGATGGCGAAACCGTCGTCGTCGACAGTCTCGACGATATGGTCGGCCACTTGTCTCAGACCGTCGGTAGCGTTGCCCATGGCAATGCGTAGACCGGCGTTCCTAAATAGTGCCACGTCGTTATCACCATCACCGATTGCCATGGAATATTCTTTGCTCACATCCACCAGCTGACGCAAAGCTTCGACACCGTGGAATTTATCGGCCCGGGCGTGGTTGATTTGTATACCAACACGACCCTCCGCCCGTATGGCCGGCGCCACATAGTGGGATATGTCGGGTATCCCCGCCAAATAATCGACGATAGTTGGGTGGTCTTCGGGGCGAATGTAGGCAAAAACGTACGGTGCTGGCGTCTCGACAAAATCGACTTCGTTCAATCGGGGCTCGTGCTCGTCCTGCTCGATGGCATAGTCAATCCACGAACTGTACGGCGTCAGGAATGCGACTAGCTGCCGAGCGACCTCGACATCGAGCCAGTTATTCCAGAGTAGTTTGCCGGTTTCGGCCTGGCGGATGGTAGCGCCATTGTCAAAGACGCATGGCCCGGATATACCAAGCGTCATTAGACCCTCTTGAGCCATTTCGTAAGGCCGGCCGGTCACGGCCACCACCGTGACACCGGCCTTCTCGGCGGCTTTTATCGCGTCGCGCACCCGCTGCGAAACTTCATGCGAACCGTACGACATCATAGTGCCGTCCATATCAGCCAAGACAAGTTTGATATCGCTCATGATATTACGGGGTTAGGCGGTTGATATCGCGCGGGAACAAGGTGGCCTCTTTGACGTTAGCCAAGCCGATGGTCTTTTCGACCAAGCGGTCGATACCAAAGCCACAGCCACCGTGCAGCGGCAAGCCGTATTTGAACGCTTGCAGGTAGTATCTAAAACCTTCATGAGTTACGTCTAGTCCGGCTTTTGTCATCTGCTCGATCATCTTGTCGTAGTCGTTCTCGCGCAGCGGGCAGGTTGCTAGCTCGAGCCCACGGAACAATAAGTCGCCCCACATAACGACGCCTCTCTCGGCATCAACTTTGTGGTAGAACTTGGCCGCTTCGATAGGAAACTCGATAGCAAACACCAAATCGCTACCCAAGTTCTTACGGGCATGTTCGCTTATCCAACGCTCCTCGTCCGGTATCAGATCTTTCTCGTTCGTGGTGTCAGTCTTGGTTGCCTTGGTGTACATCTCGTGGATTTCAGCGATAGTAAACCGTGGCACTTTACCATCCTTGGGCAGCAGAAGTTCAGGCGCGTTTAGGCTTTTCAGGTCATCGGCAAATTTGTCATAGACAGTTTTGAGTGCGTACTGCGTCATGTCGCCGACCATGTCGAGCACTTCGTCGTGGTCTTTCACAAATCCCATTTCGATGTCGAGCATCGTCAGTTCCGTCAGATGGCGCGTGGTTGCACTGGGCTCGGCACGATAACTGTGGCCGATTTCGTAAACGCGCTCGTAAGCGCCGACCATGATCTGCTTGTAAAATTGCGGGCTCTGAGCCAGGGTAGCCGTCTTGTCAAAATAGTCTAGCTTGAAAACTTCGGCACCACCCTCGGTGGCTTCGGCCAGAAGTTTGGGCGTGTCGATTTCGACGAATTCGTTGTCATCCAAAAACTCGCGGATAGCTTTGGTAAGCTGACCACGCAAACGGAAGATCTTCTGCTCTTGCAAGTTGCGGATGTTGAGCACCCGGTTTTCAAACAAGGTGTCGAGGTTTTCGGCCTTGTGCTGGATGGGTTTGTCGATTTCAATCAGCGGCTCATCGGTAACTGGCATCATGATGGTAAGCTTGGCATCGTGGAGCTCGGCGCCACCTGGCGCTCGCGGCTCTTCTTTGACCATACCATCTACTGCCAACACGGTCCCGATTTGCAAACCGCGCAGCTTTTCGACTTCATCTTTGTCTTTTATGACCACCTGGACCAGGCCGCGACGATCGCGGACGCTAATGAAAGTCAGACCTCCAAGCAGCCGTTTTTTGTGTAGCCACCCTTCGATATGGATTGTCTTGCCAGCGTGAGCGGCAACATCAGAACTAAGAATTCTCATAAGTTTTCCTCGGTTAGTTGTATGGACGGCTGAGTGGGGATCGAGTACACAGGAGCAGCACCGGCTACTGCCTGCCGATCCGTGAATTCATATTTACGCGTACCATATAACGTTTCATACGGTGCAATTTTATCACCTTTTGACGACGAATCACATCTAGTGAGCGCTGTGGCTACTCGTTCTTGTCCTCAGCGGGCAATTGCTCGGTAGGTTCTGATGCGTCTTCGGCCTCCGGGGCGGCGGCTTTCTTGGCATGGCGAGCGGCTACTTCTTGCCGGTTGTGGGCATGATCGACCGGGTGGATGATGTCGCGGCCGATGACCTGGGCCAGGACATCCTCGAGCGTAATGATGCCAAGGTACTCGTCGAAACTGTTTATCACCACGAAGAGCTGGTGCTTCGTCTGGTAGAACGTGTGCAAGACTTCGCTGAGAGTGTCGTTTTCGTGAACATAAAAGACGCGCGGTTCCATGATGCTCGACACCTTTGGTTGAGTGCTCATGCGATGTTCAACCAGATCGTACAAATAAAGCGTGCCCACGATGTGGTCGGGCGAACCGTCGTATACCGGAAAACGGGTGTAGAGTGTCTTGTGCAGCTCATCTATGACAGAAACACCTATCTCGTCGTTAGCCGATACAGCCCGGACACGGCTGCGCGGTACGAACACGTCGCGAACCAGCTTCGTGCCAAAAGTCAGTGAAGCGATGGCCATGTCAAGTTCGGCATCGTCGATCCGATTGTCTGGTTGATGCTTTTGACGAGTCAACATATCGACCAAGTCTTCACGCTGGAACAAGCCGGTGTGGCTCTGGCCGGCGTATTGCCGGACGAATTGCTGTGCCGGACGCAGGAGCGGCGTGGCCTTAGCTAGCATCCAGACGACTGCCGGGGTAGCGAATACCGTAATCCGGCCACCGAACGAGCTAAGTCGAGTGTTGGGTAACCAAGCAAAGGTGTACATCAGTAGCAATCCGACGGCGATGATGGCCAGTGGCATCGGTGCCACGGTAGCCAACAACACTAGTCCTATGCCGGCCGTCACGACCGTGACCAGCCACAAGAACAACCTGAGAGTGGTGCCGTAACCCACAGCTTGCCATAGCACCGAAGCGAGCGGATCATGATGAGCCGCCTGGCGTTTGAGCTCTTTGACCGAGATATAAAAGTATGTCTTCTGCATCACCATAGCAACGACGGCGATGACCAAACAAACGACAGCAATCAGGAATTGCGACATGCCTTCATGGTACGATTTTTGGAGCCGTTTTGAAAGTTTGGCGGTAACACTGCTAACATGCGCTATACTAATCCGCAGAGGGAGAACAACTAAATGTCGAAACAATTTTGGGCTATTTTGATTATCATCGTGCTGGGATTTATAGGTGTGGTCGTCTTCACCGACAACAGCAACAACAAGGGTGACAATCCATCAACCAGCAATGCCAAACCCACCAGTCACATCGAGGGCGACAAGGCTAGCAAAGTCGCGCTGCTCGAGTACGGCGATTTTCAATGCCCAGTCTGTGCAACTTTCTTCGTAGTGACCAACCAGGTGGAGCAAAAATATAGCGACAAGATCAGCTTCCAATTCCGCCACCTGCCACTAACGTCGCTACACCAAAATGCATTTGCCGCCTCACGCGCCGCCGAAGCCGCTGGGCTACAGGGCAAATTCTTTGAGATGCACGATTTGCTATACCAGAACCAAACCATTTGGAGCTCCAGCACCAACGCGCTGGATTATTTCACGCAATATGCCCAGCAGCTAAAACTGGATGTCCCGAAATTCCAGACCGACTTTAGGAGCACCAAGGTTAATGATGCCATCAATGCCGATATCGCCGCCTTTAAGAAAACCGGTGACGACATGGCCACACCGACCTATTACCTGAACGGCAAGAAAATCGAGAACGTCAAATTGCTCGACAGCTCAAACCAACCTTCGCTCGAAGCATTCTCCAAGCTAATCGACGAAGCCCTGGCCGAGACAGCCCAAAAGAACTAAACGAACTTTTCGCGACATACATGAAAGCCCCGGTGTTAACCGGGGCTTTATTGGTCCATCGAACCTGTAAACGAGTTAGTACTCCAGGAACTGTTGCCACACCGGACGGCGTACGCGAACAAGTACCTTGGATTCGTCACTGTTCATGACCTTTACCTTGACGGGCATGTGATCTCCTCACTTCACGCAGCAATAGCAAATAGCACCTTGTGTCAAACACGTACACAAAACGCACGACTGCTGTCGTGTACTTTTTGATTTTTTGTTAATGTTTTTGTCTCTTTGGGCAAGTCTCGCATATTGCGCTAGAAACTTCTCTTATTCTAGTGAAAGCACGAGCGTGTTGTCAACGATTTTTTGGATTATGAATTCCCCGGTAAGCGGACATATAACCAATTACGCAAGCTGTAGCGTCGCACGCTTGCCAGCACCCCATGGCTAGCGTTGCCAGCACGCAACATCGACCTTACTTTACTGCTAGAAACAGCCGGTGCAAAGCTTGGGAAAACACTCAATGACTTGGGTTGTTCGGGCCACATTGCCACTTGTAGTTCCATCGATTCCGGCGATTCACCCTCGCGGACACCGACAACCAGCTCTACCTGGTTGAGCAGTCGGGCCGACCGCGACCAGTTCGGTATAGATGGCAAAACGTCCGAACCTACCAGCAATACCAGTTCAGCATCCGGAAAGACTGCTCGCAAACGCGGCAACGTCCGGGTCGTGTCCAAGCGAGCTTCCACCACTTCTAACAAGGAAAGCTGAGGATGTAGTTTGATGGCCTGGCGAATCATACTGGCACGATGAGCGAAATGTTCGGTCCCAATCTTGTGACGTGGACGACGCTCCGGCAAGAATACGACTTCATCCAGGTTGGCGTGCTCAATCGCCTGCAGGGCAAAGGTAATATGCCCGATATGCACCGGATCGAATGTCCCCGCCAGAATCCCTATCCGTGGACGTAATGAATTTCGATTGCTACGCGGCAATTGGCCCGCCCTCACAGCACTTGGTCGGCATTCTGCAGCTAGGACAGACGAAGTGCCCATGGACGGGTTCAATGGGATAAAATCCACAGGAATCACAAAATAGCTCCGGAATCTTCTCCTTTACGAGCTCTTGGTACACCCCATCGTCGCGCTCGGGGCTGTCAGCACTTGCGTCTTCGGTCATACCCCTATTATAACTCTTAGGCGGCAAGTGCTAGCTGGGCTATGTGCTGTACCCGGACATTCTCGGACCGCTCACCGGTTTCACCCACCGTCTCTTTCTCCTGACCTTTGGCAGCTTCGGCTTGGGCTCTTTCGGCACGTTCTGCTTCGCGTCGGGCCTCTCGCGCTTTGGAGCCACCATCGCCCGTGCTCTTAACCTTTCCGTTGACCACCAGCGCACCGCAATCCCAGCACTTCAACCGCGCCGCGCAGGGGTCATCATAGACAATGGCTTGGCAGTGCGGGCAAGACATCAGCTTTTTGCCGCCAGCTTCTTCGCTGTCGGTTCTTCCACCGTAGGCTTCTTGCGGATTTCGATCCGATGATTTTTCCGAGAGGCTGGCATCGGTCGTCATGCTGACGTTGCCGGCACAGCCCAGATATTCTCGCCGGGCAATTGCCCCTACTTCGACATTTTGGGCAATCATCTGGTGCATGAGGCTTGGGTCGTAAGCTGAGGCCATCGATTTTACCCCTGACCAGACGATTGGCTGGCCTTGGTGCCGAGCTGTCATAAAGCTATCTAATCCTTTCCTGAGCTGCTCGGCAGCCGCGAACCGGATGACCTTATCGACTGCCTTGGCGGCTTCATCATCGAAGCCTTGCATGTTGGCGATGCGAATCAATTGCCGGCGAATGCCCGGTTCAAGCTGCGCGATATCATGGCCAAGCAATTGGGTCGCGAAACTTTTCAGGACGTCGTTGTTTTGCTGAGTGTATCCTGCCTCGGATAGCGGCAGATAGTACTGGTCGAAGATGTCGCGCATGACGGTCTCGTGCTGTTCGGTGTACTCCGTCGCCGAATAGCGTTGTTTATCTTCTCCGATAGTCTGGTAGTACTCGCGCCGCATGGTCCTCAGCTGCTGGCGAGCTTGAGCTTCGTCCATATCCAGCACGACCGTATGGCGCAACCAGGTATTGTCGGATTCGTCATCGGGTATGGTTATGTCATGGTTAGCAGCCACCTCTCGCCACACCCGAGCATTACTGGCATCGGCAGAGTATGAGAAGACAACGAATACCTCTTCGTCGACCCGCGTGTACGCCTGGAGGTACAGTAGTTCGGCATAGCCTAGCTTGCGATATGTCGACCGGTGTTTGCGTAAGTCATGAAGCGGCGCCATGCTGATTCCTAACAAAGTCTCGCCGGGCCGGAGCTGGTCGACCTTGGCAGCTACCTCGGCATCACAGGCATCACGCATTGCTTGACCCTCATACAACGGATTGGCGTCGGCCTTTTTGCGAGACGCTTCTGCCCCATCGGCAACCAAATCCACCATCGGTTTACCATCCCTCGATGTCACGTGCCCATCCGAATAGCCATGGAAGCGCTCGGTCTCGACGTCGAACAGCTTTCCGTATTCCTTGTCACTGTTGATCATCTCGACCACTGCCGTACTAAAATCGTCAAAAGCCAGTTCGCGGCGGCGATCGAAACTTTCGAGACCCAAAATTGCCGCCTCACCAAGCCGACGGATAGTCGACATAGAGTGGGCGTATTCCTCGTCGAGGGCGGCCTCTAACGGAGGCGCCGCTGACTCCAACTCCGCCATCTGTAAGAAGGGTGTCTTATCCCCTCTAGCCATTCCCTCTGTCTCGACCATCGCTGCGACGCTCATTAAAATACCCTCTGTCTCGAGCTTGAAACAGAGGGCCTGAAAACGACGCCTACCGCTCTTGCTCGAGAGACTTAACTGCTGTATCTGACTTACCACTTCGAGACAAACTACGTTTTTCTCGACGCGCGGGCAAAAAGGTGCGACTTTTTGTCCGGCTGCTCTTTTTCTAAAGAATCGTGGATTACAGTTGCGGCACAGTGTAGGATTCTCACCTACTTCCAGCACTACATTGTTAACTAACTAGTAGTGTAGCAGCCTATGCTTACGCTAGATATAGTATTTTTGTATACATAATTGAGCAGAGTCAGCGGAGCTCGAATGAATTCAGGACGTCGGTGAACGGCGTGTAATCCGGATTACCGCTGTGGTCGGTATAGACAAAGAATACTCTGTGCGTACCCTTTGTGGCACCCTTCAGCGTGAGGGTGTTGATGCCCTCGGCCGAACCGGTGCCCGTAAGGTTACGTAGTGAGTTGGCCGCGTCGCAAATGAATGTCACCCCCGACCACTTGGCGATGATGGTTCCGGTGCGGGCATCGACGGCCTTCTCATCCGTAAAGTTAACACAATTGTCAGATACACTGTCGTCGACGATGATCTTGTTGCCACCGGAACTCAAAGGTATCATCCGATTTACCGCCATCTTGGACGGAATACTGTCGATGTACAGGTCGAGCCACCGCGCCGTATCCTCCTTGCTAGTACCTTGCCAGGAATACTGGGCAGCGGGCATGTACTTAGGCTCGACCTCCTTCCAAGTCTCGGGGATGCGGATGGTAAACAGCGGTTCGGTGACTTGCTTGGTCGCCTTCGTCACAACATCGACATGCCGAATAACACCCTCGGACTGGGATAACTGGGTATTGGATTTGAGCAGCCGCTGGGCGGCGATAGAGCCACCGATAATCAAGCCTACGAGTAGAAAAAGGAGCAGTAGGTATACTTTTGTGCGGTGATGTGATTTTTCACCAATCCTGTACATACCGTTTGCCTTCCGGTGATTACGAGTATACACGCTTATGCCTGAACTGTCTGCCTGAGAGCCGTAAACCTAGTCATAAAACTTTGCGCCGCCTCTGGCAAACCAAGTGCTTTGAGCGCCTGCAGCAGGGCCGACAAGTCGGACAGCGTCGCCTCATCGGGCACACCGAGCGACTCAGCCTGGATGAATGCATGTTCTATCTTCTCGATCAGCCACTTTTCTTCGCTGGGGCTCACTTGATTACTAGACAATTTTTTGGTCTCCCCTGTCGGGTTGACGACCTCGAGTGAGCGCGCCGAATAGTCACGTTTGCGCAGGTGCCCCCGCTTGATCAGGCTTTTGACATGCAATGCCACCGTCGCGACGGATGTGTAATTGAGGCCAGTCATGATTTCCCGATAGCTTGGGCTGTAGCCATGTTCGGCGATGAAGGCCTCGATATACGTCAGCAGCTCACGTTGTTTCTTGGTTGGTCGCACGGGCGCTTCCGGGGGTGTCTGGACTGATGTTTGTTTTTCGTTCATAGTTTTATTGTAGCATTAGCGTTATAAAAATAACGTCACAACTAACTCGATTTATCATGATTCGTAGCCTTGAACACCCAGTGCTTGTACCACATCCATTTCCAGACAGTAAAGAAATTGGCGGCAATGATAAGGCCGACGAACGGCGACAACCCAAGCCAGGCCAGCAAGCCGACGATTAGATAGTCGATACCGAGGTTGACCAGGCTGATAGCCGTGAACTTGGTGGTGACGCGATGATGTTTGTGCCCAGCCGTCTCCTCACGGAAGGCCCAGAAATATTGAATGACGAAATTGGCTGCCCAGCCCATAAAATCGGCAACTATTTTAGCTGGTAACCACGGCCAGTGTAGTAGTCCGTACAGCAGCACGAATACGCCGTAGCCAATTACGAAAAACGAAATGCCGCCCAGATTAAAGATGGCGAACTGTTTGACACCGCGCCTGGTTGGCTTACGCAGTTTTGGCATGTTTGTCTTTCCGTGGCGCACCAGGTTGAGCCAGGGCGATACCGCACAAACCGAACCACAGATAATTAATCGTGTCGTCGTTCCAAATGTGCATCAGCATGGCCATGACCATCAGCCCAGCCAACGATGCCAGCAGGACCTGCGCCAACGCAAGTCCGCGGCGTCGCCACAACTCCCTGGCTATCAGATAGAATATGGCTACCCACAAGGCCAAGCCGATCCAACCGGTTTCCTGACCAATCTGCAAGAAGTTGTTCTCGGCGATTCGCGCATTATGACCGGTGTTGTAGGCGCTGGCCTGGCCAGCCGTACCAGGACCACGACCCAGTGGTTCGGCAATAATCTGGTTGGCGGCTTCGGCAGCGGCATCGATGTGGGCGGCGTTAGAGCTGACGGCAGAGTTTGAATGTTCGTCGGTATGGAAGAAAGTATTTTGGACGAAATCGTTGTTGCGCAGCAGCACTAGCGCACCGCCGCAAACAATGATTGATATGATCGTCACCAGCGCCAGCAAACGCCGGGCGCGCGCACTCGATAGTCGTAACCACAATATGACACCGCCGGCAGCGACCAGGCCCAGCCAGGCACCACGCGAACCACTGGCGAACATCGTAGCCATCGCCGCGAGTAGCAGTAGCGCCCATGCCACACGACGCCGTGACGAGCCAAGCAACCGCTGGCCGAGTACACTGATTACGATAATCAGGTATCCACCAAACAAATTGGCACCGCGGAGCGTCGAACGGATGCGAATGTAGTCAGTTTTGTGGTCAATTGTCTCGTACGGCCAAATCGTCTGGCCGTTGTAGCCAAAGTGTTTCATGAAGTCGTAGGGCAAGACCAGCCATTGCAGCAGCCCTATGGCAATCACACCAGCGGCCGGAGCAATCAGTAGTCGCCGCCAATAGCGGTATAACCAAGTGGCTCCTACGGCCGCTACCCAAGCTACCAGCAATATGACAAAGGGTCGCACATCAACCAGGTATCCATACATCAACGCTTTGAGAGTGACCGTACCCTGGGTGTAAGCAATAATGCCCCACGCCAAGTTAACGGCAGCAAACAGACCCACAAGCCGCCACAGCCAACTTTGCCACACATCATGTCTTAGCTCACTCGAGCGGACGATAATATATGCCACCAGTAGTAATGCCACCAGGAGCAACCCCTCTTTCCATAGGCGCAGCAGGGTGTAATGACCGATGGCCGAGCTACCCCACACCGTCAGGAAAGCATGGAAGGGCATCATCACTAGCAGCGTAGCGACGAGGGCTGCCGTAGCACGCCTGGCAAATGTATCGAAATGGCTGGGTTTCATACGATGTTACAATCTAGTATATAACTATGAAGAACAACTCGTCGCTGGCTTATAACGTGATATTGGTGATTGGTGACTTCGTAGCACTCATCATAGCTTTCGTGGTGGCCTATATTCTGCGGGTTTCTATCAGCCATGTACCCATCAGTACTCACGTCAATTCCATGACTTATTTCAACCTGATAGTCAGCATCATGCCCTTCTGGATCATCGTATTCGCCCTGCTGGGCCTGTACAACCAGCGTGTTTACGAGAAGCGATTCAGTGAATTCTGGCGACTGTTCGTGGGGTCGGTCGTCGGTATCATGTCGGTCATCAGCTACGCCTATCTGGCCAACATCGCCATCTTTCCCGCTCGACTTGTCGTGCTGTATGGCCTGTTACTGACATTTGCTTTTGTATTGATATTCCGGACCGTCGCCCGGGGTGTACGCCGACAGCTGTATCTTCGGGGAGTCGGCGTCAATCGAGTACTCCTGATCGGCGACACCAAGCTAACTCTTCGCCTGGCATCCGCCATGGCTCGGGCCAACAAGACTGGCGACGTGGTCGTCGGAATCGTCGGGGCCAAGAAATACCCCTTGGAATACAACACCAAGTTTCTGGTGTTCGATCAGTTCGAGGATGCCGTAAAGGCATTCGGCGACACCCTGCCCAACACCATCATCCAAACCGAGTTATACGGCAACTCCGAACGCAATGACGCCATCCTGGCATTCGCCCAACAACACCATCTAGACTACCGCTTCGTACCGGGCAACGGCGAGCTGTTCGTTGGTAATATCGACGTTGAGCTGTTCCACGACGTACCAATGATTGCCGTCCACCAAACCGCGCTGGTCGGCTGGGGGCGTGTGGTCAAACGTCTGACGGACGTCTCGCTCAGCCTGCTACTCATCGTCATCACTTCGCCTATCATGTTACTGACGGCTATCGCCATCCGCCTCAGCGACGGCGGCCCGGTATTCTTCAGGCAAGCCAGGTTGACTCGCGGCAACCGCGTCTTTTATGTCTTTAAGTTTCGCTCTAACAATCGCAAATACAGTGGTCTCAGCCCCGAAGAGGCATTCACCAAAATGGGCAAGCCGGAGCTGATTACCACATACCGCAAGAATGGCGATTTCTTGCCGCACGACCCCCGGATTACACCAGTTGGGCGGTTCATCCGCAAGACCAGCATCGATGAACTGCCGCAGCTGTTCAATGTATTGCGCGGCGAGATCAGCCTAGTCGGCCCGAGAGCGCTGGTGCCCGAAGAATTGGCCATGTACAGCCGCAAGCACACCATACTCAGCGTCAAATCGGGCGTGACAGGCCTGGCCCAAGTGTCCGGACGCCGCGACATCAGCTACGAGGAGCGACGTAAACTTGATGTTTATTACGTCCAGAATTGGACCTTTTGGGGTGACATCGGCATCCTGCTACGTACATTCTGGATTACCCTGACGCACCGCGGGGCAAACTGATGACCCTGCGCAAGCCACCAGTCAGGCAAGGCCCAGGACCACGTGTAGCCATCGTCCATGATTGGCTTATCGGCGGCGGAGCAGAACTCGTGGTCGAGCAGCTACACAAACTGTACCCCGAAGCTCCCATCTACACTTCCTACTGCACGCCCGAGTGGCGCCAAAGGCTGGACGGCAAAGTCGTAACTGGTTGGCTGCAGCATTGGCCATTCTCCCGGCTCCGCAAGTTTATCCCGCCGCTTCGCATCTGGTGGTTCACCCACCTCGATCTAGAAAAATTCGATTTGGTCATCAGCAGCTCGGGTGCCGAGGCCAAAGGCATACGAACCACTCACCCTCTCCATATCAATTATTGTCATGCGCCGACGCATTACTATTGGAGCCGTTATGACGAGTACATGCGGGCGCCTGGTTTTGGTCTGTTCGATCCGCTGGCCCGGCTGGGCTTACGGCTGTTGGTCGCTCCACTCCGCCGCTGGGACTATAAAGCCGCCCAGCGCCCAGACTACATAATCGCCAATTCCAAGCACATCCAAGCCGAGATAAAGAAATATTACGACCGAGCCAGCCTAGTCATTCATCCGCCGGTATATTTTGAACGATTCCAAAAATTGTCCAACCAGCACCTGGAGCGCCGGGGTTTCGTAGTCAGTGGTCGGCAAACGCCCTACAAACGCTTCGATGTGGCCATCGTCGCCTGCACCGAACTGGACCTGCCATTGACTGTCATCGGCGATGGGCCAGACCACAAACGTCTGAGAAGATTGGGTGGCAAGACCGTGACATTCCTGGGTCGCGTATCGGATGCGGTGGTCGAAGAAGAGTTCGGCCGGGCCCAAGCCTTCATATTCCCTGGCTTGGATGATTTCGGCATCACACCGGTCGAAGCCCTGGCCGCTGGCACGCCGGTTATCGCCTATGGCGCAGGCGGCGCGCTCGACTATGTTCGCCCCGGCATTACCGGCGAGCTTTTTGCCGAACAAACCGTCGCCAGCCTCAAAAAGATACTGAAGCAGTTTGACTCCCGCAAATACCTGTCCAAGGATTGCCGGCTAACCGCCCAGCAGTTCTCAACCGAAGCATTTGCGCACCACATCCAACAAGCCATCATGCACGCCCAGTCACACGGCCGGGACTAGACTAATCTTTGTCTGGATAGTGCAAGCGTTTGATATCTTCGTACATTTTCTCTTGCGTGCCTTGCAGGCGGACCATCATGTCTGCCATCGTGCCGATTGCCCACAAGAAAAATCCGAGCGTTATGAGGTATAACCCTGTGAAACCAATGAATTTGAAGGGTGTGAAACTGCCAGTGACAAGCCAGTGGGCGCCAAAGAATATCAGGCACAACATGCCGACTACAAAGGGCACTAACCCAGCCATGAAAAAGAATCTGAACGGGGCAAAGTCCCTATAGGCGCGCAGGATGTTAAGGCTGCTGATCATCGTGTACTTGAGGATGCTAGTAACGATACGAGACTTTCGACCCTTGTAATAAGTAACGTGGGTTGGCAGTGCCAGGATGCGCATGCGCTTGGCAGCCAATATCTGGAATGATTCTTGGGTGTAAGTATGAGTGCTGTGCAAATTTAGTGCCAAGATAGCCTTGCGGTTGTAGCCGCGGAATCCACAAGTTACATCGTAGAATCTGTGGTGCGCCAAGCGACTGACCACCCAAGCGCCCAGCTTGTTGCCGTAGTATTTGCCGGTTGGCATGTTTTGCGGTCGCCGCACTTTGCCAGTCTTTTCGTCGGTAAACCGGTCGGCTGCCACGAAGTCGGCCGTGTCGTTGACGATAGGAGCAACAAACTTCGGGATATCTTCCGGGCGGAANNTCGACTACTTCACGAAACCGAAAGGCCAAGCCCTTGCTGGCACCATCTCTATAAACGGTAGCGCCGGCTTTTTTGGCAAGCGCGGCGGTCTCATCGGTGCTGCCATCGTCTATGATACAAATTTCTACTTTATCGATACCTGAATACTTCTTAGGGATGCGCTCTACCAACTCACTGATTGTTGCCGCTTCGTTGCGGCAAATGGACACGACGACTAGTTTCATACCATTCCTTGGTTACAACTTGAAGATAATTACATTATACTATCATCAGATTATTAGGAGGAAAAATGCAAAGCAAGGAAGCTATCGCCGTAGTCGGTCTTGGCTATGTCGGCCTGCCACTGGCGCTCTTGGCCGATCGTAAAGGGTTCAACGTAACTGGTCTGGACATCGACAAACGCAAAATCAGCGCGCTGGAAACAGGCAAATCTTACATAGACGATGTGTCGGACGAAGAACTTGAGAACAGCTCGGCGGCCTGGACAGATGATTTCACCACCGTAACAAAGGCGGATGCGGTCATCGTATGTGTGCCCACGCCTGTTAACCCCGACAAATCACCCGATTTATCGCCGGTTCGCGGCGCCATCACGGCTATTGCTCCGCACCTTCAGAATGGTACGCTGGTCGTACTCGAATCCACTGTCAACCCTGGTGTTTGTGACGAAGTCGTCGCCCCACTCATCGAAGAGCTAACCGGCAAGAAGGTGGGTACCGATATCCTGCTCGCTCACTGTCCGGAACGCATCAACCCTGGCGATCCCAAATGGAATGTCAGCAACATCAACCGCGTCATCGGCGCCAACAGCACCAAAGAGCTGGAGATGGCTAAATCTTTGTATGAAAGAAT
>DJWS01000009.1 GCA_002441585.1 Candidatus Saccharibacteria bacterium UBA6224 | reverse complement strand
GAATTACAACGAGAATTGTCGTACCCCAAAGATAAGCAATATTTGTTACCGCGGATTGCTGATGTGGCCCGAATAACCGGACGGCGAGTAGTCTTGCATGTGGACGACATCGAGAACATGGTGACCGAAGACGAAAAGACGAACTCCACCATGCTGAATCTGATGGCCGGCGTCCAGGAAAGTGGCTTTCATATCATCGCCTCGACCAATTATCCGGAAAAGATCAACCCGTCGCTGATCCAGCCACAACGCTTTAGCGTGCTAATCCACTGCGGCCTACAGAACCAACAGGCCCGCTACGAGATACTCAAGCTGCATGCGCTACTGGCGAGCGATAAGATGGAGATGCCACTGTTTGCCTCTGATGAAGTGCGTGATCTGATCTTGCAGCCGGTTGCTCAGCATACCGAGGGCTTTACGCCGCGATACCTGGCGGATATCGCCACGATTGCCAAGTCGTACCTGGTAGCACGCGTGTCGCGCGAAACGGGACGCACCATCGGACTGACCGAAGCCGACCTGCTGGGGCACTCGTTCATGCCCGATGATTGGCAGAACGCCTACAACGAAGTAACGGATAAATATGACGCCCGTGGTGTGATATTGCGTGATCAAGAGCTGGCTGAGTTCGTCAAGAAACATGACCGGCACCCGGCCGGTTTCGGGACGGAAACAGGATCATCGATACGGCAATTGTTCAGCCGAGAATTGTCAGAGAAAATCGTGGCTGCCACGGTAAAGCTACAGCACGAGCAGTCGGCCCAGCCGGAATCACCCAAGCGCCCCGAGATGTAGTTCCCTATTTGAGCTTTTTGGTCCAGTTGTTGGACTTGGGAATATAGCCCATGGCGGCGGCGACGCCATCGTAAGCGGCGTAGCCGTTATCTTGCACTGCCGACCAGTGGCTGTTTTTGTGGCCTTGGATAGCAATTTTATTTAGGCCAAGATCGACCGCAATCTGTTCCCAGCCACGCACCAGAGTCTGGCGCCAATCCATACCGTTGTGGAGGCCTGTGCTATAAAATTCTTTTTTGGTTGCCAAGAGCTTGGTGACACCGGAGACATCCTGGATTTGCTTGATGAGTAGCGTCTGGTCGTAGCGTCGGATGCCGGCGCCAGCGACGGCTATCAGCCTATCGTCATAGACCAGCCCCAGAGCGTTTCGGGTATCCAGATATGGCCGATGCGAAAGTTCGTAATTGCAGGTTACGTTCCGGGGAAGCTTGACGTCATATCCAATCGGATCCATGGAGGGATGATTGAGCGCATTGTAATTGGGTATGAGCGGGATGAGTCGGAACTTGTCGAGGTCGCGGATATCGTCACGAGTTTTGCTGACGACGGCTAGGTCGGGCAGCACCAAACCATCGACTATTTCCGGGAAATGGTCATTAATGCGCCCCTCTGGCCCGGGGGTTATTTGCTGAGCTTCTCTGTAGCCCCAAATGCTGTTGCCGCCCAGCTTGCGAACGACTGCCTTTAATGCACTGAAGCTACTGGCCGGTTCTTTGACTAGTGCGTCTTGGCTTGGACTTTCTGGTGGCAACGGGATGTCGAGGGCCTCTCCCAGGGGCGGATTGTCCAGGTCGGGATTAACCGGGTCGACCATGGGTATGGGGGCAAAGAATTCGATGGTCTGACCTGGGCGTTGTATGTCGTGGCGCATCATAGCTATTTCAGCTCCTTGACCCAGTTGTTGTAGCCGTCTGGTTCGTAGCCCATCTGCGCGGCGACGCCGTCGTACGATGGGTATCCCCTTTCGCGGACCGGCTCCCATCTGCTATTCATGTAGCCCTGGATGGTAACGCTCGGCATGCCTAGTTCGGTGGCAACCTGTTCCCAGCCACGCACCAGAGTCTGGCGCCAATCCATGCCGTTGTGCAGACCGGTGCTGTAGTACTCCTTTTTGGTCGACATGTTTTTATGTACGCCGGTGACGTCTTGCAGCTGTTTTATGAGTAAAGTGTTACCCGTGAGACTTACGCCAGCGGCACCCACGGCTATCAGGTGGTCGTCGTAGACTAGGCCCAAGGCTTTTCTGGTGTCCAGATAGGGCTTGCCTTTAACGTCGTAGTTGCAGTGCACGCCTTGGGGTAGCTTGACGAAAAATCCGGCACTTTCGATCGATCGTGAATTGTAATTGCTGTAGCTGGACTCAATGGGCGCGAACCTGAATTTGTCGAGGTCCCTGATTTCGCTACGATTATGACTGACGACCGCTAGGTCTGCCACGTCCAGATTGTCGACCAAATCTTCGAAGTTCCTCATCAGCCTGGACTCGAAAGTAGTTTCTATCGGTTCGGCTGCCCAGCGCTTAACTATTCCTAAGTCTTTTAATCTCTGGGTCAGCATGCCTAGACGACCCCCACTAGGAGTTGATTCAGCGTAATTGGACTGTAAAGCTTCAAAGTCTAGATGTAGCGAGTAGTCGAACGAGGGCGTTTTGTTGGTGAACTCGGAGGTATCCTCGGCTAGTTTTTCGCCGACGATGGTGTACACACCGCCAAAAGCCGTTTGGACGTATATGTCAATTTCTGAGCCAGTATCTTGGAGTTCTTTCTCTTGGTTCGTCATTTTGTAGCCTATTATCGTATATTATAACACACAAACGCAAAAAAGTAAATGTACGGGGCATCTTTGATGATTTGGCCCCTCGGATAAGTCTGTGCGGGGATCACAGCTGTGATATCCTGGGCGTATGATTCGATGCGGACAAACCATCGACACCAAGACTGAGGGGTTAGTTTACCATGAGTGAAAATTTGCAGTATTTGATAATGGTGCGCCATGGCGAAAGCGAAGGCGATGCGCGGCGGGCCGCCTGGGCGCGCGGTGAAACGGTGACGGCGACCAAGCCACCCGAGCTCGAAGAAATTACCGACCTGGGCGTGGAGCAATGCCGTCAGGCCGGCTTGTGGATCCAAAAACATATCATAGAGGCCTACGGCCTGCCCGGTTTTGATGGTTGCTACGTCTCGTCGGCCATCAGGAGCGAACAGTCGGCTATCGCACTCGATTTGCCCATTGCCGTCTGGCAGGACGATAATTGCCTAGATGAGCGTAATCGCGGTAGCATCCGCGGCATGCATCCAGCCAAGCACAAACAACTACATCCAGAGAGCTACGAGCAGATGAAAAGCGACCCCCTGCGCTGGGTACCGCCAGACGGTGAATCGATGATGGCGGTCGTGGAACGAGCCGGTCAATTCATGGAAAACGTTGAAGGTTCGCGCAATGTCTTGGCTGTGACGCACCGCGACTGGATGTGGGCAGCCGGTCTCCTGCTGGAGCGGTTGACCGAGGAGGAATTCTTGGCCGTGAATACCGACGAGATACATAACGGACAAATACTGGTCTACAGCACTATCGATCCGATCAGTCACGTGCAGGCCGACGGCCGGATGTGGAAACTATCTGTTGACCCAATGGAGCCAGAATCATCCGAGGGCTGGCAAGCCATAGACGCCAGGGCGCGCGCCGCCTAAGTTCGTTTGGTCGCCAGGTAGCGTTGTGAGCCGAGTCCGAAGGTTACGGGCAGTAATATCAGGCAAGTCGCGGTGAATAGTAGCAGTGCCAATGAGTACGAGTGGAACAGCTGATAGCTGGCGCCCATCAGCAGTGGCGGGAAAAAACCGCCTAAGCCCCCAGCGGCGCCAACGATGCCGGTGACACTGCCGACTCGCTTGGGATCGCACAAGTGTCCGATGACGGCAAAGACGGCGCCGTTGCCCAAGCCTAAAACAATAGCCAAAGATAGATAGACGATGGTGCCGAACGGCATCAGCGAAGGGTTGAGCGCGGCGATGGCGGCCAGCCCGGCGGCGGTTAGCAGTACTGCGCGCAATATCGCAGCGCCACCCAGTTTGTCACTTAGCCAGCCGCCGACGGGACGCGCCAACGTGGCCAATACGACGAAACCGGCTGCCTTGGCTCCGGCATCGGTGATTTCCAGATGGTAAACGACCCTCAGCAGGATTGGCAGATACAAACCAAAGGCAACGAAGGCCCCGAATGTGACGGCGTAAATGATGGCCAGCTTGCGAGCTTGCGGCCAAGCGGCGGCCTGAATCAGGCTGGCACGCATGGGTGCGCGAGAAGGTTTCCACGATGGTGCGTCCCTGCCCTTTAGCATCATCAGACCGCCAGCAATTACTAAACTGGCAGCAACCAGCAGAAATGTCGACGGGCGGCTAAACTGCTCACTCAGGCGCGGCGTCAGCAGGCCGGATATGGCTGTGCCGGCATTGCCCATGGCAAACAGGCCCAGCGCGAAGCCACGCTTTTCGCGCGGGAACCAGGCATTTACGAATGGTACGCCGACGGCGAAAGACGCGCCGGCAATACCGATGAAAAAGGCCGCCACGGCCAGCTCGGCGTAACTGCCAGCAAATGCCAGGTAGGCGGTCGGCAGGCTGGCCAAAAAACAAATGACAGCAAAGATGCGCCGCCCGCCATATTTATCGGTCAGCGCCCCAAGTGGCAGTCTGCCTAGCGACCCGACGATGACCGGCGTGGCCAGTAGTGCCGAGATGGCAAACGGGGATAGCCGAAGCTCGGATGCATAGGTTGGTGCCAGCGGTGACAGTAATGACCATGCCCAAAAATTGAGCAGTAACAGACCGGTAACGGCGGCGAGCGCTAAATATCGTCCGTCGCTAGACCGAGTGGCCATTGCTAGATGGAGGCTTCCCAGTCGAACAGCACATTGTCCTCCCGGTAACCGCCCCGCCCTTCGCCGATGTGCTTGAAATCGTCGACGAACTCGATCGATTTGATGTACTTGACCATCTTGTAGCCCAGCTTGCGCTCACAGCGCAGACGCAGCGGCGCGCCGTGTTCGAGGTTGAGGGGTTGCCAGTTCATTTCGTAAGCCAGGATGGACAACGGATCTTTCATGTCGCTGATGCGCAGGGCTTCGTAGTACGATTTGCCCTTGGCGTCGGTGTCGTAGGCATGAAAGACGATGTATTTGGCGCGCTTGTCTGGCTTGGCCCGTTTGAGGATTTCCGACATATGCACGCCACCCCATTCACCGATGGCGCTCCAGCCTTGGATACAGATGTGCTTGGTGATTTGCTCTTGCTTGGGCATGGCCTTCAGATCATCCAGGCTGAGTGAGAATTCGTTCTCGACCATGCCGCCGACATGCAGCCGCCAATCTTTGAAATCGTTATCACGCAACTTATAAAACTCCTCGGTCTCGGGCGGATAGCCATTGACCCGGAAAAATGGTGAGATGTCTTTCTTGGAATAAGTCTTGCGCGGTTTCATCCAACCGAAAAGCAGGTGGATGGTCGGGTTAAGTACGGCGACCAATACGCGGCGGACGCCGACGCGGTGCCTTAGCGTAAAGTATGTGATGAATACGTTAAAGACCAAGACGAACAAGAGTGCCGAGGCGAACACGGCGACGGCGGTGCTGAGGCGGACATCGGTGGTGCCGAACGTGATGAGTTTGACATTGCGCGAGAAATACACCAGCGTGACCATCAGGATGTGGATGACGATGAAGCCGGAGAATAAAATCATGCCGATGAAGTGCAGGCTGCGGGCGGCTTGCCGACGGCCACCGAACAGCAAAGTGTAGCGTGGGAAGCGGTTGGTGAATGCCGGTGACATAGCCAGGGCCGTCAGGATCATGAGCGGCGGTAATAGAAACGCCACGCCAGCGTAAGTAAGCTGCTGCAAGGCGTCGTATGGCTGGAAAGCGGTGACTGGTGGAATGTTAAGCGTCATGTAGCCGACTAGGTCGTGCCAGGCCTCTGGAAAGACGCTCCAACTGGTTGGTATCAGTCGTCGCCAGGTACCAGTGGCAAACATATAGCCCCAATACACCGCGCCAGTTAGTAGCCAAACAAAAGCTGCCGTGAAATGCCAGTTGCGGGCCATGCCGAATTCATGGTGGCCGCCACCGGGCATGGTCAGGATATGGCTGGAAACCTCGGCCTCGTCGTGCGCCGTCCACAATCTGTCTTTGGGCATCTGAAGCTTACCGAATTTGAGCCAATAATTATCACGGCGCGTGTGGTCGGTCCAATACAGCAACGGGTGGTCGGCCAGGATATGAAGACCGCTGCGAATCAACAACAAGACACAGATAAAGTTAACGAAGTGTGCGATGACGATGACAATCGGCAGAGTATCGTTGTCCATAAGCAGAATCTAATCACACCTAATCCAAAAAGACAATGGAGGCGGACAAGAGATGGTGGCCGGGCCGCCGGTTTGCATAACATATGATATATTGTTCATATGAATTATCCGTCATTCGACCACTTTTTCATGGTGCTTGGAAACAAGCGCCGGGTCAGGATATTACAGCTGCTGATCAAGCAAGGTCCAATGACCGTGACGGCCATTGCGGAAAAGCTCCAAATCGAGCAATCGGCCGCCTCGCACTGTCTGAAACATCTTTTGCAATGCCACTTTGTCACCGTGAACCAGGACGGCAAAGAGCGCATATACGCCATCAACGAAGACACAGTCCGACCGCTGTTCGAGCAAATTGAAAAACACGTGCAGACATACTGCGTGAAGGGCTGTGAGCACTGGGAGTAATAAAGGAGGGTCTTATGGTCATAAATGTAAAACTAATAAAAAAAGAGGAAGTCGCCAACGGGACGATGGCATTTTACTTCGAGAAGCCGGAAGGTATGGAGTTCCGGGCCGGACAGTTTGCCGACTACACACTGATTAATCCACCAGAGACCGATGCCGAGGGCGATACCCGTGGATTCTCGCTGGTGCAGGCGCCTTTTGAGGATGACCTGGTGGCCGCCACTCGCATGCGCGATACGGCGTTCAAGAGGGTAATAAAAGACCTGCCCATCGGCACGGAGGTGAAATTCGATGGTCCTTATGGTGACTTTACGCTGCACAAAACCGAGACGACACCGGCCGTATTTATTATTGGCGGTATCGGTGTTACGCCGGTACGCAGCATGATTGCCCAGGCGACGCACGACAAGACCGCGCACAAGCTGCTGTTACTACACTCCAGCCGTACGCCGGCCGACCTGCCCTTCTTGGCTGATTTCCAGAAATTGGCGGCCGAAAACCCCAACTTTACCTACGTGCCAGTAGCATCTGACGAATCGCCTGAGGATTGGCAAGGTGAACGAGGCCGTGTCGATGCAGACATGATCAAAAAATACGTGGACGATATCAATGCGCCGATATACTACCTGTCTGGTCCTGAGGGCATGGTCAAAGCCATGCGGCAGTTATTGGTGGAGTTGGAAGTGAACGAAGACAACATCCGTACCGAGGAATTCGCAGGATATTAAGATGTCTGTACGAATAAAGCGGGTTTACGACGAACCGGCCAAAGAGGACGGCAAACGCATTCTGATAGACCGGTTGTGGCCGCGCGGCCTGACCAAAGAAAAGGCACAAATCGACCTATGGCTGAAAGACATCGCACCCAGTGCTGAGTTGCGCAATTGGTTCGGGCACGACCCGGCCAAATGGACGGAATTCCAGGCGCGCTACTGGGCAGAGCTGGAGGCCAATACCGGTGCGATTTCGACGCTGCATGATGAGCTGGAGAAGGGTCCGGTAACGCTGGTATACGGCGCCAAGGACGAGCGCCACAATCAGGCCGTGGCGCTCAAGACGTACCTGGACGGCTAGCTGCCGAAAAATTAGAATAGAGGAAAAGGAGTGTCATGGATCCGTCTAGTTCATTGCTATCTACCAAATCTGGCAGACCGTTACACCCGATAGGTATCGGTACCTGGACCTTCGGCGAATATTCGCTGCATTCACCAGGCGCGGACGCCGAGGTCGCGGCGATTGAGTATGCCCTGTCGCTTGGCCAGAATCATATCGATACGGCCGAAATGTACGGCAATGGCGGTGCCGAACAAGTGGTCGGCCGGGCCATCAGCAAGGTCCCGCGTGAGGACATCTACGTTGCGACCAAGTTATGGAAAACGCACGTTCTCCGCGGTACCGTCCGACCGGCCGTCGAGGCCATGCTGAAGCGCCTGGGCACCGACTATATCGATCTGCTGTATATCCATGCACCATGGCACGACGTGCCTTGGCAACAATCAGTCCCGGAAATCTGCCAGCTGATCGACGAGGGCGTGGTGCGCCAGTTTGGCGTTAGTAATTTTAATGTCGAGCGGATGAATGAAGTCATTGGTCTGTCGACTCAACCAATCGTTGCCAATCAAATGCACTACAGTTTTGGTCATCGGACAGAGGTCACGCCGGAGTTGAAAGCTCTGTGCGAGGCTAATGGCACGACCATAGTTGCCTATCGCCCGCTGGAACGGGGTGAATTATTTGAGAATTCCGAGTTGTCGGCCTTGGCCAAGCAACACGACGCCACGCAGGCACAGGCTGCGCTGGCCTGGCTGATAGCCCAAGGCGCCCTGCCCATTCCCAAGGCTCGCAGCCGGGCACACATAGACGAAAATTTCGCGGCCGCCAGCCTGCACTTGCCTAAGGGTGCTGAGTAGGCTCGGCGTTAGCGGCTTCGTATCTATCAATGAGTTCCGAGGCTTGGTGCATGGACGTGTCGTGCTCAAACTTTCGGACACCATCGAGTGCGTCATATGCTTCGTGCAGAGCATCCTGATAATGCCGCAAAAAATGCAGTGAGTTAAAGCCGGACAACTGCTCGCCGATTTGGCCGCGACGTTGTCGCCTAAGAATCCTGTCGTGGATCACGCCGATCGGCGCGTGGATGAACACTACCGTGTCGGGTATCGTAATATCCTCGGACATCCATTTATCGACGATTCGTGGGACAGACAGCTCCTTTTGGCCGACTATCTTGGCCATCACGCCATGGCTGATATCGGTAACCAGACGCAGGCCGCTAGTCGCGACATTGGCGCTTTCAAGCTCCTCATCTATACGCAGTCCTAACGAAAAGTTAATCTCTCGAAACAAGGCATGTCGTTTGCGTACCAATTTCATATCAACGGGCTGTTCTGCAAAGCTGGCTTTGAACCGCTTGGCTTTTTCGGTGGACGTTGGCTCGATGGCCAGATAACCGAGCCGATCGTGGACACCACGCAGGAAGGTCGACTTGCCCGAGGCGTCCACGCCCAAAGCTAGGACTAGCTCATGTCCGGCTTTCATGAGGTACACGCCTCAGGGTTTACGGTGTAGAAATTATTCATGGCCGGATTGTATCATGGCTGAGACTAGATCACAGTGATAATTATTCGAGTCTTACTGCGCCTGCAATCGGGACATCTCTTCCAGGTACCACTCGGGGAGTTCGGCGATGCCGTAATACGGGTTGTTGCTACCCGATACATACTCTGACAATGGGTCACCCTTGCCGTAGTGCCATATTTCTTGGGGATTCACGTATAGACCCGCAACCTCGGTCATGGCGTGATAAAGAATCCGCCGGCCCATTACGACTTCGCTATGAGGGGGCATTACCGGGCTTTGCTCATCCGAATCGACGATATCGCTTTGGCCTGCCTTAAGGTGGTAACCTTCGTGAAAATCCGGATAGGCCGTGCCTTTAACTTTGCCAGCCTTGTGACCTCTGTCGAATGCCTCGCCCGTTTGGAGATTGATAAGTGCTACATCGACCGCTCCGCCAGTGATGTGAGGCGTGGGCGTGGGGTGATCGCTCGGTTTGGCGCAGTAGTTGGGTACTTCATCGGCGACTTCATCGTCTGTCATTTCAGGGTTCATGCGCTTGATTATCATTGGCCATGCTATGTGGAAGGCAAATTGTTGGACCGCATGTGGGCGCAAGGCGTCATCTATACGAATGTGTGCAGGACTACCGAGAGCTTCGCGGACATCGGTGTCGGTGCGCAGAAATTGGTCGGCCACCACCAGACGGCGCACGACGTCCAGCCGGGCTAATGGGGCGTCCGGTACTCCGGGCAGTCTTTCGCCAGTCATGTTGTTGGGCCTGGAATAATAACTACTGGCATCGTCGAAGCCGAACTCCCGTGGGTCGACCAGTGGGTCGTTGTGCAAGGGATGCTCCGTGTCTATCTCAAAACGAGTGTCATATCCGGCCTTGTGCTGTCGTAACTCAGTAAAGTTTGGTATCTGATTCATGTATCCACCCTAGGCGCCGAGCTGGTCGATTTCCCTGAACATTAATGTGGTGCCGATGGCGATAGCTAGCTCGTCGTGGTTTGCCCGGATTGCTTCGTCGGCCGAAGCGGCGTGTTCGCCCTGCTCTCGGGCCACGGACAGGACATCTTCGCTAGTCAGCAACTCTTCCGGATCTTTGGCTAACAACACGCGTATACCACTTGGTGGCTCGTCCAAACTCTCCCAGGTACGGACACGCGGCTTATCACTAACGACTTCGGGATGAGGCTCGCTGACGGTTCCTTTCCTGATCTGTAGTTTTCGGGCGCCGTCGTTGCCCGCTCTGGCTTCCACGAGGAAATAGACGACGTCATCAATAGCAAAGTGCGGCTTTTCGCCTGAGTGTGAAGTATCGTAACTCATGATAATATTAGTAACTCATACTTATGGACCGAAGTAAATTGCTGATGCTTGGCGCTGTTCGTTACAATAATTGCTTTTCCAGGCAGTCCCGGAAGCTCCAGCCGCCTCCCGATTCCGTTCGGTATGTCCAAAAGAACGAGGCAGCGGTCTTTTGATAGGCCTTGGTTTGAAGCCGGCCGTAAGTGCGCTGTATGCGTAGCCTTTTGGCAGGCGAGTTTTTTTCGGGCTTGATTCCGCTCAGGGTCAGGCTCCATTCACCGATGATGACCGGGTGATATCGCCGGTGACAGGAGATGGCGTATGGCAACTGGAATCGAGTGCGTAACAGATTAAGCCAGGGCGGCAATCGCTTGTCTAGCGGCGAGAAAACCTGGTAGTGGTGCATGTCTATATATACGTTCTGGAATTTGCTGCGCGGTAATTCCCGGCGCCAGCGCGATGGTGCGTAGCCGTCGTTGTAGACCACCCACGCGTCCTCGCCGCAGGCTTCTCGGATAATAACGTAGGCCTGATGGTAATAACTTAACAAAGTGCTTTTGGGTAGCTGTGGCGAGGGCTCGTTAAGTAGCGATATGCCGAGCAATTGCTTGTGGTGTCCGTAACGCTTGGCCAGCTTTTGAATGACTTCTAGTGTTGTTGTGATGTTGGCTGGGCTGGTGGCCCAGTCAATCGGGCCAATGCGTCCACTGTGGTCATTGCCGTTTTGTGAACCGGGCGCCCCGTGCAGGTCTAACAATACTTTCAGGCCGGTCATTTTTGCCCACTCAAATGCCCTGTCCACGTACTTTACGGTCGGTTGAAAGGGCGCGGCATCGTCAAACATCCAATATCCGACTGGCAATCGCACCGCCTGTACGCCATGGCTGGCCAGCCATTCGAAATCTGCCTGGGTAATGAAGCTATCCCGAAATAGTTCAAGTCGCTGCAGCTGTTCGGCATTCGCCTCTTGGCAAAAGGTGAACTCATCTTGCGCCTGGGTGCCCATGAACAGACTTGGCGTGATCCACTTCTCTAGTACCAGCCATCCGCCCAAATTCACCCCTATGATTGGTCCCTTGCTCATATGCTTAGTTTATCAGCTCCCCTGGCGTTGTGATTGCGCTAGTGACATACTAGGTGTATGAGACTTGTCATCCAAACGACCGGGTTGGCCGAGCAGTTGGCTAAAGACCTGAATGCGGCGCTAAGTAAATACCAATCAGTAATCTGGCTCGTACCGGGTGGCAGCAATGTACCGGTGAGCGCGGCAGCCTCGCGGTTACTCGACCAATCACTGACTGACAAACTCACCATCATGCAAACCGACGAACGCTTCGTGCCGCTCAGCAGCCCGGATTGCAACTGGCTGCAACTGCATGAAGCTGGCTTCGTGGTGGGCCAAGCTACTGCCTATCCCATGCTGACGTCTGACACGCAGGATCTTCAAGCAACGGCAGCGGCCTACGCTGAGATTGTCCGGCGTGAGTTTGACCGCGCCGACTGCATCTTTGGCCAGTTTGGATTTGGCGCCGATGGGCATATTGCCGGCATCAAACCCAATTCTGCTGCGGCCACGAGCGAGGAATTAGTCGCCGGCTATCAGGCCGAAGACTTTACCCGCCTGACGCTGACATTCAAGGCCCTAAGGCGCGTCACGATTGCTAAGGCGTTCGCCTATGGCGAAGCCAAGCGACCGGTGATCGAAAAACTGAGTAACGCAACTGATACGCCACTTGTCGACTTTCCGGTCGGTGTTTTGTGCGACATTCCCGACAGTACTATTTATAATGACTTACTAGAAGTGTAGAAAGGAATCCGTATGACCATTGCTATTGTTGGACTTGGTAAGATGGGGAGTCAATTGGCCAACTTGATCGCTCAGGCCGGGCACCGGGTGATTGCCCTCGACCCTAACCCGGAAGCGGTGGCAGCGGCGGCGGCCTTCGGTGCAGTGCCGGTTAATGATCGGCAGTCGGCCGTCGAAAAGTTCGGTGATGAGCCGGTGGTGGTGTGGTTGATGATTCCGGCGACATTCGTCAGTGCCGAAGTGGATGCCTGGCTCGAGGTGTTGCCGGCCGGCAGCTTGCTGATAGACGGTGGCAACACGGACTTCCGTGAAACTCAAAAGCACGCCGAGCTGGCCGCCCACAAAGGCGTCGAATTCGTCGATGTGGGTGTCAGCGGCGGTGTGCTGGGCATCGTTAATGGATTTTCCATGATGGTCGGCGGCAGCGCGGCATCGTATGGAATTATCACGCCGATTCTCGATGCGCTAGCAGGCTCACGTGGTGGTCATGATTATTTTGGCCGCGCTGGCTCCGGCCATTACGTCAAGATGGTTCATAACGCCATCGAATACGGCATGATGGAGAGCTTGGCCGAGGGCTATCGTTTGCTGCGAGAGGGTCCATACCAACAGCTTGATCTGGCTAAGGTCGGTGCCATCTGGCAAAAGTCTAGCGTTATCGAAAGCACGCTCAACGGCCTGGTGGCCGAAATCATGGAGGCCGATCAGTCGCTGAGCGCGGCTAGTGGTAAGGTTGTCGATTCCGGTGAAGCTCGGTGGTCGCTCGAGACGGCCGAGGCCTCGCAAATAGAATTGCCGGCTATCCGGGCGGCATTGGACGTGCGGATTAACTCCCAACAAGGCGACACAAACTACGCTACGCAGCTGCTGGCAGAATTACGTAACAAATTTGGTGGGCATCCGGTTAATACCAAAGAATAAGCCATGGATAATACCGATTTTCACCTAGAATTGGCCGCGGCAACGATCGTCATTTTCGGTGTGACTGGGGATTTGTCAAAGCGCAAGTTATTGCCCTCCCTGTATGAACTGGAAAAAAATGGTCTGTTGCACGATCAGACACGAATACTTGGCGTGACCCGACGGCCATTCGACCTCGCCGATTTACTCGAAGACGCCAAAGCCGGCATTCGTAGCTCGGATGGCCGCGTGGACAACGAGGTGATGCATAGGCTGGCCAAAAAAATCGAACTGTATCATATGAATGCCGCCGAACCAGACGGCTATCCAGCGCTCAAGCAGTACATGGACGATATCGAGGACAAGTCCAATATTTGCATGACGCGGCTGTATTATTTGGCGATACCGCCACAAATTTCGGCATCGATTATTCGGCACCTCGGTGAAAGTGGTCTGCAGCGTGGCTGCGATAAACACGGTGTGCTGAGCCACTTGTTGCTGGAAAAGCCATTCGGTTTTGACATGACGACGGCCGAAGAATTGATAGCCGCCACCAGGCGCTACTTTCACGAAAAGCAATTGTTTCGCATCGATCACTACCTGGCCAAAGAAACCGTGCAAAACTTAGTTACCTTCCGTTTTCGCAACCCAATCTTCGAAGACATTTGGGACAATCATCACATCAAATCGATAACTATCACGGCCGACGAAAAACTTGATATCGAGGGGCGGGCGAATTTTTATGAGCAAGTCGGAGCCATGCGTGATTTGATACAGAGCCATTTGCTGCACGTGATGTCGGTTATCATGATGGACCGCCCGCGCGATATTACCGATGGCGATGACATCCACGCCTGCCGCCAGCACGTGCTCGACAGCATCGAGCCGGTACCGGCCGACCATATGAATGAGCGCGCAGTGCGCGGCCAGTACGAGGGCTACAAGGCCGAGGTCGGCAGTGCTACCTCGTGGGTCGAAACCTATGCGGCCATCAAATTGTATTCACGCGATGTGCGCTGGCAAGGCGTGCCGATTTATATCCGGACCGGCAAGGGTCTGGCCGCCAAGCAGACCTGCATAGCGGTGGAGTTCAAGCCCAAGGCTGAGGATCACAACCACACCAACGAATTGGTGTTTTATATCCAGCCCGACGAAAGTATCGTGGTGAAGTTGTGGGTCAAAAAGCCTGGTTATGACCGCACCCTGCAGGTTGCTCCGATGAAGTTCAGCTATCAGCAGACATTCGATAGCCATGGCCACCCTGACGCCTATGAGCGCGTCCTGGTCGACGCTATTCGCGGGGATAATACCCTGTTTGCTACCAGCGATGAGGTCATGAGTGCCTGGCGCATTTTGCAGCCAGTGCTTGACGCTTGGTCGTCTAGTGGTGATGGCCTCCAGATTTACGCCAAGGGCTCTGAAGGCCCCGACCTTGCGGCCTTGACCTCGTCCGATACCTCGCAATAGTCGGGACAAGCCACGGCAACTATCTGCTCCTGATTTTCGATGTTCCGCTAGTCTTTGGCGTTGTCGAGTTCAAATTGCCGGGCCACAGCGCCGCCAAAAACGGCAAGATTTGCCTGGCTACCGATGTACCTGGCGGCACTTTCGGCAATGACGGCAGCAGTGCGGGGTGTTTCGTGCAAGAATTCTTCGTGGACCCTCTCGAAGTAGCCGTAGACACCAGCAATGTTACTCGGCTTCATGATATTGACGATATTGCTCTTGAGCTCTTTCAGCTCGGGCTCGAGTGGATTTGCTAGGACGAACAGAGTGATGGCCTCTAGCCCTCTTATGCCGAACTCGATGGCGCGTAGGTTTTCAGGACGATCGAATAGATGTTCTGTCGCAACTGTCAGCGCCGAATGGGTCGCTGGAAATATGGGATGGGTCGTTTCGGCGACCATATGGCCACTCTGCAATACGCCATGATTGGCCATGACCAGTGTGAGGTACTCGGCGTTTTCTTCGGTCAGATCAACTCTGGGGAAGTCTGGCTGCGGCGTAATGACCTCTAGCATTGACATAATATGGACATTCTAGCGCGAATCTGTAAATCTCGCCATCCTAATGTATACACGTTGCCACAAACATACCGGTTGTCTGTCTTTTACCGCTGCCCAAATTATTTTGGGCTAGGCCGGGTCAGAATACTCTCAGTGCAACGATGCCCAGTACGACCGTACCAAGTGTGCGCCGGAATGGGGTCACTCCCCACCCCACCTCCAGAACTGCCCATATGACAAGCGAGGCGGTGCTGATATAGCCTGCCCATGATTGCCAACCGCCTGGAGGTAAAAGCTTTGATAACAGCAATAATACTGCCCAGGCAAGGAGTGGTACGTTTGGCTTCTGTGCCAGCACCATTTTGCCGTTCTTGTCGGCGAAGAAATATCTAATGAGTTTCATCGAATATATCATAGCAAACACCTTACGGTTGAGGGCGGCACGGCGATGGTTCGGCGAGGAGAGGCTGAAACTACCTAGGGGCTCAGATTGTATGGCTAAGCCACTGGGTTGTTGCCGGTTTTGATAGCCTCGTAATGAGGAATCACGGACCGGCGGGCCGTATCTTACCATTGCTGGCTCACAGAAGACGACGGTCTCCTGCAGTTCATAGGTACTGTGTGCCGAAATGGGCACGTTCCCACAAGAACTGATGCGTTCTCCTTTCAATCTCGCCACCTGACCTCGGTGTGCGCGTAGGTCAGTTGTGGTACGATGGATGCCTTCACAACGTGAGTGCCGTAGCCTTCATCTACGGTCCAGTTGGCCTCTTCGACCAGGATGTCACCGTTCGAGTAAATCCCCGAAACGATGGCGACGTGGCCAGCAACTCCTCTGGGGTCGCTGAGCCTGGGGGGGAAGGAAACAACTGCCCGGATGGCGGGTCGGTTGTCAACACGGAAATTGAACGGCGCCCGACCGAGGTTGGACGCGAAGTCCTTTCCGTAGTACCCCATGCTCGCGGACGGGAAGTTCGGGATATGCCGACGCACGATGTAGGAGACGTAGACTCCGCACTGTCCGCCGGGGAATCCCTCCGGTCCGATCAGACTGATCCCAGTGACGACCGGCTGGTTGTCGGGGAGCAGGTGGACGAACCCCACGAGGGAGCCGTCACGGTACGACTCGTACTGGATATTGAGGCCAGATCGAGGCGCGTTGATCATGGTGTGTTTCTCCGGATCAACGACGATCCCGACATGCGAGATGCCGCGGCTGTCGCCGAAGAACACCAGATCGCCAGCTTGCTCATCACCCAGCTTGCGCTGGTAGCCCGGGTAATTCTCGTACTGCGCCGAAGCGGTGCGAGGAATGTTGATCCCGGCCTTGTGGTAAGCGTACTGCGTTAGCCCACTGTCGTCGAAACCGACGTGACCGCTGTCTCCGGTTGCGATGGGAGACTGCGTTGGGCCGTTGATGTTGCCGCCTTTGAAGACGTACGGGTAGCCTAGGTAGGCCTCGGCCGCCTGGATGACGGTCGCTGCGCTGCTCAGGTTTGCCGTGATCATCTGGTAGGGGTTACAGAGGTCGGGTGTGCTTGCAACGTTGGCAACGTTGGGCGAGCCCGGGTTGGTCGATCCGTCCGCCTCCACGAGGGGGGTGAAGTTTTCGATGCTGAAGCTGATGCTGATGCCCATCCTCTGCATCTGCTGGATCGACTTGACGTAGGCCGTGTGCACAGCCTGAGGGCCCTGACCGCCGACGTTCACGCCGTTAACGATTCGCGGTGGCGTGTGGTAGATGACACGAGGCCTCTCGGCTCCGTATCCCACCAATTCGGCGGCCCCTTGCGGGTCCGTACTCCACAGCTTCGGGTCGACGCGGCGCATGGCTGCGACGTACCGCGGTGCCATGTAGCGGGCCGCGTAGGCCGGGTCGAGTGCCTGCTCGACGGTGATGTGGGGGTTGGGTCCAGGCGACATACCAGGGTTCTGAATCTGGTAGTTGCCATAGGCTCCGCCCGCCACGACACGTACGCCCCACTTGCTCTCGAGGTACGTCGTCATGAAATGTGACAGAGCAAGCCGAGGCTCACCCTTGGTCACAATCTTGATCGCGTTGAACAGGTCAGTGTTCGGCGGGACCGTCGGGACTGAGTCGGCAGAAGTGTCGGCACCCGTTTGGGTAGCGCACTCGGCCTGGGCCGACGAGACGATCATGACGATCGAGAACATCAGGGCGATGATGCCGAAGACCGGCACCAACAGGATCGCGACTAGTTTTCGCAGACCCCCGCCCTTGCCTGAGGCGCTCATCGGAGATCACCGGGATTCCCGAAGTTGTCCAGGACCCAGCCGGACTCCGTCAGCCTCCAGTCGAATGTCGCCACGAAGGCGTACTCGCCGGGAGAGCACTGAGTGCCCCTGAACGGTTCCCCGCTCGGTAGGTACTGACGGACGACGCCGGGCACCTGCATGTGCAGGATTGTCACGTCCGTCTGGACCCGCTCGGTGGTGATGGACCCGGTCGAGACCGTAGCCCGCTCCTTGAGCTGGTTTTCCAGACGTGCGTGATCCCAGCACGAGGTGTAACCGATGCCGAAATTGCCGGGGTTGTCGATGTTCTCGAGCGGCACGAGCTGAGTGACGGCGGCGAGCCGACTCTCTGTCGTGTCAGAGACATCGATGTGGTAGTACGCCTCCACGATCCTGACGGCCTGCTGCTTGAGCTGGGACAAATCCTCTGCGGGTGCAGGGGAGGTCTCAGCCGTCGCCGCTGGCGCGGGGACCGAAGCCGACGTGCTAGACGGTGCGCTGGTTGGTGTCGCCACGGGTGGTGACGAAGCCTCTGGCGCTTGACCTGGACGAGTCGCAAGGACCACCAGGAAGACGATGGCAGCAATCAGAATTGCCGCCCAGCCGAGCTTAAGCTTCAATGAACTCACCTCCTGGTCCTATGATCTGCAGGCCCTCATCGCTGGAGCTGCGTGGTTCGAATTCCCGAGCGTTCCGCCGCTCCAACATCGCGTCGTTGGCGAGGTTGGTCTTGATGAGCGGCTTCTCGGGCTCCGTGACGTAGTGCTCCACGAAGATAGGCGGCAGCTTGCCAACCAAGAGTGCGAAGCACCCCTGGGGGTAATGCGTTGATTCAGCCGCCTCCTTGTCGGTGAAGCCGAGTTGGGTTAGGTGGTGCAGCACGTCGTCGTTTTCCGGCTGACGGAAGACGCAACGGATGGACACGCCGAGGTCGATCGTCTGTGCGAGCTCGCGAGCTTCGGAGCTGGCCTCGCCGATCTTGGTCAGGCGTGAACTGTACTGCGTGGCCCGCCAAACCCAGGTGTGGAACGAGCGGATCTTGCGGATGTACTCATCGAACGCCCGCAGGTATGCCGGGAACAGGTAGTTGTCCTGATCCTCGTCACCGAAGCTGGCGTGGGGAATGTGCTCCTTCTGATTGTGCGTGATGGCCCACGTCTGCTTGTTCCAGTACTGCGAGTCGAACATGACGCGCAGCTTGGGGCTCATGCCGAGACGGTCGATCGAGACGAAAGGCAGCCCCAGTATCTCACTGAAGGGCGTGCCGTCGCCGCTGAACAGAACGCCGTATTCGCCGTTGGTCAGCTGCGACATGATGGCGGCCTGCCTCGTGACCTCTCGTGCCAGCTCTTCCTCGTCGAGACGAGTCCGCAGGTCGAGAAGATTGTGAAGCTTGGCTGCCAGCTGCGGGTTGGAGTCCGCCGCCGTCTTCAGGTTCTTACGGAGGTCGTCCGCATTTTCCTTGAAGTACTGGTTCCCGTCCTCACCGGTGGTGGTGGCGAGCACCTGGGCGTACAACTGGGGCGATCCGAGGCCGGGGAGTTCCCGGAGCATCTTTCTGACCGCCAGCTGGTGGACAAACGGCGCGAGTCCAGTGAGCGGTGCTCCCTGGATGATTTCCGCCAGATCCACTGAATCCCTCAGCATACTGGCCTCGTCGCTTGCCGACGGGTCGTAGGGGTTGAGCTTGATCTTCTGCTGGACGGGGGAGATGGTGACTCCGCCCATGTTCTTGGTGACCGGCTCGTATTCCGGAGCACCTGCCTCGTTGCGGCTCTCGAAGAGCTGCATCCGGTACAGGTTGGGATACCCGAACTGGTCGAGACCGGCCTGGAGCGAACCCGAGCGCAAGATCATGCACTTGAGGAACGTGCTCTTGCCGCTCTCGCGCTCGCCATCGACGAGTGCATAGAGGCCGTTGAGCAGTCCCGTCTTGCGGCCGGCGTAGCCGTCGATGAAGACAGCTCGTCGTGTCTCGCGGTTGCGCCCAACGAACAATCCCTGCCTGTGGTTGCTCGGTAGTGAACCACCAACGAAGGGCTGTGTCCGCGCAAACGTACTAGGCGTGGACTTGAAGTTCCTGCCATCGGAGTGCATGGTACTCTCCTTCCGAGAGTGTTTGTGTTTTGTCGTTGTGAAGGCTTTCGCCATTGTTAAGGGTCAAGCGAGAACGCTTCGAGGGGTTCGAGGAACACCTCGGTTCGTATATCGAAGTTCGATAGACGGACTGAAGTGTTGTGCGTAGCCCCAGGGTTGTTTTAAAGTCCGAAGACCTCAAAAGAACCCTGGGGCTGTCACGCACCTTTCTGTCTGTCGCCGTAAGGCAGCAGACGTCTCACACATTGGGTAACCCCAGCGTCGCGCTCCACAGGGCGGGATATTGGTACTCCACACCAGTGATTCGCTTGGCTGACATGCCATGCTTGCTCAGCTCGGTCAACACACTGTCGACATAGCCGTCCAATTCCTCGGGCGACGTGGCGAACAATGCGTAGAGATGGCTGAACTGCAGGCTGTACTGGCTGGCGTGGATATCCAGCTTGCGCTCTTCGAGGCGACGGTCCCGATCTTGGGCGGCCAGCGTTTGCCGGTCGATCCCGATGATGGTGCCGAGGTCCGAGATGATCGCAGTGCCCCTTTCGAGCCACCACAACTCACGAGTGCTCTGTACAGCTTCACCCACGGTTGCCCGCGAGAAGCACGGTACATCGATCTGACTGTCAACTCGCCTGAAGTAGGCCTCGTCGACGTTCGGTGGGAACGCCGTGACACGGAGAACCGTGTGGCAGATGCCATCAGTCTCTCCATGCGAGTTGGTTGCACGCATGCTCCATTGCGGCCAGTGGCCAGTGAACTCCGAGGAGTAGCGCTGGTTAGGGTCGCTTTCGCGTGCCTCGTAGTACTTGTCGATCCCGCCCGGGTGTGACCCACGGACGAAGTCGTTGACCTCCGCAAGGTCGAGCGCTCGTGGCTCGATGACTCCTGCAACGGAGAGCTGGGCTACGGCGATTCGCACGGCCTTGTTGATGAGCAGCCGCCCGACCCAACGTGCCCCGATGATGTGGCTCTTGCTCGCCTTCGCAAGCACGCCTTCCTGTCGGACGGCGATGAGCATGATCATCCACGGCTCCCGCGTCTGCGGAAGAAATTCGTTGGCTAGCGCCTCCTGTACTTGGTAGCAGGTATGCCATCTCTGGTCGAGTGGCGTCTTGATGACCTCCGGGTCGGTGAGTGCCTTGGGGTGGTTGACCTCCTCGACTCTCGCCATGTACCCATAGACGTCCGCAGGGTCATACCTGTTGACGAATGAGACACCGACACTGACGCTCCGACCGATGGCCGGTAGGGACTTGATCAGTCCGGCAATGGTCTCGTGAGCCCACTGCTGCCTGGCCGGTGACATCGCTGAGATCGACGCTCCTTCCCCGGTGATGGGGATGAGGTCAAGCCGCGTCGGGTAGTGGTGAACGAAGCCGATGTGTCCGTGTTGGCTGTGGTCGTCAGGGACCGAAGCCGTTACGAAGTTGATCAGCCTCTTTTCGGAGCGTCGTCGAAGCTTCTTGAATCGCTTCTTGGACGACACGGTTGCCGTCTCGTCGGCCATGTCGGCCTCGATGACATCGCTGCCAACGGGTCGCGGCTCCTCGGGGAGGTCAGTGCTCTGGCGAGCAAAGATGACTCCCTTGCGGAACCGCCGCCGAGCCGATCCTTTGACCCAACGGCCGATGCGAACGTATGTCCGTGCCTTGCCGTTGCGCAGCATGAGTAGTGCCCACACCACCGCAACCGGGAAGACGGCCAACATCGACGTTAGGACCCATCCAATCAATGCGACGAATCCCATGAAGATGGTCAGCTGGGCGTCCCTTGGGTTGTTGAAAGCCCAGAAGTTGGCGCTGGTGTGCGTCGGCAGCGAGACCGTAGGTTCGACCTCACTCATAGCTCACCCTCCCTTCCGGAGTGGTTTGAAAGCCGTGCCGGTTGGGTACTCCTCGAGAGGAGAACTGCCGGCGGGGACCATGCCCGAGTTGGGCGGAGGCAGTGTTGCACCGCTGACCGTCGATGGGGATGTGGGCGGAGGAAGCGACCGAAGTTGCTTCTTGTTCATGTGTGCCGATCCCTTCTTGGCGGCGATGGTCGTGGCGGCGATGGTGGCGGCGGTTGCCGTACCTCCGGTTGCCACGCCCGCTGCTGCCGCTGCGGCCTTCTTGGCTGCGCCCGATGCTATGGCCTGCCGCAAGCCAGTACTGACCTGCGTCTTGCCATATCGCGCCGCACTGACTGCTGCCTTCTTGGAGACATCGCCGATGCGCGACGTGACTAGCACGGGGACGAACCTGTTGGTGCTCGTACCGCCAGTGGTGACGACTCGGCTGGTGCCGGTCTGCCGCGTGTTGACAGTCCCCGTGATGCGGGAAACCTTCGCGGCGTTGCTCACGCGAGCGACCGTCCGCTCTGTCGTCTGCCACAGCTTGAACTGCAGGAAAATCGACAAGCCCATGCCTGCGCCTAGGAAGATCGCCTTCCCTAGCAGCGTGCCGCCGAGGAAGTTGCTCCCTGCGTAGTTCGCCAGCGAGATGCAGGCGACCATCAGGGGGCGTCCGAAGAGCATTGACACCAGCGCGCCGGTGATGAGGAAGTTACTCCACATCTTGTATTTTTCGCCTAGCGGACGCAGGGCGAGCGACGGCAGGATCGCGAACTTGATGAACGTGTTGAACAGCTCGTAGAAGAACACGATGACCATGTTGGCGGCACCTAGTGGGAGCAGCCAAAAACCATAGCCAAAGATGAACAACAACGGGCTGAGTGCGCCATCGATCGTGAACCCCAGGGGGCCGAACTGAGACTTGCCCATGGGCAATGTCCGCACTAGCGATGCCGACCACGAATCACCCGTTGCCACGGCTGACTCGAAGATGACGAACAGAACGGCTGCCGCTCCGCTGATGACGATGAACATGACGGCGGCCTCGATGAACGAGAGTCGCGCCTTCTGTGAGAACACCGTCAGGGCTAGCAGAGCGAACGTGATCAGTGCCGAAAGGCCGATCCCGATGCCCCACATGTTCGAGTAGATGTTGTCGAGGAAGTTACCGCCGTTGATGCGCGGAGGCTTCGCGAGGATCTGGACCAGGAAGTAGACCATGGCGTTATACAAGTTGCCAAGGCTCTTCCCTAGCCAGGCCCACGGATTGTTCTCCGCGAGGAACTCCAGCAGCTTTTCGATGAAGATTGGCATGTTTCCTCCTTTGGTGACCGCCTGGGTCGTGCTCTGAGAGCGTTCGCCAGGCGGTCACCGCTTGGGGTCATCAGACCGTGCAGGCGCCGGTGAAAGGCGTCCAGCCCGTTCCGATGATGGAGCCGACGAGGACGATGAGTCCGAGCAGGACCAGCGCCATCGTCCGGTGCTTGGTCATCCAGAGGACGGCCAGCAGCCCGATGATGGCGAACGCCATCACGGCGTAGAGGCCGATTGCGACGCCGACGCTCTTCTCGGTCAGGTCGACCAAGGGCGCCTTGAGCTGGTTCCACCAACTGCAGTCCGGGGTCAGCTTCGCGGGAAGCATCGCGGCCAGCTGCAGCTGCTCGGTGACAGCCTGTGCCAGTGTGTTCATGGTTGTTCACTCCTTCTGCGTTCAGCGGATGCCGAAGCGGTGGTGGTTCAGGTCGGACACGTTGTCCGCCCCGTTGATGCGCCCGTCCCTGGAAGTGTCCTCCTCGAGTTCGAGGATGACGCCGGTGGGGTCGGGCCGTGCGGGGTCGTAGACGTACGGGAACCCCTGGTTTTGCGCCGCCATGCGGTACATCGTCACAAGAGCCGTGGCGACCTCGATCTCCTCCTCGAGCGTGAGCTTCCGGGGGTTGATGACGAGGCTGCGGTGGGTTCGTCGCGACATGCGGTGCTTGCGCAGCGTGAGGATGACTCCCTCGAAGCCAATCGACGTGAACGAACGCCCAGAGGCGTCTGCTCGCATCGTGTACTTCTCGTAGTCCTTCGGCTTCTCGCCGGGCTCGACACCACTGATGATGACGAGGCAACGGCTGGCCTTCTCGTGAGTGGAGATCTCTGCCCCGCTGCGGCGAACGCCTGGCCCGGCCTTCTTGACGGTTGGGCCCGTCGGGTCGGTCAGGAGCACGCCGATGTTCTGGGCGATCCCGTCCAGCGACAGCGGCTTGAGTGGAGTTGCCACGACGACGATGACGTCGGACAGACGCGCTGATTCGAGAACCAGCGATTCTGAGCCTGGGTCGTCGTTGCCGCTGTCGAGGAAGAGGGCGTCCGAGATCCGCTCGCCGGCTGCCACCTTCAGGCGGTAGTCGTCGATGCTGATCGTTGATGCGGCGCTGCCAATCTCACCCGTCGGGTCCTCGGTCACGACCATCAGGCCGAACTTGGTTCGCGGGATCTTCTTCCTGAGCTGCCTGTCGGGCATGGTGCCAGCCATCGCGTAGTAGCGACTGACGCTGAGCGACTCGCTCGGATCGATACCCGCGTACTTGCCGGTAGCCGCGTTGAATGGCGACCGGGTTGCCGGCAGGACCAACGGCTTGACCGGTGCGATCGAAGCCAGGTACTGCCCGAACAGCACGGCGAGGTAGGACTTGCTTGATCCGCCCACGCCGTTCTCGAAGCTGAACTTGGCGTCGATGTTGACCGCGTAGAAGCCGATCTCGTCTCGGAGACGGCTCAGGATGGCTTGCGGACGCTGCCGCTTGCCGACCTCGGGCACGTCGTCGAGCCGATTGCGAGCCCGGCGGACGATGTGGTACCTGATGCCAGGAATGCTCCAGAACCACGGGATGATGGCGCCGGCCGGTGCCTTCGACTTGACCTTCTTCGTCGTCTTGTGCTGAGCCGCGCGCTGCTCGTTGAAGAACTGATCGCGCTGCTCGGCGGCGGACAACCGAAGGGCGGTCGGATGTGCCTGCGCGGGAAGATCGGCGGGGCTTGGGGCCTCGGGGACATTCACCTCGTAGGTTGGCTCGGGCGTAGGAGCCTCGGGCGGTGGCGCACCGTATCGGACGGGGCGATCGCCAGGACTGCTGTGAGTGGACATGTCTGTCTCCCATCTTGGAGTGGATAGACTGTACTGAATCGAAGTGGTTTGCCTAGTTGTGTGAGTGTTAAGGTGCGCGTTCTTAGAGCTACGAACCGCTACCTCAACGTGTTACTGGGACGCTGGCGTGATTTTTGCCACTCAACAGACAAACTTAATTTATCTGGCGAGCGGCAAAAACCCGCAAGTAGACCACGACACGGAGTTAAGGGTGAGCAACTAAGCCGGATTTTCTGTCCGGTTGACATACTGACTTATAAACATTGATGGTACGGAGTATCAGTACACTAATCGAACAATAAATGGCTCTTCACCCCGCGAAGAGTATGTATCAATTTTATAATCTTTTGCAAATTTGTGCAATATACAAACTGAGGTGGTAATAATTGAAAAATAGTGACAAAAATTGTAGGATATAACTGGTAATTGAGAGGTTTTCTCAGTTGCGGCTCTTTCCACCACACGACCCGAGGAGGAATCGTGAGTCCCAAAGTCAAGGCGCCCGTAAGCGTCCGACAATTGCATGTCCGAGGCGTGATCGTGATCGTCATCCTCAGCGTTGCCGCGTCAATCCTCCTGTCCATTGCGACGGGTGATTCTTCAAGATCGATGAGACTAGTGTACATCGATGGCGGCTTCGCCATCCTGGGGTGGATGCTGTGGGTGTCGACCGCCAACAAGACCGCCCAGGAGATGGTTAAGGGTGCTCAGTACTACAGCTTCTCCGTGGCGAACCCCGATGGCATCCTGGTTGACCAGAACACCTACTGGCGCGTGTCTCTCGTGATGAGTGCACAGCTGGCAGAGCGCCACAAGCGCGAAACCGGCCTGGTGTGGCTGTCGCAGCGCCAGCACAACATCGTCGGGAACGCCCGCCTGGTGCTTGGCTCCATGGCTGAAGTGCTCGTGGCACTACTGTTTGTGGTTTGGCTGGCGTTTGCGAACTCGGACCTGCCGTTCGAGGGCTTCAACCACTGGCCGGTGACGACTATCTTTTTGGTGGCGCTCCTCGCGATTCCGATCGTGACAAGTGTCTACTACTGGAAATGGAAGTATCGCTACTTCGTCGTCACCACCAAGCAGGTCGGCCTGGTCACTGTTCCGCCGATGTGGCTCCTGCCAATCATCAGCCCCACGCTCACGTTCTTCGACTTGTCGAAGATCAACATCGTCGGGCATGAGAAACCCAGGGCCTACATCTGGACTGGCGTCGATGCTGAGATCGTCATGATCGACATCATCGGCAATCAAGATAGGGCCTTCAACGCCCTGACCTGGATGCCCGAGGGTGCCCACTGCTACAACGCCATTGAGACGGCGCGTGAGCCCTACGTGCAACAGCCCAACCCGGAAATCCGCGATCGGCTCTTCGCCAAGCCACAGCCGGCTCCGGTTCCACGAGACTCCGACACCCAGCCAATTCCTACCACGGAGGAGTAACTGGGCTGCCGTGTGGTGGTTCGAGCTGTCGGTGCGGGGTTAGTCGTATTGTTTGCCCAAAAGGCGACCAATCCTATCCCCCGCACCGACACCCGAACACCCCTAACGCTTGGACCATGTTTATTATTTTTGGCGCTACAGTCTACGGCTATGACTAACGCGCCAATACTGCCATTTCGTTGAGCATGCGCCGCGCCATATCGATTGACGGGCCTCCATCACTGCTTTTCATCGGAATGGTATCGACCAACACCAGATTATCATCATTATCGAAGCCAAAATTGTTGGTACCGGACACATCGGTCATCAGATGCGTTTCGGCTTCCATGACAAGCGATTTCTCGGCAAAGTCAGAAAGGCTCGGCCGCTTGTCGGCTGCCGGCCAAGCGTGGGAATCAAACGGCTCAAAATCGACAAAGGACTGTACGCCAGCCACGACCGTAGTGTTGTGTAGTGGATGTTCGATGACTTCAAACTTTTGATCGATGCACATGGCGCCCAGATACGTCATGGATGCATCATGGCGGTAAGTCAGCTCGTCCACCAGTTTTCGTTGTTCCGGGGCGGGCATTCGTTCGCTTGCCCTGGCAATCTTCAGGACCGTCTCGCCGTCTCGTATGGCCGTAGAATTTCTGCCAAACGCAATAACCTCCAGGCCCTGGTCACGATACGGCTTTGCCAATATGTGCATGGTGAGTTCCGGGTAGCGATAAATAAAGCCATATGCCCCGTTATGTACGAGTCGGGCCAAGGGTGACTTCTGGGCATTTTCGGCAAGCACTCGCTGCTGTTTCTCGGGAGATTCGGCATACACCAGTGCCCTGATGGCATGTTCGTAAGGTGTAAGATTTGACATGCACAGCAATATATACCATACATTCAATCGGCACAAGGTATCTCTAGCATTGCTGCTCTACCGATTGTGGCTGGCTACGGCTTGTTTTTGAGGTATTTGCCGGCCATGCTGAGCGCAAATGACGGCAGAATGATAAACACGTTTATGAACAGGAGTTTTATAAGAAACTCACTCAGCGCGGAGTCCGGCTTATCCGGGCCCGAAGAAGTCAGTACGACCAATATTCCAATGATTCCAAATGTAATCGAGGCGAAGATGAATACTCGAGTAGCTATCTTTTGCATGATTGCATTATAGCAAGTTAATTATTACAAAATTTTGCTTAAGGCTATAGCGGCTATCCAGGTGTCATATGGCACTTCATCACTATTCGCGACGGCGTCGAGGCTGGCGATTATGTCGGACTTTTCCTGAGCGGCCGTGCCGCCCTGCATGGAGATTACAAAATCGTTCTGCGTTTGGTCATCACTTAACATTTCATGGACATCCAGCAAGGTCTGGAGTCTTTGCTGAGCAACCGGGTTGATGCCGGTATAGGCCAGGGCGTCGAGTGCAGTTTGGGCCTGTAACCTACCACGCAGCAATAGATGATCAGGGGCACACTCTTTCATGAATTGAACGATACGACAAAACATCTATATTTACAAACATGCGTGAGTATGACTGATATTTCATGGCGCAGATTGCAGTTTAGGGGCATGATGTGTACGGTGCTCGTTGCGCGACTGTTAGTTAAATCCTGGAGGTCTAGCTATGGAAAGACAGTGTCAAAGTTGCGGTATGCCGCTCCAGACCAAAAAAGCTGGCGATTGTCGCGGCACAGAAGCCGACGGATCCAAAAGCGATAAGTGGTGCAGTTTGTGCTATCGAGACGGTGCTTTTATCACACCGAACTGTACGCTCGAGGAAATGAAAGAGATCGTTGATAAGGCACTGAAGGATCAAGGCAGCGGTCGTTTGATGCGTTGGTTGGCGCAAAAACAACTTCCCCGGCTCGAACGATGGAGGATGGCCAAAGCCAAATAATGTAGGTGCGGGGCGAATGCCGGTGTGCCTTTTGGGCTACTTGGTACCTGGGGCTGGCTAGCGTCTCGGCTACTCTTCGGCTATTGGTACTTTGGGAAGTATTCGGTTGAGCCAAGCGGGTATCCACCAAGCGTGTTTACCGGCCAGTGTCATGACTGCGGGAACCATTATCATGCGTACTAAAAAGGCATCTATCAATATGCCCAATGCCAGAGCAAAGCCCAGGGCTTGGACCGTTCTATTATCGTTAGAGATGAAGCCGGCGAACACGGCAATCATAATGCTGGCCGCAGCAGTAACTACTTTGCTACCTATCCCAAATCCATTCAGGACCGCCTGCTTTGCATCACCAGTACGGCCGTACTCTTCCCGCATATTTGAGACCAGGAAAAATTCATAGTCCATGGCCAGCCCAAACAATATGCCGGTGCCCAGAATTGGGATGAAACTGACGATGGGCGCCGGTGCATCGGCCAGTCCGAACCAGCCCCATTGGAATACGGCTACCAGTGCACCAAACATGGCCGTTACGGACAACAAGTATCCAAGAGTAGCCTTTATCGGCACTAATATGGAGCGGAAAGCTACTATTAGCAGGACGAACGACAGCCCGACGACGACTAACAGATACACCGGTATGGCGTGCGCTAACTTGGTGTTGATGTCTATTTGTAGCGCCGTGCTGCCCGTGACCGTGAACGTAGCGTTTTGATCTGCCCAGGAGCGCTGTTTGTCGGTGTCGCGGAGCGAGTATATCAGCGTTTTAGTGGCCTCGTCGTACGGTGCAGTTTTGGGAATGACCTGCAAGATGCCGCTAGTACCATCATCGCTGGCCAGTGTGGGTAGCACCTTTTGCACATTATCTTCTTGAGCTATTTTTGTGGCGACTTGCTGCAAGTGCAGGCGTTTTACATACTCGTTAGCCTGGCGTTCCATGAGCTGCTGATTGGCCGGTAACTGTGTAGTTTGTTTCATCAGCATCTGCTTGGCGGCAGCTTTTTCGGCCGCGGTTACCGGTTTCATGTTTTCGACCACGACAATAAGCGGTGCGTTATAGCCGACGCCGAAACCTTCGGAAATGGCGTCGTAAGCTTTGCGCTGGGTGGTTGATTCGGCGGCATACTGCTCGGTCGGCAGGCCCAGGGTTAGCGATTTGACGGGCACCGCGACCAGCCCAATGATGATTAGCGGCACGATGATGGAAAAAATCGGATGTCGTGTGACGAATGCTCCCCAGCGATACCATATCTTTTGTTTGCCATCCTCATGCTGCGGTACATAGCCCCTAGCCTGTGCTGCTTTGACCTTCCTAAGCGCCCGTTTGCTAACAATTTTGGATCCGGCCAATCGGAAAAACGTTGGCAAAAACGTTACGGACATTATGGCGGCCATCGCCACCGTAACTGCGGCAGTTAGGCCCATGGTGGTCATGAATGGAATCTTCACGACGCTTAGTGCTGCTAGCGCTATGAATACCGTCGTGGCCGCAAAGACAACGGCACTTCCGGCTGTCCTGACGGCATGCACGGTCGCCTCACGGTACGAAGCTCCATCCATTAAGTAACCGCGGTACCGACTGAGAATAAACAGCGAGTAATCTATGCCGACGGCCAAACCTAGCATTGCTGCCAGCGCCGGGGTCGTCGAGTTGATCTCGACAACCTGGCTCAGGCCGAACAATCCGGCCATGCTGGCACCAACCGCCAAAAACGCGGTCAGTATTGGCATGCCGGCAGCAGCCAGAGAGGCAAATGTCAGTAGCAGTACGCCAAGCGCAATAGCTACGCCTAGCGCTTCGCCAGGCCCCAGAATTTTGTGGGGCACATTGTTCACGATGTCTCCGCCCTGTTCTATGGTCAGACCGTCCACCCGGTTCTTTTGGATAATTTCGTCCACCCCGTCGGCGGTTGCCTGGTCGATCGCCTGGCTGTCATTGGTCAGTTGTACCTGTATGGATGCCGTTTTGCGGTCGATGCTCATGGCTTCCGGGTTATCGAATGGACTAATCGCGTGGTTGACTCCCTCGACCCTGGTGAGTGCAGTCGTCATGTCGCCGATGCGGGCCGTGTAATCGTCCAGCGTCTTGCTTGCTGGCGCAACTATGACTACGCGGGCGGAGCTTTTGCCGACATCGGGGAACAGCTCATTCATGCGTTCCAGACCGACGTTGGCTTCAGTGCCGGGTATGCTGACCGCGTTGGTCGGTGTCTTCATGTTGGTGATAGCACCGAACGCCAAGGCGGCGAGTATGACCACCAGTATTGTCAGCATTCGCCAGGGATGATCAAAGCTGTGTCGACTAATTTTCTCCAGTAACTTACGCATGGTCCCCTTTTCTTTTAACTAGGCCACCAAGGGTGCTGGTAACATCCCGGACAACCTTTTTCTTAACCATCTTTCCTAGAACTTTAGAAAAATCCTGGGCCATCGCCAACGGCGTCTGAAACATTGGCTTGTAGTACAGCCGCACTCCTACACGTTCTGCCCGGATAAGTTTGGCTTCGCTGAGGATCTTCAAATGGTGAGATACCGCCGGCCGGGATAACTCTGTCTTGGCTGCCAGCTCCGCGACTGACAGCGGTATGTTGTCTGCAAGCATGAACATGATTTGCTGACGCGTAGGATCGCCCAGTGCATTAAACACCGGCTGATAACGTCTAAATGTTTCTATGGCTTGTTTGCTGACCTCAGACATACGGTTAACTATAATCAATCGGTTCAAATATTTCAACCGAATTATATATGATGATTATCTCGGAGATTGGATAACTTTACGCTTCTCTGCGGCGGCGTATCCGGAGCAAGTTTCTGCTAGGGCCTTGACTACACCGAACCAGCGACCTCGCTCACTTCGTTCGCTGGTCGCTGGCTCAAAACCAATCTCGAAACAACACAAAGGCGGCCATCAAATGAGGACCGTCTTTGTATGGCTCACACCGATAGAGGAAGTTATAACCGTGATCAAGACCGAATTAGCCCATCTTGCTGACTGACGTTATACGTAATGCAGTAATGGCTATACTCGATTAAGCCCTTCCTAATGTAAGTTTTCTTGACCTAGCTTATTAAGCAGTGATTTAAGCTTATTGTGGTCTATATTGTCGGTATCAATCTGTGCTTCATGAGCAATCATAAAACCTTGGAGTAGCCTCTGGGCTTCAATGATGTCTTTGCGTTTTAAGAATTTTATAGTTTGAGTATTGTTCAGAAAGTGCTGCGATGTAAGAATGATTGAGCCGAAAAGTGGCCCTATATCAGCTTCAACGTTCCGTAAGTCCTTCAGTCTGATGCTAACGGTTTGTGACGCGCCAAACAAAGTATTGTGGACGACAGTAAGCTTGTGTCGGTCAATTTTTAATGTGTCCGCAATCAAAACGAAAGGAAAAACAGTGCGAACAGAAAGAAGGTTATCTCCGGCACCACTAACGAGCCCCACCAAACTAGCAGTATGTTTTTGACGACTTATCTTCAGTAGTTCTAAGGGAGACGTGCTTACGCCTTTTTTCTCCTGTTCTTTAATAAAATGAGATAACGTGAATTTGCCGAGGACTAATTCGGCATAATTACCCATATCTAGCCTCAGACTTCACCTTTAATTGCTTGGGCTTCTTAATTGCCTTACGGCCGCGGTCTTTAGGCATAATTTTCTCCCCATTCTCCTTAAATATCTTTTCAGATTTATTACGTGATTTGCCTTCTCCGTTACTTTGCTGCATAAAGAGCCCGGCCTCTTTCGTCATGGCTTTATCGGCAGTATTCAAATCATCAAATATGTTGTACTTGTTGTGCAGCTTATCAGATGGTTCATGCATTCCCCTAAGATACTGACGATATTTCTTCGCTAATGATAATTTTTGTTTCTTATTCGGTATGATGCCACGCATTGGGACCTCCCTTGAAACAAGGCCTAAGGCTCCGTATACACGAAGCCCTAGGCTAGTATTTACTACTTAACTTCAGGTGGAGCTGGCGTTGCCGGCTGTTCTGATAGTTTGGTATCTTCTTTGTCCGGCTCGTTTTCAGTTTTTATATACTGTAAGTACGGAACTTTAGATTGTTCTTTCTTTTTAAAGGGTGCAAATACAGACATAATAATGTCCTTTCGTAAAAAATTGATATTAGCTATTTGAGTTAGTCCAATGACAATCTTTACGTTTGCTCCCCACGAGTTATTTAGTGTTGCAAAAGGTCTAGCTACTAATAACTATACTCTTATGTTTGACAATCACCTAATCTCATATTATAACATATAAGTAATAGGCTTTTGCTTTAGTTATTTAGTGATAAAAACGAATATCATACAGGCAACAAGAACCTATGCGTCCATAATACTGAATGTGCATGGGAACACTGACTTAAGTGCCACCCATATGTTATGCCAAGCACACAAAATCCCGCATTCTTGCGGGATTCTAAGTAAAATTATATTAGATATATGAGCTAGGGAGTGTTACGGTTCTAATTGTCTATAACACTCACCTAAGATAAAAACAGAGATTTATAACCTCTGTTAATTTTGGTTCTAACCTTGGCTCACCACGATAGAAGAAGTTATAACCACAATAAAGCGAGATTTTGCCTGCGAATTCTAATTAGAAGTACTGACTGGTTTCGGTAGTTTCATTTTGTCGGCAAGATCATAAACTTTATCACTCGCAGCTTTGATTTTCTTTTCATCACGACTTTTTATTGCGTTCCAGTACTCTGCTTTACTTTCAACGTATTCCAAACGTAGCTGCAAGTAATGTAGCTCTTCACGTATATGCTGGGCATGATTATTTAGCAATTCAATCTGACTATCTGCACCGCTTAGTCCTTCATCACGGTTATGCAAATACTGCCGCATATCTTCGATTGAAAACCCAATAGCATTCAAGCAAGCGAGACCTACAACAGCGTTTATATCATCTTCGCTGTATACACGGTATTTACTACTGTCATCTCGTTTGATTGGGTTAACTAACCCGATGGATTCGTAGTAACGAAGTGTGCTTTCAGGAAGACCGCTTATTTTTGCAGTCTCCCTAATTGTGTATTGCTTTGGCTCAGAAGAAGTAATCATAGTACCTTTATAGAGTCCTTCCGTACAGATATTTAAGAAATTCGGGGTCATTATGATCCACTGTTTTAAACCCCTGGTCAAGTGATGCGATGCCTTGCATATCGTCATCTGTTAGCTCGAAGTCGAATACATCAAAATTCTCTTCCATTCGCTCCTTCTTAACCGACTTAGGAATAGCTACAATACCTCGTTGTACGTTCCAGCGCAATATAACCTGACCGATTGTCTTGCCATGCTTTTCTGCAATCTCACCTAGCACCTCATTTGAGAAGATGTCATGTTGGCCTTCGGCAAACGGAGCCCAACCCTCATGGACAATACCAAGCTCCTTTAAGAACTTATGTGCCTCTGTCTGCTGATTGAAAGGGTGTGTCTCAATTTGATTAACCATTGGCTTAATGCGAGCATTGTAGTACAGGTCGTATGTCTGAACGGTGTTGAAATTAGAAATACCGATTGCTTTTAATTTGCCCACATCATACATAGCTTCAAGCCCACGCCATGCACCAAATACATCACCGAATGGCTGGTGTAGCAGATATAAGTCGAGATAATCGAGGCCCAGCTTGTCTAAAGAACGCTGTACGGCTTCTTTAGCCTTTTCTTCGCCAGCATCTGCGATCCATAACTTACTTGTGATAAATAGCTCTTCTCGTGGCACACCGCTTTTCGCTATAGCACGTCCTACTGCTTCTTCATTGCCATACGAAGTTGCTGTGTCTATTGAGCGATAGCCTACCTCAATTGCTGACTGCACACTTGCCTCAGCTTCTTCATTTGACATCTGGAAAACACCAAAACCGAGCATTGGCATTTCCTTATCGTTGTTTAATTTAGCTGTTGGTACTTCCGCCATATAACCCCCCAATGAGTCTTAAAATTTATAAGCCTACTTACTAGGCTAGAACCTTAAAGTACTTTAATGCAAGTATTAAGTTATATGGGTAATGGTGGCGAAGCAAAGAATAGTTTCATTTCTAGTATGGGCATACAAAAAGTCAGAACCGAATTAACAGTTCTGACTTACTCTGGTCTGGATTGGCTCCCCATACGGGTCACGGACCCCAGCGGGTCCTGGGGACAGCGACACGCTGTAAAGGTCTTTTAGTGAGTTAGCGCTGGCACGTTGTATAATTCGGATATGACTTTAACTGAAGCTGAAAAAATTACAGCAGATTTTGGAATTTTCTTTGCAAATAGACGGGGCTCTCTTGCGGTCTTAGAAAATGGAACGACAGCCGATGGCTATGAAGGTGTACCGTATTTTTCGGTATGGGATTTACCCTATTCCCCCGCCAGAATTAAATACGCAATTTTGTTTAGGGCTGAATACGCCTTTACGCACGGCTACATGGACTTTATCCCTCCATATGACGATCGAGAAAATGATGCAGAAAACATTAAGAATCCACCGATAGGCAATATACTCTACAACGGGTATAAGCTACTCAGCTTTTTCGTAGAGAACGCCTATGAAATCAATAAAGAAAGACTGGCGATAGATTCAATAGAGGATGCCCAAAGGCAAAGGGTGGCAATAATAAAATTTGAAGCTAAATATAAAGTTGACTTTAGATTGCCCGATGATGACATATTGGGGGTTGAATTCCAGAATTTTTTGGCCGACCTACAAAGTACCTGGCAGCTGTAGTTGATAGCCAGTATAATCACTCATTCAACAAACAAGCCGCCCTGCACAGCCAATTAAAAATGGCGCATGCGTCCTACTGCAGGAGTTTATCGAGGCAAATCACAAGAAAATACATATCAGCGACAAGCTTAGAGCCAAAGTCGATAAACATTATGGAGTCACTAAGACACTATTCGAGCACTACGGAGTTGAATCAAAGCTCGACAACCCGTTCGTTGAATACTCAAGGTACGTGCTTGGACATGGCACCGAGCAAGAGAGACTATCGTATGCGCGTGGCATTGATTCAAAGATAAAGATAAAATGCGGAAAACTTAGCTTTCAGTAGCTTGAGCTAATATGCCCAACTGCCCTCGGTTTTCATTTCAGGCATCGTTGAAGGCCTATTGAGTGAGCCAGTTGACGCTGCGGCTAAATATCCTCCCCACCTATCAATGAACTCATCCGTGGAACCATCTTTCAGTAAAACAAACGGCCTAGCTAATTGCCATTCGGCTGTACCCCGCCACAGCGCTTTAGCACTACCCTCACTTGGATTCAGTTGAAATGGATCACGTACACCACCATTACTGCCTTGCATAGATCTTGCAATAAAAGGAGACACCATGAATGCAACCTCATACCAACCATACTCACCCCTGTTTTGCGCATCGCAGTACCATAGAGAATGTCCTCTCCCTTCGTACCCAAACTGATTTATTGGCATGGATATGTCGATTGAAGAATACGCGATTACATCTAAGTTTGGGTGCTCCCAATCGCCCCAGTCGTCTTTATCATGTTTCTCAATTCTATTGAAGTCGAGTGCCGCACTGCCAAGCTTAATTCTCCAGGCAACATCATACTGTGGCGCATCAAAAAGTTCGGCAGTAGGTGCTGCTGTCGTAATAGCTGCTTTGAGATTCTCGCCGACAGACTCTAGCTCCTGTTTCGCTGTATTGAAAAGCGCGGACCGGCGATCTTGTTCTTCTCGCCTCACTGTCTCCGCTTGTTGTTCGGTCATTTGATTATCGACCTGCTGTTGATTAGCATGCTGCAACGCACTCAGACCACTCCCGGGGATATTCTCATCTATAGCCTCGAGCCTATTGATGAAAGCTGCCGCGGTTGGCCTGGATTCTGGGGTTTTATATAGTGACTCTTTGATGAGGTCTGCGATGACTAGAGGTACGCCTTGTACTCTGCCGGGATCTTCATGTAGATGTTGGTCCCTATAATCCTCTAAGTCTGGTCCGTTAAAGGGCTTTGATCCAGTAAGTGCCTCGTAAAGGACTACCCCAAGTGAGTATATATCCGTTGCTGCAGTAGAGCGCTTAGCCTCCCAACGTTCCGGTGCAGCATACGGTGGTGACAAAGCAAACTTTTGGGTGTCTGATGCAGTTGTCGCCTCAGCATAGCGCGATATGCCAAAGTCAGTTAGTCTCCAACTGCCGTTCAAGAGCAATATATTGTGAGGCTTAATATCTCTATGCACTACACGGCCAGTTATTTCGCGCAAAGTAGTGGCGACATCCTTGGCTACTTTTATAGCGTCATCCAAGCTTATTATGCCGCTGTTTTCATCCAGATAGTCTTGCAGTGACTTGTCCGCCAAGGGCATGGCAATTATATAACTTTCCTCGGATTCACCCTGATCGATAATGTGGACAATATTCTCTATATTCGATAGATCAACTGCCAGTAGGTCTCTGGCAGCACCAGAATCCTTTGGTATAAACTTTAGCGCACCTATCTCTCCACGTCCGTTTACGGCCTTATATACCTTCCCGAAGCCCCCAGACCCAATTTGGCCCGACAAATCCCACGTGTCATTGTCTAGCTTCACCTTACTCATTAACCTAATTGTAACACCGTAGTAAAGTTGAAAATTAGTTATGGAACCCGGTCGGCTTTTGGGCCGCTCAGCCGCTATGTAGCTTTCTGGTCGGTTACAGAACCTATTATTGGAGAGGACAAAGCAAGAACCGCCCTTTCGGACGGTTCCAACGTGTTGTACGTTTTTATACGTACGATTGTTCTTGGCGGACCAAGGAGAGAAGGTATTGCAGGTCTAGGAACTAGGTCTGCGCTTTTCTCTGCTTGGTCTGGCTCCGGGAACTGGATTCGAACCAGCGACCTAGTGGTTAACAGCCACCCGCTCTACCGCTGAGCTATCCCGGATTGCGCCATAACAGATGGGATTATATCTGATGGGCGCGGTTCACGCAAATACTCTTGCAGTATGCTGGCGTGCCTAAGGCGCAGGTTCCGTACAGGTGTATGTGCCGTCTGGGTTCTTGGTACAGTTGGTCCCGCCCGTACAGGTAGTGGTGCCATCTGGGTTTGTTGTACAGGCTGACGACTGACAGGTTACAGTACCATCTGGATTGGTGGTGCAGTCCGGAGTCGTAGCCCCTGGATCGGTACCGCTGCCGCCAGTGCCGCCCGTATCGGTGCCGCCGGGATTAGTCGTGTTTGTGGGGTCCTCCTCGTTTGTGTTTGGGGGGCTTTGTTGATCCGGAGTTTTTGTCTCCCGGGGCTTTGGGGGGCTTTTTTTTTGAGTATCGCAGGTTCCTTGCGGCTCACTGCCTTTAATAAAGTACTCCATAAATGTATTGCCACCGGCGTTCGGTGCGCGTAGCTCCGTACCACGACAAATGTTGAGCTGTACGATGTCTTTGGGCTTGCTGAACTGCTCTACGGGCAGATCATTGAGGAAGCGAGTCATGGCGTTCTTCCAGATGATACCGGCGGAGCTGCCACCGGCCAGGCCTATCATAGGCTCGTTTTCGTTGTTGCCCATCCAGGCCCCCACGACCAGGTTCGGCGTAAACCCGATAGTCCAACCGTCGCGGTTGTCGTTGGTGGTGCCAGTCTTGAATGCCACTGGGCGGCCCGGTATGTTGAGCCGAGATCCATAGGTTGGTGCTCGGGCGTCTTTGTCTGACAAAATGGAGCTGATCATATACGCCGCCGCCGGACTGCGCACCTGTTTGTTGGTGGCTTTGTACCGGTAGACGGTTTTGCCAAACTTATTCTTTATTTGGGTAACCAACGTTTGCTCTGGCAGCTTGCCCTTGTTGGCAAAGGCGCTGTAGGCATTGACCATGTCAATCAGGCGGACCTCGGCCGTGCCGAGAGCAAGCGAAAGTCCGTAACGCGATGGACTACCACTAACCGAGTCGAGGCCCATTTCGCGCGCGGCCTGCACACCATTGGCAACGCCTAGTTTTTGCATGACTTCCACGGCTGGTACATTGCGTGATTCGGCCAGGGCGCTGCGGACAGACATCTTACCCTTATAACGGTTGTCATAATCGCGCGGCGTATAGCTGCTGCCAAAGGTCTTCTTGCTGTCATCGAGAATGGTGGCTGCGGTAACGAGTTTGTCCTGGAAAGCCTTGCTGAAGTAGATTGGCTTGAAGCTAGAACCGGGCTGACGCAAGGCGGTCGCCATATTGACTTGGCCGAAGTCTTTGTTGCTCCAGTCGACGCTGCCCACCAACGCTCGGATTTCACCGGTAGTGGGATCTTCGGCTACGAGACTGGCGTTGCGGCCGCCCAGCGAGCTAGCGTGCGCCACCTGCTCCTTGATGATGGTCTCGGCTTGTTTTTGCCAGTCTAGGTCAAGACCGGTCGTGACGTCGTAGCCCGAACGAATGACCCTCTCTTCGCCATACTTTTTATTGAGTTGCTCGATGACCATCGCGGCAAAGTGCTGGGCATGAGCCTGGGTGCTGGGGTGCGATTCGGCATAGACAAGCTGCTGGGCTTGGGCTTGTTGCATTTGGTCGGCGGTAATATATTTGGCCTCGACCATGTGAGCAAGCACGCCGTCTTGCTGCTCCTTGGCGAGCTTCTCATTGCCCGATAGCGGCGAGTAAGCACTCGGTGCGGGCAGCAATCCTATCAGAATGCTACTTTCGGCCAGGGTCAGGTCGGCTGGTTTTTTGCCAAAGTAGACCTGGGCGGCGTCGGCAATGCCAAAAGCGCCCTCGCCAAAGTAGACCGAATTGAGGTACATGTCCAAGATTTGATCTTTGGAGTACTTGCGTTCCACGGCTACGGCCATGGCGACTTCCTGGTATTTGCGGAAGTAGTTTTTGTTGGATGATAGTAGCTTATTTTTGACCAGTTGCTGGGTTATGGTTGAGCCGCCGTAGGCAGTGGCGCTTTTATGTATGACATCGGCATACATAGCCCTGGCAATACCTCGCACCGAGAAGCCGGGATGAGAATAAAACTCCTGATCTTCGCTGGCAATCAGCCCATGTTCGACGTAGTCGGAGATTTGATTTAGCGGCACATGATCGTTCGTGCTCATGGTGCCTTGCTCGTAAAAGATCTTGCCATGGCGATCCCGTATGACAATCCCAGTGTTATTACGGTTCATCAGCCGCTCGCGGTTGGAAATGTCGTGGGCGTAATACGCATAAGTTATGACCGGGGTCAGTAGCAAGAAAGCCACGACAATACTGCCCCCGATGATTAGGCGTTTGCGGGTTACGGCTGCGCGGACACGGGTTCGCAGGTCGGACCAAGATATATCAGTAAAACTCCACATGAGTTCTACTAGTAAGCCATAGGCCCTATCAAAGATATATAAAAAATATTACTTAGATACTGAAGCGGTTGATATTGCTATAGGGATTTCAACGCGCGCTGAGTCGCTCGCGCATCGTCTCGCGCCTTCAGCGCGTGGCGCTTGTCGTAGAGTTTCTTGCCCTTGCCGACAGATATGCGGACTTTGATGTAGCGACCGCCGGTTAGGATTTCGAGCGGTACGATAGTTCGTCCCTGTTGTTTGGCTTCGATGAGGGCGTCGATTTCGCGACGCTTGGCGAGGAGTTTGCGGGTGCGGCGTTGCTCGTCCTCCGATAGTGGAATGCCGGGCACTTGGCCGACGAGTGCGTTGAGCAGATACAGCTCATTGTCTTTGACGGTGACGTAGGCGCCGCGCAAGCTTCCCTGACCCAGGCGCAGGGCCTTAGTTTCGCGGCCCAGCAGCTCTATACCTACCACCAAAGAATCGCCCAGCTCGTAGTCGTGTCGAGCTCGTCGGTTTTGGATGGATTTGGTCTGTGGGCGCTTTTTCTTTGCCATTACCGTATTGTAACAGAGGTAAACACTAGTGACAAATATATAAAATATGGTAGAGTATCAACTCTTATGTCTCTAACATGGCCTGGAGGCTTGGATAGGCTCCCCCAACCTAGCGATTAAAAGTTGCTTGGGCAACCCGCCAGACCGAATCATCGTGCAGTACGATCTTGCGGTAATACCAGTATTCGGCACCCCAGTAGTAGGTGCCGCGCATGCCTGTGCCTTCGGCAAACTTAATCCGATCCTCGAAACGTTTGGCATTGAATGATTTATTCTGCTCGGCCAGGCTGGTGTTAACGATGGGGCTGCCCTTTGGCGGCCAGGGCTCGGCCTGGAGTTCGGCGATAATCATATCCTTTCCGGCGTAAAGCTTTTGGGTACCGGCCAAAAAGCCATAAAACCAAGATGGGAATGGATATTCAAGATAGCGTTTGGTAACGGCGGCGTCCCAGACGCGCTTGTAAATCGATATGCCCCAGGCGTCCGGCGTTGGTTGGCCGGCCGGAAAACCGAGGGCATTATTGCTGCGTCCAACGATTATGGTGTGTTTGGCATCTAGCTTACGCACCAGATTGAACTCATCGACCAGGCGACTGCGGCTGAAGTCTTTGCAGTGTCCGAAACCACGCAGGAAATATTCATTCTCGAGCTGGTAACTCTCGAGCGCTGGACTGGTCTTGTAGCGATTGATGACGGCTGTCATGTACCGTTCGAGCTGGGGCTGCCAAGTATCGAGCGGCTTGGTAGTATCGGCCCAGTTGGGTTCGTGGCACTCGGGCCAGCGCGGTTGGCGCAAACCGACTGTCAGAATTACTTTGGCATCTGCCGCTTCGGCTTTTTTGAATTGCCAATCCAGCAAGCTGAAATCGTACTGTCCAGGTACGGGCTCGGTCTGGTTCCAGTAGCTGACCAGGCGGAAGTGTCGGACACCGATGCCAAGCAGCGCGTCCATGGTTTCCTGTGGATCGACGCCGAGGCTCTCGGCGTAGGCTGGGATGAAGGTGACACCCTGGACGTAGGGCTGGCTACGTTGATTATGGATGTACCACTGAGCAATGCCGAACATGATTGCCACCAGCGTCAAAATGACGGCTGCGGCTATAACCGCAGCTAACCGAAGACGGCTTTGCAGGACGTATCGTTTCAATCGGTCAAAGGCTTTTTTAAGCCGAGTGCGTGTAACTGTCATAGTGGCAAGATTATGGTTTTAGCTTACAATAGATACGACGTGAAGAACACTCGAATAAGTATTGTCATCCCCGTTTATAACGAGGAAAAACAGCTGGCCGACTGCCTCCGAGCAATTGCTCGACAACGCCAAAAACCCTTTGAAGTCATCGTGGTGGACAACAACTCGAACGACCACTCGGCGCAGATTGCTCGTCGGTTCAAATTCGTGCGGGTCGTGACGGCTAGACGCCAAGGCGTCGTCCATGCCCGTGACCGCGGTTTTAACGCCGCCCGGGGCGATATTATCGGTCGGATAGATGCCGATACTCGTCTGCCAAGTGATTGGACCCAGCAGGTCGCCCGAGTTTTTCAGGATGAATCGATTGATGCTGTCAGCGGCGCTGTCCGTTATTATGATGTGCCGATGACCAGATTCGTCAGCCGGGCTGATCTGGTGGTGCGCCGGCATATCGCGACGATGATGGACGACTCGGTCTTTTTGCAGGCCGCCAACATGGCTATCCGTAAATCAGCCTGGCTAGACTGTCGCGACGAGCTTTGCCGTCGGCGAGGTCTCCACGAAGATTTTGACCTGGCCATCCATCTGGCCTGGGCCGGCCGCCGAGTTGTATTTGATGAGCAACTAGTGGCCGGCATCGCCGCCCGTTGTGTCGATGACAGTGTGGTCAGTTTTTGGACGTATGTTTGGCTCAGTCCGGGTACTTATCAAGAGCACGACTTAAAGGCTGGGCGGCATATGTATGCCATCGCCACGTTGATGATACTGCTGCATATTCCCATCCGGGCAATCTACCGCGCTTACAACAATAGCTCTGGCTATCGGCGGATCAACCCAGCTACCTTCGTCGATTAATCAGGGTGTCGCCGGATTGCTGGTGTAGCCGCCATATTCGTTCGGTACTGGCTTGCAGTATGCCCATAGGCCCGCTCTTTGTCTGATGGCAGTGGCCTCTTCCTTGATAAACAATGCCGACTTGGCGAATGGGAAATAGGTGTAGGCGAAACCGTGGCCTGTAGTTATGAGCTGCTGATTGAGTAGTGTTCCGTCGGGCAAATAGACGTAACGGAGCAAACGATCGTAACGGTCGCGGTTGCTGCTCAGCGGATCGGAGGCCAGACGCACGCGTTGGTTGCCGATAGTGGCACGGGTGTAGATGGCTGCTTCTTGGCCGCCGCATTGCACGGCCTTGCGCGGGTCGTGTGTTTCGGGCGTGTCGACGCCGATGAACCTTATCTTCTCGACAGTGCCATTCATATCTACCGATATGGTGTCGCCATCAAAAAACTCCACCACAGCGTAGGTCCCAGGCTGTGATGTCTCGATGCTTTTATCCAGCGAGTCAATCCAGCCGTAGTGTTGGGCCAGTAGCATGATGATGGTAACGAGCAGCGCCCCCCACGAGATGTGTCGGCGCCGGAGACGGAGTCTTCTCATGTCAGGCCAAGACGCTTAAGCACCTCTGTTTTTTGGAGATTCTGACCAATGAATACGATGGCATGTTCATCTGGTCGTGGCGGTTGCAAATGCCCAGCAATGCGCTCGAAATCTTGTGTGTCCATATTGCCGAAGAGGCGTGTCGGCTGGTCGTGCGATTCGTTAGTGGCACGATGCTTGGACAGATCGCGATCGGTCTTCAGCCAAATCAGCTTGACGTCGGCGCCAGCTTCGGCAGCGATGGAACGTAGGTGTTGGCGATCTTTGTAAAAGTTGAAGTTGGTGTCAAAGACGACACTATGGCCGTTCCTTAATAATTCGCGCGTTTGGTCGTTGAGGTGGGTGTACAGGTGAGCACTCTCTTCGGCACTATGCGTGGGGTTGCCGAACATGTCCTGGCGGACCTTGTCGGCCCAGAGGTGCGTGGCACCAGTGGCGCCGCAGATGATTTGCGCTACGGTAGTCTTACCTGCACCGGGATAGCCGACGAATAAATATAACGTTGCCATAGTCATTAATAATAGTACGCAGTTTGGGCCGGGCTAGCTAGTGGCTTAGCGGCGGAATAGCCAATAGGGCTTCATGATATAGACGGCAAAGCGAGCATGTCTGGTCTTGGTGGAGATTAGATGTGTATGTTGGTGGTCCGGAACGCTTTTGTAGACGCTTTTGTGCGAACGGATATAGACGTTGTACTCGTTTGCTTCATAGCGGCCGATGACATCCATGATTTCGGCTCGCTCATTGCTCTCAAGCATGTTAAGACTGGAGACGTGGCGTTTGGGTACCACCATAAGATGGTCGGTAACTTCTCGGAATTCCCAGAGGTCATACGGATAGCTGTTTTTGACCACCTGACAGTATGTGAGATCTTCGACGATCTCTATTTCACCTGGACTGCAGAACGGGCAGCGCTGTGTGAGGTGTCGCCCCTGGCCATAATACTTCTGTTCGGAAATACGGTAGCGGAACATATTATCTAGAAGTCGATACCCTTATTCGCCAAGAATTTATCATCAAAGTGGTGTTTGATTTTGTGCATCTCGGTGGCTATATCGACGTATTTTAGTAAGTCTTCGGGAAAATTCCGTCCCGTCAGACACAGGCTGGTGCCGGGCGCTCGCTGTTTGAGCAGTTCCTCTAGCTGGGCATGTGTCAGCAGGCCGTCGTGAACAGCGTTATTTATCTCGTCGCAGATGACAAGGTCGTAGTCACCGCTGGTGGCTAGTTTGAGTGCTTCTTCATAAGTCTCCTCGGCAGCCTGCTTGTGCTGCTCTTCGCTGACAAATTCGGCACTGAGCTCGCCGGCCTGGTAAAAACCCTTGCCGCCCTTATGGAAGTACAGCTGGTCCTTATACAGCGGCAATATATCGCGGATAAAGACGTGCTCGCCGACGCCCCAGTGTTTGATGAACTGGATGTAGCCGACTTTCCAGCGATTGCCCAGGGCGCGTATCATCAGGCCCAGGCTGGCGCTGGTCTTGCCCTTGCTATCACCGGTATAAACAATCACCACGGATTGTTTGGTTTTATAATCCTCTAACGACATGACATTTGCAGTATAACGAACCGAGCGAAATTTTGTTGATTAAATTACGAAGCTTGGCTGGATGAACCGGCGGCTTCGGCGGCTCCCCGGTTAAATGCCAAGATGCGTTCCAGATACAACTCCAAACGATGTCGCCGGACCGCATCCCGAGCGTCAGGTGCGTGTTCATTCGGGCGCATCGATTTTGACATTATCCCAGTTTTAACCAACTGTGACCTCTTGGATGACGCCAATTCCACCAACTCGGCATGCTCGGGGTCGGCGGCGATTGATGCCTCGGTCTCGGGGTCAAAGCTGGCGTCTAGATCGTAGCGGTTAGATAAGAACTCGACGATGAGCTTGCCGGCGGCACGTGTCGCGGTTGGCAAACGGTTGTCACGTTCTTCGAGGGTGATGACTTTCTCGGTGGCTTCTTCGCCCAGAGCCTGAAGATGGCCCAGGAAAGACTCTGGGTCTCGATGCATCTTGGCGTCGATATTAGAAATACGCCTAGCAATAGCTGGTTCGGCGTCATCACCGATGATAATCCTAGGTCCGTCAATCATATTTATTCCCCACGCCCCCCTATACGAAAATATTCTACTAAAATCTAGCCTGGCGTATGTAAGATTTACTGCTGACTAGGCTACGGCGATATGGGTAACCTAGGCTAGGCCTTGAGAGCGGCGTCGATGCGCGGGCGATCAAAGCCGACTATGATCTGGCCATCGATATCAATAACCGGGATACCTCGTTGACCGGATTTCTCGACTGATTCGCGAAATGCATCGGCATCGTGCTCGACGTCTTTGTCGGTGTACTTCACGCCTTGCTTGTCAAAATAATCTTTGGCGGCGTGGCAGAAAGCGCACCAGGTTGCGGTATAAATCGTGACATTTGCCATGTATCTTGCTCCTTTAATAGTTATATTACTATACTTAATATAGTATAGATATCGGTGATGTTTTGCAAGACTTTTCTGCCAGAGGTGTTGCGACATGTCCACAACAGATGCTATAATCTGCGGGTAATGGCAAACCCAACTGCTGCGCCAGAATCGACGCCGCACTCTCTTAATAGTGAGGATGCTCAAAAGCCCTCTGAATCAGCCAAAACAGATGAAGTCATGTACCAAACGAACTTGTTTTATGTGACCGTTCTGAACATGAGCTGGCAGCTGGCAATCGCGGTAATCGTGCCGATAGTTGGGGGTTATAAGCTTGATCAGCAATTCGACTCGTCACCATGGCTGACGCTGTTGGGGCTGGCGATAGCGGCAGCCGGAACATTCGTCGTCATGAAATTTACGCTCATGAAGGCAACTAAGCGTGCTATGCACCAACCTACGAAAGGTACCAAGAACTAATGCTTTCATCGCTCCTATCCCGATTTGCAGAAGACGGCCCCGCCGTCCATGTCGCGCCGGGTACGGTCTTTGAGATTGGCGGTTTCGCCATCACCAACTCCATATTTTATGGTTGGATTACCATTACATTCGTCATCTTGTTTTTCATATGGCTGAGACGGCGAGTGACGGTCAAGCCGACTCGTGGTATCGTCCAATTCTTCGAGCTGGGCATTGATTTTATTACCAATCAGGTTGTAGGCGCTTTCGATGACCCTAAAAAGGGCCGTAAATTTGCCCCTTATTTTGTGACGCTATTCTTCTTTATCTTGCTTAATACCTGGCTGGGTCTACTGCCGGTCGTCGGTGAGGGCTTCACGGCTCATGGCGATACTCCGATATTCCGCCCATTCACCGGTGACTGGAACGGCACATTTGCCATGGCACTAGTTACGATGTTGTTCGTTTACACCATGTCGATCAAAGAAGCCGGCGGCCCGCTAAAATTCCTGCGCCACTTCTTCGTCGGTAGCCCACTCAACCCGCTGTATTTCTTCGTCGGTATGCTCGAGATACTGAGCGATCTGACTCGCGTGGTCAGCCTGTCCATTCGTCTTTTCCTCAATGTGGCCATCGGTGAGATGGTCATCGCCGTATTTGCCTACATGGGTGGCTTGGCTGCCCCGCTGACAGCCCTGCCCTTCACGCTCATCGAGCTAGGTGTCGGCGCGATCCAATCGTATATTTTTGTCGTGCTAGGAATAATGTACCTAGCAATTGCAGTTAATCATTCGCAGCAACATGATGCAGACCATGCTGACGCGGAGGATATCACCGATGTTAATGAGCCCGACACAATTAAGCTGACGCCTGAGAGGGCGTGAGTGTGGACGGTAAATTATGTTAATCAAGCAGTAATAAAATAAGGAGTAATAATAAATTTATGGAAAACCTAACGTACCTCGCAGCCGCCGCTCAGACTATCGATGTCAGCATCATCGGTAAAGGTCTGATGGTTGCCGGTGGTTTCATCGGCCCAGGCATCGGCATTGGTCTAATTGGTAGCAACTACCTGCAGGCAGTCGGTCGTAACCCAGAAGCATCTAAGTTCTTCGGTCAGGCTCTGATCTTTACCGCTACAGTCGAGCTCTTTGGTCTCTTGGTCTTCGCATCACTTTTCATCGTGAAATAACCCCTGACCAGGAAGAATACAGGAAATAATTAGTGAATAATGCAGTAACACAATTCGCAGCGGAACAGCAGTCGGCTGGCCTGGGCGCCCTGGGCGTCAATGGCAAGGCGTTTTTGATCCAGTTGATCACTTTCGTGCTGACCTTTTGGATTCTGAAGCGATTCGCGTTCCAGCCGATTCTTCGGGTGCTCACTGAGCGCCGTGAGATTATCGAGGATGGCGTGCGTCTCGGTGAGGAAATGCAAAAAGAGCAAGCCCAGCTCGAACAGAAGATCGATGCCGAGCTAAGGGCAGCCCGCCAAAAGGCCGACGAAATCGTCGCCAGCTCCGAAGATGCTGGTCGCCAAATCGCTGCCGAAGCTGAAAAGAAAGCTCAGGCTAAAGCTGCTGGCATTCTCAAGCAAGCCGAAAGCCGCATCCAGCAGGACACTGCTCTGGCTCGACAAAAACTCGAGAAAGAACTGGTCGGTCTGATTTCTGACGCCACCGAGGCCATCATCGACGAAAAAGTCGATGCCAAGAAAGACTCGGCGCTAATCGAGAAAGCCCTGAAAGGTCAAGCCTCATGAAGTTGAGCCGTTCACGTCTCGCCCAACTATTGGCCAAGCGCTATGCGCAAGCTGGTGCCGACGTAGATCGGCTCAATCAAGAGGTAGCAGCCTATATGCTGACCGAAAAACGCGTCGGCGAGCTTGACTCGCTACTGCGTGACATGGAACAGTACCGAGCTGACCAGGAGGGCGTGATCGAAGCTAAAGCCATCAGTGCTTTCCCCCTGACCGAAGCTGTCCGGAGCGATATCAGACAGCAGCTGGCAGCCGCTTTCCCCAAGGCCAAGAAAATTATTATCAGTGAACAAATCGATGAACGGGTTGTTGGCGGCGTACGCTTGGAGCTAGCCAATCAGCAGTTGGATCTGACCGTACGTGGCAAACTCAACCTATTCAAAGAATTAACTGCCAATACGAAATAGGAGATTATAGTGAGCGAACTTTCTATTAATGAACTCTCGGCCGACATTCGCGCAGCGATTGCCGAGCTGAAGACGCGACCGGAGATCGAAGAGGTCGGCGTGGTCACCCGCGTCGGTGACGGTATTGCCTGGATTTATGGCCTGCGCCGTTGTGGCTACAACGAAATGCTCGAAATCGAGGGTGTCGATGGCCAGCCGGTCACGGCCTTTGCTTTCAACCTCGGTGAAGACGAAATAGGTGCCGTACTACTGGGTGAAGATGCCGAAGTCGGCGCCGGCGCTCGCGCTCGTCTGAGTGGTAAGGTGCTGGAAGTGCCCGTCGGCCCCGAACTAGTCGGCCGTGTAGTTGACCCACTCGGTCGTGCGCTAGATGGTGGTGAGCCGATCAAGGCTAAGCAAACCAGTCGCGTGGAGCGCCCAGCACCCGGTGTGCTGGATCGCAAGCACGTGCACGAACCGCTAATGACGGGAATCATGGCCATCGATGCCATCGTGCCAATCGGCCGTGGTCAGCGTGAGCTTATCATTGGCGACCGCCAGACCGGTAAGACAGCTATCGCCGTCGATACCATGGTTAACCAGGCTCGCCAGAAAACCGGCGTCATCAATGTCTATGTCGCCATCGGTCAGAAGCTATCGAAGGTCTCTGCCCTGCAGGAGCGCCTCAAGCGCGAAGGGGTGATGGATCAGACCATCATCATCGCGACCAGCCCGGCCGATCCGGCCGCCATGCTGTATTTGGCGCCTTACGCCGGGGCCGCCATGGGTGAATATTTCCGCGATAACAAGCAACACGCGCTTATCATTTACGATGACTTGACCAAGCACGCCGCCGCCTATCGCCAGATGTCTCTCTTGCTCCGCCGTCCACCGGGACGCGAAGCCTACCCGGGCGATGTCTTTTACTTGCACTCACGCCTACTCGAGCGTGCCGCCAAGCTCAGCGATGAGTTAGGCGCCGGTTCGCTGACGGCACTGCCAATCATCGAGACACAGGCCGGTGACATTAGTGCCTACATTCCGACCAACGTCATTAGTATTACCGACGGTCAGATTTTTCTGGAGACCAACTTGTTCTACCAAGGTATCCGCCCGGCTATCTCGGTTGGCTTGTCGGTGTCACGTGTGGGTGGTGACGCCCAGACCAAGGCCGTCAAGTCCGTTGGTGGTGGTCTAAAGCTTAGCTTGGCCCAGTTCCGTGAGTTGGCTGCCTTTAGCCAATTCTCGACCGACCTCGATCCCGAGACCCGTCGCACCATCGAACGTGGTCAACGCCTGACCGAGCTGCTGAAGCAGCCCCAGTTCCTGCCTTACGCCATCTGGGAAATGTATGTTTTGCTATACGCCGCTACTCAAGGTAGCTTCGACAACGTGCCGCTCGACAAGATCAAGACCGCTGAAGCCGCCCTGCTCCGTGAATTCAAGAGCAAGCACGGCAAATTGACCGAGACACTGAACACCGGCGACAAACCGTCTGATGACGACAACAAGACGGTGCTCAAGGTAGCCAACGAAGTAACCAAGGCCTACGAAGCCAAGGAAGAGACGAAGAAGTAGGATAGCAAGTGGCAAGTACCATCGCGCTCAAGCGACGCATCAGTTCCATCAAGAACACCCGCCAAATCACTAAGGCGATGCAGCTGGTTAGTGCCAGCAAATTACGCCGCGCCCAAGATTACGCCGCTCGCAGCCGCACCTATCGAGAGCTAGCCTACGAACTGTTGGCCCGCCTTGGCGCCATCGACGAAGTCGAGCAGCACGCTTTGTTCCAGCGCCGCGAGGTCAAGCGACGACTTTACGTCGTCATTACCAGCAACAGCGGCCTGGCCGGTGCCTACAACGCCAACATTCTGAAATTACTGACCAAGCACATCCGCGAAGATCAAAAGTCCAAGGTGTCGAGTCGCATCATCGCCATTGGCACCAAAGGCGCACAATTTGTCCGACGCCTCAGCGACGTCGAGCTGGAGGGTGTCTATCCGTCGTTTGGCGACCAGCCGACGGCCAACGATGTTCGGCCGGTTCTGAACACCATTATCGAGCAGTACGAAAACCAAGAAATCGACGAAGTCGTGATGTTCTATACCCTCAGCAAGTCCAGCATTTCGCAGCAGACATTGACCATGCAGCTATTGCCGGCCCGAACCGAAGAGCCAGACGACAGGCCAAAATTGCCCGATGTCAGCAATTTCGAGCCCGACATTGAGACCGTTATCGAACAAGTCACGACTCGCCTGATCGAGGCGCAGATTTGGCAGGCGGTGCTCGAGAGCTTGGCTAGTGAACATGCCATGCGCATGGTCGCCATGAAGAACGCCACCGACAACGCCAACGAACTGATTGATGATTACACGCTCGAGTACAACACTGCCCGTCAGGCAGCCATTACCCAGGAGCTGGCAGAAATAACCGGTGGAGCAGAAGCCTTGAACGGCTAGAGGAGGATGTTATATGAGCGAACGAATTAACGGCGAAGATATCTACGCGGTCGAGCCAAACGCAGACCCGACCATCCCATATGATCAACTGGGAGATATGGCGGTAGAACTATATGAAACCGAAGCCGACATGTTGAACGAGCGCATAACAAAAATTGTGGCCGCATCAGTTCAGCACGGTCAGGTTGAACTCGGACAATATGCGAGCCCCCACACCCGTCAGGCAGCACATGCTGCCGCCGTAAAGGCAGTACGATACGCACTGGGAATAGATAAGCTAGATGATGAACAACAAGGAGACAACTAATGGCAACAGTAACAAAGACTAAAGATACAGGCACCCAGACCGGCACCGTGGTGCAGGTGGTGGGCGTGGTGGTGGACATCGAGTTCGCCGACGCTGCCCTGCCCTCGATTTATGATGCCCTGACCGTCGAACACGATGGCAAGCAACTGGTTCTCGAGGTCGCACAGCACCTCAGCGAATCAAGCGTCCGCGCTATCGCTTTGGGCGGTACGGATGGGCTTAAGCGTGGCACCAAGATTACCAACACCGGCGCACCAATTAGTGTACCGGTCGGCGAGAAGACCTTGGGACGTATGTTCAACGTGACTGGCCAACCAATTGACGGCAAAGGTGGCGAATTCAAAGAAACTGCTCCGATTCACCGTACTCCGCCACCGCTGATTGATCAGTCCGGCAAGATTGAAATCCTCGAGACGGGCATCAAGGTTATTGACCTGCTCTGCCCGATGACCAAGGGTGGTAAGGCTGGATTGTTCGGTGGTGCCGGTGTAGGCAAGACCGTGCTGATCCAGGAGCTTATCAACAACATCGCCAAGTTCCACAGTGGTTACTCCGTCTTTGCTGGGGTTGGTGAGCGTACCCGTGAAGGTAACGACTTGTACGGCGAAATGACCGAATCCGGCGTTATCAAGAACACTAGTCTGGTGTTCGGCCAGATGAACGAACCACCAGGAGCTCGTTTGCGCGTGGCTTTGAGCGGTCTGACGATTGCCGAAGGTTTCCGCGACAATGGTAACGACGTGCTGCTGTTCGTCGACAACATCTTCCGTTACACCCAGGCAGGTTCCGAGGTGTCTGCCTTGCTTGGCCGTTTGCCGAGCGCCGTTGGTTATCAGCCGACATTGCAGCAAGAAATGGGTGCCCTGCAAGAGCGCATTACCTCGACCCGCGAAGGCTCGATTACTTCTGTCCAGGCTGTCTACGTGCCCGCCGACGACATGACCGACCCAGCTCCGGCAACAACCTTTGCCCACCTTGACAGCACCATTTCACTTAACCGTGCCTTGACCGAAATCGGTATTTACCCGGCCGTCGACCCGCTGGACAGCTCGTCCAACCTGCTCGACCCTGAAATTGTTGGCGAAGAACACTACGCCGTTGCCCGTGAAGTGCAGCGCGTGTTGCAGCGCTACAAGGACTTGCAGGACATCATTGCCATCTTGGGTATGGAAGAGCTTTCTGAGGACGACAAAAAGACCGTCGACCGCGCCCGCCGCATCCAGCGCTTCTTGAGCCAGCCGTTCTTCGTGGCTGAGCAGTTCACCAACAACCCCGGCAAGTACGTCAAACTCGAAGACACCATCAAAGGTTTCCGCGAAATCTTGGATGGCAAGCACGACGACAAGCCCGAGAGCGCTTTCTACCTTAAGGGCGGCATCGAAGACGTCGTTGCCGCTGCAGGCAAGAAGGGTTAGCCCGAATGTTTCATTTTCAACTCGTTGCCCTGTCTGGGACGAAGTTTGATGATGATGTCGCGGAGGTGATTCTGCCGACGCTCGAGGGCGAGATTGGTGTCATGCAAGACCACATGCCGCTCGTCAGCGTCGCGACTTCCGGTGTGATTGTGGTTCGACGCAACCCTAAGGATGCCGACCGTGACCGTGAGTTTTTTGCTACCAATGGTGGCGTGATTGATGTCTCCGACAATGTGCTGCGCGTCCTAGTCGATGAGGCGGACCACGCTGACACCATCAACGAAGCCGAAGCTCAGGCCGCATACGAGCGAGCTCAAAAGATGAAGGCCGAGGCCAAAGACCAAGTCAGCCTCGAGCATGCTCAGGCAATCGTCGACCGACAGGCCGTTCGCCTGCAGGTGGCCGGGCTTAAGCGGCATCACCAGCGCCACAAGTAAGCATCTTTTGATTTAGCATGGCCGGACTGGCCCGGCAGGGCCACCTTCTTTTGGCATCACCCAAAAGAAGGCAAAAAGCTAGGCCCACATACGTTTCCGCCGGGTTTCTCCATGGTCAGGTGAGTTTGGCCAAAGATCGCCTCACAAGGTCTGCTACGAGCAGGCCTTGTTTCGTTAGACGTACTTTGGCCAGCCAAGCACACTCACCTGACCACTCCAAACCTCGGGCAAGCCGATGGGCCATCTAGCCCCAGACCTATCACCGGCTTGGGGCTACATGGCCCTGCCGATGTTCCTGGTTCAACTGTTGTAGTGCGACAACTAGGTATTGCGAAGCAATACCTCTCCTTGGCCGAGGACCTGTTTGAGTGAAGGGACCACTTGTTGGACCCGAACGAGACCCGCAGGCAGTTGTTGCAGCTGACAACAGTTGACCAAGAACCAAAGACTAGGCCTTGAGTTTTTGTCTACTTTTGGGTCAAGCCAAAAGTAGGGTAGATGTTTGGGCTATGCCAAAAGGAAGTGGGGTGCGGGGCGAGGCCCCGCGAACAGCTCCGGGTTTCGTAAGCAGCACATTCTACTTAATTTTGGATGTGCAGTAGGCGCAGCGGGTGGCCTTGATTGGAATTTCGCTTAGGCATTCCGGGCATTTTTTCTCGGTCGGATCTTCTGGCGTCTTGTTGCGGGCGGCGCGCTTCAGCATCTGGTTGATCGGTTGCACGATGAAGAAGAAAACGACAGCGGCGATGAGCAAGAACGATATGACGGCGTTCAGGAAATGACCGTACATGAACTTGCTGTTATTGACGGTAAAGGTCAGGTTCGAGAAATCGGGTTGCCCGCCAATTGCGGCAATAAGAGGCGTGACGAAGTCGCTAACCAGTGCGGTAACGACCGCACCGAATGCGGCACCAATGACTACCGCGACTGCCAAATCGACTACATTGCCGCGTAGGATGAATTGCTTGAACTCTTTGAACATCACGCATCTCCTCTATTTATGCGTTCAGTATAATTCATGCAACCAAGAACACGTATATTCTAGGCCGCGTCAGGATAATGCGGATCGGTTTCGGGTGGGCCGCTTTCCAGCTGCAGGCTGGCCTCTAGCGCCGCTAGTGTATGCATGTCCTCAAGCATATCCTGGTACGCCTGGCCGCTGGCGATATATTTTTCGAACAGACAAGCCTTAGCGTACGCTTCCTTCATCTCTGGATCTTGCGGGGCAAGCATGGACTGTACGGCCAATACCGTTACGCGTTCTTCGAGGGGTGCCTGTTTCCAAATGTCATCCATCAAATCTTCAAGGTAGTCCGAATTGCGGCGACATTTATCGGCGAGATAGCGTAAGACTTCACCCAGCTGCTGATCGCTCTTGGCTTGATCGGGGTGTATCATGGCTACTCCGTTCCTTTATCTATAAATCAATGTAGCTGATTTGCCCGAAAAGAGCTGTGACATTCGTTACAAAATCTGCTTGAAATGTTGAGTGACAGGCGTATCATGGGACCTGAATAATTTAATATGAAAGTATAAAATATGGAGTCCCGCAGAGGATCGGAGATGCTTATGCCAACCGATATCACAATCACAATGCCTCAGCCGATTGGGCGTGGCGAAGGTACCATTCACGCTGATGCCACTCAGGAGCAATGCGAAGAATTAGTCAATAAAGTCGAGAATTATCTAAAGCGGGTAGCAGACAATGCGCCCGGTTGTTGTTTTGATGGGCGTTTGTGCACTAGGCACATGGACGGATCGGCCCCCGATTTGCGCCCGTCGATTGCCGGTGGACCGCTTATAACTGCCTATATCGCGGCGGAGTTGTCGGGCTGGTTTGAGCCAGAGGCTCCGGATGATATCGAATCACGCATCGATATCGTCAAACAAAAACTGGAGGCCGAGGGCGTCGTGCTGGGTGCGCACGTCGACGAAGCAGCCGTAGCAACGAATTTCCGCAAACCGGACGGTTCGGTTAGGACCGGTTGTGGTGCTAACGACCGAGCGGCTGCCATAGTGAGGGCCATACTTGATCCTAGTAGTGCCGTGGGTGAGTTGTCTGGCGCAGTCATGGGCGAAGATTATGACGCCAGTGCCATCGATCGAGCTCGATCCGAAGAATTGCTAAGGCGTTTCGGTGCCTGGAATCCTGAAGCGGCGCTGCAAGAGAGTACATCTGACAATGGCCGGACCGTGGAAGTGCTGCAAAGCGACGATACACCAACTGTCGGCCATCGTGAGGTCTTGGCTCTCTTCAACCAAGTCGAGGGTACGACGTTCGACCGTGATGGGTTTGTCACGGATACCGGCGAGCAAGCATTCGGTATCGATATGTGGTACGCCCGCAAGTTGGCTCGAGCCATGGCTGGTGGACCGAACGCAACCGAGCAATACTCAAAATTGTATAGTGCCATGACGGCTTTCCAAGTTGGAACGTACCTGGTGCTTTGTGATGGTACGCAACGCGCCGCCACCATCGAACCAGCCAAAGCATAAGCTCTTTACAAATACATTCAGGGGCGATACGCTGTACCTACTAATAAGTGGAGGTTCCAACAGTATGTTTGGAAAGAAAAACGTCGCCGCACTCGTTGCCGAGTTTGTCGGTAGTGGTGTCTTGACGCTGGTCGTCATTGGCGTGCAACATTCAACAATCGGCGTGCCGTACTTTGTCGGCGTGGCCGCTGCCCTGGCTGCAGCTATGGTCGTGATGGTATTTGGCGTGGCTTCGGGTGCCGTGCTAAACCCGGCCATTACGATTGCCTTGTGGACCGTCCGGCACCTCAAGACCTTGCCAGCAGTCATGTACTTGATCGTACAGTTGCTTGGTGCCTGGGCAGCTTACTGGCTGTTTAGCTACCACATCAACACCGACCTCAGCAGTGTTGGTGGTGAGTACTCATCGCGCGTCATGGTAGCTGAGGCTGTCGGTGCCGCTATCCTGGCCTTTGGTTGGGCAGCAGCCGTCTTCAACCGTTACAACGTCGGCCTTAAGGCAGCTGTTGTCGGACTCGGTTATGCGCTCGGTATCGTAGTAGCCTCATCGGCCTCGATTGGTCTGATCAACCCAGGCGTTGCCCTGGCCGACCAGGCTTGGAGCATCTGGGGTTCTATGGGCTGGGGCACTTACGTGCTTGGTCCAGTACTAGGTGCGTTGCTCGGTTTCAACCTCTACGCATGGTTGTTCACTGACGAAATGCGCTTGAACGTCGTTAGCGGACGTCGCGCCGCCGCTCCGGCTGCTACTTCGGCCAGCACTTCACGTGCAGCCGTAGCGCCGAAGCCAAAGGCTACTGCCGCTAAGAAAAAGACCACAACCCGCAAAAAGACGACCACCAAGCGCAAATAATCGCCTGGTAGTCACTGATAAAATCCCCTCGACCAGCGAGGGGATTTTTCTATGATTGTTTTGCCAATGGATGATTACAAAAGGTATGGTCTTTGCCGCTGGGATATTCCCCGCGCTGCAAGGACTCGACCATATTCTCCAATTTGCTAGTCAGGGTCGCCAAGGATTTAGCTTGCTTCTTGACGCTGCCCTGCTGCCCGGTCTCGACGAAATCGAGCGTCAGTAGCGCTGGCATATCATCGTGCATTTGCCGCCAGGCCAGTGCGTATAGTGCCAGCTGATTCGATGCCGTGGCGCGGCGTTTGGCCTTGTCGGGTGTAGTGACGCTGGTGCCTGTCTTGAAATCACGTATTTCTACGCCTTCGTCTAGCTGATAAACGGCATCGATACGACCAATTATTTTAAGCTTGATGTCGGGTAGCATGATGCCGAACGGCAACTCCGCTTCGATAGGTAGTGGCGCATGCATGAAGCGTTCGTATATCGCCTCGACAGTCTTCTGGGCCTGGTGGTGCGCTCGTTCGCGCGACCTTGCCGAGGCATAGCCTGTCATCGGCAGGCTGCTAAGAGCATAAGTTCGCAAATCTTCCAGGCTTGGCGGATTGTCGTTTCGCCTACCCTGATGGATTTTTTCGATGACGCCATGCACGATGGTCCCATACTGCAGAGCTGGTTCGGGTGGTAATGGCATCTGCAGGACGTGAATGTAATAAAAATCTTGCGGACAGCGCAGCCAACAATCTATCTGGCTGACGCTAAGCATGATATGCCCGTCTGGCTTCATGTGCGATGGCAATGGCACCGTTTCGGTCGTGGCGCGCGGTGCGAATAATTCTAGATTGGTTTGCTTGGCTTCTTCATGCAATACGCTGGCATCGGCGCGTCCGAGCAGCTCGGCCAAAAACCGCGATGGCTTACGCAGGGCACCGCTGCCGTGCTGGTCGGCATGTGTCAGGATGAGCTCGCGGCGAGCGCGCGTGGCGGCGACGTACATCAGTCGTCGTTCCTCGTGCATGTGCTGGTCGGCGGCACTTTGGTTGGCCTTCAGTTGGTCGGGTACCTGCAGTCCCGCCCCGAACGAGCGCATCGGGAAAGATCCCTCGGTGCAATCGACGACGTACACCGTGCCCCATTCCAGGCCCTTGGCGCGGTGGACGCTCAGGACGTTGACCAGTACATCAGAAATATCTAGCGTGGCATCATCGAAGCCGCTGCCGGCGGCGCGTAGGGCTGGCAAATTGACAATGTAGTTCTGCACACTGGCAACATCGGCGATGCGCTCGAATTCCTTCAGAGTCTTGAAATATTTACTGAGGGCCTGGACCTCGATGAGCAATTCCAAATTGTCCTCTGCCTGGTCGTACAGCTGCTGTTTCCAGCCGCTGTCCGTAATCATTTGGTAGGCCATGCGGCCTATCGGCATGTCTTGGGCGGCCGTGCGCCAACTCTCAATGCTCTGGAGCGCCTTGATGGCGGCCTCGTCATTGCTGGCGTGGATAGCCTCTCCCAAGCTGCCATGTTCGCGGCGGCTACTGGCGGCTATTGCCGATAACTTGCCAGGGTCCAGACCGAACATCGGGCCGCCTAGCGTGTGGAAGAGCGCCATATCGTCGAGCGGATCACCGACGGCCTTAAGGCCTTCGATGAGTTGGCGTACTGCGTTTTGGTCGTAGACATCATTGCTCAATCCACTGACGGCATGGGCAACGTCATAGAGCTCCAGGGTTTCGTGTATTTTTTGGACGCCGGCGTTCCGGCGAGCCAGGACGGCGATGCTGCTGGGGTCTTGGCCGGCAGCCAAGCGCCTCGATATGTCCTCGGCTATCCAGGTCATCTCGGCTTCGATGGTCGAAAAGTGGATTGCCTGCGGTGGCACGCCATCGTCCAGCTGGCTGTGAAGCTGCTTCGACAAATGGTTCATGACTTCAAGCCGCTCCGGGTTGTTGCCCTGGATCAGCGCATAAGCACTGTCGAGAATCGGCTGCGAGGAACGATAGTTTTCGGTCAAAGTCACTTCTGTCGCCTCGGGGTAGCGGACCTTGAAATCCAAAATATTGGCGAGCGTGGCGCCGCGCCAGCCGTAGATACTCTGATCGTCATCACCGACGACCATGATGTTGCGATGTTTTCCGGCTAGCAGATCGACAAGGGCCGATTGCATCGGGTTGGTGTCTTGGAACTCATCGACCATGATGTATCGGTAGCGGGTTTGCAGTTGCTTGAGTATGTTTGGTCTGGCCTTCAGCATGCCGATAGTCAGAAACAATTGATCGTCGTAATCGATGAACTGGTTCTCGCGACACAGGCGGATATAGGTGGCATAAAATCGTGCCAATTCCTGATGCTTGCGCTTTTCTAGGCGCGCGGCATCATCGCTTGTGGGTAAATTATCGGCGTACGATATGTATTCTTCTGGCTCGACTAGTTGTTGCTTGAGTAGTGAGACGTAACCGGCTAGTAGGCTTAATTGACCATCTGGTTTCGATACCGGTGCGAAGTAATCAAGTTCGAACTCGTCCAGATGCTCGCGCATAAAGACCAATTGACCGGTTTCGCCCAATAGTCTGATGACGCCCAGTCCCCATTCTGGCCCGTATGCTTGCAGCAAATCGTTACCAAAACCATTGAAAGTTGCAATGGTGGCGTCGAGTGTTATACCTTGACGCATGCTGTTGACCCGGTCGAGCATCTCGCCAGCCGCCTTTTCGGTGAATGTCAGTGCTAGGATGGATTCCGGCGCTATACCTTGATCGATCAGACGCATAACGCGCTCCACGATGACGCGGGTCTTGCCGGTGCCGGCACCGGCAACTACCAATACCGGACCGTCGAGAGTTTCGACGGCCAGACGTTGGGCATCGTTGAGCCCACCCTCGATACTGCCGGTGCTAATCTGAGTCTCGTCCATTGGCTATATTGTACCCCAGCCTGGTACCAAAAACGCCGCTTCGGGTTATTTGGTGGCCGGTTGGGCCTCGGTAAGTCTATCGCTCTTGTCGGAACATTCTGGGCAGCTTTCTTCGCCATCCAGTCCTGTCGCCCACTGCAAGGCGGCCTTGGGCCAGCTCTCGAGGTCCTTGAAGGCAACGAAATCCGCCGCTTCTCTGAGCAACCAACCGATAAACCCACTGACGTGGAACTTGCGGTAAATCACGGCCGCCCAATGGGGTCCGGCAGGGATGACGCTAATTGGAGACTTGGGCTTGTAAGCTTTCATGTCACGGCCGCGAGCACGACGCTTGAGATTGGCGGCTACGAACGCCCCGTCGTAGACAGCCGTCTCAGCTAGGCCGCTGTATGGTGTATTGGCGTTGTCGCCGACCACAAAGATATTATCCTCGGCCTGCAAGTAAACATCGGTGGCAACTTTGCCGCGATGCATGATGACGAAATGGTTTTCGGCAAAGAACGGATGATTAGTGACGCCGGCTGTCCAGATGACAGTGTGGCTGCGCAATCGTTTGCCCGAGACCATCAAGTTATCGGCAGTCTGACCTTGGACCACCTTGCCTAAATGTACCTTGACGCCCAGGTGTTTCAACCGTCGGCGTACGGTGCGCGAGACGCTGCGTGGCAGACGCGGGAGTAACCGTGGCGCGGCTTCGATTAGTCGGACGTTGATGCTCTTCTTCCTGATGTCGTGATTCTTCATGATGGTACGTAAGTACCCTGGTAATGCCCCGGCCAGCTCGATGCCGGTCGGGCCGCCGCCGACGATCAAGTAATTAAGGTCGGGTTGTTGATCATCGAGGAGCTGTTTATGCAGATGAGCCTTGAGTTTGAGTGCGTCCTCATTAGATTTGATGCCATAGGCGAAATCACTAAGACCGGGAATCGAAAAATAATTGGTGATAACGCCTAGGCCCAGGATGAGTGTGTCATAGCCGTACGTCTCGCCCGTTGCCGTGGTAATTTGCTTGTTCTGTCGGTCTAGCGTCGTGGCAACGCCCTTGTGTATGCTAATGCGCAAATCCTTGAAGATCTCGCTTAGCGGGATCGAGGAATTAGCGCGTTTGCCGCCGGTAGCGGTGCGATACAGTGTCGGGTAATAACGGAAATTATCGTGCGCCGTCAGCAGCGTGACGCGGAAGTTACCGTGGCGAGCTAGCTCCAAGGCGGCCTTGATTCCACCAAAACCACCGCCCACGATTAACACTTTTTCCGTCTTCATATCGATTAAGTTCTAGTGTAGCGAATGCATAAGCATGTTGTCCAGCCAGCGTTTTAAAAGATACGACTTGCATGAGCGCGTCATCACGGCTAAGCTTAAAGACAATGGACTCCTTTACGCAGAAGCTTACCGCCAGCGGGTTTCGTGGTGAAATCGATGATTCGGATGAAGCCAAAGAATTTTACAGCCATGATGCCAGCTTGTTTGAGATAAGGCCGCAACTTGTTGTATCGCCTCAGGACTCGGCCGATTTACAGACATTGGTGCGCTTGGTGCACGAAGAAAAGGAAAGTACCCCCGGCCTGTCCGTGACGGCCCGCAGCGCCGGGACTGATATGGCCGGCGGTGCCATCAACGATTCGATAATCGTCGATTTCACCAAGCATTTCACGGCCATTGAGTCTGTTTCGGCCATCGAGGCCCGTGCCCAGCCCGGTGTCTACTATCGTGATTTCGAAGTCGAGACACTGAAGCACGACGCACTCATGCCAGCTTATCCGGCCAGTCGTGACATGTGTACCATCGGCGGCATGGTCGCCAACAATAGCGGTGGCGAGAAATCGCTGGAGTTCGGTAAGGTCAAAGATTTCGTCAATGAGTTGAAAGTAATCTTTGCTGATGGCAACGAGTACACCGTCAAGCCACTGAATAAGTCCGAACTGGATGCCAAGATTGCCCAAAATGATTACGAAGGCAAGATTTATAAGCAGATTTATGATTTGTGCGAAAAAAATTACGACGTCATCAAGGCGGCCAAACCGAACGTCAGCAAAAACTCCATGGGTTACACGCTGTGGGAGGTCTGGGACCGCGAGACGGGCGTGTTCGATTTGACTAAGCTAATCGTTGGCTCCGAGGGTACTCTAGGACTAGTAACCGATATCAAATACCGCCTGGTGCCACATCGACCCTACACCGGTCTGCTCGTTTGTTTCCTAAAGGGTCTCGATCCGCTAGGCGACATTATCAATGACGTGCTCAAACACAAACCGGCCACCTTCGAAGGTTTCGACGACCAGACGCTGTATCTATCGCTGCGATTCATGCCCAGTTTCCACAAATTGCTCGGTACCAAGCGATTCATCAACCTGGTAATCTCGTTGATACCTGATGGTTTCATGCTGCTGCGCGGCATACCCAAGCTGATATTGATGATTGAATTCAACGGTCAAACGCAAGAAGAAGTGGACGAAAAAATCGTCGCTATGCGTGCCGATTTGCGCAAATACGGCATGGCCATGGAAAGCGACGATACGGCTGAAAAGAGCGAGAAGTTCTGGGTCATGCGCCGGCGCAGTTTCCAGCTGCTTCGGAGCAAGGTCAAGGATAAACACACGGCACCATTCATCGACGATTTAGTCGTCAACCCGCCGCATTTGCCCGAATTCTTACCCCGTATCCAAAAGATCATCCGCAAATATAAGCTGTTCGCTACAATCGCTGGCCACATGGGCGATGGCAACTTTCATATCATCCCGCTGATGCAGATTGAGAAAGCGTCTGAGAGGGCCAAGCTGCTGCCTGCCATGAAAGAAGTCAACGAGCTGGTCTTGCATTACGGTGGCTCCTTGTCCGGCGAACACAACGACGGTTTGGTGCGCGGGCCTTGGCTCGAACAGCAATTTGGCAAAGAAGTCCTCGGCCTATTTAGACAGGTCAAAGACATTTTCGATCCGCAAAATATCTTCAACCCACACAAAAAATCAGATTCCGACTGGGATTACTCGTTCAGCCACATTCGCGACAGCTTTTAGCATACCGTTCGGCCGCTGCATGCTACAATAAGCATAAGAGGAATCTGCTGTGAAACAAACCCGCCTAAGACTTCTGATAGCCCTTCCCTTCGTATTCGTGGCGCTAATTATTGGCTTGGCTGTCTGGTATGTGGCGGGGCACGACGTGCCGGTCCTACAACCGCGCGGCGAAATCGGTGCCAGCGAACAGCGCCTAATGATCCTAGCGCTCTTGATGTCGACTATCGTCGTCATCCCGGTGTTCGTGATGACGGTCGTGATTTCGTGGCGTTATCGTCAGGGTAATCCCAAGCGCAAACAATATCGGCCAGATTGGGATAGCAGCAAGCTTTACGAAACCATATGGTGGGGCATCCCAATCCTAATAATTGGCGTCTTATGCGTAGTGACCTGGGTGTCGTCGCATCAGCTCGACCCATATCGCAAACTTAATCCCGAAGCGCCCCAACAGAAAATCCAAGTCGTGGCGCTTGACTGGAAGTGGTTGTTCATTTATCCAGACAAACACATCGCCTCGGTCAACGAGCTGGTCATCCCGACCAACCAGACCATCAGTTTTGATATTACATCTGACACGGTCATGAATTCATTCTGGATACCGGCACTCGGTAGTCAGATCTATGCCATGCCCGGCATGAGCACGGCGTTGCATCTCAACGCGACCGAACCTGGCACCTACTATGGCTCGCCGGCCAACATCAGTGGCAGCGGCTTTGCATCCATGACCTTCAAGGTTCGGGCTGTATCACCCAACGAATATGATGCCTGGGTGCTAGGCACCCAAAATGCTAGTCGCAACCTAACTATGGCTGCTTACGATGCCCTGGCCAAACCCAGCAAGAACAACAAGGTAGAGTATTTTGCGCCTGTTCAGGACGGACTATACGATGACATCGTCATGAAATACATGCTGCCGGCCGATCAGCCACAGTCCCAGTCTAGCGATACGTCAACTAAAACCGATGATAATATGAATATGAATATGGATATGCACACGCCTATGGAAATGGACATGACCCGATGATTGCTAATTGGTTATTGGGTCGCTTGAACTGGGATGCTCTGCCGAGTGAGATGATTACCATCGGTGGCGCCATCATGATGGTTCTGTCACTGCTGGCAATCGTTGCCGCGATAACTTATTTCAAGCGCTGGAAGTGGCTGTGGCGCGAATGGATTACTACGACTAACCACAAACGCATCGGCATCATGTACATCGTTGTGGCCGTGGTGATGTTGCTGCGCGGTTTGGCTGACGTGCTAATGCTGCGGGCTCAACAGGCTACTTCTGTCGGCGCCAGCAACGGCATCATTACGTCCGATACTTTCCAGCAAGTCTTCAGCGCTCACGGTACCATCATGATTTTCTTCGTCGCCATGGGACTGATGTTCGGCATCATCAACTTGGTCTTGCCTCAGCAGCTTGGTGCACGAGACGTCGCTTTTCCATTCTTGAACTCGGTCAGTTTCTGGCTGTTTGCGGCCGGCATGGTCCTAATTAATACGTCACTGGTGATTGGTGAATTCTCAGCCGCTGGTTGGTTGGCCTATCCGCCGTTGTCTGAGGCCAAGTTCAGTCCCGGTGTCGGCGTGGATTATTGGATATGGAGTTTACAGATAGCCGGAATCGGCAGTTTGATGAGCGGTATTAACTTTACGACCACCATCTTAAAACTGCGTACCAAGGGCATGAATATGATGAAGATGCCGTTGTTTGCCTGGAGCGTTTTTGGCAGCATGGTCCTGGTGGCTTTTGCCTTCCCTATCCTGACGGCCACACTGAGTATGTTGTATCTGGATCGGGCGTTCGGTATGCACTTCTTTACGGCGGACGGCGGTGGCAACGCCATGATGTACGTCAACCTGATTTGGGCCTGGGGTCACCCAGAAGTTTATATCCTGGTCCTGCCGGCCTTCGGTATGTTTAGTGAAATCGTCTCGACGTTTAGTCGTAAGCGCCTGTTCGGTTATACCAGCATGGTCTGGGCAATCTGGGCTATCGTGTTCCTCAGCTTTACTGTCTGGTTGCACCACTTCTTCACTATGGGCGCCGGAGCCAATGTTAATGCCTTCTTTGGCATAATGACCATGCTCATCGCCATTCCGACGGGTGTCAAGATTTTCAACTGGTTATTTACGATGTACAAGGGCCGCATCTGGTTCACTTCGCCGATGATTTGGTTCCTGGGCTTCGTTTACCTGTTTACCATCGGTGGGGTCACTGGTGTGCTGTTGGCGGTGCCTGGCATTGATTTCCAGGTGCACAACAGCTTGTTCTTGGTGGCACACTTTCACAACATGATCATCAGCGGCGTGGTGTTCGGCTTCTTTGCCGGCCTGACTTACTGGTTCCCCAAGATCTTCGGTTTCAGCCTGCATGAGGGCTTGGGCAAGTTGGCGGCGTGGTTGTGGATCATCGGTTTTATGCTGGCCTTTTGGCCGCTGTACATTCTGGGTTTCATGGGTGCGACGAGACGGCTGGACCACTATGACGCGAGCTTGGGCTGGCAGCCGTTATTCATCGTTGCCGGTATTGGCGCTTTGGTAATCTGTGCTGGTGTCGGCGTGCAGCTGCTCCAACTCGGCTACAGTATTTGGAAGCGCAAGGAGCTGAAAGATACCACCGGCGACCCGTGGGATGCACGTACCCTAGAGTGGGCTACTACTTCTCCGCCGCCAGAATATAACTTTGCCGTATTGCCTGAAGTGACTAGTCGTGATGCGTTCTGGGAGGCCAAACAGCACAAGACCAGCCTGACATCCGACAAACTCGAACCGGTGCTGGTGCCAAAGAACTCCGCCGCCGGTCCGATCATTTCATTAGGCGTCTTCGTAGCGGCCTTCGGCTTCGTTTGGCACATTTGGTGGCTGGTGATATTGATGACACTATTCGCAGTTGCTGCGGTGATGTGGCGCACACTCAGCGATGATGAATCCGAAAGATTGATTCCGGTCGGAGAGCTGAAGGAGCTGGAACGACTTTCCAAGAAGGAGCAAGCGTCATGAGTAGTACTACCGAGACGATAATGCATATGAACGAACGGGCGGGCCGCGAAAAGACGTTGTTTGGTTTCTGGCTATACATCATGACGGACTGCGTGCTGTTTGCCTCGCTGTTCGCGACCTATGCCGTATTGCACAAATCGACTTATGGCGGACCTGATGCTGCTGAGTTGTTTAGCCCTTCTTTCGTTTTAACCGAGACATTATTGCTGCTGACCAGCAGCTTCATTTGCGGTCTGGCAATGCTGGCGGTGCACCAGCGTCGTAAGACGATGGCTATGGCGCTATTCTTTGTCACCTTCCTGCTCGGCGCCGCCTTCCTGGGTATGGAATTCAGTGAGTTCAGCCACCTGGTTAGCGAAGGCAATAGCTGGGCACGTAGCGGCTTCCTAAGCGGCTTCTTCACGCTTGTTGGAACGCACGGATTACACATCTCGGTCGGATTGCTATGGATTGCCGCTATGCTTGTCAAGCTGGCCAAACGCGGCTTTACCGAAGCAAACGTCCGCCGATTGACTATGTTGAGCTTGTTTTGGCACTTCCTGGACGTAGTCTGGATCTTTATCTTTACGATCGTTTACATGATGGGGGTGATGTAGCATGAGCAGCCACCATCACTCGCCTGCCCAAAAAACCGAGGGACTCATGGCGTCGTACGTCGTCGGTTTTGTATTGTCGCTGGCCACTACCCTGACAGCGTATTTTATGGTTACCAAGCATTGGCTGAGTGGCAATGGCCTGGTTTTGACGCTGCTGTCCTTGGCGGTCGGACAATTTGTCGTCCAACTATTGTTCTTCCTGCACATCGGGCGCGAGACACGTCCGCGCTGGAAGATGTTGATGCTGGTTTTGGCGCTGGTGTTCGTGCTAATCGTGGTCCTAGGCTCCATCTGGATCATGTACAACTTGAACTACCGCATGAGCCCGATGGAAATGGAAAAGTACATGCAGCGTCAAGATGGCGGAATCTAATACCAAGCGGAGCACGCTTTGGCATTACTACCATGTGACCAAGCCGGGCATCATCCGAGGCAACGTCATGTCGACGATTGCCGGCTATTTGCTGGCATCGCGCTGGCAGATAGATTGGGTGGTATTCGCTGCAACGGTGGTTGGAACCTCCCTGGTAATTGCCGCTAGCTGTACCATTAACAATTATCTGGATCGGCACATCGATGAGAAAATGATTCGGACTAAAGAGCGCGAGCTGGTCAGTGGTATTATCTCGCCCGTACAGGCGCTTAGCTACGCGGCTGTTCTCGCCGTACTTGGATTTAGCACCCTGATAGCTTGGACTAACTGGTACGTGGTGGGCGCCGGTGCGCTGGGCATGGTCTTTTATGTGATTATTTATGGCTGGGCCAAGCGGACGACGATTCATGGCACGCTGGTAGGTACCATATCCGGCTCGATGCCTATCGTGGCCGGCTACTTGGCTGTGTCCAACCGTATCGATTTGGCCGCTATCCTGCTATTTATGGTCATGACGACTTGGCAAATGCCGCACTTTTATGCGATTGCCCTGCGCCGCGCGGCGGAGTACAAAGCAGCCGGTATACCAGTGCTGCCCGTCGTCAAAGGAGTGCGTCGGACCAAATTCGAAATGGTCTGTTACACCTTTCTTTTCACGATATGTGTGGTGCTGCTTAGCCTAAATGGTGTAACGGGTGCAATTTTCTTATTGGTAATGGGGCCGTTATCGCTGTATTGGCTGTGGCGTGGCGTCCAGGGGATAAACAGGAAGGATGATTTAGCTTGGGGCGGACAGATGTTCGGCCTGTCGCTTCTCGTACTGTTATCGTTATCCGCCATGCTGTCAGTTGGTGGCATTCTGCCCTAATCGTTATAATGACCAACAAGCATGAATCTGCAATCCGCTAGCGCAACAATCATCCGCGCACTCCGCTCTAATTGGTTTTTTGCGGCTATTTTGGCGTTGTTCACCCTGCAGGCGGCCTGGTTGGCACTGACTACGATTTATCCCCAAGCATTCGACGAACAATATCATTTCGGTATGATCCAATTGCACGCCCAGCAATGGTCGCCGTTCTTTGCCACCCAGCCGGACGGCGCCGACCAATATGGAGCTATCGTTCGCGATCCATCCATGTCGTATCATTATCTGCTTAGCTTCCCCTACCGTGTCTTGTCGTGGTTGACCGATAGCCAGACCATCCAACTGATCGTTCTCAGATTCACAAGCATCGGCATTTTGGTCTGGGCGCTGGTGCTATTCCGGCGTTTATTGCTGATGATGGGACTCGGCCAGGCAAAAGCGCACGCTCTCATTCTGTTTTTCTCGCTATTGCCGGTCTTGCCGGCGCTGGGTGCACAGCTAGGTTATGACAATTTGCTGATTGCAGTTTCGGCCCTGACCTTGGTCTGGGCGGTTAGGCTTCGGCAGTCTTACTCGCCGGGCCACCTCGATTGGCTACTGGCGCTTCGACTAACCATCGCCATGCTACTGTTCTCGACGATAAAATACGCCTATTTACCTATACTGGCTGGCGTTGCTCTGTATTTCCTGCCGATTTTCTGGCGGGAGAGGCGCGTGGCGTTTGGGCAGCTTGGTAAGGCGATCGGATCGCTTAATCGCACGCGACAGGTGGCTTACCTGACGGCAGGGGTTATCGCCATCTGGCTATTTGGTGGTGGTATCGGTCTCAATCTTGTTCGATATCATGCGCCGAGTCCGAAGTGTCAGGAGGTCCTGACTGTAGAACGCTGCTATGAGTTCGGCCCTTTCGCCCGGGACTATGCCAGCAAGAACGATGATGTGCACGCTACTACCGGACAGCTGGCATCATACCCCTGGCGCTGGGCCAAGAACATGATGCGCGAATCATTCTTTAGCGTCTACAGCTTTTTCGGCTCCGACGGCAAGCCACGTTATTATGGCGGAAGTTATGTGCCGCAGTTGTTAATAGTCGGTTGGATTTGGTTCTGGCTAAGCCTGGCCAGTCTGATACTTAGCGCCAAGTGGCTATGGCGGCAACCGACCTTGCGGCTGGTGCTGATAGTCAGCGGTGTTTATGCTGCTAGTCTGTTTCTGCTCAATATCAGTGAATTTTCGAAGACGGGTTATGTCGCGGCCGTGCATGGACGCTATCTGTTCCCTGTCATCGTTCCCCTGCTGGGTTGCACCATGCTTGGCCTGTGGCGCTTGGCGGGGCGATTTGGTGCGATTTCACGCTATCGTCGGTCAATCGCTGTCGGTGCGATGCTGGTGACCTTGCTGATGTTTACGCAGGGCGGTGGTATCGGGACGTACATCTTGTTTAGTCAGGATGGTTCGTACTGGCACTTTAGTGAGGCTGCTCGACAGATCAACTCCTCCATCCGCAATCTGCTTCAGGTCATCATCGTCGGTCAGTAGACTTTACTTAGGCGCCTCAGGGACGTACAATCATAAGCAATATCAGAGGCAATATGAATCGACACAAGCGGAGCGCACAAGCTGGAGATACCATCGTCGAAGTCATGGTCTCTATTCTTATTGTGGCGACGATTCTGACCGGTGCTTTTGCCCTGTCACGCACCAGTTCACATAACGTCCGTAGTGCCGAGGAGCGGACGCAGGCGCTCAACTTGCTGCAGGGCCAGATCGAATTGTTAAGATCCGCTGCCAGTGACCCGAACATCAGTCATGCCGGCTTCAATACGCCTTTCTGTATGGTTGGCTCGGTGATAACACCGGCGACAAGTGCATCCTGCACCCAGTCATTTTATACGTTTAAGATCACCAAGGGTGCGACCGACTCTGTTTCGGACGGTGTTACCTTCACGGCAGTTGGGACGTGGAACGGCACTGATGGTCAAGGCAAACGCGTCCAGTTGCAATATCGTATCCCCGTCAACGGTTAATAGTTCGGCATTTCCGTTGCACGAATTAAGCGAAAAACAAGCCACTGCGTGGTGTCTTTTGATATACTGGGGGTTACGTTATGCAAAATAAAAGGCGCCGCCCGCAAGCGATTGATAACTTTGTGCCGCAGGGACGAACTCTCGGACCTTCGCCTATTCGAAAAACTCAATCTTTCCCTGATGTCGGCATGACCATGTCGTCGTATCGTGGCACTTTGCCACCGGTGACTACGGCCGGTCCGGAGCTTGGTTTTGGCAATCTGACCACCCGCCCCAAACGTGGCCGGCGCCGCTGGAGCCTTCGCAACATCCGCTGGACCAAGAAGAAAATTATCTTCGTCATTTTACTGCCTTTCATACTAATTGGATTGTGGCTAGGCATCAAATTTATCCTAAACGCCTCACATATCTTCAAGGGCAATTTATTCCAAATCTTCAGCACCACCCAACTCAAGGGCGAAACCGAAGGCCGGGTCAACCTGTTACTGGCCGGGAATTCTACCGACGATCCGGGCCACGACGGCGCCGCCCTGACCGACTCAATCATGATCATGAGCATCGATACCCGTAATAATAAGGCGTTTTTGCTCAGCGTACCGCGCGACTTGTATGTCGATATTGCTGGTTACCAGCACGCGAAAATCAACGAAGCCTATGTAACTGGCGAGCAGCAAAAGTTCAGAGCCAGCGGCTATCCTTCAGGAGGAATGGGCCTGCTGGAGCAAACTCTGGGAGAGAACCTGGGCATTAAAATCCATTATTATGCGCTTATCAATTATGGCGCCCTGCGCGATGCGGTCAATGCCGTTGGTGGCGTGGACGTGACGATCAAGAGTGAGTCGTCGTGTGGCTTGTATGATCCTAGTACCGACTGGACTACCGGTGGGCCACTGGTCAAACTCAGCAATGGCAAACACCACTTGGACGGACGTGAGGCTCTCAATCTGGCAAGGGCACGCGGTGATGCACCGGGTAGCTGCGGTTATGCTAACAGCGACTTTACGCGTACAGCCAACCAACGTATGTTGCTACTGCAGCTCAAGAACAAAGTCACAAGCACCGGTGTTTTGGCCAACCCGGTAAAACTATCCAGCTTGTTCGACTCGTTGGGCCGTAACGTCAAGACCGACATGCAGCTCAACGAAGTTCGCCGATTATACGATATCACCAAGCAGATATCCGACAGCCAACTCAAATCGTACGGTCTGAACGACCTCAATGGTAAGGACTACCTGAAGTCTTATCGTACTCCATCAGGCCAGTCGGCGCTCATCCCGGCTGCCGGTGTTGATGATTTTAGCGATATTCGGCGAGCGCTTAACCGTCTGCTGAGCACCAATCCGGTTGCCCAAGAAGGTGCCCAGGTGGCCATCCTGAATGGAACCGAGACCTTCGGCTTAGCCGGCAAGAACCAAGACCTGCTGACGACACGTAATATCGATGTCACTACCATAGCCGACGCCGCTTCCCCTGCTACCGCTACCTTTATCATCAACGCCGCTGGCACTACTAAACCCGCCACGCTGAAGGCGCTCAAAGCAGTTTATCCAGACAGTAAAGTAACCACCGCCAACCCTTATGCTACGAAATATCCCAATGCCGACTTTATCGTGGTATTGGGTGACGACAACGTTACTTCAGTCACGCCACAGTAAATGATATCTATCTCGGGCCGTTTTAAGGCGCTGTATGGTTTTTCACAGTAGACCGGTATTTGCGATGCTACGATGAAGGAGGTCAAGGAGGGGTACATGGCCGAAGACTCGCTCGCTAATATCACGCAGCAAATAGAAAACCTGGCGATGAGGCGACTGAGCAAGTTCCGGCGGAAGCTGGGCAGACGCTAGTACGAGATACCGGCGCCTACCATTTTAAAGTCCGACTGGAGCGTGTACACTTGAATAATATGGGAAACGATGAAATAGCATTCAGAAAATTTCTACAGCGCTACCCAACGAAGCGCTATCATAAAGGTGAAATCGTCATTTTCCAAGGTGAAGCCCCACGCTCCGTGTATGTCGTGAAGACGGGCGTCATGAAGGCTTATAACTTGAGCGTCCAGGGCGACGAGAAGCCGGTCGATTTTTATTCTGATTATGATATCTTTCCGGTGCCATGGGTTTTCCAGAAGGCACCTAACTCATTCTTTTATTTTGAAGCTTTCACCGACGTAGAGCTGTACGCCCTGCCGCGCGAGGATTATCTCACTTACATCAAGGGTGACCCGGAATATGCTTTTACTGTATTGAACCGCTTTGTTGTCGACTACCTAGGTAATGCCATGCGTCTGAACGCCCTACAACATTCCCGGGCGAGCGACAAGCTGTTGTATACGCTGCACTATCTGACGCTGACGCACGGCAAGACGATTGCGCCACGCGTCGTCGAAATCACGCTGAATCTGACACACCAGGATTTCGCGAATCTGACGGGCCTGACGCGCGAAACCGCCGCCACCGAGCTTAACAAGCTCAAGAATGCCGGCGTCATAACATATGGCAAGCATACCTTGTATCAGGTGTCACTCGACAAATTACAGCACACCATCAACGATCAATTTATTACCGATGTCCAAGCTAGCATGGAAGGAATGGCGCGGGGTTCTGCCAACGCCAGTCCGGCCATCTAAAATTACCGAAAATCAATTACACTAAGCGCCCGTGTATATCTAAAACGGACGCCTATCTATGCTCCTTTGACGGAGGCGGCCTTCGGGTTATCCTGCAAGGCTTCGCGAACGACATGTGATAGGTTTTGGGGGGCTGTCCAGGACTTTATAATGCAACGATGGGCGCCAAGTTTGTAGGCTTCATTGACCTCTGGTGAGTTCTCCATGTTGGTGAAAATCAAAACTTTGACGTCCTTTTGCTTGGCGAGATCATATTTCTTGAGGAACTCTAGGCCGTCCATGATTGGCATCAACAGATCGAGTAGGATCAATTGAGGAGTGTGGGCCTGGGCTTCCTTGAGGGCTTCCTTGCCATTGTGCGCGGCGAATACCTCGTGGCCGTCACGTTTGAGTATCATCTGATACGCCTGGTTCAGATCCTTGTCATCTTCTACAATCAATACTTTTGCCATAACACCTCATGTCCTTGCTCTTATTTTCCGTAGACGTCCCTCTATTTGTACCATACTGACCGACCTCAACAGTGGGAAATCTTACAGCTTCCTCGAGGATGAGTTATGTTTGTCGAGACTTGTTAGGCCGTTCGTGGTATTGGTCTTCTTGGCTGTGTAGGTCCGTGGCAGGCGCACGTAGAAGGTGCTGCCGTGGTTTTCGATGCTCTCGAACCATATCTTACCCCCCAGGGCGTCGATGAGGCCCTTTACCAGATACAAGCCCAGCCCGGTGCCGGTGGTTTCGCGACGGACAACATTGCTAGCCCGATAAAACTTGGTGAAGATCTGTGGCTGTGACGCTTTCGGGATGCCTAACCCTGTGTCAGACACGCTGATGATTACGGTCGACTTGCGAGGTTGGACGGTTATTGTCACGTCACCGCCATCCGGTGAATATTTGACAGCATTGCTGAGCAGGTTGATCAGTATTTCTTTGGTGATTAGGTTGTCAGCCTGTATTATTACCGGCTTTTTGGGCGCGTGAACGTGCAAGTTGATATGTTTGGTCTTGATTGCCAGGTGCAATTCCCGCACGATTTCGTCAGCCAAGTGGTTCAGGTTAACGTTTTTAGGCGAGACTATGACGTTGCCACTCTCGATGCGTGAAACGTTCAGCAGCGTGCTGATTAACTCGTTCATGCGGTTACTGGCCGAAACGATAGTTTTCAACGATTTCTTTTGGGTGGGCGATATCGGACCCATGAAACCGTCGAGAAGCATGTGTGAGTATGTTTTTATGGCCGATAGTGGCGTGCGCAACTGGTGCGAGGCTAGTGAAATAAAGTCACTCTTCATGCGATCGATTTCGTACTCCCGGCTGATGTCGCGGAAAATGGCGATGGCGCCGATAGGTCGGCCGCTTAAAACCAGGGGTGATATGGTGCTAGACACCGGCATGAGGGTATCGTCTTTACGCCTGTACCAGACCTTTTGGGTCACGGGCTTGCCAGTCAGAAACGCCTGAGTGAAGCCCCGATCGATCATGTCCAGCTTTTCTCCACCCTCTTCAAAAGCGACTATGACCCGTGGAAACCATCGACCTAAGGCGTCAGATTCCTTGTATCCAAGTAAATCCAGCGCGACATGGTTGATTTTGGTAATATGACCGAATTCATCGGTGGCAATGGCCCCGTCGCCGATGCTGTTGAACAAGGCTTCGGCCTGCGCATATGCCTCGACGGCCGATTGTAGCGTGGTGTCGGGGCTCAGGCTCAGCGGGTCGTTGATAATGGCATCATCATTCATTAGAGTTTACCCCTTTGCTGGCCAGCTTACGCAATTGGTGCACGTAATCCTCGACGACGTCAGCGTCCTCGGACAAGAAAGAAACGGATATGCGTATCCAGTCCAGTAGTTTGTACAGATCGTGCGGTTGCAAATCGGCCGGGTCTTTATTGAGGTGGCTTCGGACTTGTCGCTCAATGAATCGTTCGGCGGCAGGCCCAAGGTAATCGCGGCTAATCTTTACGGCTTCAGCATAGGTTTTGTTACGTATGTCCGACACCGCTAAACCTCTTCTATCTTTTGCAGTCCGCGGACACCCGCGATGACAATTACGTAACCCAGGGCAATCATTAACAGCAATAGATAATCAACTAACAACACGGCGTTTATCGAGAATTCGCCTAGGTTAGACAGGAACATGGAGTTGAAATACTGCATAGCGATGGTGGCGACTATCAAGAAAGCTAATCCGCCCGCCAACAGATTGAGGGCTCGTTTATACAGTAGGCCGCGTGTCAGCCGGGCGTGCACAGTCAACTCATAAGCTGCGGTTATCCCCGAGAACCAGGCAAAAAGATAAGGCACGATTATGGTCACCAAGAGCAACAAGGCCGGTAAAGGACTTACTTCGCTGCCACTTTGCTCATGCAAGCGTAAGACTAGGTAGACATAAGCTGCGGCAATGCCGGCAAAAACAAGCAGTAGCGTGCGTGATGCCATCAGGCTACCAACATTTTTGCGATGACCTAGCAACTTCTGGGTGCCAGACCAGATGTAGCTAAATGCGATCAATGGGAATATAAGCGTAATGTAACTCTGCAGCACCACTACCGTAGCACGCATCCCGCCGGCCTGGTCACCGACCCAGCCTAAGATTAAAGACGCAAAGGCCTGGGCAACTAGTCCCCAGGACAATATCATTACGCCGTCTGCGATTTTACTAAAAGCGACTCCCTCCTCATCATGTCGGATGGCTCGAGCATATTTTTGCAATAGCCCATAAGCATAAAACGCCACGAACCATATTCCGAACAAGGGTAATATAGTGATGAATGAAATAATGTGTGCTTGGGCCAGGCTCAGATTATAGGCCTCGCGGGTCTCTCGGCTTAGAGGAATCAAGAGGCTTGCAATAAGGTATAAGGCCATAAGCGCCACACAGTACTGAACTGAGTGTGTACGCCATTTCATGTCGCTAGTAGCCTCCTCTGTATTCGTTCAGTATACACCTTTCAGATGTCATCTTACGAAGTTAGGACCATAGTAGCTGTATGAAATTTAACGGTAGTATACGAGTCGCAGTGCTATTCAACGATTGACCGCTTGGCGAACTGGTGGCCCTGTAATACAATCATGCTTATGGATGAACCAAACGACCTATATGGCTCTTGGGCAAAGATTCTCATCGTCGAAGATAATTACGATTTGGCGACGATATACAAAACCAGAATGGAAAACATCGGCTACATTACTTTCGTCGCCCACGAAGGCAATGAAGCATTAGCCATGATTGAAAAGGAGCGTCCCAGTTTGGTGCTGCTCGATTTGATGGTTCCCGGTGTGGCCGGCGACCAAATCCTTAAGCGCATGCGCGAGAGCGAATGGGGCAAGGATATTCGCGTGCTGATTATTTCCAACCTCAACGAAGCCGATGCCCCGGCCGGTCTGCGCGCCCAGGGCATCGAAGGCTATGCAGTAAAGGCTAACCTGACGAACGATCAGCTCGACCGCATGGTCGACGCCATCATCAAGCGCGAAGCCGAGGCTCGCGGCGAGACTACGGCGCTGTAGCCGCTGATATTTGGGCGGAGGGATTCGACCTTGCTCTTCGAGCAACCCGGCTCCCATGGTCGCCGGGCTTCGGGCGGCTGACTGCCGCTGGCAGTCGCGTTCGAATCCTCTCCGGATCCAAAGTAAAACCCACTCATTCGAGTGGGCCTTACTTTGGCTAGGGCGGAGGGATTCGAACCCCCGAATGCCAGGACCAAAACCTGGTGCCTTACCACTTGGCGACGCCCTACTATGATTTCGAACCCATACGGTGTTACGGGGATGAATTATACAAAATTCCCCCTGTTTTGGCTAGGGTGCACCGGAACGCACTGTTTAATAGCACAACTTGCGTTATTGTTGTCGGCGATTGGCTCGGACTGCTTCGGCGTATCCATCGATGACGAATGCAACCCACAGGATTAATCCGCCGAACATAGAGGCAGTATCCCAGATAGTTGGCTGCGAACTAGCGTAGATTTGGCTTGAACTGGAGTGGTCCAAGAGGCCCAAGCTTAAGAGAATCGTGCTGATCAGAATTAACCACCCAAAGACACGCTTCGGATCCAAATAGATATAGCCTAAGCCTGATATTATGTTCAAACCAGCGGCAAGCCAGGGATTTTTCATGCATTATTCCTCGTGTTATGTAAGTCCAGTTATATTTCTAGCGGCAAAAAAAGTAAAGCGAACCGAAACTTTGGCATTTGGCGCAAGGNNGTAGAATGAAGTACGTACAATGGTACGTAATAACTTGCTATGAAAAACAAGAAAAATGCCTCACCGGCCGATTATATCGAGCCGCTCAACATAAACGGTCTTGAGGGCCGCGTGCTGCACATGCCCGCACCCAAGAAAGATGCGCCGGAAATCCTGTTCGTGTACGGGCATCATTCCAGTCTGGAGCGATGGTGGGGTGTGGCCCAGTTCCTAAACCGCTACGCCGCTGTGACGATGCCGGATTTGCCAGGTTTTGGCGGCATGGACAGCTTTTATAAGATTGGCAAAAAAGGCAGCATCGACAACCTGGCCGATTATCTGGCCGCCTTCATGAAGATGCGCTACAAGCGCCGCAAGGTAGTCGTGGTCGGGATGAGTCTGGGCTTCGTGATAGCCACCCGGATGCTACAACGCACGCCAGAACTAACCAAGCGTATCGAGCGGCTGGTTAGTTTTGCCGGATTTGCCCACAAAGACGATTTTACCTTCAGCAAGACCCGTCACCGCCTGTACAGCCTGGGCGCACGCCTGTTTTCGCACCGTCTGCCGGCAATATTCTTCCGCTACATCTGTTTGCATCCCTGGATTTTGCGTACGGTGTATACAAAAACTCATAATGCCCGGGAAAAATTTGAGGGTGTGGCTGCCGAGGAACTTGAGGAGTTGGTCCACTTTGAAACCAAATTGTGGCATAGCAACGAAGTCCGTACCTATATGACCACCACTGTCGAATTCTTAAACTTGGATAACTGCCGCAAGCAAATCGATTTGCCGGTCTATCATGTGGGCGTCAAGGCCGATCGATATTTCGATAATGATCTTGTAGAACAGCATTTTCGGGTCATTTATACCGATTTTGAGCTATTGACCATGCTGGATCTGGCCAATCATGCGCCGAGTGTGATTGCCGACGAAAAGTCCGCCAGTCTGTTCGTCCCACCGAAGCTGCGACGCATGCTACAGCGTCGCTAGTTTATTAATGGTATAATGGGACAAAGTATGAAAATTGGCCTAGTTTGCCCATACAGTATGGCGCGCGGCGGCGGCGTCCAGGAAATCGTCCGAGCCATGCGCAGCGAGTTAGTTGCCCGCGGGCACGACGCGCGTATTATTACTCCGCAGCCTCGAGATATCGAAGGCGTTGATACAGAAGGTATCATCTTTGTCGGCGCTGCGACTGATTTCCGCTCGCCACTTGGTACAACTTCGGCCGTCTCTGCTAGCATCGATAATGAGCCATTAGAACAAATGCTCGAGACCGAAAAATTCGACATCTTGCATTTCCATGAGCCATGGGTCCCCTTCCTGAGCCGCCAGATATTGGCTCGTTCAACCAGCGTCAACGTGGCAACCTTTCACGCTAAGGTTCCGGAGACCATCTTGACGCGTACTATGGTGCGTTCGGTTACTCCTTACACCAAAAGCATCATGAAATACCTCGACGAGCTGACGGCCGTGTCCGAGCCGGCCGCTGAGTACGTCGGCACCGTCACTGACATGCCTATCACTATCATTCCGAACGGTATCGACCTGAGTGAATATACCCATGTGCGCAATCCCAAGAAAAATGCTAACTCTAAGACTATCTTGTTCGTGGGGCGTCTGGAACGGCGCAAGGGCGTCAAATACCTGTTGCTAGCTTACGCCCAACTGGCGCAACGCATGGATAACGTATCGCTAATCATAGCCGGCAATGGGCCCGACCGTGAAAAGCTGGAGCTGCTGGCCGAAGAGCTGCGATTGCCTAACGTTACATTTTTAGGATTCATCGAGGATAAGACCAAGAAGGAATTGCTGCGCAGTGCGGATTTGTTCTGCGCGCCGGCCTTGTATGGCGAAAGTTTTGGCATCGTGCTACTAGAGGCGATGGCATCTGGTGCGGTGACCGTGGCCGGAAACAACTCGGGGTACGCCAGCGTCATGCAGGATCTCGGCAACCTTTCGTTGGTTGATCCCCACGATTCGGGAGAGTTTGCCCGTCGCATGGAATTATTACTGACTCAACCAGAATTACGACAGCTTTGGCGAAAATGGGCCCTAGATTACGTCAAACAGTTTGACTATCCAAAGATCGTCGACCAGTATGAGGCCCTGTACAAAGATGTCCTGGAACGTTATGCGGGGAAATCTGATGAGTCCGACGCCAGACACTAAACCTGCACGATTTCTAAAGATAGGATTAGTACTCGATACATCACTGGATCCGGCAGACGGTGTCCAGCAATACGTCGTTATGGTCGGCGAATGGCTGAGGGCGCAAGGCCATGACGTACACTATCTGGTGGGCGAGACACGTGAGCGCGATCTACCTAACATCCATAGTTTGGCGCGGAATTTCAAAGTTCAGTTCAATGGTAATCGTACGACCATTCCGCTGCCGACTAGCCGTCGTAAGTTGCGCGATTTCATTCAGCGTGAACGATTCGATGTCCTGCACGTCCAGACGCCGCATCACCCCCTGCTCGCGCAACGTCTGGTGCTGGCCGCTGGCCAGCAAACTGCCGTAGTCGGCACCTTTCACATATTGCCGTACGATTGGCTAGCTCGCTGGTCGACAAAGGCGCTAGGCCTGTGGCTAAGGCCATCGCTGAAGCGGTTAGACGCCCTGTTGGCCGTATCACCATCGGCGGCTGAATTCGTAGGCTGGGCTTTTGGTATGGAAGCCAAAGTATTGCCGAACGTAATCGATTATGAACGCTTCGCCTCGGCGCAACCGTATGCCGCCGCTGACGACAGGCTAAATATCTTGTTCCTGGGCCGCCTAGTCCAACGCAAGGGTTGCCGTTATTTACTAGAGGCTGTCACGCGGCTGAATCGCAGTACTCTGCCACCTTTCCGGGTGACCATCTGTGGTAAGGGCGAACTGATGGACGAACTAAAGCAATACGTGCGCGATCATGATCTGGACGACATAGTAAATTTTGCCGGATTCGTCAGTGAAGAGGATAAGCCAAGCTACTATGCCGATGCCGATATCGCCGTTTTCCCAAGTACTGGCGGTGAAAGTTTCGGCATAGTGTTGATAGAGGCGATGGCATCTGGACGGGCGACGGTGTTGGCTGGCAATAATCCAGGCTATGCGACCGTGATGGCACCCCAGCCAGACCTGTTGTTTGAGCCGTCCGACACGCAGGAGTTGGCCAACTTGCTAACCCACTACCTGACCGACGACCAAGCGCGAACACAGATGGCTAGATGGGGTGGCGATTATGCCAAGCGATTCGACGTAAATCTCATTGGTCAAGAATTGGTCGATCTGTACGAAAGATTGCTCCAAGACAGAAACGTGTAATAATAGCAACATGCCACGTCTATTCGGCCGACAAAACGACCAAACTCAGGAAATTTCCATTACCATCAGCGCTGCGACCTTTTTCCGTATATTGGCCCTGATTATCGGTACGATACTGCTACTGGCGGTACTACGCAAAACTAGTCATGCCTTGGTCCTGATTGCGACGGCAATGTTTTTAGCCCTGGCTCTCAATGCGCCAGTTACCTGGGTTAGTCGCCATTTACCCGGTCGACTGAGTGGCCGTCGCGGACTGGCAACGTCGATAGCTTCTTTTCTGGTAGTACTTCTATTAGCCGGCTTTATTGCTAGCCTGGCACCCCCAGTGATTCGTCAAACCAACACACTAATCACCCGCGCTCCGTCGCTGATTCGTGATATTCGTAGCAGTGATAGCGACATCGGTCGATTTATCCAGCGATATCATTTACAGGGGCGAGTCGATGACTTCTCTGCCCAGCTGGAGGCTAAGATTGAGCGCTACTCTGCCGGCAGTGCCGTATCCACATTGTCGTCTATCGCTACCAGCTTTATCTCGGTATTAACCATACTAGTGTTGACCTTCATGATGTTGGTCGAAGGACCGCGCTGGGTTGGCTTTGGACAGCGCTTATTGCCGACAGACCGACGTGAACATGTTTCTAGAGTCAGTGATGACATGTATCGAGTAGTGAAAGGTTACGTCAACGGTCAGGTAATGCTGGCACTTATCGCGGCCATCCTGCTACTGCCTGGCCTGCTGTTCTTTGATGTGAGTTATCCGGTGGCGTTAATGGCGGTAGTCTTTATCTGCGGTCTCATACCAATGGTCGGTCATACTATCGGCGCCATAATCGTCACGTTGGTTGCTTTGTTTACTTCGCCGGTCTCAGCGGCCGGAATCTTGCTATATTACATTTTGTATCAACAGATCGAGAATTACTTGATCCAGCCGCGGTTGCAGGCCAACGCGACCAATATGTCACCGCTATTGGTGTTTGCCTCCGTCGTCATCGGCGTCAGTTTTGGTGGTTTGCTTGGCGGTCTTGTTGCCATCCCGATTGCCGGGTGTATCCGGGTGCTATTGATAGATTATCTTGAATCCAAAGAGCTGCTGACAGTAGCCGAAAAAGTCAAACTCACAGATAGAACCAGATAGTATCGAGACCGTCATCGTCGCGGTCGCGAACGCCAACACCCTGCTCGGCCAACTTGGCCCGGAGGCTATCTGATTCTGCCCAATTCTTTTGCTGTCGTGCCGTTTCGCGCTGCTTGATTAGATCTTTCTGCTCGGACGTGATGTCGGGTGTTTCGGCCAACTTGGTGCCCAGCATACTATCGATGGACTCTAGCAGTGCCTGAAAGTGAGCGATCCGCGAAGGATGGACCAATGTTGCCTGAACTTGCTTGCTGACGTCACTGATATAGGCCAAAAGCGATGGCGTGGCTAAGTCGTTGGATAATATAGCCCTCATTTCTTCTGGTACGTCTACGAACGAGAATGTATTGCGGTCCTTGGTTAAGGCCGGTTGCCACTGCAAGACGGCCATAGCGTGCAAGTCTTTCAAACGATTGCTGGCCGCTTCCAGTCCCTGCCAGCTGAACTTGCTCTGGCTACGGTAGCTGCTTTCCAGGACAAACAAGCGGAAGGCTTCGAGGCTATAACCTTTCTCTTCGATGTCTTCCAGGGTGATAGTGTTACCCAGGCTTTTGCTGATCTTTTCATCCTCGATCAGGATGTGATTGGTATGCATCCAGTAATTGGCAAAAGGCTTGCCTGTGGCGGCTTGGCTCTGGGCGATTTCGTTAGTGTGATGCACGGGAATATGATCGATGCCACCGCTATGGATATCAAGCGTCTCGCCAAGGTACTTCATGCTCATGGCCGAGCATTCGAGGTGCCAACCGGGGAATCCTTTGCCCCAAGGGCTATCCCATTCCATATCGCGGTGTGAATCAGCCGGGCTCAATTTCCAGAGGGCAAAATCGCTAGGGCTATGTTTTTGGTGGTTTTGTTCGACTCGGGCACCGGCTTGCAACTCATCTAGATCGAGATGCGCAAAATCACCATAGTTTGGAAATTTGGCAGTATCAAAATAGACGCCATCATCAATTACGTAGGTGTAGCCCTTTACTTCCAGGGTTTGGATTAGGGCGATTTGTTCGGGGATGTGCTCGGTAGCCTTCGGTAAATAATCCGGCGCAAGCATGTTTAGGCGACCCATAGCTTCGATGAAATAATCACTGTAGTATCGGGCAATGTCCCAGGCAGTCTTGTGCTCTCGGCGAGCACCCTTCTCGAGCTTGTCTTCGCCCTCGTCGGCATCACTGGTCAGGTGCCCGACATCAGTTATATTCATGACCCATTTCGGCTGCATGCCATTAGCCCGGAGCGTCCGCACTAGGAGGTCGTAGCGGATAAACGTAAACCAGTTACCAATGTGGGGGTAGTCATAGACGGTTGGGCCGCAGGTGTAAATCGTGACGACCGGCGGTTGTTGCGGTACGATTTCTTCCGTGCGCCGGGTCAGGGTATTGTACAGGAGCATATTGGTGTCATTATATCCTATTAACGCCCGCCCTGGCAGGCTTAACGATATCGCGCATATCTCTCACTGTCATCAAGTAAGCTAGCGTACGGTTTTAACAGGGCGGCGCTAGCCGGTGATGGCTGCCACCCCTCCCCATCGTGACTAATCGAAAATTGGGTTTGATGATATGCCAGATTGGCCAACTTGCGTTGACGGTCAACGGATATGGCTATAGCGCCGTTCTGCTCCAATCCAAATGACCGGATAGATCGGTTCTGATGTTGCAACCAATCGATGGCCTGTAGTGCTGCCCGATGCACGGCCCGATGATCAGGGTGGCCGTCGAAACCATGCTCGCCAGGAGTAATGACTACAGTTACGTTGAGTGCTAAAAAGAGCTGACCTAGCGCTTGGCTGAGTCTGTCGGTTTGACCAGATTCGCTCAAATGTCCATCTGGTAGGCCGAGATAGTATTGGCGGTCTGAGGATACGCCATAGGCCTTGTAGGCGTTAGCGGCTTCACGAATGCGAACGCCTGCCTGTAATTCTGCCGGATCGCCGCGGTCCCCGGCTTCACCGGCAGTAGCGACGATGGCTGAGTAGCGGACGCCACTGTCGGACAGATGGTCTAGTAATGCTCCGGTGGACATCTCGTCATCCGGGTGGGCATGCACGACTAGGACATGATCGGTGGGTCTAAGATCGAAATGGTTATTCATGGTTTTGGTGGCGATTGACATCGAGACTCTCCTGCTAAAAATATAAAAACGAGCCGGTGAGGCTCGTTAGCGATATATAAAAACAAGCCTCACCTATAGACAGAGTTGGCAGCGGCATGATGAAGCGTGGCGAATCATGTTTTTAGTATAGGCTCAGGCACTAATTATGCAAGCGAGGACGGTTGCCGTCCAGCTCACTCAACAACTCTGCGGCGCGGTCCAGGCACTTCTTTTCGGCCTCGCCGAAGGATTTGCAATTCTCTATCTTAAAGCCACTGGCGTGCGGGTGTCCGCCACCGCCCATCGTATCAGCTAATTTGGCGGCAATCGGTGCCTGGGTGGTAGAGCGTATGGCAGCGGTATATTTGCCGTTGTCGTAGCGCTTGAAGACGATGGCCAGCTTGACGCCTATGATTTGTAGCATATCGAATTGTATCAGCGCGGCGGGGTTATATAACGGGCTGAATTCATTGAGATCCTGCTGCGGCACGGTGACGTAAGCGACGGCGCCGTCTGCAGCAAACTTGGTGTCGGATATGAGCCGGGCTTTGTACTTATAGATTTCCGGTACCATCTTGCTGGCTTCGCGCCGTAGATCTTCGAGCATAGGACGGTCGGCGCCATGCTCGACAAGCGAAGCCATGACCCGATAAGTCTCGGCGCTGGTCAGGTCGTTGGTAAGGCCTTGGGTGTCGCCGAGTATCGATGTCATCAGGAATTCGGCTGTCTGCTTGCTGATCGGCCATCCGGTCTTGTCCGCTAGTTCGTATAACAACTGGCCGGTAGAGGCATATTTTCCGTCGATTATCGATGCTTTGGCAAAATCGAGGCGGTTTTCAACGACGGCATGATGGTCCAGCACGATGACTGGTTTGCTCTTGAGCCACGCTAGCTGCTTGGTCTTTTCGAGCTGCTCAAACAGTGTATAGGTGCTAGCATCGACTATGATTGCTAAATCGAACTGCTTGGGTAAATCGCGCACAACGCGGTCCCAGCCTGGCATATATCGGAGGTAGGTTGGGATGTCGACGCCGCAGTACAACGTGATTTGTTTGTCCATATCGCCGAGCATATGCTCGAGCGCCAGGGCGCTGCCCAGGCTGTCGGCATCAGGGTTGTCGGCCTGTACGACGACGATGTGAGTGGCCGCCTCGACCAAGCTCTTGATTTCTTCCATTGCCTCTATAGTAACATCCTAATAGCCTTCGGGCGATCAGGCGACATTCGGGGCATTGAAATTCATAGCAACCCGATCGAGCATCTCGCTGTCAAACACCGGACTTTTGTGTGCTAAATGATGGCCGAGGTTCATGTGATTGATCGCATCGATGCCACGTCGTAGAGCAGACGTGATTTGGGCATAGTGAGGTTGCTCCGTGGCGGTGTCGGTACCTGAGTAGGCATAGTAGGGTTCGATCGCTGTCATGCCTAGGTGGGCATGCCTTTGGCAAAGAACTGGCACATATTCGTTACCGGCCCACTGGGCTGCCAACCGATTGGCGAACGTCGTGTAGGTTGCTACCAACTCACTACCCAAGCGTCTGAGCCGGGCCGGATCAGCTACGTCGGTCGGCTTGCGCGGCTGCCGTTTTTCTATGAGGTAGGCACCGGTGAGTAGTGGATGACGCGGGTTTTTCAGAACGGTTTGCGCTAGGATCTCGGGAGTAGTTCGCCCGGCCCGGATGAGGGCCGGAATCAATACCGGATTGCCCCTGCGCCCACCCTGACGGTCAAATGATTGTCTTATGACAAGTGCCCGTTGCCGTTTGCCGGCCTGCAGGCCCAGAGCGAGTACGATGGGCCGTGGCAATGTCATGGCTGTCTTGCCCGTACGGTATAGGCTTGAGTTACGTTCGGTGATGCAACTGACTATTGTGGGATGACCGAGTAGCTGTGACGCATCGGCCGCCGCGACCTCTACATCAAACCCTGAATTGCGACGATTGACGCGAAATGCATCATCAACACCAACAGTTTTGGTGTCGTCCACCGCCAAGAAAGGCCGGCCTCTTGTAAGGTCGACTCTGCGTTCGTCGTTAAGTCCGCACGCCTCGAAGTGGGTTAACGCTTCCGCTAGCTGGAGCCTACTTTGTCGTCCCTCAGACATTGCTGATAGTTATAACATATCTGTACAGGACCGGCAATAATCGCGGTAATCTAGAGCGTTTGGCGGCCCTCGAGGGCTCGGCTGAGTGTGATTTGATCGGCGTATTCCAAGTCGACGCCAATGGGCAGCCCGCGTGCCAGTCGGGTTACCTTGACCGGTCGGTTGCCAATTTGCTGCTGGATGTACAAAGCTGTCGATTCGCCTTCGACGCTAGCGTTAGTTGCTAAGATGATTTCGACCACCTTGTCCTCGTCGATGCGCTGTAGCAGTTCAGTTATGTGCAACTGCTCCGGTCCCACTCCGTCTATTGGAGACACTAGGCCGCCAAGCACATGGTAGGTGCCATCAAAACTGGCGGTCTTTTCGAGCGCCACGATATCGAGCGGTTCGGCCACCACGGCCACAAGTTGCTTATTGCGCTTGGGGTCAACATATAGCGGCGAGACGTCTTGATCTTCGGCAATCAGAGCGAAAGTCTTGGGGCAGAGTTTTATGCCGGCATGCAATCCATTTAGGGCTTCGGCGAGTTGATGAGATTTGCTAGGATCACGCTTCAGTAAAAAATAAGCGTAGCGTTCGGCCGTGCGTGAACCAACACCCGGCAAAGCACCGAGCGCTTCAATTAGATTCTCAAGCGCAGGCGGAAGCAGCTGCATTGGCTCTACAGGCCGAGGTCGCCCAGGGCTCCCATCATTGGCTGCATCTTTTCGGCAGCAATGCGTTGACTTTGGGCGATCGCGTCCTTAACGGCATCCTCGACCCATCGTTCCAGCTGCCCGATATCGTCAAGATCTATGTATTCAGGGTCAATATGGATCTTTTTGATCTTTTGTTCGCCGGTAATTTCGACTCGTACGGCGCCATCACCCTGCTCGACGACGATAATCTGCTTTTGCAGTTCCTTCTGGATTTTCTTAACCTTCATGAGCATTTTAGCTTGATCGAATTTTGACATGATACTCTCCCCTTTTCATCAGAATTTAGGTGCGAAACGACGGGTCTCCACACATCTTGTGTCCATATTGTAACAAATTTATATCTTCGAGCGAGGAATTTCACGCTCGCTAAATGAAGAGCCGGTATCTGGGTGGTGCGGCCAGGCCACAAAGTATTGGCGTAAGTTGTATAAGCACGAGAAGCCAACTGCGATGATGACGACGAACATCCCAAATTTACGGGCAATCGGATTGCGCGGGAATACCGACATCCACAAATATAATATATAAGCGATACCGGCGGCCACGATGAGGTATAGCAGCACAACCACGACACTGAGGGGCACGACGCCCAGACCATAGAGGATAAGACCAAGAGCGATGAAACTGGTGATGAGCCGCGTACGACTGGCCTGCCAGTGCTGCGCATAGAAGTAAATACCGGTCAGAAATGCCCCACTGAGCATAGCATCCAGAAGCGGCAGATGATTAAGCCAAATATCGGTTGGGGCCTGTCCGTATACAGAAATAAACGCCAGACCTTCGCCAATGTGTCTCAGGACGTCTAGCGGCTGGGGTAAATCGTGGGGCAAGCCCGCCAGGTCTAGTAAACGGACGGGCGCGAAATCAATCGCTAGACTATATCCCAGTGGAGTCAGGATGATCAAGAAGGCCATGACCATCAAGATTTTTGTCTGGAGGCGGAAGTTTTGCCATGTCTGTGCCAAATCACGCCATAGCCAGGCTGCATTCAGCAGGACAAACCAGATCAGTCCCGGGACATACAGCAACAGCGCGCTAATGACTATCCATGACAAAAAGGCTAGCTTAGAACCATTGTGGTTACGCAAAATGATGTGGCTGACCAGGAGCGCAGGTATGGACCACAAATACATCACATCTGCGGTAGCCAGCCGGCCAACATGCAAAAACCAGGCTGAACAAACGAAAACAATAAAGCCGAAAGTCGCCGTCCGTGGCCCATACCAGCGTCGCAAAACATAAACCAGCGCCGCGAGCGTCATGGCAGCGAATACGATGCTCGGCAGGCGCATGATTTGCGGCGTCAGGTCCGGCAAGAAGCCAGTGGCCCATTCAAGTAATTTGAGGGGTGCGAAGCGTGGATCGGCGACCAGCGCATGGGCCGACGAACTCGATTCGATAAAACTGAACTCACGATCACTCAGCCCATCCACGAGTGATCCGAGAGCATAGGATAGCAGTGTCGCGGCCAGCAATACGGCCAGCAATAATCGGCCATTCGCTGCCCCTCGGTCCCTCAGCCACTTTCGAAACTTCTTCACGTTATGGTCATTATATCAGCTTGCGTGGAATCCCGACCTAACCGGCTTCGAATGGGTCGTTATGGCGGCTGTCGAGTGAGCGGAAGCGCTGCTTTTCATTGTCGAAGTACAGTTCAACGCCACCAGTCGGACCATTACGATGTTTCTTGATGAGAATATCAGTGATTTTCTTGCGGTCGGTCTCGGGGTTGTAGTATTCCTCACGGTAAATGAATGCCACGACGTCGGCATCTTGCTCGATGGAGCCGGATTCGCGCAGGTCGGCCAGCTGCGGAATCTGTGGGTTACGGCTCTCAACTGAGCGACTCAACTGGCTCAGGGCAATCAGTGGCACGTTCAATTCACGAGCGACGCCTTTGAGTCCGCGGGATATCTCAGATATTTCCTGGACACGGTTGCCGTCGCTGCCGTATTTGCCGCCGCCGCTCATCAGCTGTAAATAGTCGACGATGATTAGGCCGAGCGGACGCTGATGCGCCTCACGGCGGGCTTTGGTGCGCAAATCACTGACGGTGATGCCGGGTGTGTCATCGATGAAAATGGGTGCCTCACTGAGGGTTCCCATGGCCTGGCCAATCTTTTCGAAATCGGAGTCGGTCAGATTGCCGGTTCGGAGGGCCCAGGCATCTACGCCGGATTCCATCGACAGCAAGCGGTCGACCAGCTGCTCCTTGCTCATTTCCAGGCTAAATAGCAGCACCGGTTCCTTGGCCTGGACGGCGACGTTATGGGCCAGATTGAGGGCAAAAGCCGTCTTGCCCATGGATGGTCGGGCCGCCAAGATGAATAGGTCGCTGCGCTGCAAACCGGCCAGCATGTTGTCCATGTCCTTGAAGCCGGTCGGGATACCGCGGATCTTCTGTTTATCCTTGTGAAGATCATCGAGACGTTCAAAACTTTCAGCCAGAATGGTTTCCAGACTGACGATATTTTGCTTGATGTGCTGCTGGCTAACTTCAAACAGTCGGGTTTCGGCCTCCTCGACCAGTTCCTTGACGCTCTTGGCCTCATCACTGCCGACATCGGAAATGGTCTTGCCGGCGCCGATCAGACGGCGGCGCAGAGCCTTTTCGGCTATGATCTCGGCGTATTGTTCAGCATGGGCGGCCGTTGGCACGAAATTGGTCAACTCGGTCAGATAGGCCGAACCACCGACCATATCGAGATAGCCACTGCCCTTGAGCTGATCGGACAGCGTCAGGACGTCGATGGCACTTCGCTTTTCGTATAATTTTTGGATGGCTTCGTAGATATGGCGGTGACGGGCATCAAAAAAATCGTCAGGGTGAACCAGATCAGCGACCTTGACTATAGCGTCGCCGTCAATCAGAATCGCGCCCAATACCGAGGCTTCCGCATCTAGGTTTTGCGGTTGTTTGGCGGTGGCCGAATTATCGTCCATGGCGATCCTGCCTGGTTAGCATCACAGTTTCCCTCGTCTTCTGGTTATGATTCTAGCAGCTCTGCGCCGCCAAAAATATTGCTTACGTTTGTTAGCGAAGAGGCATCGTTCGTAGTCGGTTTGGGCGACAGGGTGGTGACCACTTCATCTTCGACCGCTGGTGGTGTGGTTGGCGCGCTCATCTCGCTCTTGATACACTCTATAGTCACCTTAGCGCCGGTCAGTTCCTCGATGATAGTAGCGATGATCTGTCGATTTTTGGCTTCATGGATGCGTTTTTGATGAAAGGCGTACTGAAAGGCCAGTGTCAGATGATTGTTGTCCAGTTGTGGCTGAGCGAGGCGCAATATGCCATATATGGTGTTGTGCTTGCTTTTTAGGGCATTGAGTACGTTGGGCCAGACCTGGACGATGTCGACGTCGGTATCCATGTTTGATTTGGGACTGGCGGCGCGTTTAGTGCTTTGTGGTTCTTCCTGTAATGATTCTGACGTTTCAGCTTTACTGATAATTTGGGACGATTTGGCCTCGGCCGGGCTGGCTTGTTGACTAGGTGATTTGGCGGTGGTCGCCTTGACAGTCTTGGTCGAGCTAGTAGGGGCACCCGAATCCGCATGTGGCAAGGCCGCTCGCAATAAGACGATTTCGAGTAACCGCTCCGGCTCGGCCGAAGCTGGCACATCGATTAGTCGCGCCAGCAAGTCTAGTAGCTCTTCACGACTTGGGCCGGTGTTGGCGTCGGCCAGTACGTCAGCTCGAATCAGTTGTCCAAGCTGTTTGGCGATGGCGCTGGCCTGGTAGCCCTGCGTCGTCAGTCGTGACAGCAAACCGACGATAGCCGCGGTGTCGCCGCGATAGACGGATGTTAGTAATTCGCGTAGTCCGGCCTCGGGGGGAATTCCGAGAACGTCTCGGATAGTTTCACCTGTGATCTCTGAGCCTCGACTGGCTGCTTGATCGAGCAAGCTGATACTGTCCCTGAAACTACCTTCGCCGTGAGCAGCGATAAGACCAAGGGCCTCATCGGTGACTTTAATCTTCTCTTTATCGGCAATGTTCCGCAAGTGAGCAATTACCTTAGCTGGCTCGACCGGACGAAAAGTATGGCGTTGCGTACGACTGATAATAGTCTCGGGCAGTTTATGTACCTCAGTAGTGGCCAGGATAAAAACGACGTGGGCTGGTGGTTCCTCGAGTGTCTTGAGTAGTGCGTTAAAGGCTGGCGTGGTCAGCATGTGTACCTCATCGATGATGTAGACCTTGAATTTGCCTTGAGAGGGTGCGATCGCAACTTTCTCGCGCAAGTCCCGTATTTCATCAATACCTCGGTTACTGGCGGCATCTATCTCGATGATATCCAGATGCATATCCTCGCCGGTGTAGTCCAGCTGGTTGATGCGATGTGCCAAAATCCGGGCAATGCTAGTCTTGCCAACGCCACGAGGTCCCGTAAACAAATAAGCGTGGCTAAGCGCACCGCTTTTTAGTGCGTTTTCCAGGGTGGTCGTCACGTGTTCTTGGCCGATGACTTCGTCCAAGCTGCGCGACCGGTATTTACGATATAACGCCTGCCCCATTAATCATTAGTATACTCGGCGGCGAGGCAAAATTCTGCTGTAAAAAATGCTAGGACGCCGTTATGAAGGACTCGGTCGCCTCATCCAGGTGCTGAAGTGTTTGGCCTGCCACCTGCGGGTTACTAGCGACAAATCTCGCCCAGTAATCGCTGGTAGCCTTAGCTCCGTAGATACCCGTGCCTATGCCAATACCTGTCCAGGCCGCCAGATGCAGCGCGTCTGGAATCCGGCCCTCGTGACCCTGTTGTCTCATGATGCTTTCGATGGCGAATGTGCCAAGCGCCGCCGTCTCGATGGCAATGGCCGTACCGCCCTCATCAGTGCGGTGCAGTTCCTGCCCATTAAAGTCTTTTGCCATGCTGCCCATGGTAGCGGCAGCGTTGATAAGATTACGAGCGCTGACGGCGACGATGGCCGGCTTTGGTGCCAAATCTTGCTGCCAAAGGGCCTTCATGATCATGGCCAGGGCAATCTTATCGAAGGTCGCATCGATACCGGCACCAAAATCACTCTGCTGGTTCATGGCGCGGGCTAGAGGTCCGTCGGCTAAATCCAGTCCTCGGGCGATCAGCAATTTACCGATATTACGAGGTTGTGATAAGTCACGACAAGCTTCGTGCGTCAACCATAAGCCCGTCAAAGAAACGACGTTGGCCGCCGTAAAAGCATCCCTGACTCTCAATTTCATGCAGTAATAATGTCACGAACCAGCGCCAATTGCTATTTTATTTCTAACTTACAACGTTTACAGTGCAGCTTCGAGGGCGGCCCACTCGGAATTGGCGTCGTCTTCGGGGACATTGACGCTGACCTGATCGCCTGGCTTGGCCTTGAAATAAGTCACGCTGGCTAGCAGTACACGGAATTTCTTGCCGTTGACATCTACGAAATAGTGGCCGTTCTCAAGGATCAGTTGGCCCACGACTTGCTTGCGTGGAACGGGGCCGATTTGCTTGTACATGAATGCTCCGTCGTCGGCAATGGTCAATTTCAGAATGTCGCCCTGGACGAGCTTGGACTTGCTGGCGTAGTTGGCTGGGACAGGATAGGTCTTGCTGTCACTACCGACCATGTTCTGGCCGTCAAAAACACCCTCGATGACTTTACCGAGTGTATCTTCACGAGCCACGGGTGCGACACGTTCATCATCACCGGCAACACTAATCAGCAGCTCAGTCGCGGCTGCTAGGTTCGTTTCGGCCTCTTGTATTAGGGCCCGTAACCGTTTGATTTGTTTCTCCGGTAAGTCTGTCATCTGTTTTCCCTGTCTCTCATAAGTGTATATGTTTGTTTTCGTACACTTATTACTAAACGTACCATGAGTGATTAGTCAAGTCAAAAGTTTCCAACCTTCCTGTGGAAAACCCAGGACTGAAAAACCGCGCAGTTTTATCCTGCGCGGTTTGTCCATAGTCCGAAATCGCTAGCTTAGGCGAGTTCGACAGTCGCACCAGCATCTTCGAGAGCCTTCTTAGCGGCTTCGGCGTCGTCCTTGGCGGCTTTTTCAAGCACAGGCTTCGGAGCGCCATCGACGATAGCTTTGGCTTCGCCAAGACCAAGACCAGTGATGTCCTTGACGGCCTTGATGACGGCGACCTTCTGAGCGCCAGCGTCCTTCAGGACGACATCGTACTCAGACTTTTCGTCCTCAGCAGCACCAGCGTCACCGCCAGCAGCCGGACCAGCAACAGCGACAGCTGCAGCAGCTGGCTCGATGCCATATTCGTCCTTGAGGATAGTCTTTAGTTCGTTTACTTCGAGAACTGTCAGTTTGGTCAGTTCTTCGGCGAGTTTCTTCAAATCTGCCATGATTTTCTCCTTAGGAAAATTAAATTATGCGGTTGCCTTAGCGCTCACGCCGTCAAGCAGCGCGTGCAGGTTGCCCGACAACGCGTTGGTGACATCGTGTACCGGAGACAACAGGGTTGCTACGACTTCGGCAATGAGTTGATCCTTGCCAGGTAGTGTAGCTAGTGCCTTGACGTCGTCGGCGTTTAGGAAAACACCTTGAGCGTTGATGGCGCCGACAAACTCAATCGTCGGGTTGGCCTTGGCGAATGTTGCCAGGGCCTGGGCTGGGGCGACTTCGTCCTCGCCGTTAAAGGCGTATAGAAGCATGCCTTCAAGCGCGCTGGTGTCGGCCGCCTTGAGAGCGTCGACGCCTTGCAATGCTTGAATAACCAAGCGGTTCTTGACCACTTTTACTTTAGTGCCGTTATTGCGGGCGTCGCGGCGAAGTTGCTGCAGTGCCTTGACGGTCGTGCCCTGGTATTTGGCGACGACGGTCATCTTGGACGCTGTCAACAGCTCGCTGACTTCGGCGATAACATCACTTTTTTCTTGCTTGGTAAGTGCCATATGTTTCTCCAAATTGGATTATTTCGTACGAATATCGACCTATTTTCGTACCGTTGCCAAACAAAAACGCCTTTGGGGCTTCCAAAGACGTTCAAACACTCTATGTAGAGATTGTTTGTACCTCGGCGACTTTCTTAAAGCTTTTCAGCTCGTCGCTGTCTCTGGCAACTTGGTCGTATTGTATCGCGTTTTGGTGGGTTGGTCAACAGTGGTGGGCTGTGTCGTTTTAGCGACCGCTTGGATGTATTGTTGGACGCAGGCTTCGAATTGATCTAACTCCGCCTCGTCGATCCACTCGTTTTCGCCGTGATGACCACCACCCTTAGGGCGTGTAACTATCGTCGGGATACCCTGAGCTACCAAGAAGCGGGCGTCCGAGGCGCCAAAGGACAATGTGTATTCATTCATCGTCTCGCCACGCACGCTCTTGACCACTCGTTCCCAGTTATAAATATGGCGTGAATCCATATCTTGATAGACCGCCTCGATGTGGGCGTTGGTATGCAGGCTTACATCGTGTGTCTTGGCCAGGATGCGGAGCCGACGCCTTATATCCGGATAAGCGCCATTCAGATAGCGGATATCGAGCGTTGCTTCGGCGTGGCCCGGTACTTGGTTCCAGCTCTTGCCGGCTTGCAGCCCGGTCAGTACGACCGTAGTGTCGGTGTGGTCCGGACTGGGCGGAAACTCCCGCTTGGTGGCCGTCATGAAGTCGATGATTTTGTCGGCAGCGCTCTCACCCTCCCAGGGGCGCGAACCGTGCGAACTCTTGCCCGAAGCACTGACGCGCACGTTCCAACCGCCCTTGGCCTGAGCTTCGATGTGCCAGTCATCTGCCCCGTCCGGCAACAGACATACATCGGCGCCATAGCCGTGATCGAGTAGGTATTTGACACCACTGACTCCACCGATTTCCTCATCTGAAGTTATCATGATGCCAAAATCGTATTGGCTAAGTGTCGGTTGGAGGCGGTCGACGACGCGCATGAAGGTAGCGATGGCAAATTTCATATCAAATACACCCCGACCATAGAATTTACCCTGTTTTTTGCGCATGGTGAAAGATTTTAACGAGGCCGATACGACATCTACATGGGCGGCCAGCATGACTTTAGGGTGTTTTTGGCCAGGGATCGTCGTGGCAACTAAGGCACCGTAGCCGTTTTCTTTGAAGTGCTCAACATGCATGCCGCGCTCTGATAAGTAGTCGGCGATGAACTTAAGGGCAGCATTTTTGGATTCATCCCCTTCGACCGTCTGATAGGCAACCAATTGTCTAAGCAGTTCTTCCATGGTCATATTACTGATGATTATGGCACAGTCCAGTAGGCTCTGCGACATTTACTGGCTGAAAAGCTTGAGTGCCAGGCTGTCCGGATGCCGCCATTCGAATGAGGCGTGTGTCAGGCTATGCTCCAGTTGGGCTGGCGAGGTGGTCTCAAAGCCGATGAGTACGCTTCCCTGATCACTGGCGGCACTACGGTAGTGAAACAGACTGATATTCCATTTGTTCCCGATAGCATCCAGAAAATCCCCGAGAGCCCCCGGTCGTTCCGGAAAAGTGATTTCGTAGATTTGCTCATTTGTTGAGTCGGCTGGTCGCCCGCCAACCATGTGGCGGATATGTTCTTTGGTCAAGTCATCGTTGGACAGATCAACATGTTCATAACCGTGTGCCGCCATCTTCTTCATTATGGCTTTCTTGTCGGCATCACTGGATATGTTGACTCCAACCATGACCTGGGCCGCCTCGCGTTTATTGAGGCGGTAATTGAATTCGCTGATATTGTGACCGTTGACCACATCGGTGCAAAAGGTACGTAGCGCGCCGGGCTTTTCCGGCATAGTGACGGCAAAGACGGCCTCTTTGCCCGAGCCAATCAGGGTGCGTTCGGCAATTTGATTTAGCCGCTCGAAAGTCACATTAGCGCCCGAACAAACGCAGACTACTTGGGCATCGGCTGGCAATTTGTAATTGGTGGCTCCGGCAACTGCCAAGGCGCCGGAAGGCTCAACGATGCTGCGGGTATCCTCGAAAATTGCCTTGATTGCGGCGCACATTTGGTCGGTCGATACGGTTATGACGTCGTCGACATACTGGCGGACCAGTTTGAAGGTATTATCGCCGACCCGTTTGACGGCCACGCCATCGGCAAATATGCCGACATGCGGCAGTTCGACGACTTTGTCGGCTCGTAGGCTTGCTTGCATGGCGTTACTGTCAGTGGGCTCAACACCTATTACTTTTATGGCCGGATTCAGCTCTTTGACGAATTGGGCAATACCGGCAATCAAGCCACCGCCGCCAATCGGCACGAAGATGTGCGTAGCCTGCGGTAACTGCTCCAGGATTTCTCGGCCAATCGTTCCTTGCCCGGCTATAACCAGCGGATCGTCAAACGGATGGACGAAAACACGCCCGGTCTGCTCGGCTCTCTGCTTGCAGTAGGCAGCAGCCTCTGAATAGCTGTCACCATGTAGCTCGACTTCGGCGCCGTATCCCCTTACGGCCTCGACTTTGATTTCAGGTGTGGTGCGGGGCATGATGATGAGCGCTGAGATACCTAGCTTTTGGGCGCTGAGGGCAACACCTTGGGCGTGATTGCCAGCACTGGCAGCGATGATACCCCTTGATTTTTCCTCATCGCTCAGGCGACTGATCATGTTGTAGGCCCCACGAATCTTAAATGAATGCACCGGCTGCAAGTCCTCGCGCTTGAGATATATCTCATGATTAAGCTTGGCGCTTAGTTTTGGAGCCCGTCGGAGTGGCGTCTCGATGGCGACATCATAGACCCGGGCTAGTAGCGTGTCACGAAGCGAATCAAGCATTATCTTTCCCTTGCCGATAGGCCACGGCTTCGATCTCGACCAGCAGATCCGTCCCGCCGCCGACACGCGGCAATTCACGTACGGCAATACAGCTGCGGGCCGGTCGTGGTGCTTCGAAGTACTGCATGTATACTTCGTTGAATTCGCCGAAATGACCCATATCGGTCAGGAAAACGGTAGTTTTGACGACATCGTTCATGGTCAGACCAGCAGCCTCCAGAACTGACCGCAAGTTATGCAAGGTCTGGGCAGCTTGTTCGGCGATATTATCGGGCGCCGTTTTGGTCGACGTCGAAACGCCTATTTGCCCCGAGACATAGTAGTAATCGCCGGCCCGAACTATGGGTGTGTATGGCCCGTATGCTGGTTGTGTCATATTTATGATTCCTCGTGGACAGTCACGTTCGTAACGTCAATTAATTTATGAAGCTGAGCAACGACTTGGTCCATCATTTCTGGTTGGCCGAAGGCCGTTATGCGCATGGTCGAGAATGCTGGATTACTTCGGTCGTTGCTGACATGAAGCGATTCGATATTGTGTCCCCGACGCGCGAACACCTGCGCGCAGCGCACCAGCACGCCGGGCTGATTATGAACATGCAATGTCAGGGTGTAAGTGTGGTCGGTGTGGAGTTTCATCATATTCTTATGTGCTCCCTGTCGGTTTGTCTAATTTACGGGTCGGGGCGCTAACCAGCATCGAGCTGTAGGCGCCACCAGCAGGGATCATTGGGTAGACATTATCAGTCTTGATTACCTCACAGTTAATCAACACCGGTCCGTCATTGTAATCTAGCGCCGCTTTGAGCGAATCTTCCAGCTCGTCGACGTGTTCGATGTTGACGGCCTTGATGCCGTAGCTCTCGGCCAATTTGGCGAAATCTGGGTTGCCCTCCATGTCAACACCACTCAGTCGGTCATCATAGAAAAGCTCCTGCCACTGGCGGACCATACCGAGGTAATGATTGTTGAGGACGACGATCTTGACCGGCAGTTCGTGGATGGCGGCTGTAGCCAGTTCGTATTCGGTCATCTGAAAACCACCATCACCACAGATGGCGATGACTGTTTGCCCAGGTCGAGCATACGCGGCGCCTAGAGCTGCTGGCATGCCGAAACCCATGGTGCCGGCGCCACCCGAACTCAGCCAGTCGTTGGGCCGTCTGGTGCGGTAAAATTGGGCCGCCCACATCTGGTGTTGACCGACGTCGGTGGCGACCACAGCATCGTTTTTGGTCAGCCTAGCCAGGGTGTCGATGACCTGTTGTTGAGTTAATCCTTCGTCTTCACGGTAGTTTAAGGGGTATTGCTTTTTGTAACCATCGATATGCTGGTTCCAACCGACATGGCTGGCTTTGCCCTTCAGTTTTACCATGGCGTCGAGGAATTCCCTGGCGTCGGCATGAACAGCGACATCGACGGGTACCATCTTTTGGTGCTCAGCCACATCGATATCAACATGAACGATAGTTTTGTCCTGGGCGAAAGCAGCGGCATCACCGACGATGCGGTCATCGAAGCGCGATCCAATGTTGATAAGTACGTCGGCTTCCATGACGGCTTTGTTGGCATAAGCCGTTCCGTGCATGCCAAGCATGCCAAGTGCCCGCGAGCTCGTCTCATCAATAGCACCCTTGCCCAACAGTGTAGTAGTGACTGGCAGGTCATACATGTCGGCGAAGGTCTGCAGCTGCTGGCTGGCATTGGCGATTAGCACGCCGTGGCCGGCCAGCACCACCGGCCGTTTAGCATTCCTGACCATTTCAGCAACTTGCCTAACCTGTTCTGGGTTCAAAAGTGGAGTCTGGTTGGAGAATCCTGGCAGGCTGACGTCGTGTTTGAGATTACCGGTAAAACTCCCAGAGCTGACATCTTTTGGCATATCTATCAGCACGGGACCCGGACGGCCACTAGTGGCGATGTGAAATGCCTCGGCGACGACGCGTGGGATGTCGTTAGTCTCGCGTACCAAGTAGTTGTGCTTAACCACTGGCATAGTGATATTGAAAATATCGGCCTCCTGGAAGGCGTCTAACCCGAGCATCGAGCGGATTTGCTGTCCGCTGATGACGATTATCGGCACACTGTCCATATGGGCGGTCATCAGGCCGGTTACGGTGTTACTGGCGCCCGGACCGCTGGTGACAAGCACGACACCAGGTTTACCACTGGCCCTGGCATAGCCATCGGCCATATGGGTAGCGCCCTGTTCGTGCCGGGCCATGATCAATTTGATGCCGGTGTGAGTTGTGACAAGCGCATCAAAGATAGGAATGGCCGCTCCGCCAGAATAGCCAAAGATATACTCGACGCCTTGTGCCTCCAAGCACCTTACTAGCGCCTGCGCGCCGTCCAGCCGGACGGTCTTATCGGCCTTTTTAGCTTGTGATTGTTTTTTTGTGGTTACGGACATGAGGTTTTAGGCGACTTGTCTTGTAACGTCAGAGTGTCCGACCATGACACTTGCGACATGCTGTGTCATTTCTTCGGCCGATGCCGGAGCGACCTCGACAGTGCTTGCCTGGGCCGCAAAATAGGCCTCGGATGCCCGATCGGCACCACCGTGTGCACCCATGAAACCTTGGGCCATCGCTACCTGAAAGCCGAGGCCATCACCGTATCCAAAACGGTCATATGTCGGCTCGCCAACAGCTGGTTGACTTAATCCTACTTCGTATGACATGAAATTCTCCTTGTAAATTAAAAACAGGCTTCGGTTGAAGCCTGTTTGGTTTTCGGACTGTGCGGTGAGCGATTACTGCTCGGTGGCTTCAACCATGGTGAAGCACAGCCCCTGACGGCCGAGAATAATAATGACGATCTGCTTCACGCGGTTATAAACCATGTGCAGCAGTCTAAGCCTCGGCCGTTAGATTGTCAAGCACCAACCATGGTCGATGAGACCGCGGCTTTTCCGGCGCGGCCCTGATATGCACCGTCCTCGTGCCGGGCACTTTCGGAGTGCCCCCAAAAGCGTGGATCATGTGGGGTGTAGATGGCATGGCCGCCTTTGATGACTCCATCACTATGGATACCGGAACGATGAACAAAGGTATCACCACCAACAATCGGAGACTGAGGCGGTACCGGTAGACCGGCATAATCCATGACGGTATCGGCGGTCGTAACTGCTCGATCAGGGTTGATTTGCCATCGGATAGGCACCTGAACATCAGGCGAAAACTTGAACAGCCCAGCCACCACCGGGAAGACATTGGCATTACCGGCGCGCTCGCCCAAGCCGCAGACCGTCGATTCCAGCTGAACCTCAACCGACCGATTGTTCTCGTGAGCGTATTCCGCGGCTGCTGACACCAGCGCCCAGGTGTTCGGGACGGCATTGTCCAGGTCATTGTGATTGTGGGCCGATATGGTCGCGCCTCCAGCCTGCATCGTCCAGGTTATTATCCGCTTGTAGAAATCCTTCATCCAGAATGGGTCACGCTGACCGACAGTGTCCGGCATATTGATGACATCGGCACCAGCCAAGACCGCCTCCTTGACTACCCTTTCCAGATAAGCTGGGTCTGTCGTCGATGCTGCTTCTGCCGAAAATTCGACACTTGCTCCAGGATGCCAGGCCGAGATGTTGCGCGCATAGGTGACAGCCGCGCGGCCCATTTCTAGTACCTGTTGTGGTGATTTTCCAGGGAACTTTGCGGTCATATGTTCTTGGTCGGTCGAGATAAAGGTATGAATCCTCGGTCGTTCGGCCGACTGTACGGCGGTCCAGGTCGCCTCGATATCTGACGTCACGGTGCGAGACAGACCGGCGATGACCGGAACGGTCAGCCGCCTTTCACGAGGCTGCCCGTCTAGCCAACTTATGGTGTCGTAGTCTCGGCGGCCGACGGTCCTGGCAACCTCAGCCACGGCTTCAGCGTCGCCCGGAGTGGCCGGAAAGCCAGCTTCGATAACACTGACGCCAAACTCAGCTATCTGTTCTGCAATCTCGGGTTTGCTGCCCTCCGGAAACTGATGATCGGCCGGTAATGCCTGTGCACCGTCGCGTAAAGTGGTGTCGAAAATCTCAACATTAACTGATGCTTCACTCATAAAAATTTCTCCAAATTAAAAGTAGGCTTCGGTTGAAGCCTGTTTGGTTTTCGGGCTGTGCGGTGAGCGATTATCGCTCGGAGGCTTCAACCATGGTGAAGCACAGCCCCGGAAGACCGAGGAGTGCGAGTGCAAGGACCATGGTTGTAATCATAGCAATTGGTTATACATGACTTGGGCTCGCTATGCAAACCGCCTAGGGCTTGACACGATTTGCGGGCGATTGTATCATCAGTGTGTTTAATTTGACATCATGACACAGACGATTCCCCGCAACTGGACGGACGCGCCACAATTACACCGTAAATCAGAGAGTTTCCTGGATCATAAGATCGATACTCTATTGGGTTCTTTCGCGATGACCCATCTTGAGACACAATCCCGAATCAATTTCAATAATATAGACGATCGCGGCGAGCAAGTAGACCAGGCCTGCTGGCGTCTAGCCGCTGGCGTCGAACGGCCCACCGCCGTGACATTGCGCGCTCTTTTTACCGTGCGACACATGGACGTCGCTACCCTACAGCCCGTGGTGCGGCCCTGGTCGTTCAATCTGCCAGTTTGCGACCCGTTTTGGGCTAGCGTCGACGAAGCCATGGCCGCATACATCAAGAAGTTTGGCGATGAATCGCCAATTCCCTCGACTGCACCCCACCCAGACAACATAACCGTCGTCGGTAGTATAAATGGCTATCCGATTCTTCGTGAAGTCATGCAGCACGAAGACCAACCCCCCTGCCACGTCATCTACTCAATCGAATGTCAGGAAGAAATCACAGATCTTTCAGCTTGAACTGAGCCGAACTCTCGACGGCGCGTCGCATCAGTTCATCGTTCTCTTCTTCGGCAACGAAGCGCATGGCTTCGGCAAGTAGCGGATGCCTGGTAGCAATTTTGTCATGCATTTCTAAGACGAGCTTGCGATTGTCCTGGTTTCCATCCGGGCGGGCATGCAGCTCTATCAGGTGCATCGCCTGGCGGGCGTTGACGGTCAACTTCCAGCGCAAGTTGTGGCCGTAGAGTGTAGCGTACTGTGCTTCTAGACTATAGCCAGCTTGCTGGAGTGAACTATACAGCCTGAGACTCAGATCGAAACATTTTTCGAAGAGCTCGGTCAGCCCGGCTTCGTCCACCAGTTTGGGTACATCGTAACCGAAGCGTGGCGTCAGTTTTTGCCATTCCAGATCGTCGACCATCCGGTGACGTTGCAGATTACGAAAAACGGCATATGGAGTGACGAGGTCCCAACTGTAGCGCGCTTTCTCGAGCGCCCGGCCTGGATAATGTCGACGACTGAATCGTTCGCCGATATAAGCCTGGAACGCCTCGAGTTTTTGGTCGTAATCCCAGCCGGTCACGGCCTCTCGGATATCGCCAAGTGCCCGATCGGTATGTTCGTATAACATGTCTGGCACCAAATCTAGTTCGTTGCGTGGCCAGATATCAGTGAGTGTAACCGGTCCTGCGCTGTCGGCGGCGTAATCGGTCGGTAAATGTTGCTGGACTAATGCCTGGACGGCCTTGGCGGTATTGGCCCGGTAAGCCGTGACCGCTCCGCCAAGCTCGGCCCTATCGACGTCCGACAGGAAGGTAGGTATGACCTGGCGGGCGGCCTCGAGCAATTTGTCACCAGCGGCATTAGCTTCGGGTAGATCGTCGGCTAGCAGACGAATGATTAGACTTTCGACCGATTGGGCCGAAGCAAAGACACCAACCGTTGAGCGGGTAGCTACGGGCAGCGTGGCACGTAGCACCTGGCTGGCTCTGGCATATGCCGCGCCCTGATTGGCCGATCCCGCTTTACCACCCGTTTCAATGGCCAGATGCTTGGTCAACTGGCCGAGCATTTCAGAGTATGTCTCGAAGATTTGGTCCAGTACATCGCAGTACAGATTTTTGGTCGTGGCATCGAAGTACGAGGGGATAAAATAGCGGTAGCTGCCATGCTCGTCACGCTCCTCAAATTTTGTGCCTCTAGGCGACTGCTCGACATAGGTTGCCAGGCGCCCCCACTCCAACTTCTTGATTAATAAATCACTGGCCCCTTCGACGACCAACTGCACGTTTACCAGCTGTTTGACCGATTCGTCACCATAGTCCGCCAGGATGGACTGAGATACCGACTCATCCATATCCGCAGCACGAGAAAACTCCTCTAGTATGGTTAGGCGCAGGCTCCGGTTACCGCGACAAAAACGCGCTAAAGCCGTGGCGATGCTGGCCGGATCGAGCTTGCTGGTAAAAGCGTAGACGTTCTCGCTGACGGAAGTGACGACGTCTGACAGATATTCATAGCCGGCGTTGGTGATGATGGTGCCGCTCGGCAGTTGCTTGGTGTACGACTCAGACTCTGGGAGTTTGTCCGATTTTGTCGGTCCTGACTGTGTAGTCGCCGCGACAGACCGCTTCTTGCTCGGTTTGGGCAGTTGGGGATGGATTTTTTCCCAAAGGAGTGAGTGGACAGCCTCGGTGTCGAGCAGCTTATCGCTTCGCACACAATCGATTCTAGTGAAATCTTTCGGGAAAAGATTGCACAAATCATCGTAGACTTCGGCTGAGCGCTGCAAATGACTCAAGTCTGCCTCGTGGATGTCACGTTGCTTATCGGTATAATCACGTTTATCTTTTTTGTCGACTTGTGTCTGGGCGATCTCGGCTGGAACTCTCAGTACCATATTCATGTCCGGACGCGGGATGTTGAGCATCTGGAATTCCAAGTTATCCAACCAGATAAAATAGCCGCGGCGCTCTTCGGGGCTGCGGAATTTCGTTCCCTGATGGGCCATATTGCTGCCAGTGAAACGGTTGGCCAGCACAATCTTGCCATCTGCCAATGCCTGACGAATGTCGCTAGCGGCTTCATAGCGATCCAGCGCGTAAAACAACGAGCCAGTGTAGGGGCCGACCTGATCGGCCGATCCGTAGGCGCCATTCAAATAACGCCGCACGAAATAGCTCGACTCTTGCTCATATCGCGGAAAATCAAAGGTAGCCACATCGTAGCCGGCGGACTTCAGGCGCTCGACCAATAATTTGAACTGAGTACCTTTGCCCGAGCCGTCGATGCCCTCTAAGACGATGAATTTACCCTGGTGTGCCACGAATCCCTCCATTTCGCTGCGCCACCCCAGCAGCTTTCTATGTCTATTTAGCCACAGATGTGCATTTGCCGCAAGCATAATCCTTTGCAAACGTTCAGTCATTTGTCTGGTAGTAATCGGGCCGGGTTTTTCCTATAATCGTGGCAAAGGCTTAGGAGGATGTAATGAAGGTTTTCATGATTGCGGCAGTGAGTGCGGATGGATTCATCGCCGAGCACGATGAGCATATTGCCGACTGGACTAGTCCCGAGGATAAACGCTTCTTTGTCGCCAGGACCCGCGAGGCAGGTGTCGTCGTCATGGGCGGAAAAACATTCCGGACCATCGGTCGGGCGATGCCGGGCCGGCGCAATGTCGTCTACACTAGCAAACCTGAATCCATCAACGTACCTGACGTGGAGACGACCGATAAGCCAGCCCGGGAGCTGATCGATCAGCTTGAGCAGGAAGGTGTCCATGAAGTGGCAATCTGCGGCGGAACGGCCATCTACACTTTGTTCATGAAGTCCGGGCTCATCGATGAAATATATCTGACGGTCGAGCCGTTGACCTTCGGCACCGGTCTGACGCTATTTAACGAACCAATCGAGAGCAGGCTGACCTTGCTGGAGTCCTCGAAGCTCAACGATAACACCCTGCTGCTACACTACAGTGTCAACCGTTAGTGATGAGCCGTCCGCTGATTTCGCGAATATTGAGTAAGTACGGCGTGGCTGGCGGTACCATTTCGGCACCGCAGTCCGGCTACCGTAATCAGATTTACCGCGTCCAGACGGCTAATGACGAGGAGTTGTGCGTCATCTTGTACAAAAACGAACCGCACATCGCACGACAGGTGCTGATCGCGAACGAGCTGGCTGATGGACTGGCAGCTGTCGGCTTTCCGGCTCGTCGAACGTTCGACGAGAGACTGACATTGCTCAAATCCGCCACAGGCACAAGATACGCCGGCATTTATCACTATCTGCCGGGTCAGACGATTCCGTGGGAGGCTTACACCCAAGACCACATCAAAGCTCTCGGCAAGACGATGAGTGATATGCACCACCTGGCCACCGGGTTGCATTTGACGCGCCGACTCGATGACGTGGTCGAGATCCAAAAGTCGATAGTAGGTAAGATGCAGCAATACTTTTTGGATAGGGACGTCCATAGGGCCATGCACGATAAATTGGGCCTGGCTGTGCCCGAAAGTTCATTAACCAGTCTGGCAACCGGCTTGGCAGCTGCGGACCTGCTGGGCGACCGCCAGGCGCTACACATGGATTTCGTGCGCGGCAACGTGTTGTTTCGCGAGGCTGCGGACGACGATTTATCCGTAGCGGTCACTGGGGTGCTGGATTTTGAGAAATGTGCTTATGGCCCGGTAATATTCGACATTGCCCGTACCCTAGCTTTCTTGCTCATCGACTGCAAGTACAAGACGCCGCGGCAGGTCAGAAAATATTTCCTCCGTTCCGGCTACGGCAAGCGTGGTACCAATCGACTGAGCTTGCCGCGAATCAATCAGGGTAGTCAAGATATCGACGTCCTGGAACTACTTGTCGACCATTTTCTGTTGCATGATTTTTATAAGTTTTTACGGCATAATCCGTACGAATCGCTGGCCAAGAATGAGCACTTTGGCCGGACCCGGGAGCTGTTAATCGAACGCAAAATCATCGAGCTAGACCGCTAGCTTACTGGTGCCAAAGGTGTTAGAATTGGTCTAAATCCAGGTAACAAATGGGGGCAAACGCATGGCATCTTCGTGGAAGAAGCGTCTTATTGCACAGAGTGATTTGCAAACCTTGAGCGACCAGCTCAAGACTAAAGGCAAACGAGTGGTTTTTACAGCCGGATCATGGGATCTTATCCATGCCGGTCAGTGCCGCTATCTGGAGCGAGCCAAGGAATACGGCGATGTGTTGGTTGTCGGCGTCAGTAGCAACGCCGCCATCAAACGCGTCAAAGGGCCTAACAAACCTATCCTCGACGAAAACATTCGGGCGGAGATGCTGACTTTCTTGCGCTCGGTCGATTTCGTTACCATCTTGCCCGAACCCAGCTGCGTACCGACGCTAGGCCTACTCCAGCCAAACACCTTCGTCACCGTCAAAGAGGACTGGACAGCCGACTACAAGACCTCGAAGGAATACGCCACGGTTACTCGTTACGGCGGTGAGGTGGTGGTAGTTGACCGTCAGTCGACCTCGATATCGACTACTCAGATCCTGCAACGGGCCATCGGTGGCCACTTGAGCGATGTCCTGAAAGATTTCATGCAATACCGAAAGGACCCTCTCAAGGAAAAATGAAGCTCACGCCCGAACAGCAAAAGAAGCAGGAATATTACCGCGACGCCCGGATAACCGGCGAGTACGGCAAAATTTGGCAGTCAGTTGGCAAATGTGTTTTTTGTGACTTGGACGACAAATACGTCTTTTTCGAAGAGAACGGCGTCGTCATGACCGTACCGGTCTTTGCCTATGTCGATGGCCACATCATGGTCATCCCGAAGCGCCATGTCCGCTCGGTTAAGGAATTAAAGCCTGGCGAATGGGAAACCATGCGCAAATTTTTCTACCTGGCCAAGAAGATGATCCGGGAGGTCCATGGGGTGAAAGGCATGCAAATCGTCCAAAAGGATGGTTCCGAGGCCCAGAGTACGGTCGAGCACATCCACTTCCATTGCATACCATTTGATAACCCGGAATTAAGCACCTGGAACTACCAGCAGCTCGAGGATACACCGTTTGATAACGCCGAAAAATACCGCGCAAGTCGCGACAAACTCGAAAAACTGAGTAAACGATTTGGCAAAAAATATGGCCAGTGACCTGAGTTTTGACTGGCTGGATTACGATGCCGACATGAAGCGCATCTTTCGGGCGCTGAAGCCAACATTCATCGTAGCGCCCCGGGAGCTCAGCCAGGCACGACTGACCCAGCTACTCAAGACATATCTGCCTAAAGGCAACGTGCTGATTGGCATTGCCCGGGAACATTACGTTTTAGGATTCGAGAACCAACCGCAATTCAAGGTGCTTACCGAGTCTGACGTAGAATACCTTGCCGGCAAGGTAGCGACCTCCGGTAGCCCGCATCTATTGTATATCCTCACCTATTCGCAGCGCGAAGAGGTCGATGTACTTCGGGCGGTCAAGCCTAAGCATGCGGTGGTCGTACGGGGATCGTACCAATACGTCTTCCACCGCCGGCCGCTGTACCATGTACTGAACGAAAAACGTATCCCATTCGATTTGGTGACACCATTTCGCGACGAAGCTGAGGCCAAGACGTACCTGGCTCACGTCGCTCCTCAATTGCCAAAAATCAAGCTGATACCTGGCGGCGAGACAGATATGCTGGAGCTAGCCCATAAAGCAGCCGCCAATTCGTTTGACTATAGCTTGCAGGTCGGCTGTGTCGTGGCCGCCAAGAAAATTTCGCGCTATCATCCTCTGGTGGCCGCCGACAATAGTGTCGTGCCATATCAGACATACGCCCTCCATGCGGGCAACTCCCGCGAAGAGCACCTATCTGAGGCGCACGACAGCAACTACTACGATACGATACATGCCGAGATGAAAGCACTCATACAACTATCGGATATGGGCGAAACACTACGCGGTAAGACCCTGTTCTTGACCATGCTGCCCTGCCCCAATTGTGCGCGGACGTTATCGCAAGCAGGCCCCAAAGAAATCGTTTATGGATTGGACCACTCCGATGGCTACGCGGTACAATTACTAGAACAGTGCGGGGTTAAGATGAGGAAGGTGGCAGCATGAAACACCCAGAATATGGCTATCTACAACTAATGGCCGATATCATGAAAGATGGTAAGACGAAGAAAACGCGTGGTATCCACGATATCAAGTCGGTCTTTGGCGCACAGGTCCGGTTCGATATGCGTCAAGGTTTTCCGCTGCTTACCACTAAGAAAATGCCATTCAAATTATTACTACACGAACTGCTATGGTTCATATCCGGCAGTTCCGAAGTTGGTTATCTGCATGAGCACAACATCCACTATTGGGATGGCTTTTTGCACGAAGGCAAGACCGATTTGGGCCGTGTTTACGGCGTCCAATGGCGCCATTGGCAACGGCCTGATGGCAGCGAGTTCGACCAATTGCAGTGGGCGATCGACGAGCTCAAGAACAATCCTGACTCCAAAGCGATACTGGTCAGCGCCTGGAATGCCGGCGAGCTTAAGGAAATGCGTTTGCCGCCCTGTCATACTATGTTCCAATTCGATCTGACCAAAGGTAAATTACGCCTAAACCTGTACCAGCGGTCCTGGGATGTCTTCTTGGGAGCACCATTCAACATCGCCCAGTATGCCATGCTGCTGCACATGGTCGCCTATCTTATCGGCGCCGAACCGCGTGAGCTAATCATCTCAGCCGGCAACGCCCACTTGTACAAGAACCATATCGAACCCGCTAAGGAGCAGCTGCATCGCAAGCCGTACCCGTTCCCAACCCTAAAGATCATCGGTGACGTAAAAAGCATCGATGATTTCAGGGAGGAAAACTTCGTCCTCGAAAACTACCAATCACACGAGCGCATCAAGACCGATCTAGTGATTGTCTAACAGGCGCAGGTAAAGATTATAATGAGCCTGGCACATCTTGTCGGCTGTGTAGTGTTGTTCGTAAGCCTGCCGACACTCGGTGCGTAAAGTGTCGAGTTCACTGAGGACCGACACAAGGTTTTTCGCAGTAGCCGATACATCGAGCGAACCATCAGAATTGAACTGCTTCTTGGCTATCTTGCCGGTTCGATCGGTAATTAGCTCTGGTATGGCGCCCGAATCCAGTCCAACTACCGGCGTACCGCAAGCCAAAGCCTCGATGTTGATTAGGCCGAATGGTTCATCAAATAGCGATGGCACGATAACCGCCCGGGCATTGCCCAAAAACTCACGTTTTTTAGCCGAATCACCGATAAAACCATCGTAAAAAATGATCGTGTCATCGATGTGCGGCAATATTTGCGTTTGCCAATATGTGTCTTTCTTGTGGCCAGCGTAGTGTTTGCCGGCAATCCGAAGTTTCAGCGTGTCGCTTGGATGTTCGGCATTGTAGAGCTTTATCGCGTCGATGGCCAAATGCACGCCTTTGGGCTCGATGATGCGTCCCAGGTAGGCCACGTAATCATTGGTTGGATTCTTGACCGGCGCGAGTGAATCATCCGTCAAGCCGTGATAAATATTGGCCACCCAATTGGTGTCCGGGGGCATGCCCTGACGCTGAGCCAAAGACATCGATATCCAGTTTAGCGATTTATATTTAGGAAATACGTTCTTGTATTTGACCAGGAAGTTGAACGGATCGTGGTGAGTGAAAACGACCGGTTTAGCACATAGGCTGGCAAATGGCAGCGCGATGTCTTCTTCGTTAGTATAAATGTGCACCAAATCCAGCTCGCCATCATTGGCCATTTGGTAGGCCTTAGCAATCAGCTCACTCTGGACCTGCCGCGCCAGGCTAACGAACGTGAAGGGGTGTTTTTTGAGCAAGTCCATATATGTATCGTCACGCCCGGCCAACTCCTGCTCGAAATATGACATATCAGCGGTAATATTGACCACGTCGGTGTCGACGGGCCCAGGTGTAAAAAGCGTCACCTCGGCGCCCAAGGCTCGTAGCCCACCGGCTAGCCTAAGGGCCAAATCAGCTGGCGAGAAAATGACATGCGGGAGAATCTCCCGCTGCATGAAGATGTGTGGGACGACCAGGCCGATTCTCACCGGGATTACTCTTTGGATTCGTTTTCGTCCAGGAAACTTAGATCGAGCTCTTCGTCGTTGCCGGCGTCTTCGTCGTAGTAGCCGTCGCTGTTGGCCGCATTTTCAGTCATACTAACTCCCTCTGTTTAGTTAGTTATAGTCTACGAAATTTTCCGGCTTTTGCCCAGGGCTACCGGGGTAAACGAAAACCGCCCGGATAAATGGGCGGTTTTTGTGATAGGACGCTACGGCGATTAGTTCGTCGTGCTGGCGTCGACCAGGATCGAGGGACCCATGGTGGTCGTCACGTGGACGGCGCGCATGTAGTTACCCTTGATGCTGGATGGCTTGTTGCTGCGCAGGCTGGCAAATACGGCTTGGGCGTTTTGCAGCAGTTTGTCACCGCCAAAACTAACCTTACCGATGCCAAGGTGGACGATGCCAGTGCTGTCGACGCGATATTCAACACGTCCGGCTTTGGCTTCAGCGACGGCTTTGTCCAGATCGGTCGTTACGGTACCGCTCTTCGGGTTGGGCATCAGGCCGCGTGGACCAAGCAGGCGGGCGTATTTACCGAGCTTGGCCATGTTAGCTGGTGCACACACTAGCACATCGAATTCGATGGCACCCTTGTCGAGAGCTTTTGTGATGGTCTCGATGCCACTAACGTCAGCGTTACTGACAGTGTCGTCCGTGAAAGCGGCGACACGCACGGTCTTACCAGTTCCGGCTGGTAAGATCAGATTGTCACGGATATTCTGGTCGGCTTGACGCGGATCGACGTTAAGATTGACGTGCAGTTCGACTGTTGCGTCGAATTTGACCGGGTTGGTCTTGACCGCCAGTTCAAGTGCCTCTTTTAGATCATAGGATTTGTTTGGCTCGATGTTCTCGGCAGCCTTGCGGAAGTTCTTGCCCCGGCGCTCCAAGCGCGAACGAGCCGGTTTGACTGGCGCCTTGGGCTTGCTTTCGGCCTCGACAGTCTCTTCTTCGCGGTGTTTTTGGTGCTCGATCTTCTCGGCCTTGGCCTCGGCTTCCTCGACACCCTTAGCGCTTCGCTTGCCGGCCTTGGCGGTCTTGGCTTCACGCTCGGGTTCGGCTTCGGCGTCGACGCCGGCAGCTTCGATAGCGGCTGTAATCTCGGCGACGGTGTTCTTCGCCGTCACATAAAGTTTGAGGGCTTTGGCCTCTTCTAATAATTCTGATTTGCTCTTAGCCATGTTATATCTCCTTCGTGGTACTAGCGGCAGCTATGCCTCCCACAATTTGTTATTAAATTCTGATTATTCCGCTTGTTCGGGCTTTTGCTCGACGACGTCCAAGGCTTCTTGAACTCTGCCGTCGACACATATCTCTGAGCCGGATGGGGTACCAAAACCCTCACCCATTACACGGACCCACTCATCAACTTGTGTCGCCAGTTCCTGGTCAGGATCGGCGTGAAGGTTGCGTCCAAATTCGTGCATTAGACTAACCTTCGACTTCCACGCCCATGCTGCGAGCGGTACCGGCGACCATCTTCTTGACGGATTCGATATCGTCGGCGTTCATGTCGTGAGCCTTAGCTTCGGCAATCTTTTGCAGCTGAGCCTGGGTCAGTTTCTTGCTGACCTTCTCGCTGTTGGGGCGACCAGAGCCCTTTTGGATACCGAGTTCGGCCCGAATCAGATCGTCCGTCGGTGCGCCGACCACGCGGAAACTCATGGTGCGGTCATCGTACACAGTAATGTGTGCGGTGACAGTCTGACCCTGCATGTCGCGGGTAGCGTCGTTGAACGGATTGATGAAATCCATCATGTTTACGCCATACTGTCCGAGCGTGCTACCAACTGGTGGCGCAGCACTGGCCTGACCGGCTTTGATTTTCATTTTGAGGTTTGCTTTGACGACTTTCGCCATTACGTAATCCTTTCTTACGAACGTTCACCCACCAAGCGAGTGCTTGTTTGAAGCGGGGCTACTTGTTCTCCTACCGTTTAAGTAGTGCGTAACGGATAGATTTTAGCAAATTTAAAGCTATATGTCCACTGACTTACAGGGGTTCGATGTCGGTGCGAATGACGCTTATGGCTGGGTCGGTGAGCGAATAGATGATATGCTCTTCCCTGTCATCATTTTCGGCATAAAATTCGGCGGGCGTAACTTCTCTGGCACCTTCATCGTCGAGGACGTAACACTCACCTCCACTTTCGATAGCCTCCGTCACCGGGTCAATCAAATGTCGGTGTAATGACGGATCATCCTGGGCCAGGAATGCTCTTAGCCCGCTCTTATAGGCGCTATCTTTATCGACTACGTCGTGTGAGGTCGGTTTGGTCTGATACGTTATGTGTCCAGGCCATGTCTGATGGCGATAGTCTGCCGATACGGCAAGGCCTAAGCCTGATGTAGCCAGGTCACGCATCTGACTCTCCATAGTTCCGGCGTCAGTTTCAAGTGTCCCGCGCACGACATGAACCGTGTCAGCTCCACAAGGGATGATTGCTTCAAGTCGTGGCTGTTTCACGCTTACTAACCTACTTGACTTAGAGTTGGGGTCAATGGTTGGTTTTCGGAGCACAGTGCACCGGCTGGAGCCTGGTTATCAGCACACATGTACTCACCGATGTTGGTGTCCGGCAGCTCATTGATCTCTGGCATAAGGCGTATAACGATGTTGTCGAGGCCATTTCGTAAGATACTGGCAGCTTTTTCGGCAGGAACGCCTACGAATTCAACACCCTTCCATAAGAAACGATCCTCTGGTGTAACGCAATCTCGTGCTCGTAAGATTAATTCTTGTCGTGCTCGTGGAATTAATTCTTGAACGCTCGACCGCTCAGTGTGCTTAGCTTCCTCGCAATTAATGACTGGTGTTCGATCGTGAACCTCGTCAGCAATGGCCGCCCACACGCTCAAGGAACCGGCAACCATACTTGCTACGACCAATTGATCAAAACGGCGCCCGATACGCTCACCCCAGGTCATCTCGTCAGATGAGGGTTGCGTATACTGGTTAGGCGATGGGGTATGACTTGGATAAAACTCAGGCACGCTATATTTCCTTCATGAATTGTTAGACAAAACAATACTTTATCACTAAAGTCGTTGTTTTTCAATAGTCAGTAACGCAAGCCAAAGCTAGGCAGCAAGAGCTTGTAGATTGAATTCTTCTACCTGGATATAGCCTTGAGCCATGAGGTTATCAAAGACAGACTGATGCAAACTAGCATAATCTTCGGGACAGCGCTGGGCATGCGCATCAATTTCGGCATCTGAGGCGCGCATGCATATGCCACCGACACTGTTGCGAATACCGAGTCTGATCCCAATATGGTGGCGGATTCTTTCCTCGTTACTGAGCTCATAAAATGACCCGTCCACTATCTTTGGGTCGGTGTAGAAAATTAGTTCTTGCATGGAGTCCCCCCACTTTTGTCAGTGATATATTTCACTATACACCCCCACATAAAACCATGCTGTTCGTGGTTTTTGGCGCTAATTAATTGTCCCGAGGGCCGTCGAGCCATTCGGCTGGCACGTGCAATACTTCGCCTTCGGCGTTACTGTTCGGTAACTTCGATTGCAAGTGCTCCTGGTATGATTTGTTGGCGAAATACGAGAACATACCGGCGACCGTAAGATTAGCCAGACCATCGGTGACAGAGCCTTGACGAAATTCTTCAATAGCCGCAACGGTAGTGGCTGTCATTATCGTCGCATCAAATAACGCACGTGGCAGCGCATATTTTGCGAGTTTATTGTGCCAAAGCTCCTTGCGCAGAGCGCGCTTCAGTTCCTTTTGTTCTTGGTCGGAAGCGTCCCAAATCGCGTTGGTTAACAAATGAGCTCGTTCAAATTTGGAATCTCTCGGCTCTTTCTTTTCAAACATCGCCATGACCTTAGCCGAATCGATAACTTAGGCGAGAGCCTAGACTTTCTTGACCTGTAGGGTGTCCAATTCGACTGGCGTATCGCGGCCGAACATGTTGACGAGTACCTTGAGTTTGCCCTTGGCGGCATCGATCTCGTTGATGGAACCATCGAAGCCCTTGAATGGGCCGTCGGTGATGTTGACGACTTCGCCAATAGCAAAATCAATCTTGTACTTAGGCTGTTCGAGACCCATGCGTTTCTGAATCTTCTCGATTTCATCTTGGCTGACAGGAGTCGGATCCGAACCGCTACCAACGAAGCCAGTGACACTCGGTGTGTTGCGGACGATGTACCAAGCTTCCTCATCCATTTTCATCAGCACCAGCACGTAACCCTGGAAAATGCGCTTCTCGACAACTTTACGTTTGCCGTTCTTGATCTCAATCATCTTTTCCTTGGGTACGAGCACCTTTAGGATCTTGGATTTCATATCCAATGACTCGGCACGCTGCCTAATGCTCTCGGCGACTTTCTCTTCGTAGCCGCTGTAGGTGTGGATCGCATACCACTGCTCGTGCTTGTCGTAACGTTTGCTTGTTGCCATTGCTATTTAAGTCCTTCTTTCGTTTAAGCGTTAAGTATCAGTCGTTTGAATAATTTATCGAAGCCGTAATCCACCAAGGCCACGATGACACCGAAAAATATAGAGAAAACCAGTACCGCCCAAGTGAGACGCCAGCTAAGTTTCCAGCTTGGCCAAGTTACGTCGCGCAGTTCTCGCCAACTATTGCGGAAATAGGAGATGAATAAGACGTAACTTAGTATGCGTCCAACAAACCGGAATGGCCGCCAAAACTTCGACTGCCATAGCGGACGGCTGCCAATCCAGCGAAATGGCACAGCAAGATAGTGGCGGACTTTGGCCAATGGGCGCCGCTTCGGTTTTTCCTCGATACGACGTTGTTTGGCACGCTTTTCGCGAACGGTCTCACTGGGACGAACGCGACGTTTATATTTTCTTGAAGTAGAGTTGCTCTCTTCTGCCACTGTTGCTGCCTCTCCAAATTAAAAGACCTATCATTCCGATAGGCCGTACATGTCAAGAGTAGCATGCGCTACCCCAGGGGTCAAGGCCAGATTCGGGCAGCATGGTATGATGGAATATATGACGACCGTTCTTGGCGTGTATGTTGCAGCCCAGCTGCTGGAATTGCTTATCTGGACCCCTTTGTTGTGGCGAGTCCGCCGTTACACTGCAGTAGTCGGACTGTTCGCAGCTTTTGTTTCTCTTATAATCCTGGTTGCTTATGATGGATTTTCATTCTTGGTGGCCATGCTGGCTTGTGTATCGATATATCGCGGTTTGAATCTGTGGCGTCTGATAATTGGCCGGATGCAAGTCGACTATCTATGGCGGGCTACCTGGCGAACTAGCCTGTGGCTCCTGGCCTCCACGTTCGTTTTCTTATTATTGTGGTGGACTTTGCACGAACTTGGGCTGATTGCTTCTAAGTTTTGGGTATTTTTCCTTATCCTCGAACTTATCACCAGTGTTTTATTGCTCATAACCACCCTCAAACATGCCGAGAGCATGAAACCTAACGTCATCAGCGAAGGCTTTGCCGCCAAAGACTTACCGACCCTGACGGTTGCCATTCCAGCCCGCAATGAAACAGACGACTTGCAAATAGGCCTAGAGACATTGATCAAGAGCACGTACCCTAAGCTCGAGATATTAGTCCTGGACGATTGCTCGACCGTCAAACGTACGCCCGAGATTATTCGCGGATTCGCCCAAGACGGAGTGCGTTTCTTGAAGGGCGAACCACCCAAGGAGGGCTGGCTGTCCAAGAATCAGGCCTACCAAAGCTTGCTGGAAGCCGCCAACGGCGAACTGGTGTTGTTTTGCGGAGCTGACGTACGTTTCGAGCCTCAAACTTTGACGAACATTGTCACTCTGATGTTACGCAAGAACAAGAGCATGATGAGCATCATGCCGCGAAATATCCTGCCACGCTTCATGCAGTTGGATGCTTCACTAATCCAACCGATGCGCTACGCCTGGGAAGTTGCTTTACCGCGCAAGCTCTTTCGACGTCCACCCGTCCTTAGCACTTGCTGGATTGCCAAACGGCAAGTATTACTCAGTGCCGGTGGATTTTCGGCCGTCAGTCGCACCATCGTGCCCGAAAGTTATTTTGCCCGTCAGACCGTCCGTCACGACGGCTATGGTTTCCGTTATAGCAGCTCCGAGATCGGTCTTACCAGCGACAAGGATGTCATGGACCAGCGTGACACGGCGACACGCACCAAGTACCCTCAGCTTCACCGGCGAATGGAACTGGTATTCTTGCTCACATTGGCCGAATTGGGCGCCCTGGTCATGCCATTCTTGTTCCTGATAGTCGGTATTCTAAACCCCTATCTAAGCACCGTGTTAGCCCTCAGTGCCGGAACTTGCGCCATATTACTACTGTGGTACCTGACAGTGTGTGCCATGACATATCGCCAGCCCGATATCCGTAGCTTGCTCTCCTTGCCATTCGCAGCACTACTCGACGTAGCCCTACTGAACTATTCCATGCTCAAGTACGAGTTTTCAGTCGTTCTATGGAAAGATCGCAACGTCTGCATTCCGGTCATGCGGATTGAGCCAAAACTTCCCAAACTAAACTGATTCTGATGGTGCCCACCAAGACACACCAATCAAAGACCGCCGAACTGACTCAGGATGGCGCTACTGAGGGCTATGAGTTTTACGGTCGCCGAGAATACATAGCCGAACTGGTTAGGCGCATAAACACGGCTAGGCCTGGTGACCGCGTATTGCTGGCCACCATGGCTTACGACACCGATCCACCCGAGATCAAGGAGCTGATTGATTCGCTTCAAGTTGCCGCTGCCCGTGGCGTTCGGGTGCACGTATTCGTCGATGCTTTTTCATTCATAGTAAAGTCAGGTCTTAAGCCCGGCCCGCTGTTTTTTGCCACGAAGTTACCAAGACGCCTAAGCCGATCGTTTACGGACAGGTTGGTCGGTCTTGAAAAAATTCAAGCTAACGGCGGTAGATACACGATTACTAATTTGCCGCGGCGCCCATTTTCCACCCCTTTTGCCGGACGTTCGCACATCAAGTTTGCCGCGATTAATGATTACGTCCTGTTGGGCGGCTGCAACCTGAACGCCATGGACCAAGTCGACCTGATGATTGGGCAACACAATCCCATGCTTGCTAATTGGCTCGATGGATTTTGTGAGAAGTTAGCCAGTAAACGGTCCGTCCGCCTAGCACTTGCCGAACAGGATCAAGTCATACCAATCGATGAAGCTACCACGCTGCTGATCGACGCGGGTCGACCAAACCAATCTGTAATTTTAGATCGGGCCCTAGCACTTATCGATGAGGCAACTGAGCATATTTGGCTAACTTGCCAATACTTCCCTAACGACCGCACGGCTCGTCATTTAAGTTTGGCGCTGGCCCGCGGCGTTAATGTCACGATTTTATATAACCACCCCTCGAAGCACCCCTTCCCACTACTCCATCATCTGTCTATAAGGGCCGAGAAACTTCGAACCCCGGGAGTGCTGTTTTTGAGTCAATTACCAAAGTCTCACGATTTCTTGCACGCCAAAGTTCTCACGACCGATAAAGGCACAATGATTGGCAGTCATAATTACGTACGAGCTGGCGTCATGTTCGGTACCGCGGAGATGACCATGCTCAGCCGTGATCCCCAGGTCGGCGATATGGCCCGCCGCGCTATTGATAGACAGCTCAGGCTAGGTTGATAAATCGGTAATACTTGCAAAGTGTTTAATATTCGTGCATAATATGGTCCAATGATCCGGCAAGAACACCAGGTGGAATCTCGAGTCGATGTAGAGCTCCTTGAAGCCGCACAGTTCTTCGACCGTTTTACGGAAGATATAGCCGGCACCACGGAAGGTCGAATCTCGATGTTGGCCATGAGCATCGAACCGGACGAAAAACCGGTCAGAAAGCTCCTAGACGCCTTAAAAGGTACATCCCGAAATGAAGTAGAGACACGACTGGCCATCGATGAATACACCTTCAATCTTCCGCGCAGTATTGGCGGCCTTATCCTGCCGTGGGTAGTTGATCGTCCAGCTGCGCGTCACCGAGTCGACGAATTCGACCGACTGACGGGTGCTGGCATCCGGACCGATATCATAAATCGTATCGGTCGTCGACCTCTTGGTACTCTCTACACCGGTAGGTCGCATATAAAGAGCAATGTCGTAAATAGCCGCGCCTATTTGGGCGGCCCAAATTTACAGGACTCGCACCGCAACGACATGGTCGTCATGTTCGAACATGATGGTGTCGCCAATTGGCTTCATGATGCGACAGCTGCTATCGCCGAAGCTGGTAGCGTACGCAGCGCTCTCGGCGACGAAGATATAAAGATTGCTATCGATGATAATACCGATTTACTGATAGATGTCGGCGTAAAGGGTCAATCGCTGATATTGGACACCGTGCGGGAACACGCTCAGCAATCTACTGAAAGCATACTGTATGCAGGTCAATACTTCCCCGACGGCGAAATATTACGCGATTTGCGAGTAGCCGATGACCACGAAGTTCCGGTCGAGATTTTCTTCAACCACCCCTCCAACCATGGTCACGGCAGCCTGGTACACCACGGAATCATGCTGGCCAGACGCCTGAGCGGCTACCCGCATCATTTCTTTTCTCGCCAAATAAAGCCGCCACTGCCAGAATTTCATGGTAAAGCAGCCACCTTTAACGGCCACACGACAGCCATCGGTTCACACAATCTGATTCATGCTGGCGTGGCCGCCGGAACGGCCGAGATGACCTTGATTAGGCGAAATGATCCTGCTTTTGCCCACCAAGTTAGACGGATGATTTATCAATACGCCGGTCTGACCCACGAAACGGAAGCTTAGCTTATTCGACCTCTTCTGGACTGGCGTTCGGTACGATGAGCGTGAAGGTCGAACCGTGATTGAGTTTACTTTCGATTTTCAACTCGGCCTGTAGGATTCTGACTAGCTTAGCCGTGACGTACAACCCCAAACCCGTGCCTGTAGTCGAGCGAGTCCGATAATCTTCACTGCGGAAAAACTTTTCGAAGACACGCTTTTGATCCTGGTGACTAATGCCGATGCCGGTGTCGGTGACGTGGAAAACGACGCCGATGTTGTCGTGCTTGCTAGCGCTGATGGTAACACTGCCCTTTTCGGTGTACTTGATGGCATTGGTTATAAAGTTCTGGAGTACTTCACGGACGTATAGCTTGCTGCTGATGAGCGTCAGTGTCTTGGGCACGGGTTTGGATATCAATTTAAGGCCGCGGGCTTCGGCTTGGGGCGTGTAGTTGTGAGCCAACTCTTCCATAAGCTCAGCGACTGAAAATTCCTCGGCATCCAGCTTAAGCATACCGCGCTCGGCCCGCGACAGGGTACTCAGGTCGTTTATCATATCGGCCAGGAATAACACCTGACTATGCGCCTCCTCGAGAGCTTGTTTGATTTGCGGCGTATCGTTGGCCCTATCGGCCAGCAGCTGGGCATTGCTGATATCGCCCTCGGTAATAGCGATAGGCGTCCGAAGTTCGTGGCTGACCACGCTAATGAATTCATCACGCTCTTCTTCGAGTGATTTCTCGCGAGTAATATCGCGCAGCATCAATACGTAGCCACGTTCGCCCTCCGAGCCATAGCCAAGATGGACCGGGGCGATACTCAGGTATAAGTTTATCGTACTGCCATCCGTATATTTAAGTCGCAGATCACGGTTGATTGTTGGCACCTTGGTGTTTTTGACCAATGCGGTTACATCGATAGGCAAATCATCTTGGCCGATTGGCTTGAAAATATCACTGAGAGGAACATCTTGTGGATCGCTGTTGCTATCGAGAATGTTGAGAGCGGCACCGTTGTAAACCACCACGTTAACGTCGTTATCTACGGCAATGACTCCATCGGCCATGCTGTTGATGAGGCTTGTCAGACGACCATGCTCAAGTTGGACGGCGGATTGGATTTCGGTATTTGCTTGCGTCTTTGCCATGTCTGGTACCTAGTATGCCACAGGCTCAAGGTTGTCGCCAGTCGGTACGCCACCAACGACCGGACGATAACTCCGCAGTTGTTTGCGATGCTCTTTGGCAAGCGGGTCCAGGCGTATTAGCACCGCCCAAAAATTACTGCTATGGTCCAGATATTCGGTGTGCGCCAACTCGTGTAGCAAGACATACTCGAGCAGAGGCGTCGGCAATTGCATGACGAACAAATTGATAGTTATATGGCCAGCCTGATCACAGCTACCCCACCGACCTTTGAGTTGGCGAACGCTGAATGAACGGTAGCGAAGATCATAACGCTCGGCCAGTTGTCGCAGGCGTACTGGTAGCAATGTCTCGGCATCGGTCCGCAAGGCACGCACGCACGCCTTTTCGGCAACCGCCTGCACAGCGGGATCGCTTGGCTCAAGCTCGGTTGGATACTGGACCCTGATGTCATTGCTATTTAGGATACGTGAACGCACGCCAACACCATCGTAGGGCTCAAAAGTTAACCGATATTTAGAGCCGATCGATTGTCCGTGGCGAAGAGTGATCGGGCTGCGGTGCTTCAGTTGCTCGGCCAACCAATCCCGCTTGCTGTCGGCATAGCTCAGGCCCGTCTTGTATGGCAGCCAGGTTGGCATCGAAAGTTTGATATTGCCATCATGGTCCACACTCAATTTGATGCGTTTGGTTCCGCGGCGCTTATACACGGTTACTAAACCGATTTCATCGATTTGGAATTGCTTATATGCCATAAATTATCTAGCGAATGACTATATTGCGGCGAGTCATGTCGACCCGGCCGGCAGAAGGATCTGGAATGAGATTGACCAGCCCGGGCTTGGCAGTCTTGGTGGTGTCATCGCCGATACCAATTAGACCAAGCTCTCGCAAGCGGTGTGCCACGGCTGTGTACTGGGTGTTGAACGTGTGCTTACCACTGATGACTACGTAATCTTCGACATTTGTCGGATTCTGCATGTGGCTGACAATGTCATCGAAAGTTCGGCGGTCGCGCACGGCGGCGTATTTATCGTCGCTGCGACGACGGTCGCGCTGAATGCTGCGGGCGTAGGAAGTGTCTTGGTCGATTTGGAACCATACGGTAACCGGTGTGGCGTGTTGACGGCGAGCTATTTCGCGCAAGGCATGCCGCTGACTGACACGCATGGCATTCACATCGTACAAAACACTGATACCGGCACTTAAGAATTCTTCGGTCATGTAGTTCATCAGCTGGGCTACGACAGCATTTTCCTGCTTGTCATAACGGGGGTTTTCAAACAATTCGGCCCGAATCCGGTCACCCTGAACATGAACAGCTTGGACTGCCTCACAAAACTGTCTCGAGAAATATGTCTTACCCGCACCAGGGAACCCATACAACAGAATGAGCGCCGGTTTGGACGGAATAACTTTAGCCATTCCCTTATGTATAGCAGAAATGACACCGTTTGGGAAGGTTTTACTCCGTGACAATTTGATCGTTCTGCGGTATGATGCTGTCTGTTGCGCTTCAAATGAAGGGGCATAGTACAACGGCTAGTATGAGGGTCTCCAAAACCCTAGATCGTGGTTCGATTCCACGTGCCCCTGCCAAAGTAAGACGGTCTGCACCTCGCAGGCCGTTTTGCTTTATTGGCACTTGTTAGGCTCGAAACGAGCGCTGGTTGCGAAAAGATTTGAAATGGTACCGGATTCCCTTGCTTGCCATTTCTTCGTCGTCGTATCGGGCGGCAATGTGCAAATGGGCGTGCGGGATTGTTTGGCCGCCGGTGGGTCCGACGTTCCAGCCGATATTGTAGCCTTGAGGTAATTCGCGATCGTCAAGCACCTGCTTGAACTCGGGCAGTAGCTTGTGCAACGCGGTCCATTCGTGCTCGTTGATTTCAAATGGAGTACCGACATGTCGTTTCGTGATAGCCATGCCGGCATTACTGTCGTCATCAGGATCAGGGCCCGTAAAATACCATAGTTCGTCCTCGTAGAGTACGTCACCTTTCAGTAAATGGTTATCAAGACAGAATGGACAATCTTTCATGCCGGAAATTATAGCAAATCCTATCGTGGCTACGGCTTGTTCATACGGACGGCGCGTTTGAAGCTGCGTTCGGCTGCCGGGTCGGCGAAGCGCACGAGCGGTGGGCGAACCAGCGCATCAAGACCGCGACGCTTTTCATCGAGCTCTTTGAGCGAATCGACAAAGTAGGTTTCCATGAGCCATTCACGACCCGGTGGCGTTTGGCCCGTTGTGGTTATCAGATACAAGTGTTCGCTCCACTGCTCTTCCCGGGTTATTTCGGGTTTGGACACCAAAGTCATGGTACTTACGGGCATGCTGGCTATGGCCTTTTCGACTAGCGTTCGACCGACTTTGGGATTATTGACAAAAACATCAACCGCGATAGTGCGAAGGCCTCTGGGAGTGACCTTGACCGCCTGGATATGCTGATTATGCAAGCGGATGACTTCTCCGTTTAGGCTACGTATCCGCGTCGAACGCAAATTCATGCTCTCGACCACACCGCTAACATCGCCGAAGGGCTCGATCCGTATGTAATCACCGACATGGTACCAACGCTCGATGATCATAGTGATACCGGCCGTAATATCCCTAAGCACGATGCCGATGGTCGCACCGACCGTCACGACCATAAGCGCACTGACGATGATGGCGTACGGTATAGCCGAGCTAGGTCGCGCCAAGAGTTTCCATGTCAAGTAAACGACAGTCGCTATGATGGCCGCGCGCAGTAAGGCGTTCAAGATACTTAGATAGGTCTCGACGCGTCGTAATTTTATGGTTCGTTCGTGGTCGGTCGAGCTGTCTGAGCGTACGGCAATGAATTGAGCGGCAGCAACCACGGCCCGGGCAGCAAAACGGCTCCCCCAATATGCGGCGATAAACGCCACCATCAGGACAATAAGTGTCCGTAACGCATTCGGTTGCGTAATGATGTCGTGCAGCTCGGTCAAAATTGAGTTTGTTTTTTGATCAATCATCGGCTATTTATTGTATGCGCAGTTAAGCTTCTGTAAAGAGTGATTGCAGAAATTTATGAAAGCTAGCAAAAAGTAGGCGTTTTGGGTTGCAGCCTAAGCGATGTCCATGTGCTCGTCGTCAATTTCTTGAGCGGCGTCCTTGTAGCTGACACCAAGCACGCGTTGATGTTCCCTTTCGCGCTCAGACAGCTCCCTGTATCGGCTGACAACATCCAAGAGGGTATCTCGCAACACCGATGATGAATGGGTCGCCTCCAGCGAAGCCGCATATGACTCTACGTAGGCAATCTTCTCGTCATCAATATCGTAAGCGTTGGTAACGAGATCATGCAGCAAATCGTCAAGTACGCCCACTGCTTCTTTGGCAAACAACTTTTGCCCCTTATCTGGGCTTTGTCGAAGCAGCGCGAATTCTTGTCGGCCAATGCGTTCAGCGTCCTGGTCGTCATCGAAAAGGAGGCTGTAGAGCTTGTAGCCGAGGGTCTGATTTTCCTTCCGTGCTTCGACACGATACTCGTATTCTGGCGCATCGACTGCAAGCGCCTCACTTTGCATCAAGACCAAATCACGGGGATCACTTACCAATTTTCCACCAAACATATAGCCGGGCTTGCCGTGGACTTTTTCCATGTGACCCTTTAGCTGCGGCCGCTGGGGTGCTGTCATGGCCAGCCAGCGAGATTTTTCCAATGGGCCTAACGTTGTCTGGGGCTGGGCGGACAGGGCCTGCAAGACGCCCCATCTCTCGAGTGCAAAGACGATGTGCTCTGCCCCGGATTCCCGGTCATTGGATTCGGGGTTGATGTAATCCTTGATAAGTCGGGATGCAAATGCCGGATCGTCACGAATGAGCGCCCCGATCTCATCCCCGCCTAGACTTTCGGACTGGGCAAGACGGCCAGTGTCAAGCAAGCCCTGGCGCAGTAATAGTGCTGCCACTTCTGAAGAGTTAACGGCCAGCGGTTTTACTTTGAGTTCGGTCAAAAGCTTTTCGATGGGCTGATAGATTGGATGATGGTCCGGAAAGACGTTGTAAGCTTTGGTGGCAAGCCTGGATGCGAGATAGTCAATAATTTCATCCACCTCTTCCTCGCTACACTGACCATGCAACTGTTCCGGAAGTGTCTTGAGGTCGCGGAGCGCCCCTAGCAGGAGATCGGCCTGACGCTTTTCTAGCTCGGGGTCACCCCGAAACCTCTCTTGCTGAGTTCTTGCATGTGCCATTGCGACACCAATTTCGTACTCTTCCTTTTCGTCCCGCAGGGCGTTTCCAAATTCGAGATAAGACGGCAGTCTCCCGCCATAGCTCAGTGGCGCGTCAGGGTGATGCAATATAAAGCTCTTAGAAAAAACCGGTAGCAGGTTGTGCCACATGTCATGGTTACCATAGAACGCTTCACCCATCAGGAGTACGCGATTAATGGTCGGGTTGTTGAGGTTTATCAGGCGTCGATCGTACATCATGAGCGGGTACTCCACGCCGAACGACTGCCCGTCCTTGTCCATGCCGATAAAATGTATGAAACCGAAGGTCGATGTGTAGGCGTTTTCCGTCGCCGAGACGGCTTCGACAAAAGGTATGTAGTTGCCCATGCTGTTGGCGTTCATGGCTCGACGATTCTTAGTAAACGGCAATAAAGAGTGATGCGCATCAGGCAAGCCATTTGCTTCGCTTCGATAATTATAGTCAGGCGAAAGCAGTGTCTGATTCGAGGTCAATTGCCCCCACAGTCGCGGCTGTAGCCGCATGAGTTCTTTGGCTGAGGCAGTAACATCGAGTCCCAACGCTTCTTTTCTCTGCTGAAGTATCATGTCGACATGATGTAGCTCAGGCATATTTGCCGATATTTCTTTCTCTACCAAAGTAGAGAGATCGCGACCCTCAACTATGCGCTCCTGCAAATGATCGATCAGCTTCTTAAGTCCATATTGTTGAGCGAGTATGTTCTCGACGTGGGACACATCAAAATTTTCGCCATGGCGTAACACCACCTCCTCGGCCATGCTTTCATGCAAATGCTTCAGGCTCATCAGTGTCGTGTCGATATAATTTCGGGCAAAGCGCTCCAGGAACCGAGGCGTCTCTCGAAGTGTCGGGTCTTGCACGACCAGTGCCATCTCCACATAAGCCTGTCGGTGATCATCGAAGTCCTCGGATGATGCCTTCCCGTGATCTATACCCGGTAAGGTATCGTCGAATAACTGGCCGTAGATCTTAATTGCCTTTTCTTTGTCACCACTGATTAATGCCTCGTGAAGTAGCCTAGAGGCGGCACCAAGCATGTCGGCTTCTGATTCACCGTCTTTCCTCAAATCGATACGCTCACCCCGCTTGGCAAACGCCTCAATCACGCGAGCGGCAGTTTGGGGCGGCGTTTTTTCGGTGTCGATGTGGACAATCGGTCGTTTTGGCCTGTAGGCAATCTCTTGTTCAAACTCTTCCACATCACGGAGATACATCTTGGTGCGATTCAGAAATACATTCATGGTGTCCGGATCGCCGGGGCGACTGGCTCTATCCATTGTCCGACGATGCGCTTCAAGTGGTGAAACACTACAGGAGATGACCGCATCGGGAGAAGCGGCTTTGCGTGACAGAAATTGCAATAGTGGATCAATCTCGGCCGCTTTTTTGGGCATGCCATCGAGGATATAGCCACCACGCTCCAGCGCCTCGTCTAGATGTGGCTCAAGTATATCTAGGAATAGGCTGGGATCGCCCACGGGCTTACCAACGGCAAAAAGCTCGTCCAATGCACGCCTTTGCGGCGATTCGGGGTCCAAGCCACGGCTGATCGCGCCCAATGAAAGATAATTGATGTCGGGGTTAGACTCCCGTAGCGTCTCTACGAGAGTAGTCTTGCCGGATCCGGGGATACCCAAGATGATGACTTTCCGAAATGCCAAATCTCCTAGATATGCCAGTTCTTCCAGTCCTGGTCCGGATTCTTGCTCGTCTTCAACGTGTAATCGTGCAAAAGGTAACTCGCCGCGCTGAACGGCATCAAAAGGTGTTGCCATCTTGTATGTCTCTGTTATACATTAGATTGAGGTTTATTCTACAAGGAAGATTACATATGTCAAGAATAGTTTTGGCCTCTGGCTCGTTTCTGAAAAATTTCGTAATGGACAAGTCTAAGTTGGACTTTGAGGTCATCGAAGCCGATATCGATGAATCCATCTTTGATGACAAACCGATAGCGGAACGTGTGCGTTTGCTGGCTGAAAAAAAGGCGGAGAAAGTTGCTGACGACAATGGCGATGCGTTCGTCATCGCAGCCGACACGCTGACATGCGATGACGCTGGAAATGTCTTCAGCAAACCCGAACCAGGGAGCGACCCGTTTAAAGCGGCCATGGAATTGAGTGGTCAAACCATAGGTGTCTACACGGGTTGTTGCGTCGTCAAGCCGGGTGGGGAGCACGCTTCAATCGTGAGTTATACGAGCCTTACTTATCAGCACTTTGACGAGCAGCTACTGCATCGTTTGATTGATGGTGACGACGGCGCTATACGAAGTGGAGCACTTGGCATATTTTTTGATGCACCCGGTTTCACGCTAATCGAAAAAATCGACGGCTCGTACAGTGGAGCGTACGGACTACCGATGGAATTTGTCTATTCACAGCTGAGTAGTGACATCTAGCCAACCTTACTTTGACGCGTAGTGCTACGCGTAGTACGCTCAACATATAGCTAACCGGGAGGACGAGCCGATGAAGCCAGGCAACCATAAGCGCAAGTTCATAATCATAGGAGCGATAGCGTTGTTGGTGGCTGGTATAGCCGGCTTTGTGCTGGCGGCCAAAGGCTCCGCGCCAGGCAAGACCATCAATTCTTATGCCGAATGTGTCGCGGCTGGCAACCCTGTGATGGAGAGCTACCCGGAACAGTGCCGGGCCAATGGCCGGACTTTCGTGAACCCTGATGCAAAAGTTACCGCGCCCCCAACCGAGGACAACGCCACAACCGATACGATTGCCTCGGTCAACAACGCCTTCACAGTGGAAATACCCCGTGGCTGGGGCCCCGTGATTCGGGCGGCAGACATCGACGCACTGCTTATGACCGGTGAAACGCAGCCGACTGCCGACCCAACCAAGCCAGTTGTCGTATCGACCAGCAACACTTATGGCAGTGATGGTCCCATCATATTCAGTATTGGCGTATATCAGGTGGTCGACATGAGCGTACCGAGCGGCACAAAGTCGGACATTACCATCGTTCAGGGCGACACTACTATCACGGGCGCCCGTTACGCCTACGCCTATCCGGAGGACGTCGATCAGGAAATTGGCTCCCGCAAAGGCGGCGATAAGAACTACGTCTATCTGTTTACCCTGCCTGACGGACGATATTTGCGGGCTAGCTACCACGTCTATGCATCAGACACTCGTGACCGGGTCAATCAATTCGACGACATCGTCCGTAGCCTTAAGCTACAGTCATAGCGATGCTAAGTGGCGCTCAATCTGGGATCGGTTATTTTCGGTTCTGGATAGAGCTGGCAGCCAGCTTGCGGCCAGCTAAGACAGCAGCTGAGGCGGTCAGTCCGACATAAAACAGTCCGTAAATGCAGCTCTCGACTAGGTGGGCTGGATACTGAATAGTCAGGACAGTGCCCGAAGCGACAGTAACCGCTATTAGCGTCCAGGTGACGGCTTGCTGTCGGCTACTGGGGCGAATCAAACCCGCCGTACTACTCACTATTCCGGCCATGGCTACGATGATGTGCATTAGCAATATACTCATAATTCATAGCCTAACTCGGTTACGCTTGGACGTCAATCGGCTATAGATGGTCAAACAAAATAGTTAAGTGTCATGACCACCGTGGCTTACTCGAACACATTATCACTTTATGTCACGGTTGAAGAAAGAATTTATTAAGCTTATACTTTAATCAAATCAAATAAATCATACGGTAACGACAGCGCATGAAAGTCCTAATGCTTGGGTGGGAATTGCCTCCGCATAACAGCGGTGGGTTGGGGGTCGCGTGCTACCAGCTGTGTAAAGCACTCAGCCGGCACAACATCGAAATGGAGTTCATACTCCCTTACTTCAGTGACGAGCAGCCCGATTTCATGAAGTTGACAGCCGCCAGCCCGCGCGGCGTTACCGAGATTATCAAGAGTGGCATAGCCTATGATAGCTACAAGTATCGCTACCAAGATGGTCACGAGGAATATCACGATCTCTATTCTCAGGTAGCTATGTACGAACATGCCGTCGCCTCGATGGCCGACGAAATGGAGTTCGATATCGTCCATGCCCACGACTGGCTAACTTTCAGGGCCGCCATGCGCCTCAAGATTAAGACGGGGACCCCGATAGTCCTGCACGTACACTCGGTCGAGGCCGATCGAGCCGGTGGCGAACACGGCAACCCATTGGTGCGCGATATCGAAGAATCCGCCTTCTTGATGGCCGACCGCATCCTGGCAGTCAGCGACTTTACGCGCCGGGCAATCCATCACGAATACGGCATCCCCCTGGATAAGATAGAAGTCGTTCATAACAGCATCGACCACGACGGCATTGTCCAACTGGAACCCGATAACATCTATCGCTATTTGGCAACCATGAAGGGTCAGGGTTACAAGGTCATTACCAATATCGGACGTCTGACCATTCAAAAGGGTCTACCCAATTGGCTCCGGGCCGCGCAACTCGTCGTACAACGTGAACCGAAGACTCTTTTTTTGGTTGTGGGCTCGGGAGACCAGTATCAGGAGCTGATAGAGCTGTCGGCCGAACTTGGTATCGGCAAGAACGTCATCTTTACCGGCTTCCAGCGCGGTAAAGCCTGGCGTGATGCGTTTGCTATCTCGGATTTGTTCGTCATGCCGTCGGTTTCTGAACCATTTGGCCTGACTCCACTTGAGGCGGCCGTTTACGGTGCACCGTCACTCATCAGCAAGCAATCCGGTGTCGCCGAAGTCTTACACAGCTGTTTGCGCGTCGATTTTTGGGATGTCAGCGAAATGGCCAACCAAATGATAGCCGCCGTACGTAGTAGCGCCTTGCGTGATCAATTGCTTGAGAATGCCCGAGCAGAAGTATCGATGATGTCCTGGCGCGAGGCAGCCGACAAAGTCTACGCCGTTTATCAGCGTCATGTCGCCCAAGAGGTGGCCCTGGCATGAGTAAGGCAATCGTTCTTTACCTGCACGTACACCAACCGTATCGGGTTCGTCACTACACGGCGCTTGAGGCCGGCCACAACCATGACTATTTCCAGGCGCATTACGACCACCGGACAAGCAACGAGCGTATCTTGCACAAGGTTGCCGAGAAATCGTACATCCCGACTAACCGCAAACTTGTGGAACTGCTCAATCGTCACCCTGAATTTAAGCTAAGCATGTCCATTACCGGTACGGTACTGGAGCAACTCGAGGAGTGGTCGCCGGCCGCTTTGCACAGTTTCCAGGAGCTAGTCGCTACTGGCCGCGTCGAAATCGTGGCCGAGACCTATCACCACAGTTTGGCCTTCTTTTATTCCCTGCCCGAATTCGAGGCTCAGGTACAGATGCACAAGGAAAAGATCCAGAAACTGTTTGGCCAAACCCCTCAAGTATTCCGCAATACCGAGCTGGCTTACAACAACGACCTGGCATATTGGGCCGACCGAGCCGGTTTCAAGGGTATCTTAGCCGAGGGCTGGGATCCGGTACTTGGTTGGCGCTCGCCAAACTACGTCTATCGCCCAAGTTACACCGACAATATCCGCTTGCTCATGAAAAATTACAAGCTGTCCGACGACATCGCTTTTCGTTTTGGTGACCACAACTGGGCCGAATGGCCACTGACGGCCGACAAGTTCTCACACTGGCTCAACGAAACCGGCGATGCCACCAATTTCAACCTGTTCATGGACTACGAGACCTTCGGTGAGCACCAGTGGGAAGCCAGCGGTATCTTCGACTTCCTAGACGCCCTGCCAGCCCAATGGCTCAAGACTCCAGGCAACAGCTTCATGACGGTCAGCGAAGCTTGTGATACGTTCGAGCCCAACGACCAGATTGATGTGCCGCAAACCATCACCTGGGCCGACACCGAGCGCGACCTGTCTGCCTGGCTAGGTAATAAGATCCAGCAAGAGGCCATCATCGACCTGTACGCTCTTGGTGGTGCCATCTTACGCACCAATGACCTAGCCCTTATCGAAGATTGGCGGCGCCTGCAAACATCCGACCATTTCTACTACATGTGTACCAAGTGGTGGAACGACGGCGATATCCACGCCTATTTCAGCCCGTATGAATCACCTTATGATGCCTACATCAACTTTATGAACGCCTATCACGATTTACGCTACCGCCTGGCCGAGAAAGGGGTGTCCGTCTAGTGGCACGAAGCGTCATTCTCGGCAATGGCAGCCTAACCATTGGCCTGAACGAACAAGGCCTCGTCAACGATTTCTACTACCCGTACGTGGGGCTCGATAACCTCAACACTTCGCGTAGCATGCACCATCGTATCGGCGTCTGGGTCGATGGTCAGTTCAGCTGGACGGACGACGCCGAATGGCACACTCAGGTGGATTTCCAGACAGATGCGCTGGTAAGCAGCATTCACTTGAGTAACGACCGCCTGCGGGTCGAATTGGAGTTATCTGATTTCGTGGATTATGAGTTCAACGCGTTCATGCGCCGCATTACCGTCAATAACCATGCCGATGACGACCGATCGATCAGGGTCTTCATGCATCAGGTCTTTGAGATATCCCGCGGTGGCCGCGGTGACACGGCCTTGTACGAGCCCGAGGAACACTACATTTTGGATTACAAAGGACGCTGCAGCCTGTTGGTTTATGGCCAAACCGACGAGGGTTTGCCATTTGATCAATACTCTGTCGGCAATTATGGTATCGAGGGTAAAGAAGGCACTTACAAAGATGCCGAGGATGGCGAACTGTCTGGAAACGCCGTCGAACATGGTGGGGTCGACTCTGTTATTCGGATTTCGATGCAAGTCGCCGCTCATGGCTCGTCTGGCGTTCATTATTGGATTATCGCTGCCGATAACCAATACACCGCCGAGGAAATCCACCTGAAGATCAAGCAACAAGGGCTGCCTGCCCGCCAGGACTACACCGAGCGCTCGTGGATGAACTGGCTCGACCAGTCCGACGCCAAGCTTGGCAAAGTCAACGACGAGCAGCGCGAAGCTGTTCGCAAATCACTGATGGTCATCAAGGTACACACCGACAAGCGCGGCGGCATCATCGCCAGTTGTGATTCATCGATCTATAATTACGGGCGCGATTATTACAGCTACGTCTGGCCCCGCGACGGTGCCTATGCCGTCTGGCCACTGATCAAGCTCGGCTACACAGAAGAACCGCGACGATTCTTCGAGTTCTGCCGCGACATATTGACACACGACGGCTACCTAATGCACAAATACCAGCCCGACCGCGCCATCGGCAGCACCTGGCACCCATTAGTCCACGGGCGTCGGACAGAGCTAGCAATCCAGGAAGACGAGACGGCTGTGGTTCTGTTCATGATCGATGAGTATCTGCGCTACAGCCAAGACGTAGACTTTGTATTTAGCCTCTATACCACCTTCATCGAACCGGCGGCGCATTTCTTGGCCCGTTTCGTTGACGAGCACACGTCCCTGCCGCACGCCAGTTACGACCTGTGGGAGGAAAAATTCCTAACTAGCACCTACACTACAGCCGTGGTGTATCGTGCCCTGATAGTCGCCTCAGAAATGGCCGACAGGTTTGACTACCCCGACGATAGCGTCACCTGGCAAGATGCTGCCAAACGCATCCTATCTGGTGTGACGGTTTTCTTCGATGCCGAACGCGGCCTGCTACGCAAAGGCTATCTACTCCAAGAAGACGGCTCGTTGAAGTTCGATAACACTTTGGACGTTTCAAGTCTTTATGGCGCCTGGAAATTCGGCCTGTTCAAGCCCCATGATGAATTCATCAGCGAGACAATCAAGCAAATCGAGGATATCCTGCTAGATGTCAGCCCGTCCAAGGGTTCACCTCGCTACGAACACGACAACTATTTTGCCAGCAAACCAGCCTACCAGGGCAACCCCTGGGCCGTTACGACGCTGTGGATTGCTCAATATTACTGCGCCACCAACCGCCGCCAGGAAGCCGAACGGTTACTAGAGTGGACGATGTCCCTCAGCTTGCCTAGCGGCGTACTTAGCGAGCAGGTGGAACCATCGACTGGCGCGCCGGTATCCGTCACACCCCTGGTCTGGAGCCACGCTGAACTCATCAACACCATCATCGATTATTACGATATCGACAACTAATAACCGAACTCTCAGACCAAACAAAAAAGCGGCCATACGGCCGCTTTTGATACAAGGCGCTGTTATTTTTTGGGTTTAACTTCGTTACGACCCAGATTTTTCTTGGTCTCGGTGAACACGACGTGCTTGCGCAGTTTCTTGCTGTACTTGCGCAGCGCCAATTTCTCTGGCGTGTTCATAGTGTTCTTACTAGTGTAATAAATCCGCTCGCCGCTTTCCTCGGATACGAGGCCAACAATCTTGCGCTTATCGCCTTTTTTAGCCATTGGTTGTTTCGTTACCTTTCTCTGGGACTAGTAGCCACATAATTACGTATGGTATGACGCCCGGAAGTCCTCCTGGCAGCGCCAAAATGACGAATAAAATCCGGAAGATGACCGGGTCGGTATCGAAATACTCGCCCAAGCCACCACATATGCCAGCGATCATCTTATCATTGGTCGAACGATAAAGTTTTCTGGCCACGACGATGTATTTTAACAGATGAAATGCCGGTTGTAAACGTAATTGTAATCGGATGGTGTCTAAATACAAAAATAGCGGTTGATCAAACCGCTATCTTGTTCTTCTTGCAAGAAGGATAAGTTTTTGTAAGTGTTCGTTTTTTTAGGCGTTCGCTTACAAAATAAGAGTGTAAACTTCGGCTTGTGGCTTGGTTTACAACGATATGGTATCGAGACGCTTATGCTTTGTCAAGTACTTTTTATGATAATTTTATAACCCCGCATTGATGCGGGGTTAAGGGTGCTTGTGGTCTACTACTTATGAACCATTATTTCTCTCAAGCACACCTATACTTAAGCACCCTGGCTGACCTTTTATCTGTAAAGTTTCTCACAAATTCGTGTAATTGGAGCCGTCTTCGGGATTTGAACCCGAGACCCCTTCCTTACCATGGAAGTGCTCTACCACTGAGCTAAGACGGCATTGGGGGCTAATAACAGATGAAAGTATAGCGATAAATGCTTATTTTCTCAAGTCTCTCTACTCTGATTGTTCGTCAGCCTGCCATTCTTGGATATCCTTCATGGCAAAATCTCGCTCGGCGTTCTTATCGACATCCAACGCCGTCAGCAGCCACTGCTCGTCCTTGTGCCACTCGGTCGACCCAAACCATATCTTAAGCGGTTCGATCGTGCGCCAAGCTTGCTCGTCACGCCAATTGGTATAAAGGATATTAATCCGCTTATTGGCTTTGGTCATATTGTAACTATAGCAGGTGGTGGGTGGGATTCGACCTACCTCCGGCAGGGAGAGGGATTCGACCTTGACCTTCGGTCAACCTGGCTCCCATGGTCGCCAGGCTTCGGGCGGCTGAGCGCCACTGGCGCTCGCGTTCGAATCCCCACTCGCCTCCATAAATTAAATAGGCCTCCTGATGGAGACCTATTTAATTTGGTGCAGGGAGAGGGATTCGAACCCCCGAAGGCGTAGCCAGATGATTTACAGTCACCCCTCGTTGACCGCTTGAGTATCCCTGCAGTTTGAGAGCTAACGCTCCCAACATATAACTATAAGGTGCATCTCTTTTTGATAAGAAGAGAGTAACTTGGAGCCACCTGTCGGACTCGAACCGACGACCCTCTGTTTACAAAACAGATGCTCTAACCAACTGAGCTAAGGTGGCTGGTCGGTCGCTCTTGTCTAGCCCGGCGACTCACAAAGTGTATCAAACCAGATGTCAGATGACAACAGAGAGGCTGGCGGCCAATACAATCAAACCACAACGCGCTTGGGCCGAACGATACGGCGGCGCCTGCCAGTCGTAGTCGTGATGAGCTTGTGCATCTTATCGCGGATCATATCGGCTTCCATTTGCATCTCACGAGTCTCGTAAGCCTTTAGCAGCAAACCATACGTTTCACGATTAGGCTCCAGTTCGACTGCCCGGTCCAGCTCCTGGAACATCAACTTATCGTTGCCCAGCTTTTCCATAACTTTGGCGTAGGCGACATGACGGGCTGCCAGATTATCTTCCAACTTCAGTGATTGCTCAAATGCTACGGCTGCCTTCTCAAAATTTTCTGTCTCATAATAGATGAGGCCTAGGTTGTGCAGACTGGAGGCGGTTGCTTCGATGCTGCTGGCGATCTCGAAGCAATCGATGGCATCACGATATTCCTTTTGCTTGGCATACAAGATACCCAGACGGTTGTAAGCAGCGGCGTTTTTCTCGTCGATCTTGAGGATGGTCAACAGCGCCTTTTCGGCGCGCAGGAACCGGCTTTCACGCATGCTCTCATGGGCCACGTCCCACAATTTACCGAATCGATCACTGACACCCCGCGAAACGGCAGCGAATTCGTCGTCGTGCAAATATGCGGCCCGGTAACATAACCACGCTATAGCGGCCAACACAAAAAGTTCTACCATAGTAGTGATATTATATCAAAATTACAGCGACAGCATAAGCCTGGTCATGGCCAGCTTGGTATTGACGCGAGTTTCTAGCGCCAGTTGGCAATCGTAGGCACTATTGAGTATGCGTTGCCAGCGGTCCGCAGATTTACTAGTCGATTTCTGTAGTGCCAGATGCGCCATTTGTTGCAAGATAGCGCACAAATCCAGACAATGTTGCCTTTCCTTAGCCAAGGACTCGACCAGACATAACCTTTCGAATGCCGTCTGCTGGACTATACTCCTGGCCGTCACGGCGGCTTTCGCCAGCGGATGTTCTTGAGCGGTATCAAGCATGGACGCAGCCAGACCGGGCAAATCATTGCTAATCAGCAATGCCAGGTCGATATCGACAAGCGCCCGGCCGGATGCCTCAAAGTACTTCACGAGCGCGTCATGTTCAGGTTTTACCAAAGCCAGCACCTGGCAACGCGAAACGATGGTGGGTAACAATGCCCGTTCGCTGGTCGCCGTCAGTATGAACATACTGCCCGCCGAAGGCTCCTCCAGTAGCTTCAAGAGAGCGTTCTGGGCATCTTTGGTCATCATGCCAGCGTCAGGCAATAAAACTATCCGCGATATCTTGTCATGAGGCTGATGTCCACCCTTAAGAGTCATGAAGTGCCGGATTTTCCTAACTATATCGATACCGTAAGGTTCGTTTTCCGCCGGGGTAGCATCCATGAACTGAGCCGATTTATCAAGCGACGTCAAATCTATCTCAAGCAGCTGAGCCGATATTTCCTGGGCCACGCTGGTTTTACCCATACCCTTTAGTCCAGTAATAAGTAGCGCGTGCGGCGGATGTGCTAATACCCGGGTGATGTGCGCTATCGTAGTCTGGTGGAGTGCTAATTTCGTCATGTCAGCGCCTTTGTAAACGCCACTGGAGTCGGCGCCACGAAGACTTTCCGCTCGCTGTCAGGCAAGGTTATCTCCAGCGAATGCGCATGTAGTAGCATCCGTTGGTTTGGTTCGCCGCCGTACATGTAATCGCCGACGATCGGATGTCCCAAATGACTCAAATGCACTCGTAGCTGATGGGTGCGACCGGTTTCGGGCTTTAGCTCTACCAGTGAGCGCTTATCATCCTCGTGGACAACCCTGTAATGCGTCACAGCCGATTTGCCATTGCTATCGACACGGAAGGTGGCTGGTGCCTTGGGATTACGGGCCACCGGCATATCAATGATGGCTTCGGGTTGCTTGAATGTGCCGCTGACAACGGCGAAATATGTCTTTTTAGTCTTGCGTTGGGCAAATTGTCGCTGTAATTTTTTGAGTGCTTCTGGGGTTTTGGCGCAAATCATGACACCAGATGTAGCGCGGTCCAAGCGATGAACGATACCGGCGCGCGCACCAGTCAGCTTGGTCCGACTGCGTAGCCATGTCTCGACGGTGGCCTCAGGATTAAACTCGCCCTTACTGTGTGTCAGCAGTCCGACCGGCTTGTTTATAACCACACAATCATTGTCTTCGTATAAAACTTCTAGCTCGACGGTGGGTATCTCTGCCAGTTGAGATATGTCGTAATCTACCAAGACCACGTCATCCGGCCGAAGTTTGTGGCCGGCCTTAGTAATTACCTTGTCATTCACGGTAACTTTGCCCTGCTCTATTAATTTAGTACCCGAGGCGCGGCTAAGCTCGGGTATCAACTCTACCACCTTCTGATCGAGACGTTGCGCCCGGCTGATTTCTAGATTGCTCATGCGCGGAGGCCGACGGCTTGCTGGACGGTTAACAGTTTGGCGTTGGCGATGTCGTTCATACGGGCCTCGTCGCTCTGTAATTTCGCCATCAATGTGCCTTCGTTGACTTTGCTCATACGCGCCTGGAACTCTGTCAGGAATTCTTCAATCTTGTCGGCCACTTCTCGCTTGAAGTTACCGTAATCTTCACGACCGTAGTGTTTTTCGGTGACTGTCTCGATCGTCTCCCCGCTTAATAACGCCAAGATTTGAAGCAGATTGGTGATACCTTGCGTATCTTCACTCCGGTGAATTTTCGCCAAGGAATCTGTGGTAGCAGACATCACCTTTTTGGCCGCCGCTCCTGGACTGTCACCCAGGAAAATGACACCCTTGTCGCTGTCTTCGCTCTTGCTCATCTTGCGAGTCGGGTCTTGTAGGTCTTTGATGCGCAAACCTTGATCCTTACCAAAGAATTCGTGCTGTTTTTTGACGGGCTCAGGCACAGTGAACAGCTGGCCGAACTTACTATTCATGCGCTCAGCAATGTCGCGGGTGAATTCAATATGCTGCGATTGGTCGTCACCAACCGGCACATAACTGGCGCCATACAGCAAAATATCAGCCGCCATCAGCACCGGATAGTTGAACAGTCCGACAGTGACATTGTCGGCGCTCAGCTTGCTGGACTTATCTTTGAACTGAGTCATGCGGCTAAGCTGTCCGAAACCGGCAAAACAGTCCAGGATCCATGTCAACTCACTGTGGGCCGGCACATAACTCTGACGATAAATGTGGATGTTGGGATTATCGAGTGGCAAACCGGCGGCTACAAATAGCTTCAGGTTGTGCATGATCTGCTCTTGCAGCTTGTCGTGATCTATCGGAGTCGTAAAGCTATGTAGGTCGGGCACGAAGAGATTGATTTGGAATTCATCAGCACGTTTGGTCGCCATATCTATTAGCGGCAGTAGCGCACCAAAATAATTGCCAATATGTAAATCATTGTTGGCCCTAAGTCCGGTCAAAATCACAGGTCGGCTCATTGCGTTCATTATACCGCAATATTGCCGAACTCTTGCAGCTGTGGCTCTAAAGCCCTGGGTTCAGACGTCTCAAACGTCGTCCGCGCGGTGGGTTGCCCCTCTAGTTCCTGTTGCAAAAGAGCCGCAATGTACGCACGGGTGCCCCCAGCCTCTCGCCTCATGCGCAACACGCTTGGTGTTTCAATCGCCATTTTAAGTGCTATTTCTGCTGCCTGAGAACTACTGGCTGATAAGTCGGGTATCGGCTCTCTTCTTGGGTCTTCGATGTTCATGATGTTCCTCTTAATTATTAAAAACCGCCATTTTGTCGGTGGCGGTTAGTTCAATGGGTTCGGTGGTTTAGATGTTATCTTCGTTTCGAGCGCACAGAATCAACCGTCACGTAAGCGTGTTGCTTAATGAGCGTCCAGCGCATAAAGCGGCTGACTGAGTTGATTAGTGTTTGCATAACGTTCACATATTCCAATTTAGCACGATAATTTTACGAGTCAAGAACTTTGATTCTGTCCCAAAAGCACTTTTGTTCAAAAACGAGGCTTGTCGTGGACGATGCGCTCACCGTTAGTAGTAACCGTTACCAAGGGTTCGAATCCCTCTCTGCCGGCATCAAACGCCGCCTGGCGGATGGCCTCTAGGGCTTGGCTGGGCCGTATCAGGCTCTTGACGTCTTCGCCGAGCGTTTCAGGTGTTGATAATTCCGGTACGTGGTTCATGATGTTCCTTTTGGGCATTTAGGCTCCGATAATAAAAATCCCGCCAGTGGCGGGTTATTCAATGAGTTCGAGGGTTTCTATCGTTTCGAGCGCACAGAACAAATCACCACGGCATATCGTGGAGTATAAAACCAGCTAGTAAAGGCGCTAAGGTGTTCTGCGATTCGTTGAATCATGGATACAATGCTACGCCCTTGCTGCTACATCGTCAAACAGTCTAGCCCGATATACCGCCAAACAAAAAACCGGCAAGAGTGAACTTGCGCGGCTTTTTGGAAGAATGACCAGTGCGGTCTAACGCTTGGTGAACTGGCGTTGCTTGCGGGCACCCTTGAGACCGAACTTCTTGCGTTCTTTCTCACGTGGGTCGCGACTGAGCAAATCAGCGCGCTTGAGCGTAGCCTTGTAGTCTTCGTTGAGTGATACGAAAGCTTTGGCAATACCGAGACGGATTGCTTCCATTTGGCCTTCGTGACCACCGCCGGAAACTTTGGCGCTGACATCGAACTTGCCAACTTGGTCGAGCGTCGCGAATGGCTGCTGCAGCTTCGTCAGGAGGTACTTGCTGTCAGCAAAGTACTCTGCGGCTGGCTTATCGTTGATGACGATGTTGCCCTTGCCACTCATGAGGCGGACGCGAGCAGTAGCGCTCTTGCGGCGACCGAGGGCGTAGTGGTAGTTGTTTGCTGCCATTAGTTGTTACCTTTCTTTAGCGAGATAGCGGTCGGCTGTTGTGGGTCGTGCTTGTGCTCGGCACCAGCGTAGACCTTGAGGCGCTGCAAGCGTCCATCGCGCAGCTTGTTGACGGGCAACATGCCGCGGACGGCTGTCTCGATGACCTTAGTCGAATCTTTTTCCATCTGCTTCTTCAGCGGAGTCTCTTTGAGACCACCGGGGTAGTGGCTGTGACGGTAGTAGATCTTGTCTTCGAGTTTCTTGCCGGTAACCTTCAGCTGATCGGCGTTAATGACTACCACGTAGTCACCGCAGTCTATGTGCTGGCTGAATTGCGGCTTGCCCTTGCCGGTGAGCAATGTGGCAACCTGGGTAGCGACACGGCCGAGTGGAGCGTCCGAAGCGTCCACGACGTACCATTTTCGCTCGATATCAGACGGTTTGATACTGTAAGTCTTCATGTCTATTTCTCCTCCGTCTTCTTGGCGGCAGGCTTTTTGGCTGCAGCTGGTTTAGCCTCGGCAGCTGGTTTTGCAACCGGAGCCTCCTTGAGGTCATCGACAAAGCTGACGCGAGCCATCTGGGTGTTGTCACCGCGGCGCAGGCGTGTCTTTTCGATGCGCAAGTGACCGCTGTCACGACCCTTGAGTTTTGGTGCGATTTCATCGACCAGCTTGTGAGCGCTGGCTTCGGTTTGCAAGGCGCTGATGATCTGGCGACGGTTGTGCAAGTCACCTTTCTTGGCCTTGGTGATGAGTTTTTCGGCGTAGGGCACGATTTCTTTCGCTTTTGGCAAAGTAGTCTCAATGGACTCATACTTGATGAGTGAATCGGCGAGACCCTTCACGAGCGAACGACGCTGATCGCGTTCGCGGCCGAATTTCCTTCCTTTATATCCGTGACGATGCATCTTACAGCTCCAGCTCCGACATCTTTTCTTTCACTTCGTCCAGGGCTTTGCTGCCGAAACCTTTGAGGTCGCGGAGCTCGGCTTCGTTGAGCGCGAAAAGATCTTTAATTGTGTGAATGTCGTTGTTGATGAGAGCGTTGGTGGTACGAGCACTGAGGTTCAAATCTTCGATGGAAGTGTTGAGAGCGGCAGGTTCGTCGGCACCATTTGCGCCATCGCCCATAGCGGCACCGGCAGCCAATGGCTCATCTACGGCTACGCGAGTCTTACCAGCCAAAGCGGTGTACTGATTGACCAGGATGGCAGCGGCTTCTTCGAAAGCATCACGTGGGGTGATGGTGCCATCGGTATCGATAGTGATGATGAGCTTGTCGAGGTCGGTGGCCTGGCCAACACGAGTGTTCTCGACCTTATAGCGCACCCGTACGACAGGACTGAAGGCGGCATCGACAGCAATCATGTCGCTTTGCTTCTTGGCGGTGCTTTCTTCGATGGTGCGGTAACCGCGGCCGATTTCGACTGTCAGGTCGACGACGAAGTTAGCCTTGGCGTCATCGATGGTAGCGATGACGTGCTCTGGGTTGACGACTTCGACATCAGCGTTCAGCTCGATGTCCTTAGCCGTGACTACGCCAGCGCCCTTTTTGACGATACGCAGTTGTTGCGGCTCGTCGCCGTAAACGCGGAAACGGATACCCTTTAGATTTAGCAGGACATCCACGGCGTCTTCTTTGACGCCCGGGATAGCCGTGAACTCGTGGGTGAGACCTTCAATCTTGAAGGCAGTAACGGCAGCACCAGAAATGCTTGAGAGCAAGACGCGGCGAATCGAGTTGCCGAGAGTCATGCCATATCCGCTGTGAAGCGGCTCAACGCTAAAGGTGCTACTCACCGCATTGTGATCATCAACGGCCACAATGCCTGGTGTGTGAATCATGTTTGACATACGCTTCTTTCCTCCCTTAGCGTGAGTAGTATTCGACGATTAATTGATCATTGATATCTGGTTCGGCGTCGTCACGCGTCGGCAGACCCTTGATTGCTACGGTAACTTTCTTACGGTCAACCTTGAGCCACTCAGGAATCGCACCCGGTGCAGGGCTGACGTCATCAAGCTTCTTGAAGTACTCGTTAGCCTTGCTGTGGTCACGCAGTACCAGCTCATCGCCTTCTTTCAGACGGATCGACGGAATGTCGATACGAGTGCCGTTGAGCATGAAGTGACCGTGGGTCACCAGCTGGCGGGCGGCACGGCGTGATGTTGCGAAGCCGGCGCGGTAAACTGCGTTGTCGACACGGCGCTCAAGCAATTGCAGCAGAACGCTACCGGACTGGCCCGAGGAACGGTCGGCCTCTTTCATGAGGTTACTAAACTGTTTTTCAAGCAAGCCGTACAAACGCTTTACCTTCTGCTTTTCGCGGAGCTGGAGCGAGTACTGGCTGGCACGGCCGGGACGGCCACGGCCACCACTGGCTTGTCCTGGGGGTGTTGGGCGCTTGACGAGGGCTTTGTGGGCCTTGGGGTGCAAGGCGTAGCCTTCGCGGCGACTCATCTTTACGATAGATTGTCGATCACGTGCCATTATTAAATCCTCCGTGCCTTTCGTGGACGAACGCCACCATGTGGTACGCCAGTGACATCAGAAATACTTTCGACATTAATGTCCAAACCCGACAGCGCGCGGATAGCGGCGTCGCGGCCCAGGCCGATGCCCTTGATAAATACATCTACGCTACTGACGCCGTATTGCTGCTTGGCGGCCTGGCCGGCTCGCTCGGCGGCAACCTGGGCGGCGTAAGCGGTACCTTTCTTGGAACCACGGAAACCGCAGGCGCCGGCACTGACAGCCGTCAGGGCGTTGCCGGATGCATCAGTAAAAGTGATGATCGTGTTATTGAATGTGGCCAGTACGTGGACTTGGCCCTTGGCGACTGATCGCTTCGCTTTTTTGCGCTTAGCAGCCGCCGGAGATGTAGTAGATTCAGCCATATGCTTATTCCCTTCCTAGGTCTTCGACGCTACTTTTTTAGCGGTGCCGCCAACCGTTGTCTTTTTGCCGCGGCGAGTGCGGGCGTTGGTCTTGGTACGCTGCCCGCGAGATGGCAAATTAGCCTTGTGGCGCAAACCACGGTAGGCATTGATATCCTTGAGACGCTTGATGTTGCCGGAAACGACACGCTGCAATTCACCTTCGACGACGTGGTCGTTGTTGATGACTTCTTGGATGCGTGAAATCTCGGCGTCGGTCAGGTTCTTGACGCGGACCGTGCGCTCAACCTTGGCGTTGGCCAAGATAGTGTCGGCAGTCTTGGGGCCGATGCCATAGACATAAGTCAAGGCGACCCAGATCTGCTTCTCACTTGGAATAGTGACTCCAGAAATTCTTGCCATAACTATCCCTGCCTCTGCTTGTGCTTAGGCTTAAGTTTGTTAATAACATACAGACGGCCCTTGCGACGAACGATTTTGTCGTCAGGGCTAATCTTTTTGACGCTTGCACGTACTTTCATGTACGGATTACCTGCTCCTTCTAGTGCTTAGGTAACACACTGCTTATATGATGATTATGATTTGCGATAGGTGATTCTACCCTTACTGAGATCGTAAGGAGTCAACTCAACCGTCACGCTGTCACCTGGCACGATACGAATGAAGTGCTTCCGCATCTTACCGGCAACGTGAGCTACAATTTGATGACCGTTCTCAAGTTCTACACGAAACTGGGCGCCTGGTAGCGTCTCAATTATCGTGCCCGTAAGCTCTATAACTTCCTTGTTAACTGCCATAAATATAACAAGATTAGATTATAGCAATTTCAAGCGTGTATTACAACAGTTTTACATCGGAAGGATGTTTTGGACCGCCGGCGGTGGAGACATCCGGACGGCTAGTTCACCATAATATTTGGGATTTTTGCTGCCCCAGGCGAAAGCATAGACCTCGGCATTGGCAATTTCTGGGTCGGTTTCACCAAAATCGGCCGCTGTCACTCTCGGAAAGGGCTCTTCTAGCAGTGGCATGATATCCGGCAATGCCAGACGTCGCTTTTGCTCGCGAGTACCAATATCGCGCCCTACCAGTAGCCTCCAGAAGGCAAAGTCATGCATGGTCGCGTCACCGATATCATCGGACTCGGCGAGGATGTTCAGGGAACGACGCCAATATCCGATATTCGCTCGATGACTTTTGACATCTATCTCCATGGACAGGCCTGAGACAAACTTGGATATCGGGGACCAGGTCGACATCATGATATTGCGCACGCCTATGACGTTTTTTAGAAACCGGAATATGTCCGGGTCAAGCCCGGCAGACGAATCATAGACGCGGTCGTAACTGATCATGCCGGCATCCGCGAACTTTGAACCCGGTAATCCGCTATGCATATCGATTACCATATCGTAACCATTGCGAGCCATCTCAAGGACTTCGGCCGCTCGACGTTCTTCGTATAGCACTGAATTAGGATCGCCCGGGTATGACAGTTGCATATCGACATCAGTAAAACGCTTGCGCTGGCGACGGGCGCGTTCGTTGACGATCATGCCATCGACATGAGGCAAAGAGTACCGCTGTAGGTTTTCAGCCAAATCAAGCGGAAATTGTTCGTTTGGATGTGTCCCACCCAAAACCAACAATTCTCGTGACATGGCTATTTTTTACGCTTGAGCCTATCGCGCATGCGCAGACGGCCCGGTTGCGCCAGTGCTGCCTCACCTTCGGTCGGATCATAGAAGAAATCTGGCTCTGAATACTGGTCGTAGGTAATCATCAAGGCCCGTGACTCGACGGCACGAAGCGTCTGCAATGCCACCGATACCAAAATGAGCACGCTAGTACCGCCGATGGCGATATTGGCATTGATGAATACTTGCGCGACGATTGGGACGACCGCTAGGATACCCAGGCTGATGGCACCAAACAGGGTCAAACGATTGACCGTCTTGCTGAGGTATTTCTCAGTCTGCGCACCACTACGTACACCCTCTAGGAAACCGCCCTGCTTTTGTAGGTTCTCGGAAATTTCCTTGGAGTTGAAGGCAATGCTGGTATAGAAAAAGGTAAAGATGAAAACTAGCAGAAAATAGGTTACGGGATAGATGTATGGCTCGTAACCGCCAGCTGCGAAAGATTGAGCCGATGGTGCCTGGAACCAAGCACTGAGATTGGCACCGATTTGCTGCAAACGCTCACTCTGCATACCAGCCATCAGCTGACCAGCAAAACTTGGTACGCTCAAGAACGCAACAGCGAAGATGATGGGAATGACGCCGGCGGTAATCAGCTTGACTGGCAGCACGGTGGTAACGCCGCCATATGTGCGATTACCCTGGACACGCTTGGCATAATTGACGGTCAGGTTTCGAGCCGCTTCGTTCAGCATTACTACCGCCCAGGTAACAATTATGACGGCCGCTAAGATGCCTATCCCGAACCAGAAAGATTTCTCATCGATTGGTAAATCGCGACCAAACAGTTCCCAATGCTTGCCGGGACCGAATATGGTTGAAGATATCTGAGAAATTGTCGCCGGCAGGCTACTAACGATACTGACGGTAATGAGTAGCGATATACCATTACCCACGCTCTGCTCCGTGACCAACTCACCAAGCCACATCATCAACATCGATCCACCGGTCAGCGCCGCAATCATAAGTACCCATTGCATCAGCGATGTATTCGCCGTGATGTCACCGATACCACCGACCGATTGGGCGGTTTGACGTACTAGGTAAATAACACCGATGGACTGGATAATTGCCAAGGGGAATGTAATAAGACGGGTATACTGGTTGATTTTCTTCTGGCCGTATTCACCCTCTTTGCGCATATTTTCTAGCGCCGGCAGGGCCTTTGTCAGCAGCTGCATGATAATCGACGCGTTAATGAACGGTCCGAGCCCGGCCAGCATGATCGAGAAGTTTGCCAGGGCGCCACCGGACAACACATTGACGAAGTTGAGGAACTGGGATGAGTCGGAAGTATAAAGGTTATTCAGGACCTGCTTGAGCGTTTCGGGATTGCTTAGCGGAATTGGAATGTGAGCCATGAAACGGTATACCAAAAGGATGCCCAGGACAGCAGCTAAACGTTTTTGCATGTCTCGCTTCTTAAGCGATTGCCAGATAATCTTCCAATTCATGCGGTGGTCGGTTCCCTCTCTGTTTGTACCAAATCTGGGAATAGTATACCTGATTGAACTCGCCCCTGTATAGTATTGGTTCCATTTTTTTGTTGTAGCGCGTTAGCCGGGGCTTGATAGTGATGGAATCATACAAAAACACTCGCGGATTTGCGAGTGTTTTTTGGTACACGACAATGATGTTTATTTCTTGTCGGTCTTTTCTTTTTTGGTAGTTGGACGGCCTAGTCGCTCAGCCTTTTCGTAACTACCGCCAGCCTGTTGCAGGGCTTCTAGCGCTGTTTGGCTGATGGCCGGCAACTTGACGGTGACTTTCTTGGTCAGCTCGCCGCGCTTGAGTAGTTTGACGACGACGTACGGGTTGGTGATCAGTCCGGCTTCAGCCAGGACTGTCGTATCAACCGTCTTGCCGGCAAATTGCTCGAGCTGATCAGTGTAAACTGTCTCGGACTTGGTCTTAAAGCTCTTAAAACCGCGCAGCTTCGGTATGCGCTGCATCAGTGGGTTCTGACCACCTTCGAAACCGGGCTTCTTGCTGGAACCGGTACGAGCTTTTTGGCCCTTGGTACCACGACCAGCGGTCTTACCCTGGCCGGCGGAAATACCGCGACCAACGCGCTTGCCTGACTTGTGTGATTCGATATTGAGTTCGTTGTACTTCATTATTTTGCCTCACTCTTGGCTACCTTTTTGACGGCAGCTGGTTTAGCGGTGGCCTTTGCCTTGGCAGCTGGCCTGTCACCAGTTTGCTTAGTAATCCACAGCTTTGATGGTTTCAGGCTTTCCAGGGCAGCAACGGTCGCATAGGCGGTGTTTGCCTTGTTTGTCGAACCAAGTGACTTGGACAACGCATTGCTGACACCGGCGACTTCCAGGATGGTGCGGACGACACCACCGGCGATGAGGCCGGTACCCTGGCTAGCAGGCTTGAGTAAGATGTTGGCGCCACCGACCTTGGCAGTCGCTTCGTGGGGCAACGTGCCCTTATACAAGGACACCGTGATCATGTGTTTCTTGGCTACATCGGTAGCTTTAGTAACGGCTGCCGTGACATCGGCACCCTTGCTCAAGCCAATACCGACACGGCCCTTGCGGTCACCCACGACGACAAGTGCGCGGAAACGGAAACGACGTCCGCCCTTGACCACACGAGCCACGCGGTCAATGTGCAGTGTTCGCTCATCAAATTGCTTTTCTTCGGGCGCTGGTCCATCCGTACGGCGACCGCGTCGTTGTGCTGGTGCGTTTTGTGGTGCATTGGCCATGATTAGAACTCCAGTCCTGCGTTACGAGCAGCATCAGCCAAAGCCTTGACCCGGCCGTGATACAGCTTGCCGCTGCGGTCAAAAACAACTGCCTTTACTTTGATAGTTTTTGCCTGCTTGGCAATTTCGCCGCCGACCCACTCGGCGCGCTCGGTCATGTTGCCCTTGGCGTCCTTTTGGCCGACGGTCGTGACATAGCCCAGCGTCTTGCCGGCTTCGTCATCAATTAACTGAGCACTGACATGACGGTTGCTGACGTGCACGCTCAGGCGTGGGCGTTCAGCGGTACCGGACACAACGGCGCGGATACGTCGCTTGCGGAGTACTCGGTTGCGTAGTTTATCAGATAGATTTGTCATAAGATGTCCTACTTATCCTTTCCTGACTTACCGCTCTTGCGGATAATCCGTTCGTCAGAGTATTTAATGCCTTTGCCCTTGTATGGTTCTGGCTTCTTGAGGGCGCGAATCTCGGCCGCGACCTGACCCACCTGTTGCTTGTCGATGCCGCTGATGGTGATCTTGTTCTGCTCGACGGTGGCAGTGATGCCTTGTGGCAAGTGATAAATGACCTCGTGGCTAAAGCCTAGGTTCATCTTGAGGTCAGTGCCGGCCAAAGCGACACGGAAACCAACGCCGTTGACTTCCAGTTGCTTGGAAAAGCCTTGGCTGACGCCGACGACCATGTTGTTAATAAGGGAGCGCATCAGACCGTGCTTGGCACGAACTTTTGGCTCATCGTTGGCGCGGGTAACCGTAACGGTGCCGTCCTCGTTCTTGACTGCGATATCTGCCAGCTGATTGAGCGACAATGTACCCTTTGAGCCAGCTACCGTGATGGTGTCTGGGTCAAGAGTGATTGTCACGCCGCTCGGGATCGCGATTGGCTGTTTTCCTACTCGACTCATAATATTTCCTAATTACCTCTTAGTAAACTTTGCAGATTAATTCGCCGCCGATGCGCTGCTTCTTGGCTTCATCGCCGGTCATCATACCCTTACTGGTGCTAATGATGACGATACCGCGACCGCGCTTGACGACTGGGATTTCCTGGCTGCGCACGTAGTAGCGGCGGCCGGGCTTACTCAGACGAGCAATTTCGGTGATGCGGGCATTGGTGTGCTCGGCATTGATGGTGACGATCAGCTCTTTGCTGATGCCTTCGCCTTCGACGCGGACGTCGTCAACGAAGTTGCTGCTCTTGAGCAATTCAGCGACAGATTGTTTGACATTGCTGTGCGGCATACGAACCTCGTGCTTACGCACGTTGATTGCGTTGCGAATGCGGGTCAGCATATCGGCGATTGGGTCAGTTGTAGTCACGCTCATACTACCAGCTCGCTTTCGTTACACCAGGGATTTCTCCCTTGCTTGCATGTTCACGGAAACTGATGCGGGACAGACCGAATCGGCGCATGTAGGCATGCGGACGGCCAGTCTCGACACAGCGGTTCTTCCAACGGGTCGGCGAAGAATTGCGTGGCAATTTGGCGAGGCCTTCGAGGTCGCCGACTTCCTTCAGCTCGGCACGCTTGGCAGCGTACTTGGCAATCATTTTCTGACGCTTAGCGTCACGTGCAACGATGGATTTCTTTGCCATCTTACTTCTCCTCCTTGGCAAACGGCATGCCAAACTTTTCTAGTAGGGCCTTGGCATGCTCACGTTCGTGACTAGTGATTACAAAATTAACTTGCAGACCATGTGTCGTGGTTGTCTCATCGAATGTCAACTCTGGGAAGACGGACTGGTCGATGAAGCCTAGGCTATAGTTGCCGCTGGCATCGAATGACTTGTTTGACACACCGTGGAAGTCACGCAGACGTGGCAGCACGATGTTGACTACGCGGTCCAAAAATTCGTACATCAGATCGCCGCGCAGGGTGACCTTAAGACCAATCATGTTACCTTCGCGCAGTTTGAAACCGGCGATGGATTTCTTGGCGTAAGTCTGGACGGGCTTCTGACCAGTAATCTTGGTCAGGGTGTTGGTGGCAGCTTCGATGACTTTTTTGTCATCCTTGGCCTTGCCGAGACCGACGTTGACGACGATCTTATCCAAGCGTGGCACCTGGTGGACGTTGGTTAGACCCAGGTCCTTTTCCAGTTCAGCCACGAATTTGTCGTTGTAAGCCTTGCGAAGACGCGCGTGGTAAGGAGCACTAGTCTTAGCTTTGGTGGTTTTGGTGGTTTCAGCCATTACTTGATCTCCTTTCCTGTCTTCTTAAATACTCGTGTCTTGTTGCCATCTTTGTCTAGCTGATAGCCAATGCGCGAAGCTTTCTTGGAGGTTGGCTCGACGATGGCAACTTTGCTGACCCAGATTGGCTTGGTCAATTCCACGATTGCACCCTGGGGGTACTTGGTGTTTGGCTTGACGGCCTTCTTGACGATATTGACGCCCTCGACGGTGACTTTGTTCTCGCTTGGGTGCGTGGCCAGTACTGTGCCGGTTTGGCCCTTGTACTTGCCGCTACGAACGATCACAGTGTCACCCTTCTTGAGGCGGATCTTGAATAGTTGCTTTACGATTTGCTTTCTCATTACAGTACCTCCGGCGCAAGGCTGATGATCTTGGCGTAACCCTGGTCACGTAATTCGCGGGGGACTGGGCCGAAGATACGGGTTGCGCGTGGTTGCTTATCTTCACCGATAATGACGGCGGCGTTGTCATCAAACTTGATGGTGCTGCCATCTTTGCGGCGAATCTGGTCCTTGGTGCGTACGACGACGGCACGAACGACAGTCTTCTTCTTGACGGTGCCGTTAGGCGCAGCCTCTTTGACTGTCGCGACAATGATATCACCTACACGAGCGTAGCGACGGCGGGTGCCGCCCAACACGCGAATGCAGAGAATCTCACGGGCGCCGCTGTTGTCGCAGACGTTGAGACGAGTCTCTTGTTGAATCATTACAAGGCCTCCTTGTCTGACTCACGCAGCTTTGGCTTCTCGATGATGCGATCAAGCGTGAAACGCTTGCGGGCGCTGATAGGACGAGTCTCGGTGATAGCGACCTTGTCGCCAACCTGGGCCTCGTTCTTTTCATCGTGTGCCATGAATTTCTTGCTCACCGTATATTGCTTGCGATAAAGCGGGTGTGTCTTGCGGGTTCGGACCGTAACGACGATGGTCTTGTCGGTCTTGTTGCTAGACACCGTACCGATAATTGTCTTCGCCATTACTTGGCCTCCTTAACTAGTTGTTCGCTCAGAACGGTTAGCAACCGAGCGAGATCTTTGCGCTTACCGCGAATGAGCCGTACGTTTTGTACTTCACCCATGTGCAGGCGGCGCTTTAGTTCAGCAATTTCCTCGCGCAGCTTGGTGCTTTCGGTTGTCAGCTCAGCTGTCGAGAGTTTGCGGATTTCTGCAACTTTCATGTTATGCATCCTCCCGTTTCAAAAACTTAGTCTTGACCGGCAGTTTGTGGGCGGCCAGGCGCATAGCTTCGCGCGCTACGTCCTCTGTTACACCCTGCATCTCGAACATGATAGTGCCAGGTCGAACCTTGGCTGCGAAGAATTCGGGGTTGCCCTTACCGCTACCCATCTTTACATCCTGTGGTTTGCGGGTGACTGGCGTGTGCGGGAAAATTCGAATCCAGATCTTACCACCACGCTTGATGTGGCGGGTCATCGCCTGACGAGCGGCCTCGATCTGGCGAGACGTCACACGCTCGTGGCTTTGGCTCTGCAAGGCGTAGTCGCCAAAGGCAATGTAGTGACCGCTGGTTGCGACACCGCGGATCTTGCCTTTCCGGACCTTGCGGAACTTAGTTCGTTTTGGAAGCAACATATTAGTTTACCTCCCCCTTGTAGATCCAAACCTTGACACCGATGATACCGGCAACGGTTTGAGCCTTGACGTTTGCATAGTCAATATCAGCACGCAGCGTGTGCAGCGGTACTGAACCGGCAACTTCTTTTTCGCGTCGTGACATTTCGGCACCGTTCAGTCGACCAGCGACTTCGATACGAATACCCTTGGCACCAGCACGCATGGTGTTGGCGGCAGCCGACTTGATAGCACGGCGGAAGCTCATGCGGCGCTCCAGCTGGAAGGCGATGTTCTCGGCGACCAACTTGGCATACAGCTCTGGCTTCTTGATTTCCTCGATGTTGACCCGGGCTGGAATGCCGTAGATCTTCTCGATGGTTTCTTTGAGCTCTTGGACGCCCTGACCACCGCGGCCAATGACGACACCCGCTTTGGCGGTAGTAATCGTGACTGTCACGAGGTTGGCGGTGCGGCTGATCTCGACACGGTTGATAGCGCCACGGCTACCGACTTTCTTGTCGATGAGCTTGCGGACTTCGAGGTCGCTCTTCAAGAACTTCGCGAAATCGCGCTTCTCTACGAACCATTTGCTGCGCCAGTCCTTGTTGACCTGGAGGCGCATGCTAATAGGATTTACTTTTTGACCCATTATTTGGCCTCCTGCTTAGCGGCTGGCTTTGCTGCCGTCTTGGCTGCAGCCGGTTTCTTAATTTCTCGCTTCTCGCCATCTACAACAACGGTGATGTGAGAGGTACGGCGCATGAATGGCAAAGCTCGTCCGTGAGCAGCTGGACGGTAGCGCTTGAGGCGCGGACCAGGAGTCACGGTGATGGTAACGATGTTGAGAGTGCCAGGCTTGTAGCCGTGGTTGTGATCGGCGTTAGCCTTGGCACTTTTGATCGCTTTACTGACAGCCAAAGCGCTGCGGCGTGGTGTGTGCTCCAAAATGGTAAGCGCGTCCTCGACGCTACGGCCGCGAACTAGGCTAGCAACGACTGCCACCTTACGCGGGCTCATGCGAACGCCCTTAGCTACTGCTTTGACGCCACTCATTATTTCTTACCTTTCGCGAGCTTACCGCCGTGTGTGCGGAATTTACGGGTCGGCGCAAACTCACCGAGCTTGTGTCCAACCATGTTTTCCGTGATAAATACTGGGACATGAACCTTACCGTTGTGGACCGCGATAGTGCGGCCGACAAATTCCGGCGGAATGGTAGAAGCACGCGCCCAGGTTTTGATGATGGTTCGGTCTTCGGTAGCAAGCGCGTCAACTTTCTTGGCGAGCTTGAAGTCTACGTATGGACCTTTCTTGAGTGAACGACTCATATCTTACCTACCTTATTTCCTCTTGGCCGCGTGACGGCTTCTTACGATAAACTGATTGGTGCTCTTGCGGCGGCGAGTCTTGAACCCGAGAGTCTTTTGACCCCAAGGCGTCTTAGGTGCAGAACCGTGGTTCTTACCACCACCGATACCGTGACGACCACCGTCACCTCCACCATGCGGGTGATCGGCGGCATTCATGACGACACCACGGACAGATGGGCGGATACCCTTGTGCCGTGAACGACCGGCCTTACCAAGCTTGATGTTCTGGTGCTGCTCGTTGCCGAGAGAACCAAGGCTGGCCGTGCATTCCAGATTGACGCGGCGAACTTCACCGCTAGGCAAACGGACTTGGCCGTACTCGCCTTCTTTGGCCATCAGCTGAGCACCATTGCCAGCACTACGGACCATCTGGGCGCCCTTGCCGGGCATGATTTCGATGGCGTGAATGGTGCTACCAATTGGAATGCTCTTGAGCGGCAAGCGGTTGCCGGTCTCGATAGGCACTTCTTCGCCAGACGTGATGGTCTGGCCGACTTTCATACCCTTGGCAGCGAGGATGTAATGATAAGTCCCGTTGGCTTCTTTGATACGAGCCAAGCGAGCGCTGCGGTTAGGATCGTACTCGATGTGTTCAATGACAGCTGTCGTGTCAGGTGCCAGTTTGAAGTTCACCTTGCGATAAAACTTTCGGGCACCACCACCCTTGTGACGAGTCGTGATACGACCCTGGTTGTTGCGGCCATTACCCCGGCGCTTCGATACGACAAGCGACTTAAGAGGCTTACGAGTGGTAATACCCTCGAAGTCCTGGCTGCTCATGCCGCGGCGACCGGGAGTGGTTGGGTTGTATGTCTTAATCGCCATTATTTCTTCTCCTTCTTGGCCTGCTTGGCAGCTTCTTTGGCCTCTTTCTCGGCGGCCTTAGCGGCGGCTTTGCTCAGTTTTTCCTGAGTTTCGGCTTGCTTGGCTTCTTCTTCCTCGATAGCGTCAAAGATTGGCAAGTGCTCGCCCTTGGCGACAGTCACGTAAGCCTTCTTGATGTCCGAGGTGCGACCGCTCATGACGCGACGGCCTTTCTGGCTGACGGTGCGCTTGGCCTTGCCCTTCAGTACACTGATGTTGACAGTCTCGACTTTGACGTCGAACTGTTTGGCGACTGCCTCGGCGATTGAGTGCTTGTTGGCGTCACCAGGTACTACGAAAACATAGGTTTGATTCTGGCTCTGACCAAAAGCTTTTTCGCTCAGGCGAGGCTTTAGTGGCATTGATAATGACATTACTTAGCCTCCTTTTTGGCCTCTTCGAGCCACTTGGTTACGATGTCCAGTGCAGCCTTGGTCATCACGATAGTGTCGGCGTTAAGTACGTCGTAGACGTTCAGGTAGTTGGCCTGGGCTAGCTTGGTGTCAGTCAGGTTCTTGGAAGCCCGAACTAGCTCGTCCGTTTTGTGCTCGACAGCGATCAAAGTCCGGCGGTTAGCGCCGATTTTGGTAAGCAGAGCAGCCAACTCGCTGGTCTTGCCGTCTTTGCTGGTGATGTCTTCGATGACGACCAGCTTCTTGGCAGCAGTAGCCAGGCTTAGGGCTTGGCGGATTGCCAGACGCTTGGCCTTGGTGTTGAGCGCTTTAGTGTAGTTCTCCTGACCAGTCGGGCCGAAAGCGATACCACCACCGCGCCAGATTGGGTTACGGCTCGAACCGAAACGTGCCCGGCCAGTGCCTTTTTGCTTCCAGGGCTTGCGGCCACCACCGCTCACCAGACCACGTGTCTTAGTAACGGCAAAGTTCTCGCGGCCATTGCTCAGGTGGGCTACATAAGCCTGCTTGAGCAGTTCGTGGCTCTGGGGGACGACTTCGAAGACGTCCTTGCTGAGCTTGGCGGCAGTCGTAGCTTTAGTGCCAGACTTGGTGAAAGTTGCAGCAGTAGCCATTACTTCGCCTCCTTAATAATTACGATGCCTTTTTTCGGTCCGGGTACGGCTCCGACAACTCCGATGATGTTGTTCTCGGCGTCAACCAAAGCGACCTTCAGGTTCTGGACGGTGACTTGCTCATAGCCCATCTGGCCGGCCATTTTCTTGCCCTTGAAGATGTGCTGAGGGTACATGCTACCGATAGAACCGACTTTTCGGGTGTTGCCTTTACCACCGTGCGTCGCACGCTGGCGGTGGAAGTTGTGGCGCTTGATGGTGCCAGCCCAACCCTTACCCTTGCTCGTGCCGGTGGCGTCGATAACGTCACCAACTGAAAAGACCTCCGGGCTGATTGTTGATCCAACCTTGAGGTCTTCTGGAATCTCGGTTACACGGAACTCGCGCATAATCTTCGGGAGTATACCGGCGGCCTTGAGATGTCCTTCTTGAGCTTTGTTAGTGTTTTGCTTTTTTCCCTCTTCAAAGCCGAGCTGTACGGCGGTGTAGCCGTCGACATCTGCGGTTTTGACCTGTGTCACAACACAGGGACTAGCGGAAAGCAAGGTAACAGCAGCAACCGTACCGTCTTCTGCGATGGTACTGGTCATGCCAACCTTTCGTGTGATTAGTGCTTTCATAGCGTCTTTGCGCCTTAAGGCGCATCTCCTTTATTTATCCCTGGTTTGTATGTGGTATAGACATAAAAACGCTTGATGTTCGGGCGGTTTCCCCCTGTTAATGGTGGGACCTACCTAAATCATCAAGTTCAGGGCTTGTTTGATACCATAACAGAGTAACAGAAAACTGCCACTACTGTCAATGTGTTGCAAATTCTACATGGTTTGACTAGCTAAGTAAAGGGTGCCGATTGTATCTAAATAGTCACGAATACACCGATTTTGGTCACATAGCCGGCCAGCATGGCAGCCAATAAGATAGCGTACTCGATCTTGCGATCAACCTGGAAATGCTCATGGGCCGCAAAGATTAATCCTAGAACTAGACCGAACGGCAATGGATAGTGCACGCCGTCTGGCTGCTGGATCCATAGCCACTGCATGCCGAGGATCGTATACAGGACGAGCTTTAATATGTATGGCCCGTCATTGTTGAAGGCCGACTTTTTGGAGCGCTGAACTTTTTGTTTTGATTTAACCATTAGTACTATTTAAGCATACCGAGACGGCATTAACAAAAACGCCCCGAGTGGGGCGTTTCGATGATTACATCTTGATTTCGACGTCGCAGCCGGCTGGAAGGCTGAGGTTCATCAGCGAATCAATCGTCTTGGGAGTCGGCTCGAAAACGTCAATCAGGCGCTTGTGGACACGCATTTCGAACTGTTCACGACCCTTCTTGTAGACGTGCGGGCTCTTGACGACCGTGAAGGTAGTCTTGCGGGTCGGCAGTGGAATCGGACCGGCCAAGGTAGCGCCGGTGCGCAGTGCCGTGTCGACGATCTGCTTGGCAGCCTGGTCGATGACTTTGTGGTCGTAGGCCTTAAGACGGATTCGAATCCGCTGTTTTACATCTGTTGGTTTGGCATCAGCCATGGGGATAGCTCCTATTGCTATTGGTGTGCCGTAACCTCTTCACGGGGTCTGAGATACCGGACGAGTTCTCGGCACGATTAGTAATGTAGGGCAAGTATACCCTCTTAAGCACTATTTTTCAACTCGGCCTAATCGCCGAATGGGATTTGTCCGCTGCCCTGGTCCTGGTCGTTAAACCAGTCGCCTGTCGTCTGCCATTCCCGCGTCTTCCAGGCGCTCTCACGCAAGCTCTGAGCCGCTGCTATCAGCCCATCAAACGGGTTGAGTGGGCGAACTTCGCCAGATACTTCGACCATTTGAATCTCGTCGACCGTATCAACCTGTTCGAATACCGCATCGGCTGCCTGCTCAGCATCGCCGCTCAGGTTCGTGGTATCTGGTCGTAAAACCGCCTCGTCGGCGGCTGTTTCAAAACTTAATGACATATCTGTTCCTCCCTATTCCCCTTGGCATTCCGTTCATACCCTGGGTTAATGCTATTGAATGATTGCCCCCAAGTATACAGGTATGGGTCACTAATGCAAGTCTAAGCCTGCATGCCTGATTGGAGTACGGACTCCGTTTCGACTGATGGGTGGCGATAACCAAGCAGGCTGGCAACTGTATCTCTGACCATCAGACGATCAACTTCCCGACTAGCATATTCAGCAAATGCAATTTCGGATCTGACTCGGGTCTCGTTAGAGTATGGCTCGCCGTAACGAGCCATACTGACCGTAAATGGGTTGATGATGCCCGGTCGACAAATCGAGCGAGCTTCTAGCCATTCCTCTGCGAGCGAGCTTGGCAAAGTCTCGGCAATGGCCTCGATATGACATTCTAACAGCGGCCTTGGACCGACCAGCGACATATCACCCTTAATCACATTGATCAGCTGTGGTGCTTCGTCCAGGGTGTATTTTCTCAATATCCGGCCTAATTTGGTGGCGCGCTCATCGCCGTGACCGTTGCTTGGCACATGCGGGGTGTCGGGCGGCATGGTACGAAGTTTAAGGATGGTAAAAGGCAGATTATCTCGGCCCGCGCGTCTTTGTCTGAATAGCGGGCCATGGCCGTCAATGGCGGCAACAGCCATTCCGCCAGCAATCGCCAGTGAGCCAAACACCGGTAAATAGACGGCCGCGTATGTCACGTCCCAACGCCGTCGTTCCGGGCTTCGTAACCATGCTTCTCCACTGAGGCTCATAATTGAAATTACTTTAGCCCAAACGACAAGCTTATGCCAAACAAAAAAGCGCCCAGATTGAGCGCCCTTTTTGCATAATAGCTCTTAAACTGCCCGTGGTGCCTTATCTGTGGTGTCGTCTTTTCAGTGGTGGCACTATAATGCTCGTATCTACGATAAGCCTTGCGCCCGTGTCGATTACGCAGACCGTACCGAGATTTTTGACCACAGTCGGGTGAGTTGGTTGTGGCGCAGGTTCTTGATGATCATTTATGACCACTGTTTCATCGCGACTCTCGGGGCTGGGATCGATTTGTTCCATAGTACTCCTTGCTTTATATCCATCCTACCCGATACGTAAATAAAGATAAACTCCGGCTTCCCGGAGTTTATCTTAAACAATCTAGGAGTAGATTATTTGTTGATCTTGGTAACGACACCAGCACCAACGGTGCGGCCGCCTTCGCGGATAGCGAAGCGCAGACCCTGCTCCATAGCGATAGGAGCGAGGAGTTTTACCTTGAAGGTGACGGTATCACCAGGCATGACCATTTCTTTGTCAGCCGGCAATTCAACCTCACCAGTCACGTCCGTAGTACGGAAGTAGAACTGAGGCTTGTAGCCCTTGAAGAATGGCGTGTGACGACCACCCTCTTCCTTGGTCAGGATGTAGACTTCAGCGTCAAATTCAGTGTGAGGGGTGATGGTACCCGGCTTTGCCAGGACCTGACCGCGCTCGATGTCGTCGCGCTCAATACCGCGGAGCAGAACACCGGCGTTGTCACCAGCTTGACCTTGGTCGAGGCTCTTCTTGAAAGCTTCGATTCCGGTAACGACTGATTTCTTGGTGTCACGGATACCGACGATTTCAACTTCGTCGTTAACCTTGACGACACCCTGTTCAACACGACCGGTAGCAACCGTACCACGACCCTTGATCGAGAAGACGTCCTCGATAGGCATCAGGAATGGCTTGTCGAGATCGCGCTTTGGCTCTGGAATGTAGTCATCCATGGCCTTGACCAGCTCGAAGACTGCGTCCTCGTTGGCGGCGTCACCTTCGAGAGCCTTGGTGGCAGAACCGCGGATAATCGGGCAGTCCTTGTCGAAGTCGTTCTTCTCGAGCAGTTCACGGACTTCCTCTTCGACGAGGTCGACCAACTCTGGGTCAGCCAAGTCCATCTTGTTGAGGAAGACAACGATCTTCGGCACGCCAACCTGGCGAGCCAACAGAACGTGCTCACGAGTTTGTGGCATAGGACCATCAGCAGCAGAAACGACCAAAACAGCACCATCAACCTGAGCGGCACCGGTAATCATGTTCTTGACGTAGTNNGGGTCAGCCAGGTCCATCTTGTTCAGGAAGACAACAATCTTAGGTACGTTCACCTGGTGAGCAAGCAGTACGTGCTCACGAGTCTGTGGTAGCGGACCGTCGTTGGCAGCAACCACGAGGATTGCACCGTCGATCTGAGCCGCACCCGTGATCATGTTTTTAACGTAGTCGGCGTGACCTGGCATGTCGACGTGAGCGTAGTGACGCTTTTCACTTTCGTACTCCTGGTGAGAAGTAGCGATGGTTATACCACGAGCCTTCTCTTCTGGTGCGTTGTCGATCTGGTCGTAAGCGATAGGCTTGTTGACGTCAGATGGAAGCTTCTTAGCCAATACAGCGGTAATAGCTGCGGTTAGCGTAGTCTTACCGTGGTCGACGTGGCCCATAGTACCAACGTTGACGTGCGGCTTGCTGCGGTCAAATGTTCCTGCCATATATTTAATGACTCCTTTATTAATTGATTACGATTGATTTATTTGCATGAGCAAAATAGAACTCACACGAGTTACTCCGGACAGTATAGGAGATGACGAACGCTTTGTAAAGAGGTCGGCCAGGGGTTCTGACCAAACGTTATTACGATTGAATATGGAGGTTGTACTTAAGCGACTTCGCTGATTTCAGTTTGGGTAGTCTTACCCTTTTCAACCAGCATTTCCTCGCGGGAACGCATCGTAACGGGCTGTGGGAAATGTTTATAGATAGCGATACTCGCCATGCGTGCCGCGTCACGACGAGCCGTGATCGTTACAAACTCCTCTGGCGACATCTGTGAAAAACGAGGATATTGCGACACCAGTAGGGCGGCGGCGTGAGCGATGCTGCCCAGGTGGTTTTTTACGTTCTCAATTTCGTTTGATGTGCCATCTTGAAGGAAATCAGCAGCATCTGTGAACAGTTCGAGCGTCCACAGATCACTAACCGGTTCTTTCGGTGTATTGTAGTCTGCATGCGTATGATTCACACGATCATTGGCTGCCCGAGCAAGCCGACCGGACAATGTATTGTCGGCGACCAGTGTCAGCTCAGCTGTTTCGAATCCGTCGTAGTTTGTTCCTTCCAGGGGAAGGTCAGGGTTAAGTTGTTGCTCAGTAAACGTTGGGATAGGGCCGTCTAAAAGTACCATGCTCACTTTATACCATACTTCGTCAATATTTGCAACCATAACCGTTACAAAAAGTCGACTTTATTGGCTAAATGTCAGTAAGATATTTCGCTTATTTGGAGTTTTTGGCGATGATAGCGTCGGCGACGTTGTTTGGCACATCGGCATAGTGGTCGAGCTCCATGCTGGAGCTGGCGCGACCTTGGGTCATGCTACGCAAGTTGGTCGTGTAACCGAACATTTCGCCAAGGGGGACGAAGGCAGTGATCTCTTTGATGCCAGCCGATAGATCTTCCATGGACTCAATGCGACCTCGCTTACTGTTGAGGTCACCAATCACGTCACCCATGAATTCCTCAGGGGTAACGACGACGACCTTCATAACGGGCTCCAGTAGCGTCGGCTGGGCTTTCTTAACACCTTCTTGGAGCGCCATAGAACCGGCGATGGTAAAGGCCATTTCTGAGGAGTCGACTTCATGGTAGCTTCCGTCGTATAGTTCGGCCTTGATGTCAACGACAGGGTAACCGGCGATAACACCGTTGCTCATGGCTTCTTCGATACCCTGCTGGACTGGTTTGATGTATTCAGTTGGCACCACACCACCCTTGATGGAGTTGATGAATTCAAAACCGGCGCCCGGCTCGTTTTGGCTCAGGCGCAGCCAGACGTCACCGTACTGACCACGACCACCAGATTGGCGGACGAACTTACCCTGGACTTCGACACCATCCTTGCGGATAGTCTCTCGGTAGGCAACCTGTGGTTGACCGATGTTGGCTTCGACGTTGAATTCGCGCTTCATGCGGTCGACCAAGATTTCCAGGTGAAGCTCACCCATACCACTGATGATGGTCTGGCCGGTCTCGTCATCGACGCGGATACGGAAGGTTGGGTCTTCTTCGGCCAAGCGCTGCAAGGCGAGGCTCATCTTTTCTTGGTCGGCCTTGGTCTTTGGCTCAATGGCAATCGACACAGGCGGCTCTGGGAAGGTAATGCTCTCTAGAACGATCGGGTTAGCTTGGTCACACAGGGTGTTACCGGTGGTCGTTCCCTTTAGGCCAACGATGGCGGCGATATCGCCAGCGCCGACTTCGGTGACGTCTTCGCGCTTATCAGCCTGCAATCGGACAATACGACCGACGCGCTCTTTTTCGCCGGTGGTGCTGTTGAGCACGTAGCTACCGGCTGTCACTTTACCGGAGTAAACGCGGAAGTAAGCCAACTTACCGACGAATGGGTCGGTGGTAATCTTGAAGGCCAATGCCGCAAACGGGTCGGCCTCGGTCGGCTTGCGTTCGATTTCTTCACCAGTCTTAGGGTGGGTCCCCCAGTTGCTGCCACGATCAAGCGGGCTCGGCAGGTAGTCGTTGACCATGTCGAGAACTTTCTCGACGATGACGCCACGGCCATCACCACCGGTCACAGCAAAGAAGTTACCGCCCAGGACAGCCGAGCGAATGGCCTGCTTGATTTCCTCTTCAGACAGACCCTCTTCGCCGACTTCGAAGTACTTCTCGAGCATGGCTTCGTCTTCGGCAACGGCGTTTTCGATCAGCAAGCTGCGGTATTTCTTGACCTTATCAAGCATGTCAGCTGGAATTTCACCCTCGACGAGCTCGTGATCGGTGAAGTCCTTGTAGGTGTAGGCCTTCATCGTGACCAAGTCGACGACGCCGTTGATGCTCTGCTCAAAACCAATTGGCAAGTGAATCGGGAAAGCCCGCTTGCTCAGACGGTTGTGGATGCTATCAAGCGACTTGTAGAAGTCACCGCCGGTTTGGTTAATCTTGTTAATAAAGCAGACACGAGGCACGCCGTACTTGTCGGCCTGGCGCCAAACGGTCTCAGACTGGCTCTCGACACCCATCTTGCCGTCGAAGACAACACAGGCACCGTCGAGAACGCGCAGAGAACGTTCCACCTCGACGGTAAAGTCGATGTGACCAGGGGTATCGATGATGTTGATCTGGTGCCCCTTCCAGTAGCAAGTAACAGAGGCGGCAACAATGGTAATACCGCGTTCGCGTTCCTGTGCCATCCAGTCGGTCGTCGTCTCACCTTCGTGGACGGCGCCAATCTTGTGCTTAAGACCGGTGCGATAGAGGATGCCCTCCGTCGTGGTGGTCTTACCGGCGTCGATGTGCGCGATAATACCGAGGTTTCGGATATCTTTCATTGGTGTTACTTTGGTTGCCATTATTTACCTTTACTTACTACTAGTTAATTTCTCTGCTTAGACATACATAACCGAGGAGCCCGTCCAGTTCGCCTGATTGATCATAGTATTCCATGACCTTCAATTCGGCGCCACCACATTCCTGAGGATTCAAGATGGTGTTTCGAGCTTCGACGATTTGCTCAAACGTTGCCTCACCGGACGCTACCTCGATAGCAAGGCTGATAAGGTGTGGGCAATGTCGGCATTGCAGGGGCATGGTCGATTCCAGTTGTTGAAATGTGCCAACGAACTCTTTCGGATCGGCCGTATATGCCCGCAATATCGATGCCGCATCATCCTCGCTCAGATCAAGGATCTCGGCGGGAGTGCGGACTTCTTTCATGTTAACCTCGAGCGAAGTGGGCGAAGGCACGGTTGGCCTCGGCCATCTTGTGNNTGTGCGTGTCTTCACGCTTCTTAACGGCCGCGCCTTGGCCATTGTAGGCGTCAACCAGCTCTAGAGCGATACGGTCAGCCATGCTCATACCCTTGCGAGCGCGAGCGGCGGCAACGAACCACATCATGGTGAGGTGCTTCTGGCGCTGACCCTTCACCTCGAATGGAATCTGATAGTTGGCACCACCGACACGGCGAGAACGAGTCTCGACCAAGGGGGTGACATTCTTCATGGCCTGCTCGAAAACTTCGAGCGGGTTCTGGACCTTGAGCTTGTCAGCGGCCTTTTGCATACCGACGTACACCAGGCGTTCGGCGATTTGCTTCTTGCCATCGCGCATGACGCGGTTGATTAGTCTGGTGACCATTTCGTTGTTGTAAACGCGGTCAGGTGCGACAGGACGAACGAGAGATTTAGTAACTTTGCGTGGCATTATTATTTACTCTCTTTCTTGGCGCCGTACTTGCTACGACCCTGTTTGCGGTTGCTGACACCCTGAAGGTCGAGACTACCACGGACGATGTGGTAACGCACACCAGGAAGGTCCTTGACGCGGCCACCGCGCACCAGTACGGCGGCGTGCTCTTGCAGGTTGTGACCTTCACCACCGATGTAAGCCCAAACTTCGTAGCCGTTGGTCAGGCGAACACGGGCAACTTTACGAAGAGCCGAGTTCGGCTTCTTCGGGGTCTTGGTAGTCACCTTGACACAGACACCACGCTTGAACGGTGCTGACTTTTCATAGTTGGTTGTTTTGAGGCTGTTCGTGACGCGTTGCAGGGCTGGTGACTTAGAACTGCCACTGGCTTTCCGGCGCGGCTTGCGAACAAGCTGGTTGATTGTTGGCATGCATTCTCCTTAGATTGTGATCTGCCGCCATCAGGGCGCTATGATGAATGCCAATATCATCACAGCGGTTGTTCCCTTGGCTCGGACCACTTAATTTGACTTGTTAACTTTAGCAGATTATTGCTGCTTGCACAAGGGGTGGCCCCTTGGGCGGATAAAACGATGGGCTTAGGCGGCTTGAGCGAATTCAGCTTCTTGCTCGGCCTCGGTCTCATCCTCCTGGATGGCACCGGTTCCAACCGGAATCTTGCGGCCCAAGATGACGTTTTCTTTCAAACCGTACAGGTTGTCGACCTTACCGCTGGTAGCGGCGGCGATCAGGACTCGGGTGGTGTCCTGGAACGAAGCGGCACTCAGGAATGAGTCCGTAGCCAGGCTGGCCTTGGTGATACCAAGCAGCAGCTGGTTGGCGACGACCTGGGTCTTGCCGCTGGCGCTCAGTTCCTCATTGGCACGAGCAACTGCCAGTTTGCTGACGATGTCGCCAGTGACGAAGTCGCTGTCACCAGGTTCTTCGATCTGAACTCGGCTGAACATCTGGTGCACAATGATTTCAAGGTGCTTGTCAGCGATGTTCTGTCCCTGGTTAGCAAAGATGCGTAGCACCTCGCTCATGATGTAGCGCTGGGTCGATTCGACGCCCTGGAGGGCGGCCAAATCGTGCAGGTTGATCGATCCACTGGTCAGACGTTGACCAGCTACTACCGTGTCACCGTCCTTGACGCTGAGTTGCTTGTAACCTGGGATCTCGTAACGGGCGCTGGCTTGGCCGGCCGGAGTGATGACCAGCTTCTTGGAACTGACATCGACCTTGCCGGCAACACTTGCCACGAGTGGTTCAGAGCCATCGTCTTTGGCGGCCAAGACGTCGCCGACGGCGACATCAGAACCTGTTGCAACGTGTGGGTTGCGGCCATCAAGTGGCAGCGTGATGGCATCGGCGTCCTTGCCGACGATCTGAATCACGTAGTGGTCACCATCTTCGTAGAGGTTGACCGTACCGGCGATTTCGCTGAGGTAAGCCTGACCTTTCGGTGTGCGAACCTCGAACAACTCTTCGATACGGCTAAGACCCTGGGCAGTATCGTCGGCCAGGGCGCCACCAGAGCGGTGCTTACTGTCGAGGCTCAACTGCGTACCAGGCTCACCAATACTCTGAGCGGCGATAACGCCAATCGGGTGGTGCTCGGCAACCAGTTCACCGGTGGCCGGGTCGATACCGTAGCTCTTGCGTGGCGTGCCGCGGACAGATGTAGCACTCAGGACGCTCATGATCTTGATGCCATCGAGTGATTCATCGGCATCAATCGCACTGGCAATCTCGGCGGTGATGAGCTCACCCTTCTTGACGTAGCCCTTGACGGTCTCGGCGGCAAAACGGCCTTCGAGACGTGAACCGTAGTCAACACCGATAGTTGCGGCGTCGGCTCGGAACATGGCAAATCCAGGATCCAAACCTTCTTCGTCTTCGATGGTGAAGACGTCTTGAGAGACGTCGACCAAACGACGAGTCAGATAACCGGCGTCAGCCGTCTTGAGGGCGATGTCGATGAGGGCCTTACGCACACCACGTGTACCAGTAAAGTACTCGAGTGGGTCAAGACCGGCAATGTAACCGGACTTAACGGGCAGCTCGATGGTGGCGCCGCTAGCGTCCTGCATGACACCGAGCATACCGACTGCGTTACGCAGCTGGGAGATGTTACCACGGGCACCGGAGTTAATAGCGATAGCCGTACTGGTATCACGACCGACCATTTGCTCGCCCAGCATTTCCTGGACGCGCGCTTCGACCTTCAGCCAGTTCTCGACCGTCAGGCGGTAACGCTCTTCGTTGGTGATGAAACCTTGTTCGTATTGCTCTGAAATGGCAGTGGCACGATCTTCTCCATCAGAGATGACCTTATCCATACCTTCGACCTTGTCGAAGTCAGCCATACCGATGGACATGCCAGAGGTAGTGGCGTAACGAAAGCCGATTTCCTTAAGTGTGTCGGCGATCTCGGCGGTGCGTTCCTGGCCATATTTGGCGTAAACAGCAGCCATGACCTTTTGCAAGCGCTTCTTGGTCATCGGCTCGTCTTGGTAGGTGAAGTCTTCGGGGAAAGTTTCATTGAACAGGACCCGGCCTACTGTAGTCTCACGAACCTGACCACGGAATGACAGACGGATAGGCGTCTGGAGTTTTACCTGACCGGCATCGAGTGCCATCAGTGCTTCATTAAGGCCGGCGAAGGCTCGTGGCTCCTGGTCGCTCAGACCTGGGCGATCATACGTCAGGTAGTAACAACCAAGCACGATATCCTGCTCGATGTGCAAGATCGGCGAACCGTCAGCTGGCTTCAGTAAGTTCTTGTTGGCAGCCATGATGTCGCGCGCTTCGGCCTGGGCCTTCTTGCTCAAAGGCAAGTGGACGGCCATCTGGTCACCATCGAAGTCGGCGTTGAAGCCCTTACAGACCAGCGGGTGAAGCTGGATAGCACGGCCTTCGATCAGCTTCGGCTGGAAGGCCTGGATGCTGAGGCGGTGCAGTGATGGAGCACGGTTCAATAGGACATATTTGCCCTTGATGACCTCGTCCAGGGCATCCCAGACGACGGTCTCACCAAGTTCAATCAGGCGGGTGGCGCTGCGGATGTTGTGGGCGTGTTCGTTCTCGATCAGCTCACCGATGACAAATGGTTTGAACAGCTCGAGAGCCATCATCTTTGGCAAACCACATTCGTCAATCTTAAGCTCAGGACCGGCAACAATAACGCTACGGCCGGAGTAGTCGACGCGCTTACCGAGCAAGTTCTGGCGGAAACGACCCTGCTTACCCTTGAGCAAGTCGCTCAGGCTCTTCAGGCGACGGCGCTGGCCGGTTGCAGCAACGGCGCGGCCACTGCGGGCGCTGTTGTTGTCAATCAGGGCGTCGACGGCTTCCTGGAGCATGCGCTGCTCGTTGCGACGGATGACTTCGGGAGCATTCAGGTCGATCAGCTTCTTGAGACGGTTGTTACGGTTAATGACGCGACGGTAAAGGTCGTTGAGGTCGGAAGTCGCGAAACGACCACCGGTCAGTTGGACCATCGGACGCAGATCCGGAGGAATCACTGGCAATACGCTCAAGCACATACTGCTAGGTTTGATACCGGCACGATCCATGCTTTCCAGCAGGCGCAAGCGCTTCATCAGCTTCTTGCGGCGCTGACCCTTGGCGTCCTCGGCCTCGGTCGTCAGCGTAGCAATCAATTCCTTGAGGTCGATTTCCTTGAGCATGTCTTGCAGGGATTCACCACCCATGCCGACCGTAATCAGCGAACGCAGGTTGTCGGGCAGTGCCCGATAATCGGTCTCGTTCAGCAAGTTCAGCTTGTCGAGGCCCGTCAGTTGGTCGCGGAATTGCTCGAATTCACCGGTTACCTCGTCAATTTCCTTGTTTTGCATTTCAGCCAAGGCCTTGACGTTGGCATCTTCGGCTTCGGCTTCTTTTTCGTAGCGAAGTTTGATGGCTTCCTTGGCGGCAGCGAATTCAGCTTCTTTGTCAGCCAACAATTTGTCACGAGCTTCGACATCGACGCTCTTGATGATGTAGCTGGCAAAGTAAGCCACGCGCTCCAAGCTCTTGACGGTCATGCCCAGAAGCAAACCGATGGCGCTTGGGGTGCCGCGCAGGAACCAAATGTGAGCAACCGGTACGGCAAGGCTGATGTGGCCCATGCGTTCACGACGAACGATGGATTTGGTTACCAGTTCGCCGTTCTTGTCGACGGCGGCTTCGCGACTACGGACGCCCTTGTATTTGGCGTCGTGCGGGTTGATATCTTTGACTGGGCCAAAGATACGCTCACAAAATAGTCCGTCGCGTTCTGGTTTTTGGGTGCGATAGTTAATGGTTTCGGGTTTGGTAACCTCGCCGTAACTCCAGTCCAGGATGTCACCAGCGCTAGCCACGGCCAGCCGAACTGCGTCAAATACCGCGATGTCTGTTCCGTTAGTGTAACGACGCATTAGGCCTCCTTCTCCTCTTCATTGTCATTGTTCTCTTCGGTAGCGACCAGCACTACCTCCTCTTCGACTTCTACCGGTCCTTGCTCGGCCTGGAAATCTTCATCGGGGCTTGGTTCTTCTTCGGTTACATCAACATTGGAGATTTCATCTTCAGGCACGTCGATAGTCGGGATATGTTCCGCCTCGTCGCGGATATTGCCAGCCAAGACGTCTTCGGCATCAACGACAGTGTCGCTTTGGACCAAATCGACCTTGAGGCCGAGACCTTGGAGTTCCTTGACGAGCACGTTGAAGCTTTCCGGAACCTTCGGTCCGACAATCGGAGTCTTCTTGATGATGGATTCGTAAGCCTTGCTTCGTCCGTAGACGTCGTCAGACTTGATGGTCAACATTTCTTGGAGGGTGTTAGCGGCACCATAAGCTTCAAGTGCCCAGACCTCCATCTCGCCGAAGCGCTGACCACCATTTTGGGCCTTACCGCCCAAAGGCTGTTGGGTGACCATGGTGTATGGACCGGTCGAGCGGGCGTGGATCTTGTCGGCGACCATGTGGTTGAGCTTGATCATGTACATGGAACCGACGGTAGTGCGCTCGGTGAAGGCTTCACCAGTGCGGCCATCGTATAGTTGCTGCTTGCCGTCTTCTGGCAGACCAGCTTCCTTCAGTAGCTCTTGGATCTTCTCACCACTGACTCCGTTGAACGATGGGCTAGCGACCCGGATGCCAAGGGCGCGGGCGGCCATGCCGAGGTGGGTTTCGAACAGCTGGCCGATGTTCATACGGGATGGGACACCGAGCGGGTTCAAGATGATGTCAATCGGCGTACCGTCTTCGGTAAATGGCATGTCCTCAACTGGCAGGATTCGGGCGATAACACCCTTGTTACCGTGACGACCACCGAGCTTGTCACCGACGCTAATCTTGCGCATCTGAGCGACGAAGACCTGGATTTGCATCAATACGCCAGCTTTCAGGTCGTGACCGTTTTCGCGACTAAAGACCTTTACGCCGACGACCTTGCCGTGCTTGCCGTTACTCATGCGCTGCGACGTGTCACGAACTTCCTTGGCCTTCTCGCCGAAGATGGCACGCAGTAGGCGTTCCTCAGAACTGAGCTCTTGCTCACCCTTAGGAGTAATCTTACCGACCAGGATGTCACCGGGGTGCACTTCGGCACCGATGCGTACGATACCGTCTTCGTCGAGGTGACGCAGGGTATCTTCTGAGACGTTAGGGATGTCACGGGTGACGACCTCTGGACCAAGCTTGGTCTCGCGGACTTCAATCATGAAATCGACGATGTGGACGGAGGTCAGGGTGTCGTCTTGGACGAGACGGCGGGAAATGATGATGGCGTCCTCGAAGTTGTAACCGCTCCAAGGCATGAATGCCGTCAGCAGGTCCTTCCCCAGGGCCAATTCACCGTTTTCGATTGACATACCTTCGATCAGGACATCGCCAGCCTTGACCTTGTCGCCAGTCGAAACGACGACACGCTGGTTGATGCTGGTGCCTTCGTTGCTGCGGGCAAAGTGCTGCGGCTGGTAGGTCAGCGTACTGTCTTTATATTTGACGACGACTTCATCGCTGGTGGCGCGAACGACCTCACCGGCTCCTTGGGCCAAAACGACCTGACCAGTGTTACGAGCAGCAACTTCCTCAAGACCGGTACCGACGATTGGAGCTTGTGGTTGCAATAGTGGGACTGCCTGGCGTTGCTGGTTACTACCCATGAGTGAGCGGTAAACGTAGTTCTTCTCGATGAATGGAATGAGGCCGGCCGACGAACCAATAATCTGGTTGCGAGCGGCGTCCACGTGAGTAACGTCGTTGGTGTCAACTTCGCCGGAGCGCAAATCGAAACGAGCACCGACACGTTCGTTGGCAAAGTAACCGTTGTCGTCAATCTCGTTACCACCGCCAGCAATGATGGCGCTGGCTTCTTCGTAGGCGTCAAGGTAAACGACGTCGCTAGTCACGCGAGCCTTGACTGGCCAGGTGACACGAGCCGTGACCTTAGCCAGCTTGGCGGCATCGGCAGAGGTAATCTTGCTGCCGGCCTTCACGAGCACCTTGCCGCTTTCGTCTTCTAGGTCAACGCGAGCAATCTCGCCGACGGAATCCTTAGCGGTAACGGCGTTGATGACCTTGCGGTACGGCGTTTCGATGAAACCATATTCGTTGACGCGGGCGTAGTTGGCTAGGTTGAGCACCAAACCGATGTTGGCACCTTCTGGCGTTTCGACGGCACAGATGCGGCCGTAGTGAGTAGCGTGAGCGTCACGGACTTCGAAACCGGCGCGTTCGCGCGAAAGACCGCCGGGACCCATTGAGCTCAGACGACGCTTGTGGGCTAATTCGGACAATGGGTTGATTTGGTCCATGAACTGAGACAGCTGTGAGCTGGCAAAGAATTCACGAACAGCGGCCACAACCGGTCGGGCGTTGATAAGCTGACCCGGCTGGACCGTTTCGATTTCGGACATGCTCATGCGGTCCTGGGTGTTGCGGACCATGCGCAGCAAACCGATGCGGAACTGGCGCTGGACCAGCTCACCGACCAGCTTGACGCGGCGGTTGGCTAGACTGTCGATGTCATCGGCTGGTTCTTGCGTATTGTTGAGGCGCATGATCTCGGCCACGATGGCTTCCAAATCAGCAATCCGCATGACGCGGTTCTCGACCGTGTTCGGCACATCGAGATCCAGGCGCTTGTTAATCTTGTAACGACCAACACGACTAAAGTCGAAGCGCTTGAAGTTATAGAACATGTTCTCAATCAGACTGCGAGCGTTGTCGACGGTGGCCAAATCACCTGGACGCAAACGACGGTAGACCTCAATGAGGGCGTCGTTCTGGCCGCGGGCGGTGTCCTTGTCGAGTGTAGCCTGCAGGTAGCTGGTCTTACCTTGGTCGACGTGCTTGAAAGCTTCGCGCATTTCGCTTTCGCTGACGCCTAGGGCGCGCAGCAGCGTGGTGACCGGCAGCTTACGCTTACGGTCAATCTTGACGTAGATGGCACCGGCAGCCGAGGTTTCAAACTCCAGCCAAGCACCACGGCCAGGGATGACCTTGGCACCGTACAGGTTGCTGGTACCGTGCATTTCGGATGTAAAGAACACGCCGGCACTACGGATAAGCTGCGAGACCACGACGCGCTCGGCGCCGTTGATCACGAAGGTACCGCGCTCGGTCATCCATGGGTAATCGCCCAGGTAGATTTCCTGTTCCTTGACCTCGCCAGTGACTTTGTTGATAAGCTCGACGTTAGCCTTGAGCGGCGCGTCGAAACTGATGTTGTTTTCTCGGGCCTCGGCCTCACTGATCTTGGGCTCCTCAAAGTGGTAGTCCTTGAAGACCAGAGTCAATTTGGCGCCAGTGTAGTCCTCGATTGGGCTGATTTCGGCCAAGAGCTCACTCAAGCCCTCCTCGACGAACCACTGGAACGACTTATTTTGGTGATCAACCAAGCTCGGAATCGCAAGCGCATCGTCCTGTGCGCTCGTGTAATACACGCGCTGGTTGGTGGTGTTGGTTTTCTTTCCCGCTGTGCTGTTTGCCATACGCTACTAGCAACGCCCCCTAATAATTACGATCAGCAAGTCCACTATTGTCTAGTTGTGCAGCCTTCGAAGGTGCCGCACAATCCTCAGCAATACCGGTATGCCGACTGGTTGGTAAGTGATTTAGTTGTTCGCGCGAAGATTCTAAGTGAACGTTTTTGGCACCGGAGAATTGTAATAAAACTAGGCACTGTTCGACTTACACTACTTCTTAACCTCTAGTATACGTAGTAAAAACTACTTCGTCAACCACTGTTGTCTATGATTTTTTCGCTTGACTATTTAGGCGCCGAGCATCTTGGCATTTATCAAGTACTGCCGAAAGCCTGTGTATGCGACTGATGCATCCTGGGCTATCGGGTGTCTTAGCGAAGACCGATCCGGGTGCAATGGCAGGCCCGCCATCTCAGGATGAAGCGATTCCCAAAGATCTCTGTGGTTTATTTCAAGCCTCGGTCCGGCCGAAACGGTCGTCTGGGTACGACGATTATCCAAGTATCGAAAGGCTGACAACACCGCGATGGCGGCATATTGTCGCTGTTCGTAGGTGTCGCCCTCTCTTTTGACAGCCAGGTCGGTCAGGACGGCGTGCTTGTCGCCATGAATAATTGAGCTAGGTATGCTGCGTGGCGCAGACAAGCGAAAACCGACGATGGCTCGCGTGCGTCGAATGGTAGCCGTGTGCTGCGTTTGCTGATCGTAGACATCCCGGGCGTTACTTATCATAGCGTTGCCGTTATAGCCCTGGGCATCACTTGCCCATTGCTCGACCACGTCTTGAACGGCAATGAAACGCGTACGACCAGGTTTATCAACGGCCAGCGGTCCGAGCGCCAGCCGAGCCAGCAAACGACGTTCATAAGTCACTTGCGGAAATTCCTCAATCACCGATTGGTGGGCACCGGACGGCAACAGAACAGACTCAATCGAAACCTCACTACCGGCGCGTTCTACGCTCCAGTCGCCGATGAGTTCCAGCCTTTCGTTCGTATGCGCCATATATTTATATTATAGCACATTTTTCAAGATTTGTCTATTTGCTGGCTTTAGGTGGCGTAGTGATGACCTCATCGACGATACCGTAGGCCTTGGCAGCTTTGGCATCGAGCCACTTATCGCGCTCCATGTCCTCGTGAATTTGTGAGGGCTTTTGACCGGTGTTTTTGGCCATTATTTCCTCAAGTAACTTCTTGATACGCAAGCTTTCACGCAGATCGATTTCCTGATCGGTTACCTTGCCGCGCGTACCGCTGCTGGGTTGGTGAATCATGATCGTTGAATTGGGTAAGACGAATCGTTTGCCCTTGGTGCCACTGCTCAGCAAGAAGGCTGCGGCTGAAGCCTGCACCCCTATACCGACGGTTTGGATGTCGTTGGTCACGTACTGCATGGTGTCATAAATTGCCAAGGCGTCATAAACGCTGCCGCCAGGGCTGTTGATATAGAAGAAGATGTCCTTCTTGGCGTCCTCGGCCTGCAGGAAAAGTAGTTGCGCTACGACGGTGTTGGCGGTGGCCTCATTGACTTCACTGCCCAAGAAAACGATGCGGTCTTTTAGTAAGCGGCTATAAATATCATAAGCTCGCTCGTAGCGGCCTTCGTTTTCGACGACGGTTGGAATAAGTACGCTCATAAATTACCTCCACACACTTCCCATTAATAGATTAAAGCTGTCTAGCAAAAGTTCTTTCCAGTCTCGACTCGGTCGTCTATGACTAAGACATGTTTTAATCATACGCAAGCAATTAGCACTCGTCAAGGTCGAGTGCTAATCCCATTCCGAGATTGGGCAATTTATCGCTCAACCAACTCTTCTTCGGATATCGGCTCGACGAACAACTCGAGTATCCTGGGAAAATTTATGGTCTCGTCCTCAGGAGCAAACTCGTACAATCGCTGCTTCATCTCCACCAAGACTAGCGGATCATAGTAAACGCTTGGCTCGTTAGAACCCGGCTCATAGTCATGATTTAGTACAACGCCAAACATATTACCTACTGATACGGCGCCCAATCCTCGTAGCGCCATCCATCTGACGAAGCTGCTATCTCAATATTAGCCGGGTCTTGGTCCGGGAAGGCCCCACACCGCTCAACCTCTACTTCGCGAGTTCCAAACAGCCGCCCAAGGAAGCGACCGAGACGTGAAACCTGTTCGGTCGTAGTGATTGGACCGTTACAATCCTCCACCCTTTGTTTGATGTCGTTGTAGGTGGCCGTAGGCATTGTGTTGTCGACAAAATTACCCACATGTGCCCGGATTGGCAGACTGGTAATATCACTATCAGCCGCATCTACCAGTAATATGTCAAAACCTGGGTTTGGTAATCGGGTAGTCAGATTATGCCTGATTTTCTCGTTACTGATATTGGATACACCGTTGTCTAGCTTACAGCCATCACAGAATTTAGCGCATTCACCCATATAATCCTCTCGATTTCTAATTAAGAGTATTATTTCACTTTGTTGATGATTTGTCTACTTGGATGCGTATTCGGTAAGACGAGCGATGGTTTTTTCACTCAGGATGCGGTTGGCGACTTCGCGACGGGCCTCCGGCTTGTCAAGTTCGGCGCGCATGGCCTCATCCTGGTACTGCCCCCGGATAAGTTGCAGGCGGACGTCAGTCTCCTCGGGTGTAACGAAGATATTTTCGGCCTCAGCTATATCCGACAAGGCTAAGCCAGCCGTGACCCGCAAGGCTGCTGCCGGACGCTCGCGCTGACGCAGCTCGTCCTCGCTGACACCTTCGCTCTTGAGGTATTCTTCCCATGTCTGGCCACGGTACATCAAATTTTGGCGCACCTGGTTTATCTGACGCTCGACTTCTTCGGTAATCAACATTTCTGGGATATCGGCCTTGGTCTTCTTAGCAATCGTTTCCAACAAATCACTCTCGTAAGTGCGGTCAATCTCCTGTTGGCGCTCGGCCGTAATCTGCTGTTTGATGTCAGCCTTCAGATCGGCCAGCGTCTTGAACGAGCCGATCCGTCCGGCAAAGGCGTCGTCGAGCTTTGGCAGCTCCAGCTCGCGCACTTCTTTGACGGTGACCTCAAAGGTGACTTTGCGGTTTTGCAAGGCGCTGACGCCATACTCTTTAGGAAAGACGATGTCGAAGCTCTTGGTCTCGCCGGCTTTCATACCGATGACTTCCTCTTCAAAGCCAGGTATGAAGCTGTTGCTGCCAAGTAGCAGTGGATAATCTTTGCCATCGGTTCCGGCAATCGCCTCTTTGGTTTTGGTATCGGTACCAGCAAAATCAATGACGGCTTCGTCGCCAGTCTTGGCGGCACGGTCAACTGTCTTTTTCTCGGCCAGGCGCTCCTTCAGGTTATCCAATACCTCATCGACATCTTTGGCGGTCACTTTTACGGCCGGTTTTTCGAGTTTGATCTTCTTGTAGTCAGGCAGCTTGACCGCACCTACGACTTCGACTTCAGCGGTCATTTCCAGTTCGGTGAACGGTACGAATTTGGTGATAGCGATGGTTGGGCTATCGACCGGACGCAGTCGGTCGGCCATCAGGGCATCGACATAGACGCGGTTGACCACGATATCTAAAAATTCGGTCTGCAGCGCGTTTTGGTCTACCTGTTTTTCGATCAGCGCCAGTGGTGCCTTACCTTCGCGGAAGCCCTGCACTTTGACGTGCTTGGCAAGATGTTGCAAGGCCTCTTGCTTGGCTTGCTCCATGACCGACTGTTCGGCCACTAGCGTCAATTTGAGTTTGGTAGGACTAAGGGATTCTTTCTTTACTTGCATATGGTGATACGGCAAACCTTTCTTCCGATCCGAGTCGCGCACTAGCTGTGTCGGGCACGCACGGTATGTCGGTAAATTACGTAGTCACTTTGCCCTTTATGGGACTTAACTCACCTAGCCTAACAGATTACAATCCTTTAGGCTAGCGAATCTATAACCAGCCCAGGTCGTTATAGCTCATCGTCTGCGTGACGATGATCCTGGACGATGGTGGCGATCCGTTCGATGCTGTGCTTTTCCTCGTTACCGGTGCGCAAGTCTTTGAGGGTAAATTGCTCACTGCTCAGTTCTTGCTCGCCAATGACCAAAACGTAAGGGATGCCCTTCTTATCGGCCGTCTTGAATTGCTTATCGATGCTGCGGCCGCTGATGTCGACGGCGACATTGACACCCTCTTTGCGCAAATCTTGGATGACACGCTGGGCGTCCTTGGCCACATTGCCGATCAGCGCGGCGTAAACCCGCGTCTCAGGATGCAGCGTCGGCAAAAGCTCGTGGACTTTCAAGAAATCACCAAGTGTCACATCACCCATGCCGAAACCAACTGTCGGCACCGGTTCGACGCCGAACAACCCGACCAATCCATCATAGCGACCGCCACCGAATAGCGAGCGGTTGTTGTCGGGGTGCGTATCGAAAACCTCGAATACCAGGCCGGTGTAGTAATCAAAGCCACGCATCAGCGTCGGATCAAATTCAACGTGTATCAGACCCAAATCGTGCAGCCTTTCCAGGGCGACCTGCAATTCGCGGACAGTTTCGTGTGATTGCAATTCTTCTGGCAAGCTGCTGATGCGCTGGGCCGATAAAATCTTAAGTAAGCGCTCAACAGTACCGCCTTCGCGCTGCGACGGCGTACACAAAGCATCAAGTTGGGTAACGAAGGTGTCGCGCTCCATCTTGTGCATGCGATCGATCAGCTTTGCCACGCTGTACGACTGGACGTGATCGAACTGCAATACCTTTTGAAGGACGTAATCGACGAATCGGCGATTGTTGAGTCGAATCTTGAACATCGAGCGGCGAGCGCCAAAGTTCCGCATGATGGCGTCGGCAATCTGGATGAGCTCCATATCGGCTTCCAGCCTATCGACCCCAAACATGTCGACGTTGAGCTGCCAGTGCTCGCGCAACCGGCCATGCTGCGGTCGTTCGTAGCGCCACAAGTTAGGAATGCTATACCAACGCAGCGGATACGCCAGCTCCTGGCGCCGGGCAGCCACCATGCGGCTGACCGTTGGCGTCATTTCGGGGCGAATTGCCACTTTGCGACCGCCGCGGTCTTCGAAAGCATAGGTCTGTTCGTTGACGATTTCGTCACCGGTTTTGGCCAAATACAGATCTAGCGGCTCCAAAATCGGCGCGTCATATTCTTCGTAGCCCCACCGCTCAACGGTCTCGCGAAGTTTGCCGAAAATATATTTTTGTAAGCGCTTGTCTTCTGGGTAAAAATCCCGAGCGCCTTTATACGGTTGGGTGGATAGTGCCATGAATATGGTTCTTGTTTAGTTCTAGCTTATTTTATCACCTTACAGGCCGCTGTAAAAATCGCAGAAAGAAGGGTGCGCCGAAGAGCAGCTGGGTGGCGATAGTAAAGGCATGGCCGATGGTGGGCATGGTGCGGTTATTGCCACCAACGACTTCGCTGTCGCGTCGCGGTATCACCGGATCCAGCCAAGCAAAACGCGACTGGATACGCGGTCTATCGGCGTCAAAATCGAGCTGGTCGAGCGAGCGCTGAACGCGGTAGGCAGATTCGATGAAAGCCGGACTGTTCCGCCGATACTCCTTGCCAATCGCCTCCGGGTTGTTGACCTTGCCGGCAATACACACCACGCCCGCCACCTTGTCTTTGCGCAGGGCAAAAGCATTCAGTACTGAACCGGCGCCGGCACTCGAACCAACCAACGAAACTACCGAACCTTGTTCGGCGTAGTAATCAATCATGTCCAGCAGACGCTGCAGTTTGGCCTCGAACTGCTCAGGAACGCTCCAGTTCATCCGGCACATTACCGGCCTAACGCCCCACAACCGCCAGGTGGCGATCAACCGCTTCTGTCCTTGATAGTTCGAATCACCCAGACCCGGAACGTAAATAACGACGTGTTTTGTCATGCTATCAGTTTACTGCAATCAGGCAGGTCCGGCGTCCTTTCATATCGCGCCTTGAACCCAACAAAAAACCTCTCAAGGAGAGGTAATTTGTTTGGTGCCGCGGAAAGGACTATCGCACATTTTGGCTTTGCCAAAACACTCTTCCGCTGCGGCGTGCTCGGAATAAATTCCTGCGCGCGTCCTCGCTCCACGACCTATCATTCGCTTCGCTCACTCGCAAGGTTCTGCGTCCTTTCGCTAGCAAAAACTGAAAAACACCCAACCAAAAGTCGAGTGTTTTTCAATGGTGCCGCGGAAAGGACTTGAACCTTCACACCTTTCGGCACTGGCTCCTAAAACCAGCGTGTCTACCAATTCCACCACCGCGGCAATGTCGCTCATTATAAGAAAGACAGGCCTAAAATGCTATAGTAATGACATGGAATTGACCAAGAAATATACACCGTCATGGGATTTGTTGGGCAAGAGCGTTCAACTTATCCGGTCTCATCCTTATAGCATCCTGTGGCTAGTCCTGATACCATCCGTGCTCAGCGGAATCGGTGAATATCTAAGCCCCAATTCGATAACCGCCAACACCGACCTGTGGTTTGCTAACCATTCCGCCGCGGCTTCGCAGATTGGTATATGGGCCGTTTCACTGGGTGTTCTATGGACGTTGCTGGTATTGCCGGCAACGGTTGTCCTGGGTGCACGGGCAGTCCGTGGCGACGGCGACGATCCACAATCATACATGCGTCAGGGCCTACATTATTTCTGGAGGGTATACGGTTTGGGAATCCTCATTGGCATACTGGTCATCCTGGGGCTTATTGTGTTTATCGTGCCGGGGCTCATCCTGTTGAGGCGCTACTTACTAGCCCCGTACTACCTGGTGACCGAGGACATCGGTATCCGCGATGCCATGCGCCGCAGCGCCGACCAGACAGCCGACCAGCGCAAAAGTATTTGGGGACTGATAGGCGTGATGTTCGTCATTAGTATATCGGCTTCGGTGATATCCAGTATTCCGGCTCTTGGTCTGATACTTGGACCACTAGTTAGTGTCAGTTACTTTTTTGCCGGGCCGTTTCGACAGCTCGAAGTCAGCGACGGCAGCCCCCTACCGACCGGTACATTCACGCCAAAGCCTAAGAAATCCTAGCTTCGGCGATAAAACCACAGCGTGGCATCGCCATATGATTTGTTGGCGAGTAACTCATAACCATGCTTGTCCCAGTTTAAAGTCTGGGTTGGTGGCAAAGAAACGACCACGACGCCGCCGGGCTTTGTGCGTTCAGCCAATTGGGTCAGCGTGGTTAACTGAACGTCATCGTAGGGTGGATCTAGCAAAACGATGTCGAATGTCGCTTCGGTTTGGGTCTCGAGCCATGAGCTGGCACCCACCCGAATTGCTTTTACGCGCGCGTTCAAGCCAAGTTCACGAGTGTTTTGCTGGATCGTTTGTGCTGCCTGTCTGTCGATATCGAGTGCCGTCGCATGCTCGGCACCACGGCTAATTGCTTCGAAGCTGAGTGCTCCGGTGCCAGCAAAGGCATCAAGCACCGTCAGACCGTCAAGCCCCCCGAGGGCATTGAACAGCGCACCACGTATCTTGTCGGACATTGGATGAGTCCGGTGCCCGGATGGCGACTGAAACGTTCGCCCCTTCAGCCGCCCGGCAATGATTCGCATCAGGCTAGCCTGCCCTTGGCTTGGGCCTCGATAAGCGCTCCATGCCACACCACAGTCACGCTCTTAACGATGCGCGGCGCCAGTTGGCGTCGAACTTGCCTGGCAAGCTTGGTCGTCCAGCCGCTACGAGTAAACTCGTCGAATAGTCCGAGGTTGGCGATTTCTTGGGCGACTCCGCGATACCACTGGTTGATTTTCTGGTCGGCGAACATGGCCAGATCCTCAGCGGTCGGCTGGGCAAGTTTGAATCGGCTGGGCAAAATCACGGTCGCTACGCCCCACTCGAAGGTTCCGTGAGTTGTCATCAAGCCCTTGGGCCCCCACATCTTCCAGTTGTTAGCTACGCGCTCGCGCCCCGTATCGCCAGGCAAAACGATTTTATCCTTGAGGGTCGTTCGTGTCTCGATGCCGGCACCGCCGCGTAATTCGATCAGCTTTTCCTCGTATGGGAAGTGGTGCGCTGGCGTCAGACCATCGACTATGGCGTGCGCCAACCAGGCTGCCTCGAAGGCTGCCCGAATGACGTCGCGGGCGCTAAGCGCCGTAACGAGCGTGGCATAATGCTCGGTTATGATATCGAGCAGATTGGTATCGTCCGGATCAAACGGCTGGAAATAATGCCAGGGCTCATCTTTGGCTGGGCTCTTGCGCTTAATGGCGTCAGGGCCATTGCCGCCCTCAAAATGCAGGATTTGGCGGACATTAGGAAAGTTTGATTCGGGCACCAATAGTTCCAAATGTCGTCGAGCGACACGGTCGATTTTTTGGTGCGCGCCTAATATTCGGCCGGAATAGGTTGTAAGTGTCGATCCGGAGTACATCGCAACTATTCCGCCCTCTTAGGGACCTGCGGCGTGGGGTTATTCCCGATAATTATCATAATTAATTCAGATTCGTGACGGCTCGTAGCCGTGATACATGCGTGGATAATTGTTTATATTGTAACAGATTTTCCTTGCTGTCGATGAACTTCTGGGCACTCGAACGAGCCGTTGCGATCAGTTTCGTATCTGTCAGTTTAGCAACTCGGAGGTCGAGTGCACCATGTTGCATGGTGCCGTAGATGGCCCCGGGGCCGCGAAGCTCTAGATCCAGTTCGGCCAGTCGGAATCCGTCGGTAATGCGCTCCATCGCGCGCAGTCGTCGCGTCGGCGCCGAGCTATCACTCATCATCAAATAGCAGGTGCTCTGGTGTTCGCCTCGGCCAATCCGTCCGCGCAGTTGGTGTAGCTGACTGAGCCCGAAACGATCAGCGTTTTCAATTAGCATAATCGAGGCGTTAGGCACGTCGACACCGACCTCGATGACGGTCGTCGCCACCAACACGTCCAGCTCGTGCGCCACGAATTGCTGCATCACGTGCTGTTTGGCGTCCGATTTCATCTGGCCGTGCAGCAAGCCGACCCGGCGATGCTTGAAAGCGCCCTTGCGTAACGTCTCGTAGGTCTTTTCGGCCGCCTCGGCCTCCAGACTAGCCGATTCGGCCACCAGTGGACAGACGACATACAACTGACGACCGGCCTCAAGTTCTTCGTCGATTTTAGCGTAGAGTTGCTTGCGCGAGTTAGGCGAACTTATCTCTGTTTTTATCGTCTGCCGGCCAGCGGGCTTTTCGTCCAGTATCGATATATCTAATTCGCCGTACAGTGTCAGCGCTAGGCTCCGCGGTATCGGTGTGGCTGTCAAGTTGAGTACGTGCGGCATGTGGCCGGCTTTGGCCATCAGACTCTTGCGTTGGTCTACACCAAAGCGATGCTGTTCATCGATGATGATGAGCTCCAGATTTTGCAAATCTACCGCGTCCTGGATAAGGGCGTGGGTACCGACTATAAAACGAATGTCGCCGCTGGTTATGGCGGCATGTGCCCGTTTTTTTTGGGCGGCCGGCAAGCTGCCGACCAGCAGGCCGACACTGTCCCCGTAGCCTAATGGAGCCAGCAGTGAATAGATGGTAGCGGCGTGTTGACGGGCCAATATCTCGGTCGGTGCCATCAGTGCCACCTGGTGACCATGGTGCAGCACCATCAACGCGGCCATCGCCGCCACGACTGTCTTGCCCGAGCCGACATCCCCCTCGACCAGCCGGTTCATCGGTTGCGTCCGCTGCATGTCTTGGTAAATCTGCCAAACGACCTTGCGCTGGGCATCCGTCGGACGAAACGGCAAATGTTTAACGAAATCTTTGGCTACGGTTTCTTCGAACTTTACCGGCGGCGCTTGCTCGCCGGCAATTTCCAGCTTGTTCATCAGGCTGGCAAGGCTCAGCTGGAAGACCTCCTCGAAACCAAGTCGGCGTCTGGCTTCAGTAAGTCGTTCGGCCGATTCTGGAAAATGCATCGTCATGAGCGCTTCGGCCCGGCTCAACAGCTTTTGCTCATCGATTATCCAAGTCGGCAGCGTCTCGGGTATGGTCCGGATGACGGATAATGCCTGCTTGAGCGCGGCGCGAATCTGGCGCGAGTTCAGTCCCTTGGTCTCACGATAAATCGGGATGATGCGGGCGGTATTGATCGGGAACTCACTGACCAACTCCGTGCTCGGGTTCATGATTTGTAAATGTTGGTGGCTGAGCTCGAATTGTCCAGAAATGTAATACGGCTGATTGGTTTTGAGAGCCGCCGCGCGATAGGGTTGGTTGAACCAAACCAAACGCACACTGCCGCTATCGTCGCTAGCGACTGCCTCGGTAATATGCATGCCGCGTCGGACATAGCGTCCAACGGCCTGTTTGATGACGGCCTCGATGGTTACCGCACCCGGTTTTAGCTGCGCGATCGGCGTCACCGCCGAATAGTCGTCATAGCGACGCGGGTAATAATCTATTAGGTCGCTAATCGTCGCCAGACCAAGCTGGGCGAATTTTGCCGCCACAGCCGGCCCGACTCCCTTCAGCTCCGTCAGCGGAGTGTCCAATGTCATAAAGTAAGTATACAAGTACAAGCCGCTTTTGGCTGTCTGGGATGTCTAGCGGCGGCCGACACCGACGGCGTTTTTGCCGCGGCGGACGACGACGATGTCTTCATGAAAGTCGGATTGATCCAGGTGGGTTTTATCAGCATTGATCTTGACGTTATTCACGGCAATGGCACCCTCGGCGACGAACCTACGCGCCTCGGTGTTACTCTCGGCTAATCCCAGCGTGACGAGCGCCTCAAACAATGGCATATCACCAGTCAGTTCCGTGCTCGCGAAGACATGCTTGATAGCTTTGTAATCTTCATCTGCAAACTCATCCTTACCGAAAATACGCGCCGTGACTTCGACAACTTCATCGGCCGTTTGTTCGCCATGGACTATTTTCGTTACTTCATAGGCGAGTTTCTTTTGGGCTGCCCGGCCGCCGCGATTGCCATTGAACTCGGCCATCACGCCGTCTAATTCTTCCTTGTCGAGCATAGTGTAAATCTTGAGGTAATCTTCGACACCTTCATCGTCGACATTCAACCAAAATTGATAGAAATCGTACGGGCTGGTCTTGGTCTGGTCGAGCCATACCGCACCGCCTTCGGTTTTCCCGAATTTGATGCCGGTCGTCTTATTGATAACGAGCGGGGCGCTCCAAATGTGCGCTTCGTCGCCAGTGATGCGGCGGATAAGCTCCACGCCAGCGATACTGTTGCCCCATTGGTCAGCGCCGCAAATTTGCAAACTGGCGCCCTTTTCGCGGTGCAGGTGCAAGAAGTCGTAGCCCTGGATAAGTGAGTAGCTGAATTCGGCATAACTGATGCCTGCACCGTCTTCGCTGAGTCGCGATTGGACGAATTCCCGGCCAAGCATCTGACGCATCGGCACGTGCTTGCCGACATCGCGCAAAAAGTCGAGGTAGCCGATATCTTTGAACCAATCGTAATTGTCGACTAGCTCGAACGGCAAGTCACCTAGTACTTGCTTGTACTGGGCAGCGATGCCTTTTTTGTTCTTATCGATTTGCTCGAGCGTCAACAGGTCGCGTTCCTGCTTTTTACCATCCGGATCGCCAATCATGCCGGTAGCGCCGCCAACCAGCAAGATAGCCTTGTGTCCATGCTGCACGAAATGCCGCACCATCATAACGATAGCCAGGTTACCTACTTGCATGCTATCCGCGCTCGGATCGACGCCCAAATAAAAGGTTATCGGCACACCGTCCAGCACGGACGGATCTTTGTATGTCGTCTGATTTACGAAACCGCGCCACTGCAAGTCTTCGGATAATTTCATGCCCTCAAGTATACCCTAGTCAACGGCGGTCGCAAACTGTTTGCCGAAGACCGAAATTAAACACGAAATCGAGCTTGAATTCGCCAAAATTTGCTATACTTGGATGGTAGTCAACAGACAGAGGGAGCAACAGACCAAAAATGGCAGAACGCAAATCTGGCCCTATCCGCCACACCCAACAAGGCCGGCGCGGAAGCAACTTGAGCTTGAACAAGAATTTCAGTAGTCGACGCAACGTCAGTAAGCATGAACGTGCCTTGGCGCGAGCGACCTATCTCAGCACGCTGCCCAAGAACAAGTGGAAGCGTTTGGCGTATCGCCTGCATCCTCAGCGTCTGGCTGCGTATTGGTTCAGTCGCGAAGGTGCCGTCATGGCCCTCAAGATTACCGGCATCGGTATTATTGTCTGCTTCTTCTTGGTAATCGGCGTGTTCGCTTACTTCCGCAAGGACTTGCCTAAGATTAAGGGTATCGCCGGCGACAACCTGGGCGGCAGCATTACTTACTATGACCGCACCGGCAAAACCGTGTTGTGGCAGGATTACGACGCCGTCAAGCGTATCCCCGTCGAGGGCGATCAGATTTCCGAATACATGAAACAGGCCACCATTGCCATCGAGGACAAAGATTTTTATAAGCACGGTGCCTTTGATGTGCGTGGTATCGCTCGAGCAGGCTTTAATGACGTGTTTGGCAAGGGCCCAATCCAGGGTGGTTCTACAATTACTCAGCAGTTGGTCAAGTTGAACGAGCAGTGGACCGATAACCGCACCATCACCCGCAAGGTCAAGGAGCTCATCCTGGCCGTTGAATTAGAGCGTGAGTATTCTAAGCAAGACATCCTGACAGGTTACCTGAACGCCGCGCCTTACGGTGGTATTGAGAACGGTGTCGAGGTGGCCGCTCGTGACTACTTCGCGACTTCTGCCAAGAATCTGACCCTGGCACAGGCTGCTTTCCTGGCGGGTATTCCTAAGTCGCCCAGCTATTACTCACCATACAGTAGCAGCGAATGGAACAGTGCCGTCTCCGGAACGGATGGCTTCGGCAAAGAGGCGATCCTCGGTCGCCAGCACTATATCTTGGACCAAATGGTAGACCAGGGTTACATCACCAAAGCCGAGGCCCTAAAAGCCAAGGACGTCGATATACTAGCTCAGATTCACCCGCTGAAGTCTAAGTATAACGGCATCCGCGCGCCTTACTTCGTACTGGCCGCAAAGCAGGAGTTGGAACAGACTTATGGCTCCAAGACCATCCAGCGTGGTGGCTGGAAAGTTATTACCTCGTTAGATCTAAAGTTGCAAGATGAAGCCGAAAAACGTGTCGCCGACGGGCTATCAACCATCAAACGCTACGGTGGTGATACGGCTGCATTCGTCGCCGAAGATGTTCCGACGGGGCAAATCGTCGCACTGGTAGGTGGTACTGACTTTGACAACGAGGACTTTGGTAAGATCAACTACGCCAAGATTCCAATCCCTCCAGGTTCAAGCTTTAAACCGTACGATTACGCTGCCTTCATCGAGAAGACGGGCGCCGGTGCCGGCTCGGTGCTGTACGACAGTCAGGGTCCGCTACCCGGCTGGCCATGCACCAACAAGCATCAACCGCGCTACGATGATAACGCCAATTGTCTGTGGGACTATGACTTCAAATATCCCGGCCCGATGACCCTCAGATATTCGCTGGCCGGCTCACGTAACGTGCCTGCCGTGAAAGCTAACCTCACTGTCGGCACCGACAAGGTCATCAAGACAGCCGAAATGATGATGAATGGCGCCACCAGCGACAGCAGTGGCTTTGGCTATAACTGTTACTTCGACGTTAAACTGACCCGTGAAGCACCTTGTTATGGTGCCTCGGCCATTGGCGACGGCGCTTACTTGCACCTCGACGAGCACGTCAACGGCCTGGCCACCATGTCCCGCCTGGGCAAGTTCATTCCCCGCACTTACATACTCAAGATCACTGACGCTAGCGGCAAGACTATCCAGCAATGGAAACAGCCAGCCGGTAAGCAGGTACTGAACAAGGACGCCGCCTACATTGTCACCGACATGCTGTCCGACCCACGAGCAACGTATCTACGCGGCGGCAATAAGTTCCAGCATCAACCGAACGGTTGGCACTTTGCCGTCAAGACCGGAACGACCAACGACAACTTTGACGGTTTGATGACCAGCTGGTCGACCAAGTATGCCGCCGTTACGTGGGTCGGCTACCACACCAGGTTCAAGGCCATGACCGGTGGCCACATGGAGACCATGACCGCCCCGATCATGCGTGGTTGGATGGAGGCAGCTCACCGCGACTTGCCGGCCAAGAACTGGACCATGCCCAGCACGGTCAAGTCGATTCCAGCCTACGTCATGCGTTCCGGCTTCGGCACTGGCGCCATCTTCCCCAGCCCTGCCCGCGAATTGTTCCCAGCCAACTACCAGCCAAGTGGTGGTCAAGCCAGCAGCAGCGTCACCATCGACAAAGTATCTAACAAGCTGGCCACCAGCTGTACGCCGCCACTAGCCCGACAGCTAATCACGGGCGGTAATGCCAGCAGCTTCTCGGTCGATAAATTCGTCGGCGGCGGTGCTACCAGCAGCTACAGCGGCAACGACGATGTCCACAACTGTAACGACACCCCACCGTCCGTGGTGGTGACTATACCCGCCAAATGTGACGACACTGACTGTAACTTAACCATCACGGTTATAGCTGGCACGCACCCGCTGTCTAGCAGTCAATTCCCGTCGGCTCTGACGCTGCAAATCGATGGCCAGACGGTTAAGACCTGGTCGCCGTCAGGGGGCGACACCTTCGAGTACCAATACAGTCCGACCAAGACCGGTCAAGTGACTGTCACCACGACCATCGTCGACAGCGTGCTCTACCAAGGTTCGGACACCCAGCAGATGAGTACCGAGCACATCGATAATGGCAATGGAAACGGTAACGGCAACGGTAACGGTATCGTCTTCCCGCCCAATCCTTAGCCCTTAGCCAGCTAGACGGATAGACAAAAGACGCCGCAACATCGCGGCGTCTTTTTATCTGGGTGTGATTCTAATCTTTCTTGAGGAAGGTGTTCAGGGCCTCGCGGACCGAACCGACGCTGTGCAGCCCGGCTGGTTTTTTGCCCTGGCGGATTTTAGGCCCAATAGCCATGGTGTAGCCGAGCTTTTTGGCCTCGGCGATTCGCTTTTCGGCATAGGGTACGTGACGCACTTCACCACTCAAGCCCACCTCACCGAAAACCACAGCGTCGTCGTGCAACTGGAGGCCCTTGGCGGCCGAGCCAATGGCCATGCAGACCGCCAGGTCGGCAGCTGGCTCGGTCACCCGCATGCCGCCGACGATGTTGATATAAATATCCTGATCGGACAGGTTCAGCTTGGTCCGGCGCTCCAACATGGCCACCAGCAGGTTAAGCCGGTTCAGTTCAATACCGCTAGCCGCGCGCTTAGGATAACCATAGCTGGTCTTGTTGACGAGCGCCTGTACTTCAACCAGTATTGGCCGTGTACCTTCGAGTGTCGCCAGCAGTACCGAGCCATCGGTGATTTGTCGTTCGGCCAAAAGCACCGCTGACGGATTCTCAACGATGGTCATGCCCTTGTCACTCATCTCGAATATCGCCGCTTCGTTGGTCGAACCATAGCGGTTCTTGATGGCCCGTAGAATCTTGAAGCCACCGTAACGGTCGCCTTCCAGTTGTAGGACGACATCGACCATGTGCTCGAGCACTTTGGGCCCGGCTATCATGCCTTCTTTGGTCACATGCCCCACCAGCATCACGGCAGTATCACTATGCTTGGCTGCCTGTGTAATCAGATTGGTACTGTTGGTAATTTGCGAGACGCTACCAGGTGCCGAAGCAACTGCGCGACACGACATGGTCTGGATGGAATCGACGACGACCAGTTGGAACTGTCCACTCGATATCGTCGCCGCGATATCATCGGCCACGGTACTCGTCGCTAATTGCAATGATGGGCGAAGCGCCCCCAGGCGCTCGGCCCTGAGACCCACCTGGTGCGCCGATTCTTCACCGCTAACGTACAAAACCGGCACATGGGCCGCCGCGGCGTAAGCTAGTTGCAATAACAACGTACTCTTACCAATACCTGGCTGACCGGCAATTAGGTTGATGCTACCTGCCACGATACCGCCGCCCAGCACGGCATCAACATCATCCACACCAGTGGATATGCGGGTCTTGTCGTGCTTGATCGAGGCGTCAACGGCCTGCGACACTAATGTCTGGCCACTGCTCGCATTACCCAGGCCCTCGGGAGCCGTCAACACGACTTCCTCTTGCAGGGTGTTCCATTCGCCACACACCGAACAGCGGCCCGCCCAACTACTTTGAGTCGCGCCACAATTCGTGCAAACAAACCTCACTGCTGACTTCTTTGCCATTACTACCAGTTTAGCACTACTGCTGAGCGGAGGGTACCGTGCTGCCGCTCAGTTGCTCGATCAGCTGTTGTTCTTCCAGTACGATGGCGTTCCGTTTTTCGACAAGGGCGTTGTACTCGGCGATTTTTTGCTTGAGCTTAGCCCTAAGATCGTTATATTCATTGACGAGGGCGTTGTAGATCGGGACTTGGGCGTTGTAGCCACGGATATTGCTGCTGGCACGATCACGTTCCATGGCACCGCGCATGGTATCCAAACGACTGCCCTGCTGCTCAAGTTCTTTTTGATAATCCGTAATTTGGGCGTGGAGTCGAGACAATTGCTCATCGTAACGCTTGATCGCAGCCTGGCGGCTACGGAAAGCATCCTGGTAACGCTCGGCCTCACTGACTACCGCCTGCCGATCGGTGAAATATTGCTCGTAGTAGACCGCAAGTCCTGGCGGCAATTTGGCAACTTCAGTACCGAATATCGAGTGCATTTCGTTCAGTAGCGCATCTGGCTCAGAGGATCTGTAAGCATCCACTTCTGCCTTGATGGCCTTGTCTGTCAGACCATTATCGTAGTAGTCCTGTAGCTGTTTGTCGACTGCGTCCCGCTCGTCGCCAGATAATCTTTCGTAGGCGGCGTGTAACATTTCGTGGGCCGCCGTAACTTCCATGACACCACCGAGTTCCGAGCTATCAGCGATATTCAGCAAGTAAATCCCCGACTCGCCACCATGATAACAACCGAGTACGAGACTGTGCTCGCGTTCCGAACAAAACTTCGAAAACTCAGCCTTGTCAGATATTTCCGGCTTGTTTAGATAAAATAGGTGTTTTGCCTCCGGCGTCATCGTGGTGTCGGCCGCCAGCGCCGCTACCGCAGCTGGTGGTTGATAACCCGCCAGCACCAGCCAGTCGCTGACTGCTTGGCGCTGCCACAGCAGAGCCACGATGGCGCCAATCAGCAGGAACAACAATAGTTTGGACCGTCGAGGTCGACCAGTGGTTGCTTTAGTTGGAACTCGTGATTGTCTATTCGTTGGCGGTTGCATAGGATAGCTCGCCGTTTTTGGCTGCTACCTGAATGATATCACCTTTGAGGTACTTGTCGTCCAGCAAATCGAGAGCTACCTTGTCTTCGATGGTGTCCTGTATCAGGCGTCGCATCGGTCGCACCCCATTCTTCGGGTCGTAGCCATTACTCAACAAGTATTGCTTGGCAGCAGGTGTCAGCTGGACGCTTAGCCCCCGCTTGCGCAGGCGATCCTTCAATTCGTCGACCTGTAAATCGATGATGTGATAAATGTCCTTCTTGGTCAGGGCGCGGAAAACGATGATCTTATCGATACGGTTGAGTAGTTCGGGACGCATCTGTTTCTTCAACTGGTCCAATACCTTCTCTTTGTTCTGCTCATGCAGGGCATCGAGATCATCAGCGTCAGCCGTGTGCCCCACGCTGAAGCCCAAATTAGCTTCCTTCTGCAGTTTGTCCGCACCGATATTACTGGTCATTATGACGATGGTATTAGTAAAGTCGATGCGACGCCCCTTGGCGTCAGTGATATAGCCATCCTCCAGCATTTGCAGCATCATATTGAATACATCGGGGTGAGCCTTCTCAATCTCGTCGAACAGCACCAGGCTGTAGGGCTGGCGACGGATCTTATCGGTCAATTGTCCACCGTCGTCGTAACCAACATAGCCAGCTGGCGCACCAACCAGTCGTGAGACGTTGTGGTGTTCGCCGAATTCGGACATGTCAATCTTGACCAAGGCCTTTTCACTACCAAAGAATTCCCGAGCCAACACCCGGGCCAACTCGGTCTTGCCAACGCCTGTTGGTCCCAAAAAGATGAATGAGCCAATTGGTCGCTTGGCGCTACCGATACCGCTGCGGTTGCGGCGAATGGCACGCGATACGGCTTCGACGGCTTCGGACTGACCAATGACGTGTTTGCCGATGTTTTTTTCGAGATTAATCAAGTACTTGGCCTCGCTGCGAATTACTTTCTTGACTGGCACGCCGGTGATGCGCGACACGACGTCGGCGATATCTTCGCTAGTAACCGTCAGACGTTTGACCGTCTTGGTGGTTTCTTGGAGCTTGTCGAGCTCTTCACGAATTTGCGAAGCGCGAGTCTTGGCCTTGGCGGCCCGTTCGTAATCTTCGGCTTCGACGGCATCATCGATGCGCGCGTTGACCAGCTTCATCTCCTTTTGCAGGCGACGGACGTCAGGATTGGTCTTGCCCCTGTCGACGCGCAGGTGTGCAGCCGTTTCGTCCAATAGGTCAATTGCCTTGTCCGGCATGAACCGGTCATTGATGTAGCGTGCCGCCAGCGTAACGGTGTCGTCCAGGACTTCATCGCTGATCTTTACGCCATGAAACTCCTCGTAGTGTTTGCGCAGGCCCTTCAGGATCGCTAGGGTTTCGCTGCGCGTAGTCTCGGGTACCTGGATCGGCTGGAAGCGTCGCTCCAGCGCAGCATCTTTCTCGATGTGCTTGGTGTATTCTTCGGTTGTCGTGGCGCCAATCATTTGGATCTTACCGCGAGCCAGCGCCGGCTTAAGGATGTTGCCGGCGTCCATGGCGCCCTCGGCTGCACCGGCACCGACTATCAGGTGTAGTTCGTCGATAAATACGATGACCTTACGGTCTTTCTCGAGCTCGCCCATGACCTTCTTGAGGCGCTCTTCGAACTCACCGCGATACTTGGTACCGGCAATCATACCGGCCAGGTCCAACATGACGATACGCTTGTCCAACAGGGTGTCAGGCACGTCCTCGGCGACGATGCGCTGGGCCAAACCTTCTACGATAGCCGTTTTGCCAACGCCGGGTTCACCGATGAGGACAGGGTTGTTCTTGGTTCGGCGATTTAGGATAGTAATCATGCGGCGAATTTGGTTTTCACGGCCGACGACCGGATCTAGCTTGCCGCGGCGGGCCTCCGTAGTCAGATCGGTACCATAAATGTCCAGTGCCGTTTTGCGAGCTCCCTTTTTGGTAGATACGCGAGCACTGCCGCCAATACCACCTTGCATGCTCTCCTCGGTACTATCTTCGTCATACTGTTGGCGGTTGAGAAATTGTTCCAATTCGCTGGTGAGTGCATCGACATCGACATTCATGTCCTTAAGCAACAACGTCGCGCGGGCGTTCTTTTGTGTCAGGATGCTGTACAAAATGTGCTCCGTACCGCAGTACTCCTGTCCGTAATCTTGCGCAACATCGTAAGCCATGCGTAGCGTCAATTTGGCCGTCTCGCTCAAGCCTTTAGCGCCCATGTTAATAACCAGAGATTTAGGCGTCAGGTTAAGTGCCAAGCGAGCACGGTCCAGCGTAACCCCGCTGCTTTCGAGAATCTTCGAAGCCATACTTCCCTCTTGGGCAAGCGTACCCAGCAACAGATGCTCAGTGCCAACGTAGGCACTACCAAAACTGCGCGCCAAGGCATCGGCGTGCTTGAGGCTTTGCAGCGCATTGTTGGTCAAATGACTCAAGAAATCTTGAAAGTCAGACGAATTCGGCATCATGATTTTTAGATCCACCTTTCGTTATGTGTGCTTAGTGTAGCCGGACATATTGGTAGTGACTGTAAGGAAAAGTACTTTTGTGGCTTTGTCGAAGCTACTTATTAATATATTACAGACCAAATTAGCACTCGTCAACCACGAGTGCTAATTTACGGTTTTATGGCTTTAACCAGACTACTGGTGGCTACAATTCCAGCCGTCAGCGCAAACCGATCGGGTTGCATAGAAAATGGAATTAACGACCAGCGCCGGTCAGCAACATCAGCGTTCATAATTTTGGCCACAACCCCTGGAACAATCTGAGAAACCGCAGCCAGTGATGCTCCGACCTCAAAAAGATTCTGGTCATGCTGAAGTATGCCGCTCGCCATCATCACCGCTGGGCCAGTTTCTATCAATCCAACGATGGCAATCGTATCGGCAAGTCGATTTGGCGGTAAAAATAAGTGTTGTCGGGCGGCCCTGACATAGGATTGTTTTAGGCTGGCGTTGAGCACATCGGCCCATGCTTCAGGTCTTGTCTGGCCGGTCTTTAAGCCGTCACTGACCAGACTTGCCATCTCGGCTTTATTTAACTCATGTGTCACAGCCGCTTTACCGTAAGTATGTTTGTCGGTTAATACGTCGGAACGATAATGGATACTGGGTTTGGCTAGATCAGCCTTATGTAGCACCACCGATTTGCCAGCCGTAGCCGAACCGTCCGGTTCGACCGACACGACAGAATGGGAATATTCTGTACGCTCACCCTGATATTCCATGACGATGCCGCCCGCGAATGCACCGACGCGATGGATGCGCCGTATCGCTCGCATGTTGATAGCAAGCGAATCGGCCATGTCTTCGGGCAGATTGACACCCCAGCTCAAGTCCGGAATGTCATGCGTCTCGACATCACGTGACAACAAATCACCCGCCTTGGGTAGATCAACCACCCTAACGTCCGCTATGTCGCGCATGTTATACCTTTATGTCTATTCGCCGTGTTCTTCGATGGCGTTCAACAGGCTGTTCTCAAGCTCACTCTTCTTCTTGAGCTTGTGAGGCTTGGCTGGCTCGCTAGTCTTGGTGGCCGCGGCGGCTGCCGGGGCCTCATCTTGAGGTGCCAGGTTCTCGGCTACGATATCCAGCTCATAACCGGTCAGCTTGCTGGCCAGGCGTACGTTTTGTCCGCCCTTACCGATTGCAATGCTCAGCTGGTCTTCAGGAACGATGATTTGAGCCTTCTTCTTGTCCTCGTCGAGTTTGACGCGGGCAACCTTGGTTGGGCTGAGGGCATTGGTGATGTATTCCGAGATGTTATCACTAAAGACGACGATGTCGATTTTTTCTTGCTCGCCGATTTCACTGACGACGGCATTAACGCGCGTGCCATGACCACCCACGAACGTACCGACTGGGTCAACGCCCTGAACATTGCTAGCCACGGCGATCTTGCTACGCACGCCAGCCTCGCGGGCAATGGCTTTGATTTCGACGGCGCCACTTTCCATTTCGGGTACCTCAGCGCGGAAAAGCCAATCGACGAACTGGGTGTTGCCGCGGCTGACTACCAGCTGCGGACCGCGGAAACCGCGTTCGATATCCTTCAGGAAGACTTTGATGCGCTGGCCAGGGTAATAACGCTCGCCCTGGATTTGCTCGCTACGGGGCATGATACCTTGCGCGTGACCAAGGTCGATGCGCACGATGTTACCTTCGACGCGGCTAACGACGGCGTTAATGACGCTACCGATTTTATCTTCGAATTCGGCCATGACGGTCTCGCGCTCGGCTTCGCGCAAGCGCTGCAAGATGACTTGTTTGGCAGTCTGGGCGGCCACGCGGCCAAAGCTTTCGACTTTTTCGTGCAGTTCGACGGTTTCACCGACCTTGGCGTTCTTGCGCATGACCTGCGCGTCCTTCAGACTGATCTCAAATGCATCGTTCTCGACTTCATCAACGATTTCCTTGGTAACGTAGGCGTCCACGTCGCCGGTGTTGAGGTTCATGGTGACGCGAATTTCCTGCTCGCGGTCACCGTAATCGCGGCGGTAAGCAGCAGCCAGCGCCTGCTCGACCACTTCTTGCACTGTCGATTCGGGCAAGTTCTTTTCTTCAGCGATAGCTTTTATGGCCACCGCCAGTTGTTTGAAATCCATATCCATTTTTATCTCCTTTTCTTTCCAAATTGTATGGTCTCTTACGAAAAAATCCGACCTGCTGGCCGGATCAACACACCTCAAATTATACGTTTCGTCGTAAAAAAGTCAACCGCACGGACCAAGCCCGGATGCTACACTAGTCTAATGAGCAAAACCGTGAGACGACTATTCGAACAATTTCAACCCGATCATTATGACTTGCTTGTCGATGTTGACCCCGAGGCTATGATCTTCAGGGGCAGTGTCGTCATAACTGGCAAGAAGACCGGCCGCCCCAGCCAACGACTGACTTTCCATCAGAAGGGGCTCAAGATTACTCAGGCAAGTGTACGACGTAGCGACAAAAAGGGCGAAGCACCGTTGACTGTCGAGCGCATCAACAATCAATCCAGCTACGATGAAGTCCGGCTGCACACCAAAGAGATGGCCTACCCGGGTGAGTACACGGTGATGATGGACTTCACGGGCAAGATTACCCGCAACATGGAAGGTATTTACCCCTGCTTCTTCGAGCAGGGCGGAACGGAGCAAAAACTCATCGCCACTCAGTTCGAGAGCCACCACGCCCGCGAGGCTTTCCCGTGCATCGACGAGCCGGAGGCCAAGGCAACCTTTGATTTGGTACTAGGCACGCCCGTCACCAAGACGGTCGTCGCCAACACGCCCATCAAGCAGCAGATTTTTGCCAAACAGCAGGGCGAAGACTACCAGCCAACGGCCATGGAGAACGCTACCCATCAGCGAACGTTCTTCGAAACCACCCCACGCATGAGCACTTACCTCCTGGCCTTTGCCTTCGGCAACATGGATTTTCTGGAGGCCAAGACCCGCGATGGCGTCGTCGTCCGCACCTACGCCACACCGGACAACATCCAGCACACCGAGTTCGCTCTGGACGTAGCCGTCAAGTGTCTGGAATTTTATAACGATTACTTCGATGTTCCCTATCCGCTGGCCAAATGCGATTTTCTTGCCCTGCCGGACTTCGCCAGCGGCGCCATGGAGAACTGGGGTTGTATAACCTTCCGCGAACAAGCCCTACTGGTCGACCCCGCCAACACCAGCTTGCCCATGAAGCAATACGTTGCCAACGTGGTGGCGCACGAACTGACCCACCAATGGTTTGGCAACTTGGTGACCATGAAGTGGTGGAACGACCTGTGGCTGAACGAAAGTTTCGCCAGCTGGATGAGCTACCTGGCCGTCGACCATTTATTTCCGGAGTGGAACGTTTGGGAAGATTTCATCGTCAGTGAGCAAAGCCAGGCGCTCAAGCTCGACGCCCTAGCCAACACGCACCCCATCGAAGTGACCATCAACCACCCCGACGAAATCCGCACCATCTTCGATGCCATCAGTTACGAAAAGGGCGCCAGCGTGCTGCTGATGCTCAAACAGTATCTGGGCGACGACGATTTCCGCGACGGCCTGCGCCTGTACCTCAAGCGCCACGCCTACGCCAACACCGTCAGCACCGATCTGTGGGCGGCCTGGGAAGAGGCCTCCGGCAAGCCGGTCCAAGATTTCATGGGCACCTGGACGTCCCAGCCCGGCTACCCTATCGTCAAAGCTACCGTCACCGACACCACCGAGACGTTCGAACAAGAGCGTTTTTACCTCAATCCGTCGGCCGACAAGCAGCCAGCCACCTGGCCGATTCCGCTCAGCCCGGACGACGGCCTGACCATCACCAAGGCCGTTACCGAGATAACACTGGACGAGCCACTGGGCGAGAGTATCCCGATTTTCAACCAAGATCACACCAGTTTTTGTAGGGTTATCTACACAGCCGATCAGTTGGCCAAGCTGGCGCCAAATATCAGCAAGCTACCGGCACTAGATCGCCTAGGTATCCTGGCTGACAGTTTCGAGGCGGCCAAAGCCGGTTACACCAGCACGGTTAATTCACTGACACTACTAAAAGAGTACGAGCACGAGGACAACACCTTCGTTTGGGATGTCATGGCCGGAGCCTTGGCTGCCGTGCGCAGCACCATGCGCGATGAAGATTTGCGTGAAGCCATGAAACCATTGGGGCGCAAACTGGCCACCAAGCAAGTCGCGCGGCTCGGTTGGGACGCCAAAGAGGGCGAATCGCACTTCGACACCCTGCTCCGCCCAACCGTACTATCACTGGCCTCGGTGTCAGATGATAAAGCCGTGGTCGACGAAGCGCTCAAGCGTTTCAAAGGCATGACAAAGCCCGAAGATGTCGACCCGGACATCCGCGGCGTCGTCTACGGCACTGCTGCTCGCGAAGGCGGCAAGGACGAGTTTGAAAAATTGCTAGCCATGCACAACGCCAGCAAAAACAGCGAAGACCGCGTCACGCTGTCGGCCGCACTGACCAGTTTCGAGCAACCAGAGCTAGTCCAAAAAGCTCTGGCCCAAATCACACAAGACAACGTCCGCCTGCAAGACGCCGGTTATTGGCTGGCCTACAGCTTCATGAACCGCCATGCGCGCGACGCCTCCTGGGAATGGATGACCGCCAACTGGAAATGGTTAGAGGATAATCTGGGCGGTGACCTCAGCTTCTACCGCATGCCCAACTACGCCGCTCGCAACTACAGCGACGCCTCGTTCATCCCCACCTTCACCAAGTTCTTCGACGAACATATGAGCCCTGCTTTCGAACGCCCAGTCAAACAAGGCATCGAAACCATCGAGTGGCAATCTGCTTGGCGCTCTCGCGACCTCGCCGCCATCAAAAAGTTTTTCTCCAACTAGACAGTTGTTTGATTTTTAGCTGTAAGATTTTCGGCTATGGTCTTACTGATTGTCCGATAAAATACCCGTCATGGAGACAAATAAAGAAGAACGTTCGCGAGTGCCCTATGCACCGGTGGCGATTGCTCTTGCTGGCGTGATGGCGGTATCCGCCTGCACGAGTGGCGAGGCACCACCTAATCCTTCTGTCGCTTCGTCGAGCACTACTTTCGAACAACCGGAGCCGACAACACCGGAACCGACCAGCCCAATTTCGCCGTCAGACTTACCGACCACGCCCGTAATTACGCCCGAAAAGACGTCTGATAACTGCGAGACGCCATATGTGCCAGCCTTTCCTGGCTCGCGTTATAAGCCGACGAATGCCGATGACATACAGAAACAACTCAACGCGCTCAAGGTCGCCAAGTCATCAGACCAGGACGTGACGCTGCGAGACGTCGTTAATGCCGAGGCCATAAGTCTGAATGCGCTGGCCGATCCGGCCTATGCCGATGCCTTTACCTACGCCAACCAGCTAGGGACCGACCTGCCGACGGCCCCAGAATTACTCAACATGCATTTTGAGGGCCCCGATTGCATCACCGGCAAGCAACTACACCAGGTTAGCGACCTATACGACACCCTCATTACTGGCCTGGCGCCAAAAGCCGGTCGCCAAATGTCAATCACGGCCAAGGCGGCCTGGCAGGCACTCAAAAGTGCCAAAGACGCTTTCGTTCAAAAATACCGTGAGCAGCTCAGCCAGCAATAACACTGGTTATAACACATCTTCGATGAAGTGTTCCACAATGAAATCAGGACCAGACAGCTCGACGGCCGCCAGCTGATACTCACCCTGATATTTTTCCTCGACAACCCACGTCTCGGCACCGCGACGCATACGTTTGAGTTTTTCATCGGTGATGTAATCCAAACCACCGCCCTGGTTGTCGTTGCTGCGGTATTTGACCTCGACGAAATAGACTACTCCATCTTTACGGGCAATTATGTCGACCTCGCAACGCGGGCGTCGCCAATTTAGTTCGACTATTTTGAATCCACGCATCTCAAGGTAATTTGCAGCCGCCCGTTCGGCTCGGTGCCCGGTGTCCGTACTGCTCATGCTCATATTAGCGCCCTGACTGGTCGGAAACTTCGGCGATGTATATCACAAACACCCAATTGGCTTAGCGCCGCCTGATGTTTGGCGGTGCCATAACCGACATGTACCTCGAACCCGTAACCTGGATATTGTGCGGCCACTTCGGCCATGTAGTTATCGCGGGCCACTTTGGCGATGATGCTGGCGGCGCTAACGGCCGGTACCGTATCGTCGGCCTTAATCAGCGCCCGAGCCTTGGGATTATCGGCAAAATAGTTGATGTTACCATCGATGATAACCTCGTCGTAGTCCGCCGTGATAGCGGCTAAGGCATCGCGCATGGCCGTCTTGACGGCCGCAGTAATACCACCGCTGTCAATGGCCGATGGCCAGACCCAGCCAAGGCCGATGGCTAGGGCCTCCTCCTGGATGAGTCCCGCCAACCGCTCGCGCTGCAATTTCGACAGTTTCTTGGAATCTTTTAGCCCAGAAATGGGTCGGTCAAGCAAAACCGCACCGGCGACTAACGGACCAGCCCAACAACCGCGGCCAACCTCATCAATTCCAATCACTCCCCTACTCATTTAGCCATTGTAGCAGCATTAAAAACACCCGGCGATTGCCGGGTGTTAGTACTTGAGAGAAAACAAAAATTATTTGGTGTCTTGCTCGTGACGGGCTGCCACTTCGGCGGCCTTCTTTTCGAGCTCAGCGTCCTCGGCAGCCTTCTCGGCAGCTTTGGCTTCGGCTTCGGCAGCGGCTGCGGCCTTAGCTTCGGCTTCGGCTTTTTCGGCCTCGACATCACGGACATCATTCACGGCGCGGCGGTCAAAATCCAGACCGGTCATGCGGGCGGCCTTGCCGGTACGCTCACGCATGTAAGTTAGGTAGTTGCGGCGGACCTTGCTGCGCTTGGTCACTTCGACCTTCAGAACTAGTGGGCTGTGAAGCAAAAAGCTCTTCTCGACACCGATACCGCTAGCGATGCGGCGCACGGTGATACGGCTGGTGTGGCTGTTCTTGTTGTCGGTACGAATGACCAACCCCTGGAAAATCTGCACACGCTCTTTGTTACCTTCACGAATTTTTTGGTGCACTTTGACAGTATCACCGCTGCGTACATCGACGACAGCAGCCTTTTTGTAAGAATCACCAATTTTTTGGACAATAGATTGCATAGACCTAAACCACCTTACACTAATATTTCCTTAATGACAAGTGTAACACATCTGTTACGACTTAACAATATCGCGCGGCATAAAAAATGACGGTACAATATTAGGCAAGAAAAGGAGGGTTCATGGATATTGGCGAAGAGGCGCTGCGACGTCATAAGGAGTTGCGTGGCAAAATTTCGGTGGAGTTGAAAGACCCGGACTTCACCTTTGACAAGTTGAAAGTGTATTACACGCCCGGCGTGGGCGCGGTCAGTAGTTACGTGGCCGAGCATCCGGACGAGGCGCGCGATTATACTTGGTTGAATAACTGCGTCGGCGTCATCAGCGACGGCTCGGCCGTGCTGGGCCTGGGCAACATCGGGCCTTTGAGCGCCCTGCCTGTCATGGAGGGCAAGGCGTTATTGTTCAAGCAATTTGGCGGTATCGATGCCGTGCCAATCGTGCTGGACGTGCATTCGGCTGACGAAATCGTAGCGGCCGTCAAGGCCATGGCTCCGAGCTTCGGCGGTATCAACCTGGAAGATATTGCCGCACCCATCTGTTTTGAGGTCGAAGAACGTCTGGCCGCAGAATTGCCCATTCCCGTCATGCATGACGATCAGCACGGCACAGCTACAGTCACGCTGGCCGGACTCATCAACGCCTGCAAAGTCACCGGGCGGCAGCTGGGCGACAGCAAGATCGTCATCGTCGGTGCCGGCGCCGCCGGCGTGGCCATAGCCAAGTTGCTCCAAAAGTACGCTGCCCCGCACATCGTTGCCGTGGATAGTAAAGGCATCATCAGCAAGAACCGGACCGATCTGAACGACGCCAAAGAGCGCCTACTGGAATTTACTAATGAAAATAATATCGACGGTTCGCTAGCCGACGCCATCAAGGACGCCGACATCTTCATCGGCGTGTCGCAGCCCGGACTACTGACAGGCGACATGATTGGTACCATGGCCAAGGACCCGATAATCTTTGCCATGGCCAACCCGACACCAGAAATCATGCCGGATGAGGCCAGGGCCGCCGGTGCCGCCGTGGTCGCTACCGGACGGAGCGATTTCCCGAACCAGGTCAACAACGCCTTGGTCTTTCCGGGCATTTTCCGTGGCGCACTGGACAACCGCGTCCGGCAGATTACCGACGAGCACAAAATGAAAGCCGCCGAAGTGCTGGCCGGATTTGTCGAGAAACCGGCAGCCGACCAAATCATCCCCAAAATAACTGCCGAGGGTTTGGCGGCGGCCATCGCCGCCGAGATAGTCTAGGCAACGGCCTGGTCCGAGTCGGTCTGGATAATCTCGGCTTCGGCTGGCGGCGCAGCGACCGTTTCATCGAACCCGGCGATATAGCGTCCGAGCATCGCTTTGCGTTCGGAGCCTATCATTCCGCCCATCACATAGTAATCGTGCGTATCGTTCTCAAAAGCGAAAGCCAGGCATATCTTAGCGACCGGGCAAGTTCGGCAGATATCTTTGGCTTTTTGCAGCTTCTCGTCCTTGCCGGACGAACCGTCGACGTAAAAAGTATCCGGACTCTCGTCGAGACAGGCGGCTTCGACGCCCCAATTTCTCTTTCGTCGCCCTGTCGGATCAAGATCGTCCAATATCTTGGCGATGGCAGTCTGCCGTCTTAGTCTGGCTGACTTTTTTTGTCCAGTTTGCTCGTTCGATTCCATAGGTACCCGATTAATAATACGAGCGTACAACATCTATCCGCTTTCGTCGAGCACGCTTAGACGATTCGGGCGGGCCTAGGCGGCCGTGGATTCTTCCGTTTGTCGACGGCGTGCCACTACGGCATTGTGCTTCATCACGAAGCTCTGCAATAATCGTTTGCGTTCTCCGCCCGTCATATTTCCTCGGACAGCGTGCCGGTCAACACCCGGATCATAGGCGGCGGCCAAGCAGATTCGAGCAACGGGACACGTTCGACAAAAGGCTTTGGCATCTGTGCCATGTTCGCCTTTGCCGTAAATCATGAATAACTCCGGGTCCTGGCCCAAGCACGCCGCATCAGCTTCATAATTACGCCAGCGTTCACCTTGCGGATCAATATAGTTAGCGAACAGCGGTGCGGCTTCTTTGAGAGTAATTTCGTCCTGGGAAACAAGTTCTGGTAGCACTTCTCGTTGTGTCATATATATCCTTTGCTGATCGAACAATACCACCGTATGTTGAGGTTGTCCAATACGCTGGAGGCTGGTCAGCCGATGACGCGATAGACTTCTTCTAGCGTGGTTTCGCCGGCGCAGACGCGTAACATGGCATCCTGGAGCATGGTACGCATGCCGCTAGCTCGCGCCGTGGCTTCGATCTGTTGGGTCGTCAGCAGTTCGTGCTTTGTCTCGAACAGCTGGTGCATGGCACCATCCATGGTGAATTGTTCACGGATGGCTATCTGGCCATCATAGCCATAGGGATTTTCGGCTGAGCTGCCGGGCTTGTACAGGCGAAGACCCTCTAGCTGCGGCTTGGGTGAATTTGGCGGCAAATCCTTGAGAACTTCGTAAATCCGAGTCATCTCGGCGCTGGTCGGTTGGTAAGCTTGCTTGGTCGTATCATCCAGGCGGCGGACTAGCCGCTGGGCCATCACTAGACGTACGGCCGAAACAAACAACGGGTTCTCGCCGATGACATCGCCCAATCGAGTCAACGCCGCGGCGGCAGAGGATGCGTGGAATGTGCTGAGCACCAAGTGTCCGGTCAGGGCAGCCTGCAGCGCTGTGTGGGCCGTATCGAGGTCGCGGATCTCACCAACCATGACGATGTCTGGGTCAAGACGCAGCACAGCGCGGAGTTTGTTGGCAAAACTGGAGTCACCACCTTCGACGCTTTTGACCGACAGCTGGCTGATGCCCGGGAACTGGTATTCGACCGGGTCTTCGATGGTGATGATCTTGCGCTCATCGCTATTCAACGAATTAAGCATGGAGTAAAGCGTGGTCGTTTTGCCCGAACCGGTCGGACCGACAATCAGTACCAAACCGCTCGGCTTGCTGATAATGCCATCAACCACGCTGCGCTGATCCTCGCTGAGGCCCAGGCGGTCGAGGTGGTACATCTCGGGGCTAAGGTTAAACAAACGCATCACCACATCGAGTCCGTTAATGGTCGGTGCCGTCTCGAGTCGGAGGTTGATGTCGACCTCCTGACCATCGGCCAAGCGCACCCGCTGGCCGATGTGGCCCTGTTGGGTCTCCTCGGAACTAGTCGAGATATTGCCGGCGCTAGCGATTACACTGACCAGTACGCGATACTTTTCAATAGTCAGGGTAGCGACCGGGTGTAGCACACCGTCGATACGGAAGCGAATGCGAACTGAATCCGGCGAAGTCTCGAGGTGTATGTCGCTGGCATTCAGGCGGTGAGCTTGCGACACCAGATAACCCAGCATGTCGTCGGCGCGGACCTTGTCGAGCGTCTCGGACACTTGCTGGGCCAGGTCGGCGCTGTTGCTGGAATTCACATCGATGTCGTGATAAACCACGGCCGGCGGTGGATCGTACAAGCGCATGAAATCGCGATAGCCGGTGTCGGAGATGATGGCAAAGCTGATTCGCTGATCGAGGAACTGATGCGTCAAGTGCTGCATGGTCGTCTGCGGCGTCGTGGTAGTTATACCGAAGAGAACGTTGTGCGGGTCAGCCTGGAGCGGCACCGCCTTGAGCTCATACAGCTCTTCTTTGGGTAGCAAGTTCTTGTAAAGCTGCTTCTGCATGGTCGACGTGTCGACATACGCCATGCCCAATATGCGAGCACGCCGCTGAGTCGCGACTTCTTCGTCGTTGCGCAGATTTTCTGACATGCACTTATTTAAGCATATGCAGCTTGCTGGCCAAAGTCGGGTTGGCATTCTTGAGGCTTGGGTTAAACTGGTGTCATGCGCTCCATCGTCCTCATCGCCCACGACATCCGCAGCTGCCACAACGTCGGCTCGCTGCTAAGGACGGCTGACGGATTCGGCGTGGAGCATGTATATCTGACCGGCTACACACCGTACCCGCCGCTGCCGAACGGCGACACACGTCTGCCCCATCTTGCCTCCAAGATTGGTCGGCAAATCCACAAGACCGCCTTAGGCGCCGAAGCAAGCATTGCCTGGACACAACAAGACGATATCGTGCCACTATTAGACCAACTAAAAGCAGAGGGATATGTTCTGGCGGCACTTGAGCAGGATGATGATTCTATCTCTCTGCCCGATTTTCACGCCCCGACCAAAATCGCCCTGCTGCTAGGCCGAGAAGTCGAAGGCATCGAGCAGGAATTGCTAAAGCAAGTTGATGTGACGCTCGAGATACCGATGTTTGGAGCCAAGGAGTCGTTCAATGTCGTCCAGGCGGCCGCGGCTGCCCTGTACCAGCTGCGCTTCGCTAGCGAAGCATAGGCGTTATGGTATACTATCCGAAGTAATCGATAACAAACAGCATGACACTCGTCGCCCCACCAAAAGTTCACCGCAGTCATCGCAAGCGTACTGGCAAACACCAGCACGCTCATAAGAATTTCGCCAAGACATATTGGCCGTATTTGCCGATGTTGCTGGTCGTGGGACTTGGCTTCGTGCTCAATAGCATCTGGCCGTCGGGGCAAAATCCAGTCCTGGGCTATGCGACCGACATGAGTTCATATGGGCTATTGACCAACACCAACGAAGAGCGCACCTCACGCGGGCTCAAGGCGCTGACTACCAACAGCAAACTGACCACTGCCGCACAGAATAAAGCCGCCGACATGGCTGCCAAGGATTACTGGTCGCATGTGTCACCGACTGGCAAGACACCGTGGGCCTTTATAACCGAGGCCGGATATAGTTATCAGACAGCCGGCGAGAACTTGGCCTATGGCTTCGCTACCTCCAGCGATACTGTTACTGGCTGGATGAATAGCAGTGAACACCGGGCGAATATTCTCAATACCAGCTACACCAACATTGGTTTCGGCATCATCAACATCCCGAATTATCAAGGTGAGGGGCCACAGACGCTGGTCGTCGCCATGTACGCTTCACCGACCACGGTGGTGGCTACCAAGACGCCTACGACCACCAAGACGACCACATCAACACCGACTACCAGCCAGCCAGCCACAACCAGCTCCAAACCTGCCATGGAGGCCAAGAAAACTACCGAGCCAGTAGCCACCGCCAACGCCAAGCCGACACCATCCGACGACACTCTAAAAGCAAAACCGGCTGAACAAAGTCAGCCGGTTGAGGTGGCACCAACGCAGCAAATTGCGCGGATCCAATTGGTTGCGAACGGTCAGGCGGGGTGGAGTCTGATGGTGACGCTGGTAATCGTGGCCGTGGCGCTTTCGCTGCTGCTAGTGCGCCATGGCCTGGCGTGGCACCGCTTATTAAATCGCGGCGAACGTTTTGTACTGCATCACCCACTCCTTGATGTCGTGGCGCTCAGCTTAGTGACCCTCGGGGTCGTTTTGAGCCGCACGGTCGGCGTTATCCAGTAGATAACCCGGAGGCGCTTTAGAGCGCAATGTCGCTGAAGTCAGTCTTGCTAGCTGGTTTGCGGCGAAAGGCCACAAAGCTTGCGGCAACCAGCATCAAAGCTAGAACTGTAGAAATGATTGGAGAAGTACCCGTGTTTACTAATTCACCACTCTTCACGGTACTATCAGACAGGACGTGACCCTGGGGCTTTTCGTCACCACCCTTGCCAGATGGGTTGGTTGGAGTCTCAGGAGTGGTATCACCCTTTACTTCACCACACTGTACCTTGAACACCTTGTGCTTGGCCGAGCCATGCTCGCCATCAAAGTTCCAATACAGCTTGTACATGCCGTTAGGCAGTGTGTAGTTTTGGGTGTAGCCGTGACCACCGCTGTTGAGTACGATTGAGCCACTCAACACCTTATCGCCGTGGGTGTGCTTAACGATGTACCAGTCGACCGATTGACGGCCATCGAACTGGAAGGCGTCGAGGTAAAAGGCGCAAACCTTAGGGTTGTCGCGGATATCACTAGTTGGCGTAGTGACCTTGTGGGTCTTGACCGTACCGTTATCGCCAGCCGGCTTGTTGGTGCGGGTAAGATACTGCTTGGTGCTGGTTGTGTTAGTCTCAGTAACTACCTTCTGTTCGGTTTCGACTGGTGTAGTCGTCTCCTGTTCATCATTAACTGGCGGGGTTACTATTCTGGATTTTTTGTAACTGTTTTCGTTGCGGTGCTCGACAGCCTTAGAGCTGATAGCGAACACAGGCGCGAGGTTAAGCACGACGGCAGCCAAAACACCGACGCTAACTGCAAGAACCCTGGAACGAACCATAGTATTGCTACGCATGTTAGGATCTCCAAATCACTTTAACGATGCGTATTATACTACGTTGTTTACTTTTTTGCAAGTACTTTGGTTAATACTTAAGGTTAGGCGCGCCGACGACCTCTGTGAGCTCTGATATCACCGGTGGGCTGAGGGCAATTTTGTTTGGTAAACGAATTGCCTGCTTATTTTCATCGGAACCTACGATCAGCACGACCTCGCCATCGCCCTCACGAGAGTCGACAATCTGCTTGATGCGCCGCAGTAACTCTTGATCGGCGCTATCATGTAATCTTATATACACTCGTTTACTGTCGGCTGGTGCGGATTTGCTGGCTGATGTCGACACCGTTACGCCTTTACGCTTGGTGGCTGTCAGGGCTTTTAGTTTCTTGCCAGTTGCTTGGTAGGCTTGCGCTTGTTGCACGGTAATCTCGCGGGCATCATCCACGAGTACCTTCAGCTCCTCGCCAATGTTGCCCTCGCGATCCTTGGCGCTTATCTTGCCTCGCACCAACACCACGCGGTCGCGCTCCCAGAGTCCGATTGTCTGCTGATAGGCGCCCGGGAATAATATGACCTCGATTTCGCCGAACCTGTCCTCGAGCTTCACGAAAGCCATCTTTTGCCCGTTCTTAGTCGTGATTTCGCGGACATCGACTATACCACCACCGATGACGACGGCCTTGTTGTCATGCTCCGGCTTGAGGCTATTAAGCGGCACTGTCTTTTCTTCGAGATACGTCTCGAATAGCTCGAGTGGGTGTTGGCTGAGGTACAGCCCGAGCAGCTCTCGTTCCCACAACAGCGCCTCGCGTGAATTGTGCACGACGGCCGGTTTGTCCAGGACCAATTGAGGCTTAAGCCCAATGTCCTCGATAAGCTCGCCGAACAGGTCAGTCTGTCCACTACCCGCCTGTTTTTGCAGGCGCTGGGCGTAGGCTAGCATCAGATCAAGGTTGTGCAGCAGCGTGGCCCGGTCACCGAACGCGTCAAAGGCACCAGTCTTGACCAGACTTTCCAATGACTTACGGTTGACGATGCGCGGATTAACAGTCGCGAAAAATTGTTCCAAATTATCAAACCGTCCGTTCTCGCTGCGTGCCCGTAGTATTTCCTCGACCGCTGCAGTACCGACGTTCTTGATGGCATTCATGCCGAAGCGAATTTTGGGCTTTTCGCCGGGCACGACAGCGAATTCGACGAACGATTCGTTGATATCCGGCGGCAGGACATCGATACCCATGTGCTGGCACTCGGTAATCTCAATGCTCAGACGGTCAGTGTCGTCGTAATCACTAGTCATAAGAGCGGCCATGAAAGCTGCCGGATAATGAGCTTTGAGGTAAGCGGTTTGATAGGCGATTAGGCCATAACAAGCAGCGTGCGACTTGTTGAAACAGTAGGCGGCGAAGTCCTCTAGCTGCTTCCAGAACTTTTCCATCAGCGCCGGATCGATGCCGGAGACGGCCTGGCCACCCTCGATCATGCGTTGTTTCATCTTGCGCATGATATCGATCTTTTTCTTGCCGATAGCCTTTCGTAGCGTATCGGCTTCGCCGCCGGTAAAACCACAGACTTCTTTGGAAATCTGCATGACTTGCTCTTGGTACACGAGCACCCCATAGGTGTTCTCGAGAGCGTTTTTCATGCTGTCGTGCGGATAGATGATATCACTGCGACCGTGTTTGCGGTTGATGAAATCGTCGATGAACTGCATCGGTCCCGGCCGATACAACGCCACCATGGCGACGATATCCTCGAATACGTTTGGCTTAAGTTCGCGCAAGTAACGTTTCATACCAGCCGACTCCAGCTGGAACACACCCGTGGTATCGCCATGCTGGAAAAGCTCGTATGTCTTCGGGTCGTCGAGCGGGATGGTATTTATATCGATATCTAGCTTGTGAACCTTCTTGATGATGCGCAAGGCGTTCTTGATGATCGTCAAGTTGCTGAGACCCAAGAAATCCATTTTAAGCAAGCCGAGCTCTTCTATCGGTCCCATCGGGTACTGGGTCGAGACGACGCCCTTTTGGGCCATTTCAAGCGGTACGAATTTGACGATGTCGTCGGGGGCAATCACCACGCCGGCGGCATGGACGCCATGGCTACGAACGGTGCCCTCAAGAATCATAGCCTGGTCCAGCACACCATGGCTGACTTCATTTGTTTCGTACTCCCGCTTGAGATCGATATCGTTCTTGAGCGATTCGGCCAGGGGTATGTGACGGCCCTGGACGGGCGGCGGAATCATCTTGGCTAAACGATCGGCCTCGGCATAGGGCACTTGCAGCACGCGCGATACGTCTCTAACGGCGTTACGGGCAAACATCCGGCCGAAGGTCACGATATTGGCGACGCGCTCACTGCCATACTTTGCTACACAATACTGGATGACTTCGTCGCGGCGCGTGTCCTGGATGTCGATGTCAACATCGGGCATCGAGATACGATCGGGGTTAAGGAAACGCTCGAACAGCAAATCGTACTTGAGTGGATCGAGCTCGGTAATCTTGAGTGCATAGGAAATAATCGAACCTGCCGCGCTACCACGTCCAGGACCGAAGACGATACCACGGTCTTTACCCCAGTTGATAAAGTCCTGGACGATCAGGAAGTAACCATTGAATCCCATCGATTCGATAACACCCAACTCATAGGCTGTGCGTTCTAGGATAGATTTATCAAGTAATTTCTTAGCATCCTCGATGGTTAGATTGGATGCTTCCGCCTCCGTCATGCCGCCATATCGCCAGGCCAGCCCGCGATAAGTCAAGCGGTCCAGATATGACTTCTCAGTCTCGCCATCCGGTACTGGGAATTTGGGGATTAGGATATTACCAAGTTCGATAGTTACATCGCACCGGTCGGCAATCTCCTTGGTAGTCAATATAACTTCGGGGTGATCCTTGCCCCAGCGATCAATCAGCTCTTGTGGCTCTACGACATGCAGCGGGTAATCCTTGAGTGTCATACGGCGTTCGTCACTTAAGAACGAGCCCGTACCGACGCACAGCAGAATCTCGTGGGCTTCTTGGTCCTCGTGGCGAAGGTAGTGGGCGTCGCACGTCAGGGCGACCTTGATATCCAGATCTTGACCTAGGCGTAGGATTTGCTCGTTGATACGCTGCTGTTCAGCACTGTGCAGCGGGTTGTCGGGATGGCCGTGATCTTGGATCTCCAAGTAGTAACGATCACCAAATGTCGCCTTGTACCACTCGGCAATTTGACGGGCTTGGTCGTACTGGTCCTGGCGCAAGGCATCGCCAACCTCTCCACCCATGCAGCCACTCAAAGCAATGATGCCTTCGTTATACTGCTCGAGTAGTTCGTGATCGACGCGCGGATAGTAATAAAAACCGTTCAAGTTGGCGATGGAACTCAGTCGCATTAGGTTTTGATAACCGGTATGATTCATGGCCAGCAATATCAGGTGAAAACGGTTCTTGTCCTTTTGCGGATCTTTGTCGGTGTGGCGACGAGCGGCGACATATGCCTCGATACCAATGATTGGCTTGACGCCACTGGCCTGGGCCGTTTTGTAGAATTCGATGGCACCACCGAGCGTGCCATGGTCGGTCATGGCGACGGCCTCCATGCCGCCCTCCTTCACGAAATCTATCAAATCCGGCACGCGCGTCAAACCATCCAGCAGACTGTACTGGGTGTGGTTATGCAGATGTACGTAGTCGGCCGGCTTCAGTTGCGCCGTCTGCTTGGGCTGCCCTTTTGAGGCGACCATTTTGCCTATTTTAGGCGACGTTTTAGCCACTCGCGTTGTTCCCTCTCTTTACCCACTATTATACCCTACCCGGCGCCCTAGTCTCAGACATAACTTTTACAACGTACCCCCTGTTTGGGTACAAAAAAGCGCGGTATATCCCGCGCTTTTCTTAAGTTGATTGGAATCGTCTATTTTTGCAGATACTTACGCACGTGGTCGATGGCCTTGTTGGCTTCGGCGACTGCCTTTTGCAACTCGGCATCATCAGCTTTGCCGGTCTTGAGTGCTTTCAGCATCTCACCTGCCTTGGCTTTGGCTGTCTTGGCCTTCTCGATCAGCTCATTTAACTCTTTGCCGGTCTTGTCACTAAGCTCATCACGCTTTTTGGCAAAATCATCCATCAGGCCATCGAGCTCGGCGTGTAGCTTCTTTACCTCTGCCTCTGCCTCATCTATACCCTTTTTGGCATTTTGCCTGAGTTCACGACGTGTTGCCCTGCCGCTTTTAGGAGCCGTCAGGATGCCCACTAGATATCCTAGGGCGCCGGCAATGGCTGCGCCAATCGCAATTTTTTTGGGGTCGGTTTTGCTACGGTTTCCAAACATGTTGGCCTCCTCCTTCGTTATTTTCGCTTATTGTGCTTGTTGACTAGCTCGACGATATTCTTGATGAGCTTGAAAACTGCCAGCGGTCCGCCGACATTCTTGACGGCGTCGGCGACTTCTTCGGCCGACTCTATTACATCTTCGGCTTTGTCGATGATGATACGGACCTTTTTGATGAGCTTGATCACTGCGATGGTGGCCACTATTGCCACGATCAGGAACAACACCAGGAACGATGAAGTAATGATGACTAGGATTGACTCTGCTGTATTCATACTAAAAGTATATGCCCGCGACAGAGTTATGACAACTTTTGGCGCAGATGTTCAAGCAAATCGTCCTTTAGATCTTCGCGTTCGAGCGCGAAATCTATGACTGTCTTGATGTAATCGAGTTTGTTACCGGTGTCATAGCGACGACTGTTCTTGATTTCACAGCCGTAAAAATCTTTGCCGTCTCGGAGCATCGGTTCTAACACGCTGTCGCTCAAGTAAAACTCAGTGTCCCCGCTCAACGCGTCCACCCCGGCCTGCAAATACTCAAAGGTTTCTGGGGTCAGCAAATAACCGCCGACGCTACCGAGATTTGATGGCGCTGCCTTGGCGCCAGGTTTCTCGATGATCTTGTCCATCTTGATAACGCCATCGCGGACTTCTTTTCCGCCGACGACGCCATAACGTTCATAGTCGACATCTTGAGCCAATTTCACGCACGGCAGGATGCCGCCGCCGAGCTCCTCATGTAGTGCTATCATTTGCTTGAAGGCGTTTGGTTCAGCCAAGAATAGATCATCGGCGAACGAATATATGAAAGGTTCGTCACCGATGAGGTGGGCCACGTTCAAGAGCGGGGTCGCTGTACCGTATGGGCCTTTCTGCCGAACGTACACGAAATTGGCCAATCCCGCGATGGCCTCGATCTCATCGATGTATGGCTGCTTCTTCGGACCACCAGCCCGTAAGTTGACCAACAAATCCTCGTTTGGAATATCGAAGTGATCTTCAATGGACCGCTTATTGCTGCTACCGACGATGATTATGTCCTTGATGCCAGCCTCGACCAGCTGCTCGACGATGTACTGGATGATGGGCTTGTCGACTAGCGGCAGCATTTCTTTGGGCATAGCCTTGGTCTGCGGTAAGAAGCGTGTGCCAAATCCGGCGGCTGCTATGACTGCCTTGGTAACTTTAGCGCTCATATTGTCCCCCCTGCGGTATCGTTAGTTTTATATCATTCAACAATTTGGCATAATGATCGTCACTGAAGCTGGTAGTATCTATCTCGAACAATGTTCCGATGCCCAGCGGCTCATAATCACCTGGTTCGGGATCATTTTCACCCAGAATGGTTTCGGTCAACATGTGAATGGCATGACGATTTTCGTGCTGCCGACGATAGGCCATGCGGTCCCGACGAACATCCTTGTTGGTGCGACAGTGCACTTCGACGAATGTAATGTCGATTTCCTCAAGGATATCTTCGAACTCAGGCTTGGCGTAGCGATAAAACATCGGGCTCTCTATCATCACCGACAAACCTTGGGCGGCATATTCTCTGGTCAGGGCATATATCATATCCAGACACGCTGCCCCGACGGCTCGTGATTCATCCCGGGTAGTTACACCGAGTACATCATAGAAATATTCCTTTAGCCCGTCCTTGGACACCAAGGGCAGCTGTAGGTCATCGCGAAGTTTCGACGCTAGCGTCGACTTCCCCGTACCAGGCATGCCATTAACTAAGATGACGACCGGCTTCATGTTACAAACCGAGTTGCTTTTTTATTAGCTGTTGAGCTAGCGCTGGATTGGCCTTGCCCTTCGATGCCTTCATAACCTGACCGACTAAGAAGCCAATTGCTTTCATTTCGCCGTTTCGCACGTCTTCGGCAGCTTTGGCGTTAGCCCCCAGGACTTCCTCGACTATCTTGGCAATCTCGCCCTCATCAGATACCTGCAATAGGTTCTTGGATTCGGCAATCTTGGCCGGGTCGTCGCCAGTCTTTAGCAGTTCCGTCAGGACCTCCTTGGCGGCCGTCGAGCTCAGTTTATTACTCGCAACCATGTCCGACAGTGCTACCAATTGTTCGTCACTACCCTTGGAGTCGGCCGAGTCATCAGTTGCTTCCACCTCTTCATCCTGGGGCTGCAGCAACCAGAAAGCGACCCGACGGGCGTGTTCAGCTCCAGCCATGTCAAATATACGAGCGACTCGCTTGGCAGTTTCGGGGACGGCCAGGATGTCCTCGGCCACCTTGGCATCAAGCCCGATTTTGCGGAAAATATCACGATAGTCATTCGGCAACATCGGCATATCATCAGCTACGGCTGCGATATAGGCTTCATCCAGGACAATCGGCGGGATGTCCGGGTCTGGCATGTAGCGGTAATCGTGCGCCTCTTCTTTGCTACGCTGACTGAAAGTTTTTTGCTTGGCGTCATGCCAACCGCGCGTTTCCTGGACGATTGTCTCACCTTTTTCGAGCAGCTCAATCTGGCGGTTCACTTCGTACTCGACAGCTTTCTCGACACTACGAAAACTATTGAGGTTCTTCGTCTCGCTGCGCGTCCCTAGCTCGCTAGTCTTACTGACCGAGACGTTGACGTCAAACCGCATATTGCCGTAGTAAAGATTGGCATACGAGACATCGGCGTACTTCATCCGGATGTATAGTTCGCGAGCATAGGCCTTAGCCTCGGCTGCACTATGCATATCGGGTTCGCTGACGATTTCGAGCAACGGTGTGCCAGCGCGGTTGAGATCAACCAGGCTGTAATCCTTGCCATCGGGGTGGGATGATTTGCCAGCGTCGGCCTCCAGATGCGCCCTAGTGATGCCGATAGTCTTGGCCTGCCCATCGACGATGATTTCCACTTGGCCACCTACGATAATCGGCTCATCGAATTGGGTAATCTGGTAGCCCATCGGCAAATCCGGATAAAAATAATGTTTGCGATCGAATTTACTGAACTTTTGCGGACGAGTTTCGAGAGCAAACGCTGCCTTGCTCGCCAAGCGAACTGCCTCCTCGTTCAGTACCGGTAATGCTCCTGGCAAACCAAAGTCGATATGATTGACGAGAGTATTCGGAGCCGCCTCACGGGCATCATTATCAGCACCACTGAATAGCTTCGTCTTGGTCTTGAGCTGCACGTGGCATTCGATGCCTACAGTGACCGTATAAGCATCGCGAGTCTTGGCATCGATCACTTCAGGGCTCCCAGGTCGCGCAAAGCCTGACGGAATCCGGCCAGTGCTTTCATGACTTCCTTTTTCTTCAAGTTGGAATATTCTTCATGGACAAGTTTGTTGCGGAGTTTGTGGCCGAACCAAATTCCGTCATTGTCCGACAGATCGCGCTGTGCGCCGACCAGTCGTTCGCCCATCGTCTTGCCTTTGTAGCGTGACTGCTTAAGGGCATCGTCGACCAACTTGTCGGCATTTATGATAGCTAACGGCCAGGTATTCTCGGTGCCGCACAGACCCTGAATCTCACGCCACCGTGATACGAAACGCCTGGGATCAAGCCGGCGGAAACGGCGACGGGCCAACCAGCTGGAAATAATGACAACTACCAGTACCAAACCGGCTAGGCCCAAAATGATGGTGCTATTTTTATCAAAATTCATCATGCCAATACCTCTTCGAAGCGACGAGCGCAACCAAGCAAGTCGCGGTCAGCCCGCGACGGGGCCATCAATTGTAGGCCGACGGGTAATTCATCGGATGTGCCGGCAGGAATACTGATTGCTGGGCAGCCCACTAGATTGGCCGCGACGGTCATGATATCGGTCAGGTACATTTGCAGGGGGTCACTGACTTCGCCAAGCTTGAAAGCAGTATTGGCAACCGTCGGCCCTAACAAGAAATCAGCTTCCTTGAAGGCTGCCTCAAACTCCTTGATGAGTTTGGTGCGGACAATCTGCGCCTTGCGGTAATAAGCGTCATAGTAGCCACTGCTAAGGACATAGGTCCCGATCATTATACGTCGCTTGGCCTCGGCGCCGAAACCGACCTCGCGAGATTTGGTGTAGCTTTCCTCCAAGTCGGCCGCATCGGGGGCGGAATAGCCGTAGCGTTGGCCATCATAGCGGCTAAGATTGCTGCTGACTTCCGCTGGGCACAGTACATAATAAATCGCCAATCCAAGCGGCAAAGATGGCAAACTGACCTCCACGATTTCGGCCCCGGCCTGGCGTGCGCCGTCAATCGCCCGCTCAATTGCCTGACGGACGCCCGGCTGTAAATCATCACTCATATACTCCTTGATGACACCGATTTTCTTGCCGGACAAATCCAACGCCCGACCGTCATAGCCGGCATCATCCTTGACGATGGTAGTTCCATCGAGCTTATCTTGGCCGGACATGACATCGAGCACCAGGGCAGCATCATCGACCGTACGCGTCAGCGGACCAATCACATCGGTACTGCTGGCCATGGCCACCACCCCACTGCGGCTGACTAGACCGTAGGTCGGTTTGTAGCCGACAGCGCCACAAAAGCTGGCTGGCAGGCGGATAGAGCCGCCGGTGTCGGTGCCAAGCGCAAATGGTGCCATGCCAAGTACAACAGCCGCGGCCGACCCGCCCGAACTGCCGCCCGGTACGCGGGCTTTATCGTGCGGGTTCTTGGTCGGGAAAAAGTCTGAATTCTCGGTGCTGCTGCCGTGGGCGAAGGCATCGAGATTGGCCTTGGCCACGCAAATGGCACCTTCGGCTTCGAGTCGTTCGATGGCCGTCGACTGGTAAGGTGCGACGAAGCCGCGCAAGATGTTGCTGGCAGCGGTTGTCTCAGCGCCAAAGACTAAGAAGTTATCCTTGGCAATGAATGGCACTCCTGCTAAACGGCCAGCCAGCTCACCACGCTTGATCTGCTCGTCGATGATGGCCGCGCGTTCACGCGCCCGCGTCTCCGTGGTGGCAATTATCGCCTGGTAATCGGCGCCATCGGCAATTGCGCCTAAGGCCTGCTCGACCATGGCCGTGGCAGTCAGTTCGCCGGCATTTACCTTGGCGGCTATCTCGGCTATCGGCAGCCACTGCGTCATGCGATCATCCTTTTGACCTTGAGTTGGTTATCTTGGACGGTCGGGACATTCTTGAGCAGTTCGGCTGGCTCGTACCCATAATCGATGACTTCGTCGGGACGCATTACATTAGTCAGGCCAGTGACCTGGTTTGTCGGATCAAGTCCTTCAACATCGACGGTTTGCAACTGCTCGACGTATTGGAGTATGTCGGTAAACTCGCGTGCGAATTCGTCGAGCTCTGAATCTGTCAGATTTAGGCGAGCTAATTTCGCCAATTTTAATACGTCTTCCCGAGTCATTTTTGCCATTGGTAAAAGTATAGCATCAAGCGTGGGCGCCTTTCCAGCCATCATAAAATGCAACTTTACAATAGCCATTAGCAAGACTACGATAGAACCAAAGGCATTTCGACAATAATATATGTCACAGCAAAGGTTCGAACTCGCCCAACTACCACCGCAGAACGGTGAAGAACGTGAAGGGTTGATTGCGGGCAACTCGATACATGGTACGGTGACGATCGAAGGTGCCACCACCAGCTACACACTGGAGGTGCCTGAAACCTTGAAGCGCGACGAGATCATCGTCTGGATAAACGGTTTTAGTGAACTCAAAAAATCCATGCGCAGCATAGCCAGAGAAACGACCGGGTTAGGTGCGGCCAGCTTGCGCCTAAGCCCAGTTCGCCAGTCTGGCAGTCGAGCCATCGAGCACTTGTTTGACTCAACTAGGGTTCATGCCCTTACCATCGATGCCGCCCTACAAGATATCGCCGCAAACCCAGAGCTAAGCAATACGCAAAATGGTAATAGGCTCAGTACTACAAGCATGAATTTGGGGGCACATTCATACGGGGCTCATGTCGCCACCAGATATGCATTACAGCACCCGGGCGAAATCGACAACATCGTCTACATGAACCCTGTCGGCTTCGAAGACCCCCAGCCATTACGTTTCCTCGGGCGACTACCTGTATTTTTCAGGCAAGAGGTCGCTCCCCACCTCGTTGAAGCCGCACGAAATACTACCGCCCGGCAAATTGGTCGGACTATACACCATCTGTTCTCGGCCCCACACCAAACGGCGGGAGAACTCCTGGCCTGCGTCACCGGCGATAACCGACGATATATTATGCCAATGTCCCACGAAAGACATATCGGTATGGCGTTGCTCACCGGTAGCCATGACAGCTTAACGCCCGACGGACCGATGTCTGAGGTCGCGGCCATGGTCGATTACTACGAGATGTTGGATGTCGGACACTTGGGTCCACAACATCAGCCTCGGCTAGAGGCCGAGGGTGTACAACGTGCCCTCAGGGCTCTCGACGAACGCGAGGCCCGCCCAGCCCTGAGGCTCATTGGCTAGCTACATTTTGGCTCGGATGTCCTCGATGATATCGCGTAGCTCGGCCGCTTGCTCGAACTGAAGGTTGGCTGCCGCCAATTCCATTTGCGATGTCAGATCCTTGACCAAGCTAGCATACTCGTCGCGTGGAATTTTCTTCAGATCTAACTTGGCACGCTTGGCCTCTTCGGGCAAGTCTGGGCGCAGGCCCTTCTCGATGGACTTGGTAATGCCCGTCGGCGTAATGCCATGCTCGGTATTGTAGGCTTCTTGGATTTTGCGCCGACGCGACGTCTCGTCGATAGTCCGCTTCATACTGTTAGTGACATGGTCGGCGTACATGATAACTCGACCCTCTTCGTGTCGAGCGGCCCGGCCCACGGTTTGTATCAGAGCCTGCTCACTACGGAGGAATCCCTCCTTGTCGGCATCAAGAATGGCTACCAGGCTGACCTCGGGCAAATCGAGCCCTTCGCGTAGCAGGTTGATGCCGACCAGCACGTCGTAGGTACCAAGCCTTAAATCACGCAAGATATCGCTTCGCTCCAGCGTGTCGACATCGCTGTGCAGGTAGGCCACCTTGACATTGAGTTCCTGCAGATATTCAGTCAAATCCTCTGCCATGCGCTTGGTCAAGGTCGTCACTAGCACACGCTGGCGCTTCTCGACGGTCTGGCGGATTTCCTGAAGCAAATCATCGACTTGATGCTCGATGGGACGGACCTCGATGAGCGGGTCCAGCAAGCCGGTCGGACGAATGATCTGCTGTGCCGGCTCAGGGCTCCGGCTGAGCTCGTATTCTGCAGGCGTGGCGCTGACATAGACAACCTGGTTAACGTGACGTTCGAACTCAGTGAAAGTCAATGGCCGGTTATCCAGCGCGCTGGGTAAACGGAAGCCGTGCTCCACCAGCACTTCCTTGCGTGCCCGGTCACCGTTGTACATACCGCGCACCTGCGGAATCGTCATGTGACTTTCGTCGATTAGCAGCAAATAATCATCTGGGAAATAATCGAGCAAGGTCGCTGGCTGCTCGCCCGGCTCACGGTTAGTCAGGTACCGGCTGTAATTCTCGATGCCCTTGACGAAACCAGTCTCTTGCAACATCTCGAGATCGAAACGAGTGCGCTGCTCTAGTCGTTGTGCCTCCAGCAATTTACCCTCGCGCTTGAAGAGCGCCAATCGCTCTTCGAGCTCACTCTCAATCTTGCCCATCGCCACCTGAAGCTTCTGCTGAGGCGTGACATAGTGACTGCTCGGAAAGATTCGGTGGCTCTTCAGCTCCCGTAGTATCTCGCCGGTCAAGGGATCAATCTGCGTCATGCGTTCGATTTCGTCACCAAAAAACTCGACCCTGTAGGCCAGCTCTTCTCCGGCCGGAAAGATATCCACGACATCGCCGCGCACCCTGAAAGTCCCGCGATGAAAATCAATATCATTGCGCTGATACTGGATATCCATAAGTTGCCGTAATAATTTGTCGCGCACCCGCCTTTCGCCGGTCTTGATATCGACCGCCAAGTTACCGTAATCTTCGACCGAGCCAATACCGTAAATGCAACTGACGCTAGCAACGATCAAAACGTCACTCCGGCTAAGTAACGAATCAGTGGCCGCATGACGCAAACGGTCAATCTCTTCGTTGATCTGACTGTCTTTCTCGATGTAAGTATCCGAGCGCGGTATGTAGGCCTCGGGCTGATAATAATCGAAGTAACTGACAAAATAATGGACGGCGTTGTTCGGGAAAAAATTCTTGAACTCACTGTATAACTGAGCCGCTAAAGTTTTATTGTGGCTAAGTACCAGCGTCGGTCGCTGGACATCCTGGACCAGATTGGCCATCGTAAAAGTCTTACCCGAACCAGTCACGCCGAGCAACGTCTGGTATTTTTCTCCAGCGTGAAGACCAGCGGTCAGCTGCTTGATCGCAGCCGGCTGATCGCCCATCGGTTTATAGTCACTGGTTAGTTCGAATTTTGCCACCTACCTATTGTATACCAGGGGGCTAGGCGACGCGTGGAGCTATTTGTAAATCTGGAGGTATTTGGCGTTTTCTTTGTCCAAGTGCCCAGTCAAGTCAGCCAGCAAACGGTCGGCATCATCATCGAACATGACGGCTGCTTCGTCGCGCAATGGACGAGCCAGTGCCAAAAGGTCCTGGATTTCTTCGCTGATGCCGCCGGCGCCTTGCAGGAAGCCGATTGGCGTATCCGTTTCCATGGCGATGGTGAATTCGTGCAGAGTACCAAGGCGACCGCCAATACTGACGACAGCATCGCTACTGGTGATCAGAAGTGTGTCACGGCCGACATAATGCAAGCCGGTGTACAGGATGGTATCGTAGGCATCGGTTGGCAGCCGGTATTTAACGACGTGTTCGACCTTGCTGGCCGCCGGGCTGATACCAACGCTCATCAAGCCGCCAGCTGTCTTGTAGCCTTCGGCGGCGTAGTTGGGCAGGCCGACCGTCGCGCCCGTCATCAGGCTGTGGCCAGCCCGGGCGATAGCCTCGCCGAGTTTAAAGGCCAGGTCCTTGCCTTCGTCGACGCTTACGCCCTTGGCGGCGCCGGAAACACAAATTTGATATGTTGTCTTAGTTTTGTTTACCATAATGCTTATTCTATTCTACGCGATTTCCGGCTCCGTGACGAGCTCGGATTCTATCCCACCAATAATTAACTGTTCGACATTCTCGTGCTTCAGATAGCGAATGACGAGTTCGTGCCACAACGAATGCTGAAAATAATGAACGACGCGCTCCTGATACGGCAAGTCGTTACAATAGCTGAGGGCGACGTCGATGATATTGCATGAGACCGGCTTGTGATTATCCAGTAAGCTGAGGTGTGTCGTATGGTGCCAAAATTCCATAGCCGGATCGATGTGACTGAGGACTTTTTCGATAGAATGCCAACCCAGATCGTCGGCCTGGATATGAGGTTCAAATACTTCCGAACGAAAACGATCGGTAAATCGTGCGTAATAACGCTGGACGACTTGCCAGGACACCGGCCGACCGAAAAATTCGGCCGACACGACTGCCTCACCGCGCGCTACTTCTTGGACCTGTTTGCTAAAGTCCGGCCGCACCTGACAAAGTTTGAGAAAAGTGCTAGTGGCCCGAACCTGGTTCATTTCGTGTAGGGCGAGCAACAAACTGACCAGCGATGTACCGGCTGGGCGCTCAGACGGCAAAGGTAAAAGAACCACGACCCCAAGTTCCGCGAATCCCAGGACATTGTGCCGCCTTTTGGAAACATGGGTATCAGCCAGCTGGTACCATCTGGCTGTGTCAGGCGACAATATCGCCATTTTGCGAATCTCGAAGTCGGTGACCTTGAGTGATTTGTATTGATCAATCAGCTGGCGTTGCCAGGCGGCTGACTCAGTTAGCCAGGCGGCTGCATAAATCGCGCCCAGAGCTTCGTGCTTAAGCATGGAGTCCAGCGAACGATACCCCAAGGCCTTCATGGCATGTTTCGGCGGCGTCTTCTTGAGAAAACGTTTGCCGACGGCCGGCTTGATAGCAAAGCATGACTTGTGGACGGGCAGTTTGTCCAGTTCCTTGGCTATATGTAAAGTGTCGTGGGCCGGATCATCGCTACCATATTTTTTCCGCAAAATTTGCGACAAGCGATCGTCATCTTGGCGAATCCGAGATTGCAAGGCCCGGTATAGCTCTAACCCCGTGGTATCGTGCGGATCCAGCCCGAGCTGCTTCAATTTACGCTGGGTCGCCTGCATTACTTCGCTGGACAAACGAATATCGGCACTGTTATGACCGCTGGCACGCTCCAACTGGCGCAAGCCGACATGGAATTCATGGGGCCGCACACCCAGTAGTTCAGAAAGTACCCTAGTCATGGTTATTATCATGTTACCACAAGCGTGATACCGTCATGAAGAGGCATTTTATGGTACAATTGCGGTTAACTAGGAGGAAATGCGCGGGACACGCCGCCGCATTGCTGAAATCATGCAAGTCAAGGCCATCAAGACCGACAAAATAACGCCCGGATCTCATACCCTTTACCAGGTACTGGACCAGGCACTGCCACGACTCGATGAGGGCAGCATCGTGGTGATAACTTCCAAGATTGTGGCGATTTGCGAAGGTAGTGTCGTACCCAAAAATGATGTCGACAAAGAGGCCCTAATCATCTCCGAATCTGACCTGTATATGCCCAAGCACATCAGCGCTTTCGGCTTCAATTTCACGATTCGGGACAATACGTTGATCGCCTCGGCCGGAATCGATGAATCCAATAGCCAAGATGCCTACGTACTCTGGCCTAAGGACCCCCAAGCGACGGCCAATGACGCACGAGCCTACCTGAGCAAAAAACACGGCCTGAGGCAATTGGGCGTTATCATCACCGATAGCACACACCGGCCGCTACGGCGCGGCTCCAATGGCATTGCCCTAGCGCACAGCGGTTTTGCGGCCCTTCATGATTATGTCGGCCAGCCAGACATTTTCGGACGGCCATTGACTGTCAGCGTTGCCAGCATCGATGGTGGATTAGCCGCCGCGGCCGTGCTGGTCATGGGTGAAGGCGACGAACAGACGCCGTTAGCCCTGATCACGGATGCCAAGGTAGAGTTTCAGGACCGCAATCCAAGCCCCGAGGAACTGGCCAGATTATCAATCTCGATCGACGAAGACATGTTTGCACCATTCCTACAGCAAACCGAATGGAAAGAAGGGGGCCATCGCAAACGAGTACGATAACCGGCTCTCACTGGAGGACTTCAGTGGCCCGCTGCTAAATACCGGCGCAATCTACGATTTCACGCTGCGGCCGAGTGATGTGCCGAACCTTGAGTCGAGTTCGGTGCGCGGTACCAACTGTATTATAGTCGCCCATCATGTAGCGGCGATTCTTGGCAAACCACTACGCTCGGACTTGTTATTGACCGAACTGTACAGTGACACCGAATATGTCGAGGGCGTCGAACCGCACGCGACCAGGTTTCAGCAGGGCGATTTCATTTTTCTTGGACAGACCGACAAGGGCGAGGTGGATGATTTTATACCTATTGTCGATCAAGCGGGTTACCAGCGGAACTGGCACGAAAATCCGCTCAATCACCTTGTCGTTGCCACCGGCTACACCGAATCTGATGGCGACCCGTTGATCCTGCACGCCGCGCCCGGTGTGAACACGGAGATAATCCCACTGTCCAGGCTAATGACCGAGAACAAATATCGTAAGATTCATGGCGTCAGGCGGCTGATTGACCGCAGCGGTATCGTACCTAACCCCTAGAAGCGCTCGGGTTTATACCACTCGGGAGCTTTTTGTAGCCAGTCTTCGAGATCATCTTCGCTAAGCAAGCCGGCCTGGGCACCAACGGCCTGGCAAACACTCATCGAATTTATCGGCGCCCACTGCAAGGCACCCTCAAGCGTATTGCCCTTGGCTAATTGAGCGACAAAAGTGCTAGCAAAGGCATCGCCGGCACCCGTCCGGTCAACCGGCTCTTTGGGGTCAGGATACAGTGGCATTTTCCAACGGTTCTCGCCATCGCTAGCGTAAGCGCCAGCCGGACCATCAGTCACGACCACGATGCGCGGACCAAGTTCGTGCAGCTTGTTGATTAGGTCATGGACATCCTCATGGTTGCCACCGCCAACAAACGCGGCTTCTTCGCGATTGAGCACCAAAACTTCACTGCGCTGATACACGCGTTTTAGCCGCTCGGTGCCGGCCTCCATCTGGAATGTTCCGGGCTGGAAGGCCATCTTTACATCAGGATTTTCGTCGAGCCAATCGCAGACTAGGTCGTGATAGTCCAGCGCGAACTCACTGACCGAGCTGAAGTAGATCCATTTCGGTATCTGGTCTCCATGCAATTTTGGCCACTCGTAGTCATAGTTCTTGTGTTTGATAAGGATAGTGCGCTCGGATTTATAGCGCAACACAAAGTGGTAATTGCTGTTTTGGCCTGGGTTGACCCGAACAAGATTGGTCTCGACACCCTGCTTCTTCAGCGTCGTCACGATGTCACGCCCGTACTGGTCATCACCGACATTGGTCGCAAAGCCCGTGCTAAGGCCAAGACGCGTGAAGGCTACGGCCGCATTGGCTGCGTTACCGACGGAGTAAACCACATCGCGGTCCACGAACGGCAGTTTGGTGCCGAACTCCATTGCCAGTACCTTGCGGCCGCTCTCGTCGGTGTAGGTCCACGCCTGATCTTCGGCAAGTTGAATAAAGTCATCGATTACGACATCGCCGACACTAATAATTTCTAGATGCTTTTTGCTCACGTCCCGCCCCTACGCTAATATTTATGCTTATGCTTCAATTGTGGCACGAAGCTGCCGGTTTGACAACCAAGGCCATGGTGGATGTTCCCGTCAATCGATTCTGGCCTTACCACCGCAGTTGAACATCTCGAGTTTGTCCTCGACCACCTCTTGCACGGCCGGTACGACGAATTTATCAATCAACTTTGCGGTTGAGTATTCACCGGGGTTTTCCTTGAGTGCCCGTTCCAATGCTTTGCGATAGGCAATTCGCATGTCGGAGTTAATGTTTACCTTGGTTACACCCACCTTCACCGCCTCGACGAAGTAGTGTCCCGGTGTACCGCTGCCGCCATGTAGGCTAATGGTGCAATCAATCGCCTTGCGCAACTCCTTGAGCAGTTCAATATCGAGCTTCTTAGGTACTGGATATTTGCCGTGCAGGTTACCGATGGCTGCAGCGAAGGTATCTATACCGGTTGCCTCGACGAACTGCTTGGCCCCTTCGGGCGTGCTGAATGTCTTACGGATTGCTTCGTAATCTATTTTTTCGGTATGCAAGTTGGAGCTGCCACCAAAGTAGTGTGGTTCGCTTTCCACGCTGGCACCGGTAAATTTGGCATGTTCGACAACCTTCCGGGTTGCGGCTACGATTTCTTCGTCCGTGGCATCATGGTTGGCCTGGCTGATATCGATGTGGATGAATTCATAGCCGGCATCGATACCCTGGATAGCCGCTTCAACCGATGGCGAATGGTCAAGGTTGATATACATCTCAACGCCGTACTCGGCCTTGATGTTATCGACCAAATCCCGCACGTTTTCCAAGCCGATACTGTCGACTTCGCCCTGGCTGACTTCTACGAGTACCGGCGCATCCTTGGCCTTGGCCGCCCTGGCTATGGCGATGAGCGTCGGTTCGTCATCGAGGTTAAAGGCACCAAAAGCCCAATGCTCCTTCCTGGCCTGAGTCATTCGTTTGCGGGCCCTGGCACAATTTTCCCGGATTTCTGTCAGTGTTTGCGACATGTCTGCTTTCCCTTCTTTTGCTCATAAGTATAAATGCTTGTGCTTGCATTTGCCACCCCAGAGAGAGATAATCGTCGCCTATGGCGAATCCTGAACTACCCGGCCTCAGAGTGGCTATGTTTGAAGATGACGAGAGTATCACTAAACTTGTCGGGCTAGATTTACTGCACACACCTCACGAAATCGTCGACACCGCAACAACACTCGACGAAGCTATTGCTGTACTAACAAAAGCTCGGCCGGAGCAGCTCGAATTAGATGTAGTGTTACTTGACGGAAATCTTAGTACTCCCCGGCGCGGCCATGATGCACTGGCAATCTGGGATAGACTGGTTCGAATCAATCAGACTCGGCACCGTTTGGGCGAACTAGCCATTGTGACCGTCGGCATTTCCGCCGATCCACTGCAAGAGTATGGTATACCACTACCATCGGTGCAAGATATCACAAAGGATGGCCTACCACGTCTCGAAGAAGTGCTTGACACTATAGCCGAAGAGCGCCGCGCGTCTTAGGCTACTTGGACTCTTCCAGCATGGCGTGTACTGCCAATTGGATATGCTTAGCTGTTAGCCCGAATTTTTCGAGCAGTTCATTTGGGTTGCCGGACTCGCCAAAGCGGTCCTGCATGCCGATACGATGCATGCGCGCCGGGAATTTATCGGCCAACAGTTCGGCCACTGCGCCACCTAGTCCACCGGCCGCCTGGCCTTCTTCGACGGTGATGACACGCTTGGTCCGTCTGACGCTATGTAAAATAGTCTCGGCATCAAGTGGCTTGATAGTCGGACAATGAATGACCTCGGCATCAACACCATCTTTGTAGAGCTTCTCGGCTGCGACCATAGCCTGATATGTCATGGTGCCCGTCGCAATGATAGTAATGTCTTCCCCGGGGGTGTAGACATAGGCCTTACCGATTTCGAATGGGGTTTCGGCAGTCGTAAAAACAGGCGTAGCCTCTCGAGCCAGCCGAATGTAATTGGGGCGCCTGTCGGCAGCCATGGCCACCGTTGCTTTTTCGGCTTCCAGGCTATCGCCTGGCGCCAACACTACCATGTTCGGCAATACTCGCATGAGCGCGATGTCTTCGAGCATCTGGTGTGTAGCCCCATCCGGGCCGACCGAAACGCCGGCGTGCGAGCCGACCAGCTTGACCGGACGATCGTTCAAACAAATGGTTGTACGTATTTGCTCCCAGCATCGGCCCGGCATGAATGCCGCATAGCTGCTGACAAATGGGATCTTGCCCATAGCCGCCAGACCGCTACCGACGGTCACCAGGTTTTGTTCGGCGACTCCGATTTCGATGAAGCGCTCCGGATGTGCCTCTTTGAACAAACTCATCTGGGTCGAATCCGTCAGGTCGGCGCAAGCCGCTACGACCGCTTCGTTAGCATCGCCGATCGTTTTGAGTCCGCGGCCAAAGCCTTTACGAATCGGCTCCTGTACGATATCGGTCGCTGTGATATCAGTAAGCAAGTGCATATTATTCATGTTCGCCCCGTATCTTTCCGCCCAAAGTGCGCAGCTCGTGCAGCGCTTTCTTGGCCTCTTCGCGATTAGGCGGTTTGCCGTGCCAGGTAAAGTCATATTCCATGAATTCCACTCCCTTACCGGGAACGGTGTGGGCTATCAGCATGACCGGTTTGTTCTCGATAGCTTTGGCCATACTGCAGGCATCGATCACCGATTCGATATTGTTGCCGTCGATTTCTATGACATGCCAACCAAAGGCTTCCCACTTGGCCTTGAGGTCCTCGAGCGGCATGATCTCTTCGGTCGGTCCATCAATCTGTATGTTGTTTCGATCCGTGATAGCAATAATGTTGCTGAGCTTGTATTTGCCGGCCAGCATAGCTGCCTCCCAGACATTGCCTTCATCTTGCTCCCCGTCACCCATCACCACGTAAATCCAACGCTTACGCTCGACGTGATCCATGCGCATGGCCAGAGCCATTCCGCAGGCTTGGCTCAGGCCACAGCCCAGCGGTCCACTGGTGTTCTCCAGGCCGGACAGCTTGGTACGCTCCGGGTGTCCCTGCAAACGTGAACCGTATTTGCGTAGTGTCATCAATTCTTTCCTATCGAAAAATCCGGCATGTGCCATGGCAGCGTATTGCACCGGTACGCAGTGGCCATTACTCATCAAAAATATATCCCGTTCCGGCCAATCGGGATTTTTAGGGTCATAATCCATTACGTTGAAATAAAGCGCGGTCACGATATCAGCCAGCCCCAGCGGACCGGCGCTGTGTCCGCTGCCAGCCTCCTCAAGCATCCGGATTATGTCTTCGCGAATATCATTCGCTTTTTTTTCGAGCGCGTCTAAACTAAGTTTTGTCACCATACTGCTTGTGATTATAGCACTAATTAATCGTCATGTGCAGGAGACCCGCCGACGTGGCTCTACCCGATTAACTTGCCAATGCCTGTTCGATGCGCTGATAATTCGCCCTGGCATTTTCGGCGCGCTGGATATAGCCGCCAACATTCAATACGTCTACTCCGGCATCAATAAGCGGCACGGCATTCTGGTCATCGATACCGCCATCCCAGCCAATCTCAACATCTGGATATTCTCGCCGAATCTGACGGACTTTTTCCAGTAACCTTAGATCCGCCTGTCCGCCATGGTGACCCAAATTGCCGCTGAACACCAAAACGTGGTCGAAGCTGTGCAATATTTGTCTTACGTGATCGACGGGTGTGTCATGCAGTATTGCCAATCCAGTCTTAATGTTCTCGGCATGCATAGCAGCCGCGAAATGCATGTGATCGACATCAGCCTCATTATGGATGACAACCAGGTTGGGCCGAAGCCCGATTAGCTTTTGCAGGCTTTCCATCGGGCGTTGATACATCAGATGAATATCGCAAAGTTTGTGAGGTGGCAGCCAGATCTCGTCCAGGTCCGGCGACTTGGTCGGGGCAAATTCTCCATCCATCAGGTCAATGTGTAGGCGGCGAGCAAACGGCGTGATACGCCCTAACTGCCGGCGGTACTCATCGGTATCATAGGCAGTTACGGTCGGACATATGTCTGCCATTATGCCTAACCCAATTCGTCGAGTTGTTTAATACGACGGATGAAGCGAGGCGCGCCAGCGAATGGTGTGGCCAGCCAGGCTAGGACGATTGGCTTGGCATCCTCGAAATCGGTATAACGAGAGGCTAGACATAGCACGTTGCTATCGTCGTCATTACGTGACGCCCGGGCTTCTTCTAGGTTCCAGCACAGACTGGCACGGATTCCTTTGAAACGATTAGCTGCCATGCACATACCCTGACCACTGCCGCAAATCAGAATCGCCCGGCTGTCGGGTGAGCCGTCGGCCAATAGTGCAGTCACCGCCTCGCCAGCAAACTGCGGAAAATCATCGTCTGGGTTAGGGGAGATGTTACCTTCGTCAATCACTTCGTAGCCACTACGGCCCAAGAAATCCATCAGTTTACGCTTATATTCAAAGCCATTGTGATCTGCTGCTAGGTAAATTTTCATCACGCTCCCCTTCTCTGAAATCAAGTGTAGCATAACCGCTTTGGCATGTTTACCACGATTGTCCGAGACCGCTCAATTTATCCACCATGGCACGCTGCTTGGCGGTAGCGCAAACGCTCGCGCTGCCCAATGTCGGCAAACCCCCGACAGCATTCGACTGATCATAGCAAGTAAACCCATACTCGACCTTGATATCTGGCCGCCGCGGCAAATCCCGGCTCAAGCGCGTCAAACAATCATCGCGATATTTGGCACAGGAAGGTGCGACGCTCGCGTACAGCTCGGCAGCGTGCACATCATCAATGGTTAGCGTAAGGTCTACAGCGAGTCCGACCGTCGTATCCCTGCCCAGACTTTGTTGGTCGAATAGAAAATTACCGAGCGAATAAGCTATGAGATGACCCTTATACGCTTCGCTGTTCTGGATGACATGCGGATGGGCGGCGATGACTGCATCGGCGCCGTTATCGATCATCCGGTGGTAGGCCGAGACCTTCTGAGGTTCGGCCGTCGTGCGATACTCGACGCCCATGTGCGGCATGGCAATCACCGGCATGGCACGAGCATACTTCTGCATGACATGGAGCTGGGCGTCGGTCGGCGCGACGTTCACAACTTGCATGTAGCCACACAGCGCGACCGGAATCTTGGCAGCCTGGCCACCTGACGTACGGGCGGGCATGGCGATGACTTCGCATATATCGTCAAGCTTGGTCATGTCATAATTGCCGAAATACTGTATGCCTGACTTCTCTAAATTGGCGCGAGTCTGATCGATACCCCATTGGCCGCCATTGTTCATGGTGTGATTGTTGGCCAGACTGCCGGCCGTGAACCATTTGGCGAATTCCGGTAGATACTCCGGTCGACAGTTGAACCGAAGATAGGCTACCTGCTGGTCGTAGGGTACGTCACGCGATGTGATCGGGCACTCGAAGTTACCAATCCAGGCATCGTACTCAGCACGATCGGCTTCGTTCAGCTTACTCGTAAAGTAGCTGGTGCCGAGCGAACTTCGTTCGGCTTTGCGCTGCATGTACCGCCCCCAAAAGACATCGCCTACGAATTGTATTCGAGTACTGACGCTATTGGTTGTTCGAGCCAACCTTGGTGTGACGTCCACTGTCTTATTGGATGTTGGAGCATTGTCATGGCTCGCCTGGTAGTTAAATATCGCAGCCACGACTACACCTATGACCAACAATCCGAGTACGACACCGAGTAGCACGAAACGGCGGCGTCCGGTTATCTTTTGCCGCCGTAAGGTGTACTGCATGCCTGGCCCGCCTAGGCCGATTCGCCGCTCTGTTTGTGCAGTGCGCGGCCAACATCAGCTACAACTTCGACCAATCGGTTGCTGTAGCCCCACTCGTTGTCGTACCAGACCATGATCTTCACCAGGTTGCCGGCAACGACCTTGGTCAATGCCAAATCAACGGTGCCGGAATTGCTGTTACCGATGTAATCGCTACTGACCAGCGGTTCGTCGCTGACGCCCAAGATGCCCTGGTAGAACGGCTCTTCCGAAGCTTTCTTGAAGGCGTCGTTTAGCTCCTCGACGCTGACACTGCGCTTGAGTAAAGCCGTAACATCGCTAAGGCTGACTACCGGGGTTGGAACACGGATACTGAGGCCATCGAATTTGTCCGTCAGCTGAGGCAGCGTCTTGGTAACGGCGATTGCCGCGCCCGTGGTCGTGGGCACGATATTTTCGGCCGCGTTGCGACCTTCGCGCAAATCTTTCTTGGGTGCATCTTGCAAGGCCTGGCTGGCGGTGTAGCTGTGGACTGTCGTCAGCAGGGATTTCTCAACGCCGAATTCACTATCCAGGATGGCCATGACGGCACCAAGTGAATTAGTGGTACAGCTGGCGTTGCTGATGACCTTGGTGGCGCCACCAAGTTTGTCATCATTAGCTCCCAACACGATGGTATCGACTCCTTCGCTCTTGGTCGGTCCTGATATGACAACCCGCTTGGCGCCAGCCGTGATGTGCTTGGATGCGCCCTCTTCGTCGGTGAAAAAGCCCGTCGATTCGATGACTACGTCGATATCGTTATCTTTCCACGGCAGAGCGGCCGGGTCCTTCTCGGCCAATACGACTATCTTTTTGCCATCGACTATCAGGTGCGTATCGTCGTGCGTGACGTCTTTATCGTAGGTGCCGTAGTTGCTGTCATGTTTTAACAAATACGCCAGAGTCTTGGTGTCTGTCAGGTCGTTGATGGCGATGATTTCGCAGTCGCTCCGCGCAAATGCTATCTTGAAGGCATTACGGCCAATACGTCCAAAACCATTTATTGCCACCCGTGTAGTCATTGAATCCCCTTGTCGTTATGTGTTCGCTTATGCTTACAATTGTAAGAGCATCCGCGACTGTATGCAACCGCGGCGATTATCCAAGCAGGTCGTTATCGCGAGCGTAGCGTAGGCCGGCAGTCCAGACACGGTGCTGGAAGGTCTTCAGGGCTTCGTCTATAGACAGCCAGTGGTATTCATCATGCTCAAAGCTTAGGCTCACTTGCTGACCCGCACCTACACGTCCAACATACAGCAGGCGTATAATGTTCTCACCCTGTTTCAGCTCTGTATGAGCATAGACCAATCGCAACCGATCGGGGCTGATTGAAAGCCCGGTCTCTTCACGAATCTCGCGCGAGGCAGTCATGGAAAAATCCTCTCCCTCGTCCTGGCCACCACCTGGGTAGTCCCAATCTCCGGGCCGGCTCCGGTCGCTTGCGCTCCGACGCAGTATCAAGACATTGCCTTCGGCGTTCTGGATTGCGGCCTTGATGACAACTTTGGTGGGCATTTACTGGTTGTTCCAGCGCTCGATTGACTCTTGGATAACCTTCTTGGCCGCCTCGACATCGCCCCAACCCTGTACCTTGGTGCTGCCTGGTTTTTTGAGGTCTTTGTAGTGCGTGAAGTGATGTTCGATTTTTTGCTTCCAGCGCTCGCCTAGATCATCGAGAGTATGGATTGAATCACCGGTGTTGCGGTCGTCGGCTGGCACCACCACAACTTTGTAGTCCATCTCGCCGTCGTCCTCAAAGTTCAGCACGCCAACAATCTTGCCCTCCAGCCAGACACCTGTAGCAAGCGGTTCGTCGCAGACCACCAACGTATCGAGCTCATCACCATCCTCATCAAGGGTTTGAGGAATGAAGCCGTAGTTGACCGGCTTGGCAAATATAGCTGGTTCGACTCGGTCAAGCATGAAGGCTGCGCGCCTGCGATCCCACTCGACTTTTAGCATCGAACCTTGTGGTATCTCGATTACCGTATTGACGGTGCCGTTCTGCCAATCACCAACTTCAAGCACTACGTTAAAATCTGCCATCACTCTCTCCTTGTCTGTAAATTTTGTCGTTAATTTCTGCCGAATATTGTACACTAACGGTGAAACTTATGGGAAACGACCGAAGACTTTTAGTCATTGCACATCGCGGGGGCAACACCGATGCACCAGAAAATACGCTGGCTAGTTTCAAGTCCGCCATCAGTCACCACGTCGACGGTATCGAAACCGATTTGCGCGTTACTAAAGATGGTGTAGTAGTGTTACATCACGATCCCACGATTAACAAACACGACAAAAAATATCCGATCGGACAACTTACCTACGAAGAAATTTTGCGCCTACAACCCGATGTCGTAACGCTGGAACAATTCATCTCGTTCGTCGATCACCGAGCCCAAATGATGCTGGAGATAAAAGAGATGGCAGCCGTGCCGGGAACGATCAAGATCGTCAAGCGGCACTTGGCCGACGGTTATAAGCCGGGTGAATTCATTTTTGCATCATTCCAGTTCGACGTGCTCAAGAAATTACAACTGGCATTTCCCAACATCGAACTCATCGTCTTGGAGAAATGGTCTGGGCTACGAGCTTTCCGCCGCGCCAAGGCACTCAGGACGCCATACCTTAGTATGGATCAACGTTTTTTGTGGTGGGGATTTGTGCGCCTAGTTTCGGGGCGCTATCGTCTGTTCTCATATCCCTTTCCGAATCGCTTTAAGGGTCGCCATGTCCGTCCGGCCCGCTGGCAGATTCATGGGCTACATGGCGTGATAACCGATAAACCCGCCTACTTCAAATAGCGCTAATCGGCTATAATGTAGATTAGATATGAGGGCTACCTTTCACCACAGCGACACCGAGAGCCACAACGTCAAGACGTTTTGGTTCGAGACGCCTGAGTCGCTCCGCTATACGGCTGGTCAGTACACGGAAATCACCCTACCCCACGACAACCCAGACAATCGCGGCATCAAGCGCTGGAGCACCCTATCGTCATCCCCCACCGAGAAACTGCTAGCCATCAGTAGCGAATATGCTGGCGATGAGAATACTAGCAGCTTTAAACGTGCCTTATTCAATCTGGAAGCAGGTGCCCAGGTCGATCTAGCCCAGGCCATGGGCGACTTCGTATTGCCCAAAGACACTTCCACGCGCCTTATCTTCGTGGGTTTGGGTATCGGCGTGACGCCCTTCCGCAGCATCTTCAAGTGGCTGGCTGACAACGACGAGCAGCGAGATATTACTTTTATCCACTCCGTGGCAACCGAGGACGATATTATTTTTCAAAATATATTTGATGAGGCGCACCAGCACGCGACTATCGTCGTCGAAGACCCATCGGATACCTGGGGCGGCGAGCGCGGACAGCTGACGGCTCAGATGATACTTGGCATCGGCAAGCCTGACTCTGATACGCTTATTTACCTGTCGGGTGCTCAAGATTATCTTGAACGCTTGCAGCGCGACATGCTACGCGAGGGTGTCAAACAACACCAAATCGTGACCGATTTTTTCCCCGGCTACAGCAAGTCCTAGAGCTGAGCCACGCTGGCTTCGGTAGCATGCTCGGACTGTGGTTCGAGCTTACCTTCGAGGTATTCGCGGATCATAAGAGCAGCGGTGGCGCCTTCGCCGACTGCACTAGCAATCTGCATAGTTGCGCCACTGCGGACATCGCCGGCCGCGAATACGCCGGGCATCGTCGTTTGCAGATGCTTGTCGGTGCGGACAAAGCCAACCTCATCCAGTTCGATGTCGGATTCGGCCAAAAATTGCGTGTTGGGTATCAAGCCGACGAATACGAATACGCCGTCAGTTGGGAATTCCGTCTTCTGGCCATCTTTGGTAGCAAGAACTTTGACGACAGCGTTATCTTCGCCGACAATCTCGTCCGTCGTGGTGTTGAGATGTACGGTAATTTTGCCGGCCTCGACCAATTCGTCCAATTCGTGTCGCAAGACTTCGCTGGCCCGGATCTTGGAGCGGACCAACAAGTCAATGTGGTTAGTGAAACGGGTCAGGAAGATCGCTTCCTGTATGGCCGAATTGCCCCCACCGACGACGACGATTTTCTTGTCACGATAAAATGCACCGTCGCAGGTAGCACAATAGTGCACACCACGACCGTAATATTCTTTCTCGCCCGGTACCCCAATTTTCTTATAATCACTGCCGGTCGCAATCAGGATTGCCCGGGCCAACATGTCGCCACTGGTTGTCTTGAGCCGCTTGTATTCGCCTTCGTCAATGATTTCGCTAACCTCGCCCAGCTCGATAACCGCGCCAAAGCGCTCCGCTTGTTGTTGCAATTGCTGGGCCAGTGTCAAACCCTCGATTCCTTCTGGGAAACCGGGGTAATTATCAACCATGTCGGTGATGGCTGCCAGCCCGCCAATGACTCCCCGCTCGAACAGCAGCGTGTCGATGTCCTCGCGTGTCGTGTAGACGGCAGCGGCCAGGGCTGCCGGACCGGCGCCAATCATAATCACATCATGCGTTGGTATATCTGTCGCTGCCATAGTTTTCCTTATCGTAACTTATTATATCGGGCGGACTATCTAATCGCCTGGATTAGGCCAGGGCTGGTGCCAACTGCGCCAAGTTGTAGCCAATGACCACGTTTTGGGTGTCGTCGTGCTTGGTAACTACGGTGATAGGCACCGTTAGGGCCCCGGAGATAGCCAAGGCCTCAGCCTGGCGTTCGGGTTGCTCATCCAGGTTAACAACATCGTATTTGTGCTGCTTGGTGTCGAGGTACTTCTTGACCATGGCGCAGTAAGCGCAGGTATTGGTAGTGAAGATGGTGATATTTTTGACCATGTAAGTTTCCCCCTTAGATTATTACGTGTGTGTTTTCACCTCGTACAGTTAGTATACGCTAGCGTTTACTAGTCGCGTCAAGGCGCTATATATTGTGTTTTTTACCCCAAAGTCCAGATGGTCTTCGGCCTTAAGCCTGTTTAATAGCGACTAGCTTGACCAAAAATACCAAGGTGGCATTTGGCGGAATAGACCCTTGACCAGTAGAGCCGTAAGCCTGATCGGCTGGAATTACCAGTCGGCGAACACCACCCACCTTCATACCCAGGATACCCTGGTCCCATCCGGGGATGACCTGCCCCTTGCCCACCTCAAATTGCAGAGCCGAAGTCTGGTCGTAGTTCTGATCGAACATCTTGCCGTCTTTGGCTAGAGTGCCATAGTATTTCATCTGCAAACAGTCGCCCGCCTTGGCAATCGGACCGGTTCCGGTCGTCAAATCGGTAGTCTGAAGCGTCTTAGTCTCAGCGGCCTTGGCATCGTAGTCGGCTGGCAACTTCTCGGCCGGGCCGCTAACCGGGCTGATTGCGCACGCCGTCTGACTTTGAGTTGGGTCGGTTGCTGATGTGTCGGAATTTTTTTGTGACAGGGAATCAAATACTACCGCGATCGTCAGTGCCGATGCGGTGATAAAAAACAACAGTGCTCCCATGAGCGCAAAAAAACGGTCCCTCTTGCGTGTCATAACGTGGTCCTAGTATAGCTTAGTTTTATCAAGCTGACGAGGAGTTTCGGGAAAACCCTGCCGTACACCATCTAGAATCGCTTGTTTCAAAACTTCGGAAACAAAAGGCGCATCATGCAACTTGGATAGTGGTAACCATTTTGGTTCGTACAGGTTCTTGCCGGCTTTGTTTATCTGGGCTTCATCGGAATCTTCCGGCAGGGATACCTCGCCGCCAGGGTCATCGCACAAGTAGACGTACTGAACGCCATACATCGTACCGGCATCTTCTACGAAGACGCAGCGGAAATTTTTGAGTTCGAGTGATGTTTCTTCGCGCACTTCACGCACCAGCGACTGCTCAATGGACTCACCGATTTCGACGCTGCCACCGACCAGCGTGTCATACTCATGACCGAATTTGTTGCGGTGCATGACCAATAGGTTATTGCCACGAAATATTATTGCTCGCGAAGCTCTACGCATGACTACAGTATACCCTCCTGCTCATATGCCATTATTAGACGCGTTCCACGCCAAGCTGTTGCCGTAGAGTCGCAGCCGCATGGTCGAGCAACTGGCTGACTTCATTATCGGTGAGCGTACGGCTGTGATGGACGACGACGATACGTAGTGAGATGTTGCGAGGGTCGTCAGTCGATTGTTGGTATATACCTAGCGGCTCCACGCTGATGGTCGTACCATCTGGTTTTGCTGCAAGGATTGCCTCGGCTAGAGCCGCTTCAACCTCACGGTAAGATTTTGCCGATGGCGTACGGAGTGTGATGTCTTGAGTGACACTGGGGAAACGCGACAGTGGCTGATAGCCGACACTGCGAGGTTGTGCGGCCGACATAAATACTTCGAATCCACCGCAGTATTCGGGCAGTTTGAGCGCCTTAGTGACGCTGCGTTTGAATTCACCGATAACACCGACAATTCGGCTACCATCGACGATGGCGGCGGAACGCCCTGGCTCATACGGCGCTAGCATCTGAGCCGTCAGCCGATTACTCTCCGGAGCGGTATCTTTGAGTGGCCGTAGTTTCAATGACAGGTTCTCTATAACTTCTTCGGCGTAGAAGCGCGCTCGATAAAACGCCGCGCCCGTGCCCGAACGGCCGGATGATTTGGCATCGGCGGCCACCACGAAGGCCAATCGATCAAACTCGTTGGGCAACCCAGCCTCATCAACCTCGGAGCGTCCGTGTACTTTGCCAAGTTCGAACAAGGCAAAGTCGTCATAGCCAGCCTTGATATTGGTATGAATTTTTTCGAGCAGGCTCGGCGTCAGACTAAGTCGATAATATTGGAGATCGGGACTCAGTGCGTTAGATAGCCGGAAAGATTCTTCGGTGTCCTGACCTACTTTGTCGAGCAAGTTACCGTGCACGAAACTGTAGGTCAAGGTTTCGTTGGCACCGGCGCGGCTTAGAGCGTTACGTAGGGCGGCCTTCTTTTCAAAAGACTCATCCTTGGCAACTGGTCGAATCGAACGCTTTGGTAGTTCCAGCGGCAAACGATCATAGCCGTACAAGCGGCCAATTTCTTCGACAACATCTTCGCGCAATTCGATATCAGTCCGCCAGAACGGAGCCGTAAACCGTAGGCTATCGCTCTCGATCTCGACGGCAAACTCCACATTGGTCAGCAAAGTTCTCATATCTTCGGCCCCAAGACTGCTACCCAGGCGTTCATTAACGAATGCCGTCGTCACGGTTACTGGTGGGTGCACCCATTCGCGGCCGTCAGCGCTGTTGATATCAATTAATTGGCTAGCCACTTTGGCCTCTGCTAGATCCACCACATCGGCTACAATTTGGGCGAGCACGGCCAGTGTTTGGAGCGGACTTTGACCCTTGTTGAAACGAGTCACAGCATCGGTAAATAGGCCGTGTGCCATGCTGGTACGGCGGATGGAATACATGTCGAATGTTGCCGCCTCAAGGATGATGTTCTTGGTGTTTTCGTCGATCTCGGTCTCGGCCCCACCCATGACACCACCGATGCCGATTGCTTTTTGGTCGGTCGCGATCATGATAGCCTCAGCCCGTGGTTCGATTTCCTTGCCATTTAGCAACTTTATCTTCTCACCGGCGCGCGGATTGCGCACAACCAACTTGGCGGTATCGCCACCACTTAGTGCACGCACTTTGTCGTAATCGTAAGCGTGCAGCGGCTGACCGGTCACCAGCATATAAAAGTTCGTCAAATCGACTACGTTGTTGATCGACTTTTGGCCTAGCTTGGCTAAGAATACCTGCAGCCAAACCGGACTTGGTCGGAGACTAACATCGCTCATGGTTATGGCCGAAAAGCGTGGCACAAGCTCGGGTAATTCATTGGTAATCTCTAGCCGCAAATCAGCAGACGCATCGATTACACCCGGGCTTGGCTGATACCAATCGGGGCTGACGAATTGCTTACCGGTAATACCGGCGATTTCGCGAGCCACACCCAAAATGCCGAAGCAGTCCGGGCGATGCGTGAACATCTTGTTCTCAATCTCGATGACATAGTCATCCAGCAGATAAACATCAGCAAAAGCTTGTCCGGGCTCAGCCGGCTGGTCAATTTCGAGGATTCCTTCATGATTGTCGCCCAGCGCCAATTCCCGCTGACTCGCAAGCATGCCATTACTGACCACGCCGCGTAACTCGCGTGCCTCGAGCACGAAAGGCTCCTTGCCGACGCTCTCGGGTACGGTGCTGCCGGGCGGCAGCCAGGCCACCATCAGACCCTCGCGCACATTCGGCGCACCGCAGACGACCTGAACATGGCCATCCTCGTTCCGTGTGACATCAGGCGTCGTGCCGCCATCGTCGACGGTGCAGACGTGCAGCCGGTCGGCATTAGGATGATCTTCACAAGAAACTACCCTAGCCACCACTACGCCGCGGTACTTTTCGCCCAAAGCTTCGACATGTTCGACCTCGCCCAGTTGCGAGCCAATCTTGCCAACCAGCTCCTCAATCGACAAATCGACGTCAGTAAATTGCTTGATAGCGTTCAGTGTTATTTTCATGCGTACTGCTCCACTTTCTCGCGCAGGAATGCATCGACGTCAGAATAAATACCCGAAAACATCAAGTACAAGGATTCGACCTTTTCAGGAGTACCGATACCATAGCACTTTTGCCCCATTCCATAAGCGACGCCAAGTTCCGTGTGGGCGGATAACCCGGCCGGCAAGATGATAATGAATTCGTTCGAGTCGCGCTGTCCCTGCATGTCAGCCTCGAACATCTTACGAATCGTTGGGTTCGTACGCCACTCTTTTGTGTGCTCGAAAGATACCATCTGGGCATCCAGGTCTGTATCCTCACCCGCTCCCATACCTATGCCATCACCCTCGTACTGATTATCACCGAAATAGTACACTCGCTTACCGGCATCTCGAAGCTTAGTGACGATTTCATCAATCAATGTCTTGTCGCGGTAACGCCCGGATACGAAGTAGTCATACCTGCTCATGAAAACTGCCTCAAAAAGTCTAATTTACCAGATTCAAAGTGACGTATATCCTCGATACCGTATTTCATCATTACGAGGCGCTCGATACCGCCGCCCCAGGCAAAGCCGGTGTATTTTTCGGGGTCAATACCCGCGTGACGCAACACGTTGGGGTGAATCATGCCGCAACCGAGCAGTTCGATCCAGCCGGATTGGCTGCAGACATGACAGCCCTTGCCATCACAAAATGGGCAACTCAAAGCAAACTCGAAACTTGGTTCGGTGAACGGGAAATAAAATGGCTGGGTCTTGACGTTCAATTCTTTGCCGTAGTACTCCTGCAAAAAAGTCTTGAGCGTAGCAATCAGCATGCCGGTATGGACGCCCTGTCCGACATAAATTCCCTCGAGCTGATAAAACGTATGCTCGTGGCGGGCATCGAGATCCTCGTTACGAAAGACGCGACCCGGTATGACGCAGGCAATCGGTTCGCCCTTCTCGAGATCGTCGCGGTAACGTTGCAAGACACGGTTCTGCATTGTGCTAGTGTGGGCCGGCGCGATGAACGGTTTGCCCTTTTGGTCGGTCTGCGTCGTCATGAAAGTATCGTAGTCGTCGCGGGCCGGATGATCCTCGGGAAAGTTGAGGGCACTGAACATGTGGTAATCATCATCCAGCTCAGGCGACTCGACGGCGTGGAAACCCATCCGGTAAAAGATATCGAGAACGGTCTCGAGTTCGCGCATCAAAGGATGCTTGCTGCCATTTTGGGTTGGGATAAAGCCGGGCATCGAAGCGTTGACATCCATGGGCGCCGTCACGTCTATCGGCGGTAAAGCTTCGGCCTTCTCGGCGTGGGCGGCCAGGGTGGTTTCGATTTCCTGACGCAGCTGATTCACGGCTTGGCCGTAAGCCGCACGTTCGTCGGCTGGCAGTGTCTTGATTTGATCGAACAGGCTGCGAAATTCCGGACTTCGCAATACGGATACGTCGCCGCTGGCGGCACGCGCTTTGAGGCTGTCGGCTAATTTAGCATCTATCATTTCCACCATTGTACCAGAGGCCTGAATGATTAGACCAAACTCATATTCGAGCTTATTGTGGGATAGCCGGATGAGATCGGTTTTGCATATCGAAAAATCTATATTAGACTGGGTTTAAGAAGCATTTTTATAAAAAATATGTCAAATCGTAAAACCACTACCTCAGAAAATGGTGTGTCAGCCATTCCCAACCTGACCAATGAAGTCGGCTATGCTATCTTGTGCTTGGAGAATTTTCGCCAAAGCAACGGCACTCGTCCTAGGCGAGAGCAAGCCCCTCAATGGGGCGCCCGTCTTGTCCTGGGCGTGAAAACGGGATCATCAGATGATGGTTCCATTGTGTTGATAAACCCGACATACCAACACTACTTTGACTCTGCCGGCACTGAAACTGCGTTGGCTACTAATGCCATAGTGGCAATCAACCTCGACAAAGATCACCCCGTTGATCCGATTGCAATCCGAACATCCGGAGAATTGGCCATCCGCGAGCTTTTGCAAACTTTGGATTTGGCACAACTGCCACTCGACGCTAAAGCTTAAGTTGCCTCGTTCATCACCAAACACAGCCGGCAAGCCGGCTGTGTTTGCATAGCGAGACTAGAATTACAACAGCTGGTTGATAGAGCCGTCGAGTCCCGAGGGGTCGAGGCTAGAATCGAGCTCTTTGGCTGATTCATCGAGGAATTTGCTAGTCTGCGTTAGATCAGCCTCAGTCTTGATAGTCGCCGGAAGCGAAGCCTGCTGAGTGGTGTCAGTTTTCTGGCCGGCTTTCCAGACCGTGTAGCCGGCAAAACCAACCACGGCAAGCACGACCACAATTAGCACCAATGCAACGTGGCCGAATCCGGATTGTGATAGTTTACGCATTAGTTCGTACCTCCATCCGTAGTATCTGCCGTGTCAGTATCACCCTTGGCCTGAGCCAAGGCTACGACGATGTCCTTGAGCGACTTGCGGTAGTCCTTCAGCGCATCACGAGCATTCTTGGCAGCTACCTTGGTTGACGAGAGCATGGCTGCCGGATCGCTGCTGGAGCAATCGAGAGTCGTACCGACCAGCTTGAGTGAAGCAACAGCTTCCGTCGCAGCAGTTTGTTTAGCCGTAGCCGCAGCGACTAGAGCATCGTAATTGCTGACCGGTAAATTATTTGCCGTTTGAAAATCCTTCAACTTAGTAAAGACGCTATCTAGGCGTGACAAATGCCTGTCGGCGTTATTGTTGAAGGCTGTCAACTTGCGGTCGACGGCATTCTTGATATTGCCGCAGGTCTTTTGACGCTGTTCGATGGATTTGCTGGCGTGCTCCTTGCGTAGTTCTCGCAAATCGTCAGCACCCTCCCGACGAAACAGGGCCGCAGCGTTCCTGGCATGCTCTGTCTCATTGGTATCTTCTGTCTTGGTTGTGTCTTCCTGTTCGCTCTCCGTATCCGACACCGATGGGTCGGAGGCATCGTCTGATGTAGTCTGACTCGAATCATTGCCCTCTTCTGCCCGAGCCGCTGATACGGGGGCAAACGCCAAGACAACAACTCCCAGCAGCGCCACCAGAAAGACGCTTAGGCGGATTGTTGATTGTTTCATTCAATTCCTTTCGTAGTTATAAAGCCTATTGCCTCATAATATGCAAACCGCTCATGTTTGCCAAGACAGTTTTAATACGGCAAACTGGAGATATGCCAAGTTTCAGTTTTGATGTCGTCAGCGAATATGACAAGGCGGAGATGAATAACGTTTTCGACCAGACCGTGCGCGAGATGGCCAGCCGCTATGATTTCAAGGGAACACCAGCCACCATCGAATGGCTGGACGGCGAGAAAAGCGGCCTCAAGATAACCGGTAACGGCGACTGGCAAATCGATGCCATCCTAGATATCGTCCGCAAAAAACTAGCTGCACGCAACCAGAGCCAGAAAGTCCTCGACACCTCGCGCGACGCGACCGAGAGCAATCTCAAAACGACCAAGGAAGTCCCTTTCAAGCACGGACTGGACCAAGACAAAGCCAAGCAACTGACCAGGCTCATCCGCGAACAATACCCAAAGGTTAAGCCTCAAATCCAGGGCGATGCCGTCCGTATCAGCAGCGCCAAGAAGGACGAGCTACAGGCCGTCATGCAGCTCCTACGAAGCCAGGATCTAGATTTCCCTATCAGCTTCACCAACTACCGCTAATCTACGGCCGTACCAAGGTCAGGCCACTCCTGGCCCGAGCTACCACTATCTCGGCCCCATTCGCCGTCAGCACCTTGATATCTTCGCTTAGTTGCGGCACGGTACTCTCAAAAGCATCAGCCACCTCATGTATACTTGCCGGCCGAACGGCCGCGAGAGTCAGTCGTGGTACCCCAAAATACTCGCCGATGCGCCCTTCTATTCTCATCCCGAGTGATTGATCCTTGCCGATAAGTTGCACGATCCGGGCGACCGGTCTCGGCCGGCCCGGCGATTCAACGATCGAGTCAATTAGCGCCTCGGCCAACTTGTCATATTCCGGCGCACGGCGTTCATTGGTCGCCGATGCGTCAATCATCAAATCAGTATCGACTTCATGTCGGCGTATCTGGCGAACGATACGATCTTCAAATTGACCATAGGCCCGCGCATCATTTCCAACCAACTCTTTTGGATTAGTCACGGCCGCGAAAAGTGGCCAGAATTGGTTCCACGATAACTGGTTCCAGCCGGTGTAGCCCATATCGGCGGTGAGAGCGAAGTTCTTACCCTCGATGTCGCCCTTTTGCTCCAAGACACAACTAACCAACCGTGCCGTGCGAGTATTGCCCTCGATGACTCGCCCCATATCATTACCCGGTACATGAGCGTGTCCGGCGGTGGTTATAGCCGTACTGCCTAGGTCGATGCTATGTGCAAGTCCACGGTCATGCAGTTCGTTATACACCTCTACCAATCCCTCGACAGCACCAGCCCCGCTGGCCCGGATTATTTCGGTTTGCTCCTCGAACACTTGCTTGATAGGAAACCGTTCGGCAGTATATGTCGACTCCACGTTCATTGATGACATGATATACCGCACGAACTTAACTTGACAATACAACGACTTGAAGCAATGGCAACCACCTAGCCCTGGCTGTTCGATTCTATTACCAGACGCGTTATACTAATTACCATATGCAGGATGATGCAGCTCTCAAAGCTGAGGCCCAATCAGTTCTCGAGAAGAATGATCGAGGTGGCTACACGATGCCAGCTGGCGACCTCTATCCGCACCAGTGGCTGTGGGATAGTTGTTTCATATCGATAGGCCTGCGCCATCTGGATGTCGACAGAGCCCAGACCGAGTTGCTCAGTCTGCTGCGAGGACAATGGCGCAACGGCATGTTGCCGAACATGATCTTTAGCGATGATGCGGCCTTCGCCCGTGATCGTCATGCCTGGCTGAGCAGCCTCAACCCATCGGCGCCGGATGACATTGCCACCAGCGGTATTACCCAACCACCAATGCTGGCCGAGGCCGTGGTACGAGTCGGCGAAAAGTTGGCTTGGCCGGAGCGGCGTCTGTGGTATCGCCGAATGTGGAATGGATTACTGGCATACCATCAGTGGCTGTACGCCGAGCGCGATCCACACAATGAGGGTTTGGTTCTGCTGATTCACCCTTGGGAAACAGGCCTTGATAATACGCCCCCCTGGATGGCCTACTTAGAAGATCATCAACTGGCCTGGTGGATTCGCGCCCTCCACGGCAGCAAGCTAGACAATATGGTCAGCCTATTTCGTCGTGATACCCGTTCGGCACCGGTCAGTGAGCGTTTTTCAAACTTGGAAGTTCTCGCCTTGTACGATGTGCAGCGCCGGCTCAAGCGCAAAGCCTACGACATTGACCGGATATTGGACCACTCCCTTTTCAGCATCGAGGATTTGACCTTCAATAGTATTCTCATCCGTGCCAATCACCACCTCGAGCAAATCGCCACCAGCCTGCATGAAGAACTCCCCGAGGGGCTTGCCGCCAGCATGAAGCGCACCGAAAAGGCCTTCGACCAGCTATGGGACGACTTGAGCCAGCAGTACTATTCACGCGATTTCGTCACGCATAAATGGCTGCGCGAATCGTCCATCGCCACTCTATTACCGCTATATGCCGGACATATCAGTCAGGAACGCGCTGCGCGGCTAGTCAAGCTGCTCGAAAATTCGCATCAATTCGGTCTCAAGTTCCCGGTACCGAGCGTGCCGCGCGTCTCGGCGTATTTCGATCCCAAACGCTATTGGCAGGGTCCGACCTGGATCAACACCAACTGGCTGATCATCGACGGACTACGTCGATATGGCTTCCGTGACCACGCTGATGTACTGCGAGAAATGACACTCGAGCTTGTCAGACTTAACAAATGTAACGAGTATTTTGATCCGACGGATGGCAGCCCGCTCGGTGCCAAAGAATTTAGTTGGACGGCGGCCTTAGCAATCGATTTGCTGGAATCGTAGTCGCCACTTACACTAGAGCTGATATGTTGATTATCCTGATCGCACTAATCCTTGGCGTCATAGAAGGTATAACTGAGTTTCTGCCCATCAGCAGTACCGGACACCTGATCGTTGCCGAGCGGCTGCTGGGATACCATGATGCCCAAGATCTTTTCACGGTAGTCATCCAGCTAGGTGCCATCGCCGCCGTGGTGTGGTTTTATCGCCAGGACTTGTGGAACAAGACGGCCGGCCTGTTCCGTCGCGATGCCGACGCGTTGAACTTTTGGAAGTTACTGGTAATCGCGACCATCCCGGCGGGTATCGTTGGATTGCTGCTCAATTCCAGCATGGATGCCATCACCACGCCACTTGTTGTCGCTATCATGCTAATTATTGGCGCCGTGATTTTGTGGTTCGTCGATCGCAAGCCTGTTCACAAGACCGATGACTCCGTTGATTTCAAGCAGCTCACTATAAAGCGCGCGCTACTGATTGGCGTCGGCCAAAGCATAGCCATCGTCCCCGGTGTGTCGCGATCAGGAGCGACCATCGTCAGCGGTCTGGCAGCCGGTCTTAACCGACCGACAGCCACGGCCTTCTCGTTTTATATGAGCATCCCCGTCATGGTGCTAGCCAGTGGCCTCAAGATAGTCAAAGATCCTAGTGCCATCACCCAGTTGCCCGGCGGAGCACCAGCGCTGATAGTCGGTGTTATCGCTGCCTTCATAACGGCACTATTAGCCGTCACATGGCTACTGCGCTACATCGCACACAATAATTTCAAGCTGTTCGCCTACTACCGGGCAGCCGCCGGCGTCATCATCTTGATACTACTTGGTCTAAATATAATTTAGCTGGCGGATCGTCCGCTTGGCATTATGCGTTGGATGTGCGGTGGTATCGGCGTACAGCCGCAATTTTTCTGATGTGCCATGTGCCATGACATTTGCTCAAGTGGTAAGCCATTGTGGTTTAAATGATGGGTGTCATGCCAAAGTTGATTCATGAGAATCCTCCTATTCTTGTGTTGGTTTGTTCAACAATAATGGCTCAATCGAGGCTTCGCTGTCTGTAATTTTTACGATATCGCGATCGATTTTCCCCAGTTCCTTATAGGTGGCATTATAGTGATTGACAGTGGTGCCGAGGCTACTGCCCAGTTTTTGCATATAGGCATTGTGCGCTAGCAAATGTTTCTGCAGCTGCTCGATATTTTTACGAATCTTTTCGGTATCCTTATGGATTTCGATGCTACGCAGGCCTTGCATGATCGTTTGGAGCATGGCGCTCAAAGTGCTCGGGCCAACAATGGTAACTTTCTTTTCGGATGCGTATTGCATCAAGTTACGACCACTGACATTGCCTAGGCCCACCTTGTTGGCTAGCAGGTCGTAATAAATCGCCTCACTCGGGATGAACATCAGTGCCTGATCCAATGTACCCTTGCCGGGCAGGATATACTTGGACGTCTCGTCGATACGCCGTTTTAGGTCCTCCTTGAAGCTTTTACCCAAAGCTAGCTGTTCTTCGGGTTTGGCCTCGAGCAAACGATTATAATTTTCAAGGCTGAACTTGCTGTCTAGCGGCAGCACGCGGTCATCCAGCACCACGACGGCGTCAACGATCATACCCTCGGC
>DJWS01000004.1:88320-174660 GCA_002441585.1 Candidatus Saccharibacteria bacterium UBA6224 | reverse complement strand
GGTGCTTATCCCTCACTTTGGGGTACGTTCCTACGTGTTACTCAGCCGTCCGCCGCTCGTGTACTCCACCACTTCGTTCGATCAATCTTCTCTAGCCTAGAGATGACTTATGCGATCAAACAAACTGGAGGAGCCTTACCGCTCGACTTGCATGTATTAGGCACGCCGCCAGCGTTCATCCTGAGCCAGGATCAAACTCTCCAAAAAAGAACTTGATACTAAACTTCAGTCAGAATCTGACTTACTGTTGAGCCCTCGACTTTCGTCAGGACTCGTGTTTAAAACATAGTTCAAAAATATGAACTGACGTTGATTTGCACTATTCAATTTTTAACGTCCGTTTCGAAGACACTTATAGCAGGGCCTCGAAAGTACTCACACGAATATACATGGTTCAATACCTCTGTGTCAAGGGTATTATGGCCGGGTACGTAGTATTTGCTACATCACGCTTCGGCGGGTCGATCGCCAGCGTCTTCGGCCTCGTCGTCGTCATCCTCGGCCTTGTCGACAAGCGCCAGTGAGACAACGGCGTCACCCTCGTTAAGGCGCATGATTCGCACGCCTTGGGTGGCCCGTCCAAGTGCCGGTATATCCTTGATGCCCAGGCGAATGGTCTGGCCGTTTTGTGAAATGATTATGACCTCCTGGCCGTCATCATCCGACAGAGTCTTGACCCCGATGAGCTCGCCCGTCTTCTTGTTGACAATGGCCGAGCGGATGCCTACCCCACCGCGGGCGTGTGGCGTGAATTGTGCCACCTTGGTGCGCTTGCCGTAACCAAACTTGCTGATGACGAAGATGCTGGAGTTCTCTTCGACGATGTCCATGCCAATGACTTGGTCGCCAGCGCGTAATCGGATACCGCGTACCCCGCGTGCGACACGGCCCATCGGTCGAGCATCACGCTCGTGGAAGCGAATAGCCTGCCCCTGGCTGGTCGAGATGATGACTTCATTGTCACCACTGGTCATGCGGATCCACTTCAGTTCGTCTCCATCGTCCAAGTTGATGGCAATGAGCCCTGACGTACGAACATTGTTGTACTGGTCGAATGGAGTCTTCTTGACCACGCCGCGAACGGTACACATGATGAGGTTGGCGGCGCTATGAGATTTGCTGATATTTATAACGCTGCTAACGGTTTCCTCGGGCTGCAGTTGGAGTAGGTTGACTATAGCAATGCCCTTGGCGCTCAGAGAGGCCGCAGGAACCTCATATGTCTTCAATCGGAAGACGCGGCCCTTGTTGGTGAAAAACAGCAGGAAATCGTGCGTAGAAGCGTTGACGACGTGTTCAATGGCGTCCTCTTCGCGGGTTGCCATACCTCGACGGCCCTTACCACCCCGGCCTTGCTTCTTATAGTCACTGATTTGGCTGCGCTTGATGTAGTTAGCGCTCGTCAGCGTCACCACGACCTGCTCATCGGCGATAAGATCCTCGTCACTCATCTTGCCAAGCTCACCGGCGACCACACGGGTTCGCCGGTCATCGCCATAACGCTTCTTCAACTCAAGCAGCTCATCCTTGATGATCTTGAGGATTTTCTTCTCGTCAGCCAGAATGGCTTCGAGTTCGGCAATCAATTTGCGCAGAGAGGCCAGTTCGTCCTCGATTTTCTGCCGCTCCAGTCCGGTAAGTGTGCGGAGTTGCATGGCCAGAATGGCCTTAGCCTGGATTTCCGACAGCTTGAACTTGGTAATTAAGTTCTTCTGGGCCTCTTCGCTGCTCTTACTTGCCCGAATGACAGCAATAACTTCATCGATGTGGTCGAGAGCAATCTTGAGACCCTCGAGCACGTGGGCACGCTCTTGCGCCTTGCGCAGTTCGTACTCAGTCCGTCGTCGGACGACCTTTTGGCGGTGTTTGATGTGCTCATTGATAATTTCCTGCAACCCCAAAACGCGTGGCTGAATGCCATCGATGAGCGCCATCATGTTGAAGTGGAAGCTGGTCTGGAGTGGCGTCAGCTTATACAATTGGTTCAATAACTTCTTAGGATAGGCGTCTTTCTTCAAATCGACCACGATTCGGACGCTGCCGCGAGCGCTCTCGTCTCGCAGGTCGGCCACGCCGGTGATTTTCTTAGTATTGACCAATTCGGCAATCTTCAGCACCAGTGATTCTTTATTAAGCGAGTAAGGTATTTCAGTGATGACAATTTGATGTCGTCCCTTGTTACCTTCGACGATTTCGGCTACACCTCGGGTAACCACGCCGCCACGACCGGTAGCATAGGCGGTACGCAAAGCATCCTTGCCATACACATAACCGCCGGTCGGGAAGTCCGGACCTTTGACGAATTGCAACAAATCGTCAAGCGTGGCATCCGGGTGGTCGATGGTGTATACCTCGGCGTCCACCAGCTCGCTCAGGTTGTGCGGTGGGATGTTGGTGGCCATACCGACGGCAATACCCAGCTGGCCGTTCAGAAGCAAGTTTGGCAGCTTGGCTGGCAGCACAGAGGGTTCAGTTCGGGTGTCATCATAGTTTGGACGAAAATCTACCGTTTCTTTATCGATATCAACCAGTAATTCGTCGGCGAGTTGGGCCATCTTAGCTTCGGTGTAACGATAGGCAGCCGGCGGATCGCCATCCATACTACCGAAGTTACCCTGACCATTGACCAGCAAGTAGCGGGTTGCCCATGGCTGCGCCAGGCGCACCATCGAGTCATAAATACTGGAGTCACCGTGCGGGTGGTAGCGACCCATGACATCACCAACGACCGTAGCCGATTTTCGGAAACGGGCGCTACTACGCAACCCCGACTCGTTCATGGTGTATAAAATTCGGCGGTGAACCGGCTTGAGCCCGTCGCGTACATCGGGGAGAGCGCGGTCGATAATGACGCTCATCGAATAGCGAAGGTAGCTATCCTCCATCACATCTTCGACGGTGCGAAGTTCGACGGAGCGTGAGTGCTCGATATTGCCGGTAATCTCGACTACGGGTTGTTCTTCTGGAATGTTCGGTTGTGTCTGATTGTCGTCCATATTCGTCCTAGATATCCAAATCCTTTACGAACTTCGCGTTTGCCTGGATGAAGTTCTTGCGAAGTTCTACTTCAGTTCCCATGAGTTTGGTGAAAATCGCGTCGGCCTTTTCGGCGTCTTCGACTTTTACCTGTATCAATACCCGTTTCTCGGGGTTCATGGTCGTCTCAAAAAGCTGCTCGGCATCCATTTCACCCAAGCCCTTGTAGCGCTTCATCTCGACAAAGCCGGCTTGCTTGATTCGTTCCACGCTGGCATCTACGGCGACGCCCTCTTTCTTGCGGCGCTCTATCTCGACATCCAGCACGCGATCCAGTTCATCTTCGTCATAGATAAACATCGAGTTCTTATGGCTAGACCGAACGAGCTCGAATAGCGGTGGTTTGGCCAGGTAGACGTGTCCACCATCAACAACCTCCTTCATGTAGCGGAAGAAGAATGTCATCAGCAAGGTAGAAATATGGCTACCGTCGACATCGGCATCGGTCATGATGATAATGCGGTCATAGCGCAATCCATTGATGTCGAAAGAGTCTTCGATACCGACGCCCAAGGCTTTGATGAGTGCCAGGATTTCATTGTTGGCCAGCATCTTGTCGAGTCGCGCGCGCTCAACATTTAGTACCTTTCCGCGAAGCGGCAAGATGGCCTGAGTCTTGCTATCGCGGCCCGTCTTGGCGGAGCCGCCGGCAGAGTCACCCTCTACCAAATAAATCTCGGAGTTCTTCGGATCCTTGCTACTACAATCAGCTAACTTACCGGGCATGCTGGCACCATCCAGGATACCTTTGCGCAGAATGTTCTCGCGGGCGGCACGAGCGGCTTTGCGCGCACGAGCTGCCAACAGCGCTTTGCCGACGACCTTCTTAGCAATGGCTGGGTGTTCCTCGAGGTAGTAGTTTAGATATTCAGCCAGCACCTGCTCGACATAGCCGCGAATCTCTGGGTTTCCCAGTTTGTTCTTGGTCTGACCCTCAAACTGTGGATCGGGCAGTTTGACCAGGATGATTGCCGTCAAACCTTCGCGAGTATCCTCGCCGGACAAGTTATCTTCTTTTTCCTTCAGCAAGCCGTTCTTGCGGGCATAATCATTAATCACGCGCGTCAGCGCCGCACGGAATCCCGTCAAGTGCGTACCACCATCTGGGTTCAGGACATTGTTGGCAAACGATTTAATCGTCTCGGTGTAGGCATCTGTGTACTGCAGCGCGATTTCGACCTGGGTGTCCTTGACCATCTTATCCACGTAGAAGATATCGTCATCAACGACTTCTTTACCTACATTCAGGTGCTTAACGTAGCTCTGGATACCACCTTCGAAATAAAAACCGTAACGTTTTCCCGTTCGCTCATCACTAATCGAAGTTCTGATACCTTTCGTGAGATATGCGGCGTGACGTAGTCGGTCTAGTACTGTTTCGTAATTGATCGTCGTCGTTTCGAATATGGTGTCATCAGGCCAGAAACTTATTTCCGTGCCGGTCTTGTCAGATTTACCGACTGACTTAAGCGGAGCTTTTGCGACCCCCCTCTCGTATTCCTGCTCATAAATCTTTCCGTCACGGAACACGCGCACGACCAATTTGGTTGACAATGCATTGACCACGCTAGAACCAACGCCATGCAAGCCGCCGGAGACTTTGTAACCGCCGCCGCCGAATTTACCACCGGCGTGCAAGACCGTCAGTACCGTTTCAACGGTGCTCTTGCCGGTTTTGGGGTGAATATCAACCGGGATACCGCGACCGTCATCATAGACTGTAACGCCGCCATCTTCACGCAATGTCACCTCGACATGTGTCGCGTAACCTGCCAAAGCCTCGTCAATACCGTTATCAACGATTTCCCAAACTAAGTGGTGTAGACCTTCCACACCGGTGCCGCCAATATACATTCCGGGTCGTTTACGGACTGGATCGAGGCCCTCGAGCACCTGAATTTGATCGGCTTGATAATCCTGATTAGATTTTTGTTTAGCCACTGCGATAATAACCCTCTATAAACTGATTAGATTTCCCACTTACCTACCAATTATAGGGTAAGTTTACCCATTTCACAACCGTTCAGCCCCTAGTTAGCGGACGCGTCTGGTCGCTCTTTATAGATAAGGTTTCCGTCTTTATCGATCTTGATCGTGTCGTTCTCATCATGATTTAGGGGCGTAATACGCGGCGGAGGTGCCGGGGTGTTGTCCTCGGGCTTTTGTGGCTTTACGGCCGTACCCGGCGTTACCTTATCCCGTGGTACCGAGGGCTTGGGTGAGGGCAAATCTTTCGGCTCCTCTGATTCGTGTGGCGCCAGTGGCTGGGGTGGCGCTTCGGGATCACTCGATTCGGCGGCGTTCGGCCTAACCACCGTATCCTTGTGATCTTCTATATCTTTCTTTAGCTCCTTGGCAATTCCATTGACCTCATCGAGCTCCTGGGCCTCGCGGGTCAGGTCTTCACCCGATGGCTTGTGGAGGTCATGTATTGGTTTGATGACCTTGTGAGTCGACTCACCATAATGGTCTATGGCATTCGGTACGGCAGGTTCGCCCTCATTTATTTGTTCAGTGTCGGGACTATTGGTTGGTACAACTTGTTCGGGATTGTCCATGGTACTTGTTGGCTCGGGCGCAGCGGACGGCTTGTTACTGGCAGGCCGGATGGTCGGTTCGGGCGGGCGGGCCATCTTGTGTTTCTTGCTAAGCCACTCGTCCAGAAACGACTTCGTGCCGCTGGCGGCGGCACCGGCCACAGCTGGAGAATTGGCAGGCCCGGGAGTCGATTGCCAGGGTGACGAGGGTTTCGGAGTAGCCGCCTTGGGTTCGGGGGTAATTGTCTTCATGCGTGCGAATATTTCTTCTTCGACTTTTGCTTTCGGGCGTCCATATTTCGCCGCGGAAAGCTGCTTCAGTGCCTCGGCAAGATGTTGGTTGGGTTTACCGAGAGGGGGCAACGTCATCATGCTGAACGGCTGGGTAGGAACACCATTAACAAGCGTTCGGACAATAGTGTTGTAATTCGGAACACGCAGTAAATCATCTGCTGAGAATGCCGGCTGGAAATACTTTGATAGCATATCTACATCATTTTGCCCGACGCGAAAAGAAACTATCGTACCCATATTTCCAAAGACCGCGTCGCGAATTTCCTCCGTCAACTGGGTCGTGAACTGGTTGGCTACGATAAGGTTCAAATGATATTTTCGTGCCTCGGACATAATCGTAGCGAATGAGTCAGTCGAAAAGTTCTGGAATTCATCGACGTACAACGAGAAGTCAACCCGCTGATCCTCAGGGATACTAGCCCGGCTCATGGCCGCTGCCTGAAACTTCATGACGAATATCATGCCGAGTAGCTTGGAGTTCAACTCGCCCAGCCTACCCTTACTAAGGTTGACCAGTAGTATCTTCTTGTTGTCCATAACGTCGCGCAAGTCAAAGGCGCTTTTCGTCTGGCCTATTATGTTGCGCATCATCTCGTTACTTAGGAATGCACCGAACTTACTGACGAACCAGCTGACCACATCGCCGAATTCATTGGAGCGCTGTGACTGGGGCATTTCTTTCTGCCAAAACTCCAGCGTCGTCTGATCGGTGACGTATTGTAACTTTTGCTTCACGTATTGTGGATCGCGGAAGAGCTTGGGAATATCTATGAACGTTCCACCGGCCGGGTCAGCCATAACAACTAATGCCGCATTACGAAATAGGTGTTCGTAACGGGGGCCCATAATCCCCTGGTGTTGTGGGTCGTACAACTTGTAAAGCATGTTCAATGCTTCTTGTACCAGGAAGTCTTTCTGGTCAGGACTATTGAACTCGAAAAGGTTCAAGCCCATGGGGTGTGCCATGTCGGCCGGCGAGAAATATATAACATCGTCGACTCGCTCCTTTGGCACCATAGCCAGCAATTTCTCCGCCGTGTCACCGTGAGGATCTACGAACGCGAATCCATTGCCATTAAGCATGTCCTGGAGCGCCAAATCTTCCAGGAAAGTAGACTTACCGGTACCGGTTTGTCCGACGGCATAGATGTGACGTTGGCGGTCGGTCGTCGAGATTCGAATAGCCTTCTTCGCGCCCCGGAAAACGTTGTAGCCCAATAGTGTTCCATCGTCTGGCATATTACGCGGACCGTCGACTTGTTTAGATTCTTGCCGGGTCAGCTGGGAGGTTGGTATGTTGGACTGGTCAGGAAAGTGAAATATTGTTGCAAGTTCGACAGCATTGAGAATGAATTCTCTCTGTTTTAATGGGAATGCACGCAGTAGATAAGCCGCTGTTAATTCTTCAACATTGTCACTACGATTGAATTGTAAACCGTTCTTTCCGGGGGCATTAAATACCGAAAATGCGGCGACTACATTATTCAGCAAAGCAGCCGATCGCTCCGGCGTTGGCGATGAAACAACTAGTCGGATTATGGTCTCAAAACCCGGGTGTTTTGTCTTTTCCTCAATCGCGTCAATCAGCGAACGTTCGACACCCGAAAGGTCCTCTTTATCGCCATCCTTCTTGACCTCTTCCGGTGCCTTCACAAGCGCCACGGCCATTTGCTTCAATGTCGTTCCGACGACTTCGTAGCCACTTTTTGTGTCGTATTTTCCTTTGCGCTTTTTAGTAGCAATGCCCAGCGCGTTTTTTCTCCATAAATCGCTCGCGGGGCGAATCAAGATTTGCACTGCTGCCCCATCATCCTTGCTAAGCGTCGACATGGAACTCAACAAGGATTGCATAGTATCGCGCTTGATATCCTGATAAGTCGCTAGTGGAAAGGCGTAATTTTCCTTAAGTGTCAGCTCCCCTCCGGCTACCGTCTCGAAGCCCACGCTTGGGTTGAAGATATTATGGTCTGTGACCTCCTGCAAACGAGCGCTTGGATAGGCGCTGACTACGGCCTGTTTTACCACTTCTACCAATTCGACGGGCACTTCAGCATATAGTTTGACGTTGCCGCCAGACCCTACGATCTCGAACGCGAAGTGGGTTTGACCAATCTTACCCTTCTTCTTAGCATCATCGAAAGTACTAGCGATGATGTCATATATGGTTCTGGCTTTCGAGACATTCTCATCAACTACGTCGCGTGCATCGCGCCCGCCGACACTTATATCGTCACTTGGAGGAGGTAGATGGATCAATAATGGCACGAACAGCACGCCTTTTTCGTAATTGCGTGGTTCCTGGTGCACGTTCCTTGGTGAAAACAACATATTTGTCTAGCCTATCAGCGCCCTTAATACCAGAACGCCGCCACCCCTCTGTTTACTCAATATCAATACCGTATGTCTCGCGCAGATGCTGTTGCCTCAGGCGCCAAAATCGCTCGCTCATAACATGGGGCGATAATTCCGGGTCCATCAGGATGGCCCGAGCCACCTCCTGCACATCGTTGGCTTGACCCACCTGGGGTCCCTGAGCGGCCGACGGAGGAAACTGAGGTGGCACACTCGGCTGCTGCCCACTATTTCCAAATGTATCGCTCATACCGGGTATTATACAACCAAGCACTCCGAAGTGCACCCACTACTCGCGGCGACGAACACCTATGCGGAAATAAACACTATAGAAGTAAGCCAGTGCCCCAATAGCTACTACAGCCAGCACGTCTCGCCAAGTCAGCTGTCCAATCGAGGAAAGCGCCAGTAGAACAATCAAGAAGCCGGCTACCGATATTGAAATTCGCCTCGAATGTGGACGCAGTCCGGGTATTATCCTAGCCATATACGCTACCAGAAGCGTAGTGGCAACCACTATATCAAGCGAAATCAGCAAGAATCCCCCGATAATGACGATTACCTGACTATTGAGCGGGTCAGTCATGCCAAACACCACGACATGAAGCAATGATAGTATTAACAAGGCCACGAAGCGCTTAGGATGTTTTGTAATTAGACTCGTCATAATAATTAGTTAGGGCAATCGTCCTGCCGTAATTAATAGTACCAAATTAAAAATGGTGCCGCGTATGCGGCACCATTTGACAGAATGTAGCAAAACCGCTCGTGTAAATATATTATTTAGCGCTTGCCGACATTTGTCGTGACTGACCGCTCTTGGTACCGTTAGGTGCCTAAAGAGCGACGACTAGAAACTTTTCGTTTATCGCTAAGCTAAGTTTCTAAATTGTAAGTATTTTTGTTTTGGTGACTTACAATTCCAAGCTTACTACGTATGGCTAAAAATGTCAATATGCTTATGCATTGGCCGTTCTTGCCGTTTGTATTTTGCACGCAGTTGAGTTAGCAGCGAACAGTAAGTTTTGAGTTATACACATCGTTCAAAAAATCGTTAAAAATTGTCGTTGACAAAGCGCTTTTGGTTTCCTAAGATGGTGTTAGCACTTGAATAAAAAAAGTGCTCAAAAACAAAAAACGCATCTGTAACAACCGCTTCTCGCAGGCGGTTGTTCTTTATTTAGGCCCGATTTTAGTCTTTTGCCGTCCGAGACAATCTATACGCTCATGTTTTGCCCGTGGAGTTCCTAGTAATACAATGTTTTCATGGCAGCAAAAGCACGCAGCATCATCGGCTTTGGAACCAAAGGCTTGGTGGTTGATATTGAATGCAGCCTATCAAATAGCCTGCCCGGAATCGTGATAGTCGGTTCGGCCACCAAGGCCGTTGATGAGGCCAGGGAGCGCCTCCGCGCCGCATTCGCAAATAGCGATAGCCAACTGCCTCGTAAGCGAATTACCCTTAATCTGGCGCCGGCTGATATACCTAAGACTGATAGCGGTCTGGATCTGGCGATGGCCACATCTATACTTTTAGCAACTAGCCAGATACGGCTACACAACAGTGGTGGCACTGCTTTTATTGGCGAATTGGGGCTTGATGGTTCAGTTCGTGGCGTGCGCGGCATCATCGGTAAGCTAATCTCGGGCAGAGACAAGGGGATTACCGACTTTTATATTGCCTCTGATAACTATCAACAAGCCCTGTTGGTACCGCACATAACAGTTCATAGGGTTAGTCACTTGAGTGAGCTTGTAAAGCAACTCGATGGCAGCCTTAAGAAAGAGACCGGTGTTGATACTGGAGATGGCATAAGCCCTGTTATTGATGATTCAGAAGAACTACATGGCACATTTTCTGATATCGTGGGGCAACTTGCTGCCAAACGAGCCCTGGAGATAGCCGCAGCAGGTGGTCACAATATCCTGTTTTCGGGCCCACCCGGTACCGGCAAGTCAATGCTTGCCAAAAGCCTTCCCCAATTGTTGCCGCCACTGGTACAGGAAGAAATCCTCGAGGTAAGTCAATTGCATAGCTTGACTAGTAGCGAATATGACAAGCCCGTTCTAGCTCGCCCTTTTCGCTCACCGCATCACAGTTCCAGCCACGTCTCTATAACGGGCGGTGGACATGCGCTTAGACCGGGCGAGATAAGCTTGAGCCACAGGGGTGTTTTGTTCATGGATGAGCTACCTGAATTCAACCGTCTTACACTAGAGGCTCTGAGACAACCCCTGGAAGACCGTCAAATCACAGTCGCTCGGGCCAAGGATAGCATTACCTACCCTGCTAACTTCATCCTTATAGCTACGGCTAACCCCTGCCCCTGCGGTTACTATGGCAGCTCCAAGCCCTGTACCTGCATGCCACATCAACTGCAGCGCTATCAACAACGAATATCGGGGCCAATACTCGACCGAATCGATCTGTTCGCCAATGTCCACGAGGTGGAGCATGCCAAGCTCCTCACCAAATCCCCTAGCGACAAGACGATCAACGGTATTCGCAATCGGGTAAATATGGCTCGTCGGACGCAAGAAAAGCGTTTTGGCATTCGCACCAAGTTAAATGCTGACATGGATAACTCTGACATAAAACGATATACTGCCCTGTCACCGGGCGCAAAAACAATACTGGACACCGCCGCCGAGAAGCTCGACCTATCGGCTCGGAGCTATATGCGCACCGTTAAGCTCGCCCGTACCATCGCCGACCTTGACCAATCACCTTCGGTAGAAGCCGAGCATATCACAGAGGCTCTGCAATTTAGGCCACACAGCGTCACCTTTTAGCTTGGTTCTCTTGAAACGTTGACCCCTGTTCGTCAATCTGTTAGAATGTTCTAGTAACAAAGAACAACGTAAGGAGACGCACTTATCACCAAGCCAACTCGCTTGAACGAATCGATTCAAGCATCGCAGCTTCGGGTCATTGATGCAGAGGGCAAGCAACTCGGCCTCTACACCAAGCAAGAGGCACTGAATATAGCCCGCGAACAAGGTTTGGATCTGGTGGAAATTTCACCCGATGCCAACCCACCGGTAGCCAAAATTGTCGATTGGGGCAAATTCAACTACCAGCGTACTAAGCAGCAACAGAAAAACAAGCGCAATACCAAGGTGCTTGAAATGAAGCAAATGCGATTCGGGCTCAAGATCAGTGAACACGACTTGAACGTCAAGCTGAATAAAGTCACATCCTTCCTGCAAATTGGGCACAAGGTAAAGATTACGATTTTCTACCGCGGCCGTGAACTTGCCCATAAGGATATCGGTTTTAAGCTGGCCGACAAGGTAATCGAAGGTTTTGGTGATACAATAGTCGTCGACCAAGCCCCGCAGCTGGCGGGCAAGCAGTTAAATTTCGTCATAAGGAGTAATCAACATGCCAAAGCTAAAGACGCATAGCGGCACCAAGGATCGCGTGAAGCTTTCCAAAAACGGTAAGGTCCGGATCGGCCACCCCAACAAGAACCACTTCCTACAAAAGAAGAGTGGCTCTCGAAAGCGCCGCTTAGGCGGCCTCAGCACTGTTAGTGGTGCTAATATCAAGAACCTCAAGCTTCGATTGGGAGCAAAATAATGCGCGTTAAACGCGGCGTAGCCGCCCACAAGAGGCACCAGAAGATCCGTCAAGCCACTAAAGGCATGTCCCACCCTAACCGGGTGAGCATAAAGCGCGGTCGTCAAGCAGTTACCAAATCTCTGCAGTTTGCCACGCGCGACCGCAAGAACCGCAAGCGAACTTTCCGCCAACTATGGAATGCTCGCATCAATGCAGCGGCACGCCTCAATGGTACGACCTACAGCAAACTCATTGCTGGACTCAAGTCGGCTGGCGTAACGCTCGATCGAAAAGTCCTGGCTGAATTGGCAGTCAACGAGCCAAAAGCCTTTACGGCCGTCGTCAAAGCCGCCAAGAAATAGCTCTAAACGGATTTGCTCTTTCCACCAAAAAGACCCCCAGCCGGGGGTCTTTTTGGTGCTAGCTCATCTATAAGCCGGATTTTGTATTCCTTACGGAACGCCAATCATCTATCTAGTTTTGATGTCGCCATCAAACTCATGCGGATCTTGTGACGAATCCTTAGCGGGACACCTTGAGCTCATGAGCTCCAAGAATCCATCTCCTTGCAGCAGGCAGGGTTTACCTCCTTGCGCCGTCACCGACGCTCGCTACGGGATCTTACCCCGATCGTTTCACCTTTGCCTCCTTTTACGGAGGTAGTTTCGTTTCTGTGGCACTTTCCCTAGGATTGCTCCCGGTTGCCGTTAGCAACTGCCATTCCCTATGCTGTCCGGACTTTCCTCTCCGTAAACGGAGCGATTGGCCGATGACCTAGCGACGGTATTATACTACGTTTCGTTCATCACCGTCACCGATGTGCATGTCGAGCGCCCGGTTAACGGCGGCGTCGGCCGCCTTGTTTAGCTCACGTGGGATATGGGTAAACTTCACGCTCTTGAACTGTTTGGTCAGGTTTTTGATGGCTTCGTTGATGGGCCAAAGGTCACGGTTCTTGACTTTGAATATGCCTTTCATCTGATTTACCACCAAAAGGCTATCCATGAATACTTCAACGTTTCGGGCACCGAACGCCTTGGCCTCTTCTAGCCCAAGCTTCAGCGCAGTGTATTCGGCTTGGTTGTTGGTAGTAATGCCCAAATATACCCCTTTGTCTACTAAGACACCACCGGTTGAATCGAAGAGTACGAAACCACTTGCCGAAGGCCCCGGGTTACCGCGCGATCCTCCATCGGTGTAAAGCTTTACGTTACCTGCCCGAACCGTCGTCTCGTCAGATATGTTGGGCATGGTAGTTGGTTCGTCTTTATAGGGATAGAATGTAAAATGTATGATCTTCACGGGTGTCTTGAAGGTGACATGGGCACCGTAATACCTCCTGAAAGAATTTAGCATTTCCTCGGGAGACTCATGCATGTCATGGCCCTCGTAATCCTCTTTACCCACTTCTCCCAAGTGCTTTTCGACCACCCTATCAATTGTCACTTCGCCGAACGCAATCCAAGTATCGCGATGCTGCGGATCAACCTTATCTATCAATATAACCCGGTCATCGACCGACAAATCTTTGTCATCAAATAGCCGCCAGGTACTAGTTTTTTTACCCGAGCGGATATCATTAGCAAGCGAGTGTTCAAGTTTGAGCGATTTCATATACTACAAGTATAGTTTATCTGGCTACGATACAAAAAGACTCGATCGATTATCGAGTCTTTTCTTGGTCGGGGTGACAGGACTTGAACCTGCGACCTCACGGCCCCCAGCCGTACGCGCTACCAACTGCGCTACACCCCGTCATAACCGTAATTCTCAAGCGCCCGACGGTGCCCGACCGAATGACAACCTGGCGGTTAACCAGGTGGGTGCCCGCACAACCAGACCACGGTCTGGTTGATATAAAGCTCCCTTATGATACGTATCAGATTATCATATATCGGCAAGCGGCCGCCGAGCTACATACATTATACCTACCATATTAGGAATTGGATAATGGCATTGTCGATGTTGAGCAGAACCTGAGTAAAGCCTGGGACGAGGAAAATCAGACCAAATATAATGACGAATCCGAACTGCTCCAATTGTGCCATGATGGCTTGGATGGGTTCTGGCGCAACTGCGAATAGCACGCGCGACCCATCAAGCGGCGGAATTGGTATCATGTTGAATACGAACAACCCAACGTTAAGTTGGCAAAAGATAAGCCAGACCGTTGTCATTGTCTCATCCAGTGGCGCGATACTCAGTACCAACCCCGCAACCGCAGCCAACCCAAGATTAGTCAGTGGGCCAGCCAGGGCGATCAGGGCCGCCCCGAATTCATCGAATTTTACCCTTTCGGGGTTAAACGGCACAGGCTTGGCGGCCAGGACTGGGGCGTGGAACAAGACTAGCGTGATGATCGGTAGTATTATCGTCAGGAACGGATCGATATGCCGCAGCGGATTTAGACTGATCCTTCCCTCTTCCTGGGCTGTCGTGTCGCCTAGCTTAAGGCCGACAAATGCGTGCATCATCTCGTGCAGACTAATCGAAATCACTAAAGACACGAACACGATCACTAAAGTAAAACCGGTCATTGATAAGTCCATTGCCACTCAGTATAGCATCATTGACATCTGTTAACGCTTAGGGTAAAGTAAGAAGCTGAATCATTTATCAAGGGATTTATATGCAGAAATGTGATGTAACCGGCAAGGGCAAGCAGTACGGCAACAACGTAAGCTTTTCCCAGCGCCACACCAAAAAAGTCTGGAAGCCCAACCTCCAGAACAAGACCGTCGTCGTCGGCGGCAAGAAGGTCAAGCTCAAGGTTAGCACCCAAGCGCTACGCACCCTCAAGAAGAAGGGCCTGATTGGCGCCTAGGGCAGATTTTTTGTATCAAATAACCCCGCTCCTTTGAGCGGGGTTATTTTATTGCCGATGATTCGCCCGCCTAGGCCTTTTCTAGCACCCAGAACTGCTGCAGATCACCGAGCTCACCAGGCTTCAGTCGTAGTTTCGTAGTAGTTTCCTTGGGTTCGACCGACATTTCCGACAAGGCTGATTTGAGCGGCTGTTGTGGCACCTCGTATTGAAGTGCCTTGTCTTCGTAATGCGTTGGTATGACCAGCTTGGGCTCGATGTTACGGATGACCCTGTTGGCGCCGATTGGATCTAGAGTAAAGCCATTGCCGCCAACCGGAATGAACAGGACGTCCACCAGACCGATTATCTCGAGCTGATCATCAGTTATGTCCGGGTGTACATGGCCGAGTACCAGGTAAGTCGTGTCGCCAACTGAAAGTCGGTATGCAGTCGTATTGGTGCCGCCCTCGTCCAAATGACTGCGCAGGGCGATTCCCCTTATCGAAACGTTGCCTAACTCGTACTCACCAGGTGTATCAATGACCATGCGCGCCTCGACGGTCAGATCGGCATGCTGTCGATTGGTAAACAACACAACATCACCGTCCTTCGCAACTGATTTCGAGCCAATTTCGGCTAAGTTATCATCAACGACAATTCGTATGTCTTTATTAGAAAATACCAGGCAATTGGCACCGTAAAACTGTACGTCCACTATTCTTCCCCTAACACGTTATCTTTATCGACTAATATTTGCTTTTTAGCTTCCAGGATATTCGATACGAAACGGTCTTTTATCTGCCGTCGGTAGCGAAAATCATCGAGCGTCATGACAGTGTAACGAATATCTCTGCCCTCTTTTGTCTCGAGTTCGGCAACATACTTTTCTAGCGCATGGGCATTAATATCGCCAACCAGCAATAGATCAATGCCGGCTGACTCATCACGAGTGAACGACCCAGTATACAAAGCCACGTCAACCTTGCCGAGCGCCTTTAGGCCGTCCCTAGCGTCGTCCTTAATAACCTTGGATTTTTTGGGCGAGGAACCGCCAAAGATAGAGAGGAAAGCATCGTAGTGCTCGTATTTTTTGTTTACCTCGTAATACAGGCGATTGTTCGTGGTGTCCGAGCCGATTATGCCGGCGCTCAGCAAGTTTGCCAGCTCCCGGCGAACTGAATTGATCTGCTCATCGATTTTACGAGTAATCTCTCGGACGTAAAATGCCCGGTTTGGATTGGTATAAAAAAGCTGCAGTAACTTAACTCTCGTCTTTGACCCAAACAGTTGTTCAACCATGCGTCCATTGTAACAAATAGATTGCGGCTATTAAATGTTATTTGTTCAGAAATGTTGTCGTTAGATCTACAGTTGCGGTAACTTTGTCACTGTTATCGAGCCAGTGAATACTATTGTTGCGCTTGAACCAGGTGCGCTGTCGCTTGGCTAGACCCAAGGTTGCCTTGATGATTCTTTGCCGAGTCTCTTCCAGAGTTTGCTGACCCATGAAGTACGCCTGCCATTCACGATAGCCAATGCCTTTCATCGGCTCGACGGACCAATCATATCGTTCGGCCAGCTTGGCAACTTCACCTTCCAGACCGGCGGCTATCATGTCGTCGACTCGCTGCTCTATTCGCTGCTGCAATTGGTCGCGCGGAATTCTCAAGCCAAATACAATGGTGTTTTGGCGTAAGCCATGTTTGGTTGGTATTTGTCCGTTATTCTCGATCAGCCTAATAACGCGACGTTTGTTGCGAATATCCACCACGCTCATATCCAGGCCCAGCCCGTCGGCCCGGGCCAATAATGTCTCGAGTGGTAATGCCTCAAGTTGTTGTCGGATGCCCGGGCCTGGTGCTGGCAAGAAGCTGTAATCATATATCACGCTATCCACGTATAACCCCGTGCCGCCAACCAGTATGGGCAGTTTGCCGCGCTCATGAATATCGGCAATCGCTTGGTTTGCCAGACGCTGAAAAAACACCGCACTGAAACCTTGCGCAGGGTCAGCTACATCAAGTAGGTGGTGTGGTACCCGCTCACGATCTTCGGCGGACGGCTTGGCAGTACCTATGTCAAAGCCGGTATAGACAGTCCATGAATCGGCACAGATAATCTCACCGTTCAGGCGCTCGGCGATTTCAAGCGCCAGTCCGGACTTGCCACTCGCCGTCTCGCCCACTATCACAAGCAGCGGAGATGTCACGCTGGCTGCCACAAAAGCTCCCCTATGTCCAACCTACCTTCGGAGTCAAAAATAATTCCTTCGGCTTCGAGTGCAGCCTGATGAGCGCGACGGCCACCGGGGTAACCGGCCGCCAAGCCGCCCTGTTTATTGACTACTCGCTGCCACGGCAAATTCGGGTCGCCGAAATGAGCGATACCACCGACGATTCGCGCGGCCCGTGCATTGCCACACAAGGCCGCAAGCTGACCATATGTCATAACTCGGCCGACAGGAATCTGGGAGACATAGGCCTCGACTCTTTTTGAAAAATTCGATTCCAGTCCGTTACTCATGGCAGTTATTGTATCAGAGGCTAAAGTTGACCAAGGAGGCCAACGGCTCAGTGTTCGGAGCATCATAGGAATCCCGCGCCATGGTTACGCTCTAGGCTCTCATGTTTTCTACAAAGACGTCTTAGTAACCCGGCTTTTCGCTTCGTGGGCAACCGTTTTGAGGAATTCGTCCGGCGTGTAACCCTTAGCCGACTCCGACACAGCCAAATCCTTACGAATGCGCGGGATCAGATCTCCGCCCTCGATTTCTTTATCACCCAAAACCACGATATACGGAATCTTCATGATTTCGGCATTCCGAATTTTTTTACCAACCGACTCATTATCATTATCGATTTGAATACGCAGGCCTAGCCTGTCGGCCTGCGCCGCAAGTTTATGGGCGAATTCTGTCGTTTTTTCTTCTTGGTTGACGGTAACGATGCGTACTTGCTCGGGTGCGAGCCAGACGGGGAACCTGCCCGCTGTATGCTCAATATAAACCGATAGGAACCGCTCGAGTGAGCCCAACAACGCACAGTGAATCATAACGGGTCGCTGTTTGCCGCCGGATTCGTCAGCATACTCCAGGCCAAATCGTTCCGGCTGTACGAAATCTAGCTGGACAGTAGCCACCTGCCACTCCCGGCCGATGGCGTCGGTTGCCATGAAGTCGATCTTTGGTCCGTAAAACGCCGCCTCGCCTTCCTCAATGTAATAATCCAACTGGTTCTCTTTGGCGAGCTCCTCTATCTGAGCCTGGGCCTTTTCCCACAGCCTTAGATCACCTAGATAGCCTGCGCCATCGTCGCGGAAGCTCAACCGGAACTTAAGCTCCATGCCAAACACTCCGTACATCTCACGCGAGGCATGGACGAGCTCGGTTGCAACAGTTTTAATCTGATCATCGGCCACGAAAGCGTGGCTATCATCCTGCGTAAATGAGCGCACCCGACTCAGCCCATGCAGCTCACCAGTCTTCTCGTCGCGGTAATCACCGGCGTTCTCCATGAATTTCAGGGGCAAATCTCGGTAGCTGCGAGGCTGTGAGGCATAAATCTGCACATGGTGCGGGCAATTCATCGGCCGTAGCACGAACTCGTCAGATGTCTCCTGGCTTTTGACCAAAAACAACTCGTCGCCGAATTTATCCCAGTGTCCGCTCGCCTTATACAAATCTGTCTTGGCAATTACGGGTGTCCACACCCGCTGAAAACCAGTCCGATGCCGAAGCTCCTGCGTAAACTTACCCAACTCCTCACGCAGCACCGTACCGCGTGGCGTAAACAGGGGCAGACCTGAGCCCACAAGCTCACTAAACAGAAACAAGTCGAGCTCTTGGCCTAGTTTGCGGTGGTCACGCTTCTTGGCCTCCTCAAGCATTGCCAGATGCTGGCGCAACTCCTTTTCGGTCGCGAAGGCGACGCCGTACACTCGCTGCATTTGAGCATTTTGTTCGTTACCACGCCAATAGGCCCCTGAGACCCTCATCAGCTTGAATGCTCCCACCTTACCGGTCGACTCGACGTGTGGTCCACGGCATAAATCGGTGAACGAACCGTTGCGATAAAAGGACACGGCTTCCACCCCTGATTCGCCAGCTGCTTCGACTCCCAATTGTGCTGGGTCGAGGTCCTTGGCGCTAGTCGTTCCCGCTCGCTTGAGATCATTGAGAAGCTCCAGCTTATACGGCTGCTGATTTTCTTCGGCCCAGGCAATAGCCTGGTCTATCGGCATCTCAAACCGTTCGAAGGACTCGTCGGCTTTGATGATCTTGTGCATCTGTTCCTCGATAGCCACAAAATCGTCCTCGGATAGCCGCTTATCACCCAGATCCAAATCATAATAAAAGCCGTTTTCTACTACCGGCCCAACACCGAACTTAGTCTCTGGGTAAAGCTGTTGTACCGCGCTGGCCGTAATGTGGGCCAGGCTGTGGTGCATCGCATGTATTTGTTTGTCAGCTTCCATAGGGCCTCCCTGAACGCTTTAATTTAGAAAGAAACGAAAAGACGCATCCCTGATGCAGTACTCTCGCAGTTGTACTGGATCTGGTATGCGTCTCGGACCAAGCCACGCTTGGCGGTTCCACCGGACTTCCCTGTTGGCCTTTGCCTTAGGGCACTTGTGACATCGCGTTACGTACGCTTGCCTGCCGACGGAGCTCAACGGTTGGTGAGGCCGTATCACCGCTCGAATGTGATTATAACACATCCCAAAACCTCATCTCCATGGATAAATATAATACAGTCGGTACGATATGGCTAGTACTTTAATATTGTATTTTTGACTATCCACCATGTGGATAACCATTTCTGACGTATATCGTATGTGGTATATATGTATCACCTCACCCGATAATAACAAAAACCGCACGTCGGCGGTTTCTAGCATGGGATTGTAATTGGTGGGCTCTAGAGGACTCGAACCTCTGACCTCTTCCACGTCAAGGAAGCGCTCTAGCCAACTGAGCTAAGAGCCCACGATCTTTAACAGCTTAAACTATACCTCATCTCTCTGTTAATCACAAGGATTGCAGAATATTTTGCGACGCATGGTGTGAGCGTACAGGTTGACACGATATGCCTGGCGTAGTAATATTGAACGCGTTAAACGGGAAGACTTAGTGAGTACTAAGACAATTAGTGCACTAGACTCTTTTGTTTTGTTTTATGAGGAGCTAACCGCCCCCGTAAAACCAATCAGCCGAGTTCGTCGCACGCGCGTTATAAAACCATTATAGTAGACAAGCAAAATACCTTAAGCACCCCTTCCCAGGGGTGCTTTTATATTTCCACTATATTTCCTGCGTTATCCACTAGCATTTTGTCTTGCTGTATGACAATATGTTGACATGGTATGTACATACTGTGGTGGATCCACTCAAGTAACCAATTCTCGGCACAAAAAACGTCACAATTCGGTATGGCGGCGGCGAGAGTGTCAAAACTGCGGTAGCATCGTCACTACCGAAGAATCTGTGCGATACGATTCTGCTTGGCTGGTTGAAGTTGCTCCGCAAGAATTTTCCCCCTTTTCCAGGGAACGCTTACTGATCAGCCTTTATAAGTGCCTGGCTCACCGTCCTAGCGCAGTCGAGGACGCCTCGGCGCTCACGGATACGGTTATGGGCAGTTTGAGGGTCAGTACGGCCGCAACTCAGGCAGTCCTGCCCGTACGAGGCATTCGAGACGTCGCCCTGGCCACTCTGGAACGGTTCGACCCCCTCGGTGCGGCCCAATATCTCGCTTACCACAAATAAAGGGTTGTGGAAGGCCGTGACTCAGTGCTTATTACTTATTTCCAAGTGTGGACTTGGTTTCACCACTTTCTGTAACAACTGCCTTTTCAGTGACGTCGAACTTCGACAGATACCAGCGGAACATCAGACGGGTTTGTGAGTTAAGCGCCGCAATGGAGTTGTAAGCAATCGTCGTTACTGGCAAATAGACCCACTGTAAGACCATGTACAGGCTGCGGCGATGACCATACCGAGCCGGTTTGGGGGGTAAGGTCTTTAGGGCAATGAATATAGATGCAAATATACCTACTAGGGCCACTGTCTGGACTCGGCTAACGATTATCGGCAATTCGTTGGCGGCATAGCTCTGCGGGTGGAAAAGAGCCGGCACGAAACCCGACAACAACAACAGTAACGGGCCAACGGCCCAAGTAACATGGCCTTCCAGTAGTCGTAGGGCCTTCATTATAAGATCGGTACGGGGGACCTTATTGGGTTTGAAAAAACCCTGATCGACGACATAGGCTACATCCGATGCACCCCATGTCCAACGTCTTAATTGGATAAACTGTGCCTTGATGGTCTTTAGATATGTATCGCTGAGTACTGCATCTTGGTAAATAGGTACGTACAGTGGCAGCACACGATAGTTACCGTCATAGCAAAAATATGTACGCCAAAATTGGTGACCATCCTCCACGATAGTACGGACGCTCCAAAAGTCGGTATTTATTAGCGCGCGTAAGGTTTGAGCATGGGCGGAAAAGTTTCGGAGTATGTGCGGCCGGACAGACATCACAATATGATAAAAACTATTACCCGTCGCCAATACGCGCATTGGCGCCGGCGCATCCCAAATATTATTTGTATACATAGCTATGGGTTGGACCGAAACGTGATGAGGATCGTCGTAGGCCGAGTACACATAGCTCAGTGATGACAAATACTGTCGATCGGGCCGATTATCGGCGTCCAATGTGGTGACAATCACGCGATCAGGATCGATAGATTCGGACTCCAGATATTCCAGCATGCGTCTTCCGGCATATGTCACGTTACCGCCCTTGCCAATGACTTCACCAGGAATATCACGCGGGTGTTTTATGGCCATGGCGTGCATGAACCTATTTTTGTATTCAGAGACTAGTTGCTCTGCTTGCTTCTCTACCTCTGGGCCGCCACGTTCTTCATACGCTAGAACAAATATAACTTGGCTCATCGGATAATTTGAGGCGAGCACGGATTGGATAGTCGGTTCGAGCGTTTCGCGGTTTTCATTGTATGTTGCGATGATGACTGCGTGAATAATATCTTGAGGCTTGAGAACTTGCTTACGCGTTGCCAAACGGTCAACTTGACGACGATGCCACGCCGGCCTATCAGCTAGCTCGGAATCAGGAATCGAGCCTTGCGTGAGCTCTTTGAGCAGCAGCTCCCAGTCATGACGTTGATACCGACGCATCGTACGGTACCCATGCATGGCACGAATGTTTACCGCAAAGACACGCGAGAAATTAATCAGCAAGTATATCAGGATGAAAAATGCTGCAAGCGTCACATTAACCAAGCTCATGAGGAATGGCAACGCCAACATCGTCCAGGTTATGGCACCAGGTAGTATCTCGAAAAATCTGTAGTGCCCTTTTCTTTCGTGTTCGTACGGAATTTCTAGGTCTTTGCGTGACATCGAACCCTACTTTAGCTTAATAGCAACAAGGCATTACCAACGATCAAGCTGAACACCAGTAGTAAGGTAGTCATCGCCTGGACGACGATTGCGAGCTGACGATGGACATCGTACATGCGAGCGCTTAAGACCAAACCCACAAAAAAGACTAGAATCGAAAAAAGTCCGAAACTGAGGATTTGTACGACCGTACCAGCGGTAAAGGCATCACCACCAAGATTTTGCCGGTATTGTACGATGTAGCCGCTGTGCCCACCACCAATCCTGAAAACTAAGAAAAGTAGTGTAACGAATACGATGAAGACATTGAGGCTTAGGCCTAACAAAACCAGACGATCGTGAAAATATTGTTTAGAAATTGTCATGTAATAGAGGTATTGTACCACCTGTTTGGCTAGCGAACGAGACAGATAACTCAACGCCCACCATCCGAATGGATGACGGGCGTTGGTGCGGGTAGAGGGAGTCGAACCCTCATCTCAGCCTTGGGAAGGCTACATAATAGCCGCTATACGATACCCGCTCGTCGGAACCCGCGGCTAAGTCTCGTTTTGTCGCCTCAGCGCCAAAAGCTTCGACTTTTGCCTATGTTCCTCCTCTCAATTTTGCAAACACTGCGTTGGTTTACAAAATTGGTTAGCCACAATTCCACGAGTCAAAAAAGGCGTGTGACCCCAAAATTTCAAACCAGCTGAGCGTTTGAAATTTTGCAAGGAGCGACAGTGCGAAATCCCGGCTGCTGTTTGGCCACTTGATTGCCAAACGGCAGACGGGATTGTAACTGATTGCGACGTGGAGCCACCTGCCGGGATCGAACCGGCGACCTACACGTTACGAATGTGTCGCTCTACCAACTGAGCTAAGGTGGCAAATACCCGCTTATTATAGCAGATGGTATGCTTAGGCAACTTCTTTGGCTGCGGCGGCATGCGTGGAGGCATTTTCGATGCCGATGGCCGAGATTATTCCACCCACCGCTAGCAATCCAGCGGTAATCAGAATCGCCCGGTGAAATCCGGCTACATCCAAGGCCGCCCCTGTTACTAGGCCGATTAGCGCGATTCCTACCAGCCCGGCGACTCGGGCTACCATATTGTTCACAGCCGATGCGATACCGGCACTTTTGGATGGCACCGCACCTAAGACCGCCGAAGTAAGTGGCGAGACGGTCACTGACAGCCCAACGCCGAACAACATTACCCCAGGCAGCAATTGCGTTAGATAATCGACCCTGTCGTCGACTTGTAGCATCCACACGAATCCGCTGGCTGCCACCAGCGGGCCGACTGTCATGAACCAGCGCGGACCGTATTTGCCTGCCAATCTACCAAAACGCGGAGATAGGAAGAACATCGCCAGAGTGACCGGCATGATAGCCAGGCCGGCTTCCAGCGCCTTATAGCCTCCGACTTGCTGCATGAATATCACCAATGTGAACGTTGCAATACTCAATCCAGCATAGATCGTCACCGTTGCCAGGTTGCCAAACAAAAAGTTACGCACACCAAACAAGTCGAGTGGCACCATCGGGTGCTTGGCGCGCTGTTCGTATGCGATGAACGCCGTCAGCAACGCGAGACCTCCGGCAATCGTAGCCATTATGATGCCGTCGTCCCAGCCACGATGTGACTGCTCGATAAGCCCGTACACCAGACTTGCCAATCCGAGTGCACACAATACCGCTCCTGGCACATCAAGCGGAACACGTGATTTCATGACATCCTTGGACTGCAACCGGCTTAACAACCACAGCGTAATGCCTATTGGCAGGACATTTATCGCGAAGATGAGGCGCCATGAGCCAGCGTCGACGAATAATCCGCCAATCAGGGGTCCGAGTATAAAGGCCATGCCTGTCCAGGCGGTCCATAACCCAATTGCCCTTCCCTGGGCAGAGCCGGAGAAGGCACTGATTATCAAGGCAAGTGAGCTAGGTACTAGTAATGCCCCGGCGACTCCCTGAAGTGCCCGGGCGGCAATCAGTAGTCCACCAGTAGGCGCAACCGCACAGGCAATCGAACCGAGAGCAAAACCAACCAAGCCAATTCTCAAGATGCGTTGGCGCCCGAATAGGTCAGAAAACGAACCAGCCAGCAGCATTAACGAGCCCAAGGTAATCATGTAGGCATCCACCACCCATTGCTGCAACAGCAGTCCGCCGCCTAGGTCGCTGACGATGGCCGGCAAGGCCACGTTTACCACCGAACCGTCCAAAAACGCAACGAATGAAGCCAGGATGGCGATTACAAGAATCAAACGTTGCTCGCGTGTCATAGTGATTATTGTATACCGGCAGACTAATTTTGAGCCAAAATCTGGCGTTGAGAACACATATTCACCCCTGTTAATAGCCTTGACAAGTAATAATTTTTGTGATAATGTTCACCCATGTACTGCACGGGCTGATTCATGGTCTGTTGCTGACAATGAGGGGCGGAGTAAGTTGGTGGGTTATCAACGAAGCTCCGCTTTATTGTTGGTTTTACCTTGACGATTACGCGTAGTCCGGAACGTTTACAAATCGGTTCATGACAATTCATTCCTGTCCGGACGCGTCAACGCAGACCCCCCTAGCGCCTGCTTAGGTATAGGGAGGCCTGCGTTCGATGTGCAGTTGGTGCGATTCCGTACTCAACTCTTTCCGAAGTATGCAGGAAGACGATTTACAAAAATTCGGTGAAGCATCCCGAGTTTTTCCCTACTAGGTCCATCATGCGGCACCATCCGCATGTACCCAGCGTGGCGTATGCCATACCAAATCCCGAAGGGGATATGACATGTACTACCGACCACGAAAAACCTTGATCACGCTCATTGCAGTCGCAGTGAGCTTCACTGGTCTGGGACTTGCACCCCGCCCTGAGGTCGCCCAAGCGGCTGAGACGCGGTACGCGCAAGTCACCACGAGGTGGGCAGACGAGCCAATCGATGTGGCAGCTACCGTCGAGCCTGCGACCACGGTCACCCCAAAGACCACGTCCGTCGAGCCAACGACGACGCCTCCCGCAACACCAGCGACGACGCCTGCCCCCAAGCCGAAGCCGCAGAAGCCGGAGATGTACAAGGTCAAGTCGGGCGACAGCCTGTCAACAATCGCCAAGGCGAACGGCCAGAGTCTGACCGAGCTCCTCTCGAGGAACCCGCAGTTCTGGAAGCACCCTGACTTGATCCACCCGGGTCAGCAGGTGCGTCTCACGGGCGAGACGAAGAAGGTGCCTGACAAGGTCCTGGCTCCCCCGAGCCCCAAGGACTCCACGCACTCATCGGCGGTCAAGCAGACCACCAAGAAGGCTCGCACCACGACCCACGCCAAGAAGACCCACACCACCGCCAGCAAGCGCAAGAGCACCGCCGGTTCAAGCCGCGGCGCCACTGCCGTCAGCTTCGCGCTGGCCCAGGTTGGCAAACCGTACGTGTGGGGCGGCGAAGGTCCAGACTCCTACGACTGCTCGGGTCTCACCCAGGCAGCCTGGCGCTACGCCGGAGTCAGCATCCCCCGCACCGTCACGCCACAGTGGCGAGCCGGCCAGTCGATCCCCTGGGATCAGATGAAGCCTGGTGACCTCCTGATCATCAACGATGGTCATCATGTGGCGATGTACGTCGGGAACGGCCAGCAGGTCGAGGCAGCTAACCCCCGTCAGGGAATCGGCGTCCACCGACTCGGCTGGTCCGGCAAGATCATCGCGGTGGTTCGACCCATCGCCTGATCGCAGCCCATCGGGGTGAACATGTCAGCTGACGCTGACGCGTTTTACCCTAACCGTCCCTCGTAAGGACGGAAGCTCCATCTCACCGGAATCCGGTGCGAGGGAGCTGAACGCTTGCAACAACACGTGAGCGTGCACGTTCTTTCAAGCCGGATTCCGGTGAGACAGCAACGTAATAAAAAGACTTAGATGCTAAGACCAAAAACAGCGGTTGCAACCGAACAAGCTGGGCGACATGATGTCACCGCTCTTGTCTCAGGTTCCCTATGTTTTTGTCCGAATTTGCTTTGCCCCCTCGATTCGTCGAGACCCTGTTAAAGCGCCAGTGAATCGTCACTCGGCATGCGGATCGGTTGACCGGTAAGAAGTGTGATTCCATTCGGAATCAACCACCTTTTACCTCTCTCAACCCTTCCGCTGCCCTACCACTTATAAATTGCCATGAAGCGCTTTGTAACGTTTACTAGTGGTTCGAGCCCGCCGGAGACCATAAAGAAAATACCATCACGAATCGGTGATGGTATTTTCTTGGCGGGCCCGACCGGACTTGAACCGGCGATCTCCTCCGTGACAGGGAGGCGTGATAACCACTTCACTACGAGCCCTCGTCGGCGTCGACTAGGGAAGCTAGCCGGCTGACGAGCAGAAAACAAGTTTCATGCTCCTCAGCCACCTAGCTTGGCGCCGTGCCTCCTCTCAAAATTCCAAACGCTTCGCTGGTTTGAAATTTTGGTTGCTACGCTTTCCTCCCACGGTGCTCCTAGGGAAAAGAGCTGGCCAACTTGGTTTGCTTGCAAACTCGGCTTTGCCGATTGGCCGATGAGAAAAACCGTAGGTTTGTCTCATGCGTGCAACAGAGGTGATTGTACCAGGGGCAAGGTCGAAAAGCAACTGTTAGTTGACACTGATGAAGCGCTTGGCGGGGTGCTGCTTCTTGATGGGGTCGATGAACTCGTTGATATCTTTGTAATTGAACGCTATGTGCGATACCTGTCGCTTCGTGCCATCAATATCAGTCACCTTAACGATTTCGAGGGTATAGCCGGTATTGATGACTGGCGAGATCTTGTTCTCGGGCAAATTATAAATGGTCTGCAGCAGCACCGGCGGCAAATCACGATTGGTCAGGGTTATGACGAACCCATATTTACCTCCGCTAGCCTTGGTCGTAACATCGTCGGATACGGCAGCAGCAAGCTTGGCAAAGTCCGCCCCCTTCCGCAGCTGCTGGTAAGCAGCCTGGGCGCGTTTAGGCGTTTCGGTATCAAGCTTGGCGGCAACCCGTTGATCGAGCAGCTCCATCCGTAATTCATGCTTGAAATCGGTAATCGTCCAGCCCCAAAATTCCTTAAGAACAGAGTTGAAAACGGCCTCACTGGCACCCAATCGGTTCTGTTGCCGGGCAATCTCGACCTGCTGGTTGACTTCCCTGCCCGTGACACGCACGTCATACTCATGGGCCAGCTGTGACACATAGGCCCTGTCAATCGCCTGTTGAAGTGACTGTTCTTTCAGCCTAACTAACTGACGCTGACCTGACTCGTCGCTGAAGTCGACGTTCTGCTGGTTTTGATAATAATGCATGTAATGCCTTAGTTCGAACAGATAGCTCTCGTACGAGACAAACCGACCATTTGCCCAGGCTACCGGGAACGGAATCACCCTGGTTACTCCATACATGAAAGATGAAGTCGATTGGAATTTATATAGCTCGAGGCAGCTACCGATAAAAAATGCCAATAGTGCCGCTACCACGACACTCACAGACAGCTTGACGACGCGCGTCCGCGAATGGCGCAGTGGATAGATGAATTTACGAGCCTTACCTAGCACTTCCTCGCGATGCTGGGCCACCGAATCATTTGTAATTCGCGGCATGCCGTCATCGGCGTCGCCAGAGCCACGACGAATACGTCGTTTGCCGGGAATAAATTTAGCTAACTTGGATTTGGATTTCATAACGTCATAATTGCAACTGAGCGGTGGATATACCAAGGTCTCGCAGTATCAGCTGGAGCTTTTTGGTCGTCTTGGCAGGATGATGAACATCATGTATTACCAACTCACCGACATATGTTTGCACTCTTATTGTACCAAACCCTAGGAGCGTTTCCTGCAAGCCCGATATATCATAGTTAATCATCTGGATTTGTGGCAGTGCGATATCGACCACACTGCGAGTAAATAAGCCCTTCTGAACTATTTGAATAAGGCGCTGATCGGTCATGATGTAAACGCTAAAGTACCAGCTAATCCATGATGGAACCAACAACAGCAGCCCAAGAATGATACTGGCCACTAAGCTACCAAAGAACAGCGTCAGGGTTGGTGGATTATCCGGTCGGGCGTAGGTCAGGATGAGCATCACGACCGGACCGACCAACCACGCCAACATGCTGATAATAAACCCTTTGCGCATGACTATAGGATGCTTACGGAAGACGTACTGTACCTCTTCGTCATCGAATTGATCGTCAAAGTACTTAACGGCGATACCCTTGGATGCGTCTGCCATAGTGAGATTGTATCAGATAATGGTCCCTCTAGCCCGTTGATACGACTAAGGTTTATCTGCTCAATTCTGGGGCACGCTCGAGATCGAACAAGTAAAAACGCCACTCCTGGTGACGTTTTTACTTGCTGGTACCCCGGGAAGGACAGCGCACGCCCGGCAATGCCGGGCACTTTTCCGTACAACCTTTCTCAGAGCAAGCTCCTGCGAGAGGTTGTGCTGCACCGTACCATCGTTCGCTGCGCTCACTTGACGGTTCTCGCCCTTCTCTGTACCAACAAAAAGCCGGCATGTAGCCGGCATTTTGCTGGTACCCCGGGAAGGACTCGAACCTACAACCTCTCCCTTAGGACGGGCTTGCTCTATCCAATTGAGCTACCGGGGCATATCGCCGACTCGTCCTCGGCGACTCTGAGTTATTTACTCTTCTTAGGCTGCGTGAAGCGCTCGTGAACTGCCTCGTAATCGTAGAGTTCACTATTGCTGAACCAGTGGTCGATTTCTTTGGCCGCCTCTTCTTTGTCGGCCGAGGCGTGCAGGACGTTGCTGACACTCTTGCCACTTTCGTTGGCCTGGGCGTAGCTGACATGGGCGTAATCACCGCGAATCGTGCCCGGGGACGCACTTTTCGGTTCAGTCGAGCCGACCATCTTGCGGACGAATTCTACGGCGTCGACGCCTTCTAGCACCAGCGCGATGACTGGACCTTGCTGCATGTTTTGCAGCTGGCTTTCGAAGATTTCTTCACCTTTTCGGGTCTTGAGCGTGCCGATACCTTCGTAATGCTGGAAATAGTGCTCGTAGTCAGGGTTGAGCATCTTGGCTCCGACGATTTTCAAGCCAGCGCGTTCGAAACGAGTCAGTACCTCGCCGACTATGCCACGCATGACTGAATCTGGCTTGAATATGATGAGTGTTCTTTCCATGGATTTCCTTGCTTAGTTTTCTTCATTTTAACAGATGTAGAACAGAGGTGCAACGACTTCCGATGCTATACTAAACATATGCGATTTGCAAAAGCCAAGACTGATTTTTTGGAGTATCTGGAGATCGAACAAAACCGTTCCCAAAAAACCATCGCCAACTATGACCATTATCTGGAGCGGCTGATTGATTTTGCGGGCGATATCCAGGTAGCAGAAATTACCCCGGAGCTCATCCGCAAATGGCGGCTGTGGCTGAACCGTCTCGGCACGAATACCAGCGACGAACTTCAGAAAAGTACCCAGAATTACCACCTGATAGCCCTGCGGGCCTTCCTAAAATTTTGTGCCCGGCGTGATATCCCTGCCCTGACCGCCGACAAGATCGAGTTGGCCCGTACCCAGCGCAAGCAAGTTACCTGGCTCAGCGAAGATGAAGTCGGCCGGCTGGTGTCACAACCGGATTTGAGCAAGTTGGGCGGGCTGCGCGACCGGGCCATCCTGGAATTATTGTATTCGAGTGGCCTACGCGTATCCGAACTGGTCGGGCTGGATAGGGACCATATCAATCTTAAGCGGCGGGAGTTCAGTGTCCGGGGTAAGGGCCAGAAGGATCGACCGATTTTTATAAGCCCAGAGGCGGCGAAGTGGCTTGATCACTACTTACAAAAGCGCGAGGACACCACCAAACCCCTGTTCGTACGCTACAGTGGCAGTCGTAAGGTCGACCTGAGCGGCAACTATCACCGGTTAACCGCCCGGAGCGTCCAACGCCTGGTGGCCCGCTATGCCCTTCTGGCCGGAATCACCAAACATGTCAGCCCACACACTCTGCGCCACAGTTTTGCTACCGATCTGCTGATGAACGGTGCCGATTTACGCAGCGTCCAGGCAATGCTCGGCCACAGCAACATCAGCACGACTCAGATATACACACACGTCACCGATCCGCATCTGCGAAGCGTACACGAACGCTTTCACGGCCACAAGTCCAGCGAATAGCCTGCAGCAGCTTTATGGGCAAACGCCAGGGTTGACCGTTCCAGAGAAGTCGCTGACACTAGTATCGAATACCATGAAGCGCTTACAGACGGAGCCGCCGGATATTATTGCCGCCGAAGCGCGGGCGTTATCGTTAGTACCGTCGATATCGACCGCCGCCACGATGCGCCTGAGTACATCCTGGGCCTTGCCGGTAACATCAACCACAGCCTGCGTCCCAACGAAGCTAGCTGGACTACCCGCACCGGTCGTGCCACTGATAGAAAGCATGCCGCCCTCATAATACAATTGGCTGACACGAACATAGTACGTTGATTCGCCCAGGCCACTGAACCTTACCGAACAATTGGCAGCCGTGCACCTAGCCTGGTACTGGTCGGCGGCTGCCGGCATGGATGAGAATGTTACCGCACCACCGCCGGCCGTTGGGACTAGGAAGGCCGTCCGGGTATCACTTATCAGGCTATTCCGAGAGGTCGCGCTCGACCCCGGTACGATATCCACACGTAACACGCCGTAGGGACATGACCAGGGTGTACCACCGCTGACGGGCCTTAGCACGGTAGTACCGATGCCACCAGGGCAAGCCGCAATATTCGCGCTGTTGTTTCCTACCGGTGCCGTCCAGTCAAAATCTAGCGTCGAGAAACCCGCACCACTAGCCGATTTCAGCGTGAAGGCGTTGGAAGCAGAACTGAGCGTCTGAGAAATTACGGGCGGCGAGGCATCGATTGTCAGGCAGCTATATGAGACTTCGTTAGCAACGTCGATATCGGTGTTGAAGTTGTATACCCCCGAATTCGTGCAGGAAGTCTTAGATGGAACGGCGGCCCCGCTGACGGCCAAATCGCGCAGGACGGCTACGGCATCATTCAATCCGCTTTCGGCAGCATAGAACGCCTGTGAGCTAAGTTGGGTGTCCAGCGATTGCCGCTGTTCTCGGCGCGATAATTGCGCTAGACCAAGCACGATAAGACTTATAACTATCATGAGAACGAACGTCATCATGATGGATACAATACCCTGCTGATTAGATTTCATAGTCTGCATGCTACTCCTCATCGTATTACTCCGCTACCCGTTGTTGCACCGTCGTTTCAATCACGGATGATGCACAGAATTGTGACCCCGACGACCCTCCGCAAGCCTCAGCATCCCAGTTGGTGGTCGCACTAGTTACGGTAGGCAGGAATAAAATATCATCCCCGAAAAGTACGCGCGCCCTTACGGAATAGGTATTATTCGCGCCAGGAGTGACAGTCAGAGAGCTCAACCGCATGTTCGCACCAAGCAAATCATGCTCATTGGCCGCTAGTGGCGCGGAACTGTTGACGTCACGCGGTGTAGCCGCCAGACAGCTCGAGCCGACCGTTTTTATCAGCCCATGAGGTGCTTGATGCTGCGCGGCATTGTAAGCCGAGGCCACTTGGTAACCGACATGGTAGCTATAGAGCGTATTGCCGACGCAAATACCTTGCAAACCACTACCACCCGTCAGCCCAGTAGTCACCGTCTGACCGAACTGAATGTTCTGGGCGATGTCGTTAACGATAGACCGCGCCACCTGTTGTGTATTGGTAGTGGTCACGCTCTTGAAATAATCACGACTGAAACGCAGCACGCCCACCGTCATGACCATCAAGATAACAGAGAATACGCTGGTAGCGACCATCAACTCAAAGACGGTGAACCCCTGTTGCCCCTGCGATAGTCGTGATTGTCGGCTAGCCATCATTAAATCCCGCAATTACTCAACGTCATTATCCGCAAGTCGACCGACAGTTGCCGTCCACTACCCCCAATCGTCACAAGACCGAACTGCTTGCTGCCGCCCTCGAAGCAAATCCGGATACCGCCCGCCGGATTCTTTGTCGGACTCCCCAACGCACTGTTGATTTGGCCGACCAACCCGCCCAATGGTGCATTGAGCATGCTTGGGGTCAATGAATAAACGTCGATCTGTTGCGTACCGCTTGAGTCTGATGAAGCATCATCGAGCGAAGATAACACGGCGAACGCTCCGGCATTTGACGGACCCGCCCTCATGGCCACCGCCTTCAGACCGTACTTGAGCGTAAATGATTTACCGTTGTCCGTTCCGGATGGGTCTGTTAGGAGTTTGGGCTGGGCACTTGCCAGATCCGTACCAGACCTCACACCTACCACGCTGTATACCCGATACTCTTGTGGATCGGTGTCTTTGATAGCAAACTGCATGACATTGCCCAGGTATAGGCAATCGACGTTCGACCCACGGTCAACTGGCGTGGCGCTCAAGAATGGCCCACTGCCGCCTGCCGTACAGCTAAGATTCTGATCGTTAGTGTAATAGCCGGACTGGACCTCGCTGATAGTCTGCTGGATCTGAGCCCGAACGTCCTGTACGGCCTGAACAAACTCATTGCTCCTCTGGCGCCCCGTCATAGTCGCTGCGATAGCCAAGAATAATCCGCCCGTCACAGCTAGCACAATCATTACTTCCACCACCGTAAAGCCGGCTGCATGTGCATAGCGCTTCATGGCACCAAGTATACCATAAGCGGTATGTCAACTACAGATATAGCTATGGCAAAAACAGGCCCGTGTACCAGCGAAGCATAGCCATACCGAACAGTACGGCTACGATGGTTCCGCCAATCAGGAATGGTCCGAACGGAATACGCGCCTGACGGACCGATTGCCCGCGCAAAAGCATAGGAATAGCCGCCAAGCTACCAGAGGTAGAGGCGATAAATAATACCAGGAAGGCGGCCAACGGCCCACCGGCAAACAACCCTAGTGCGATGGCCAGCTTGACATCACCCCCACCAATCCAGCGCTCGTTCGAGACCGTAAACAGGACAAAGAACAGCCCGGCCAGGGCCAAGACACCCCAAAAACCGGCCATTAACACTTCCAGAGTATCCTGTCCCGGCGCGATGGCCAGAGTAATCCTGTAAATAAGTGCCAAGGTGGCCAACGGCCACACGATTCGGTTGGGTAGCAAGAACCATTTGATGTCATAAAGCGCCAACGCCACCAGCGCCACCAGCGCCACCAGCCAGACCACGAACGGCAAGATCGCTCCCCCAGACAAGGAATACGGCCAAAAGAGGTAGGATAGTATGAATAGCGTAGGTACTAGTAGCTCTGCCAGTGGCGTATCTGGAATCCTTGCCCCACAATAGCGGCATTTGCCGCGCAGCCATAGCCAGCTAAACACCGGCACCAGATCAATCGCCCTCAACTCATGCCGGCAGCTCAGGCACATCGATCGCCCCCGGCTGATAGACAGTCGCTTCAGCTGTAGCCTGTCCTGCTTAGTCTGTTTTTTCTTGTCGAGGATTTCGTCCTGAGCGTGAATCCGCCAAATCAAAGCATTAACGAAACTACCCAGAGCCAGGCCAAACACAGCAAGTAGTAGATATACCATTACCATCATGGTATCACAGAAAAGGACCGCTCCTTGCAGGCGGCCCTTTTGCAATTAGCTACGATATATCCTAGCTCTCAGCACACTGAGGAGCGTTGACCGTGCTACTGCTCTCGATAGCGTAACCGACGGCCATCGAACGTGGCGAAGTGGTAGTCGCAAAGGCGTTGTTGTTACACTTGTGGTTCAAGTTGACTGCGAAAGTACCAGGTGTGGTAGGCATCGTTGCAGACAAAGATGCGGTATAACCGCTCTGGGTCTTGCCGGTCGCAGCAGCCGTGCCAGCGGCACCTGTCACGTTGATGGTACCATCAGCAGCGATGGCGACCGTGGTCGGTTGTTGACCGTTATTGTTGTTCGAAAATTCGTTGACGGCGGCGAGAATCGCGGCAGCCGCGTTCTTAGCCTGGGTGTTGCGTGAGTTACGCTGCAATGCTGGGACGGCCAGGAAGACGATCAGCATGATCAAACCGGCGATAGCCAACACAATCATCACTTCGATGATGGTGAAACCTTCGCTCTTACGTTGTTTAAGTTTACTTAGCATTGCAAATGCCCCCTTTGCTGCATAGTTATTACGTTATAAGTCAGATGATAGCGGTTATGGTTGTAGAATGCAAGCGCATTTCTCGAGGGGCTACCCCTATACGACACTTCCCGCCTGGCTTGCCAGATTGTAAATTGGCAATAGCACCGCAGCGACGATGGTAAATGCCATGATGCCCATCAAAATCATCATCACCGGCTCAATGATTGTCTGGATATTCTTGATCTCCAAATCAAGTTCTTTCTCATAATAATCGGCGGCTTTGCCAAGCATTTGTTCCATCGAACCCGACTGCTCGCCAATCTTAAGCATGTTTGGCACCAGCTCCAGGAAGTTCGGGTCGCCTTGCAGGGATTCACCGAGTGATTTACCGGCTTTGACCTTTTCGGTCGCAGCCTTGAGCGAAGCCTCGATATGGACATTATCAACCGCCTGACCGGTGATCTCCAAGACTTGTATCAGTGGTACCCCGCTGGCAACCAGGGTGGTGCCAGTCCGGGAAAACCGAGCCATGTACATCTTCATGAACAGCCCACCAATCGGCCAGGCGCGCATTTTGGCCTTGTCGATTACCGTCTTGCCACCAAGTGTCCTGGCCCAGCGCGAGCCGAACACGAACATGGCCGCCACCAAGAGTATGACAACTGGCCAGAAGTGCCTGATAAAGGCTGATGCCGCCAGCAGCACGCGCGTCGGTAGCGGCAACGAGGCGTTCGAGCCAATATCGGCGTATAGGACCTCTACCTGCGGCAGCACCGTGACCAGCATGTACACGACCACGCCGATCATCACGACTAACACGATTAATGGATAAATCATGGCTCCGCGTACCTTGCTGACAACGTCGGCATCCTTTTCTTGCTGGTCGGCCAATCGCTCCAGCGCCTGGTCCAGCGTACCGGACGTCTCACCAGCGGCAATTAGACTCAAATACACCCGGTTGAAAACGCGCGGGTACTTCGACATGGCCGCTGCCAGCGCCGACCCCGCCTCGACGTCACTGATCAGATGGTTGATGACAATTTTGAGTGGTTTGCTAGTCGTCTGGGCTGCCACACTTCTTAGCGCCTGGACTAATGGCAAGCCAGCGTTGATCAAGGTAGACAGCTGGCGCGAGAATAGCACCTTGTCTCGGGTCTTAACCTTCTCGGAACGCCGCGGAAACAGCCCGCCCTGCTCGGCGGGTCGGATATCGATGACTGTCAGTCCCTCATTACGGAGCAGTTTGGCCGCCGACTGTTCGCTGTCGGCCTGGACCACGGCCCGGACCTGTCGTCCGGTTGCCGAATCACGCGCCGTGTACTGATATGACAGCATCGACTAGCCCCGCATCAATCGATCGAGCTCATCAATGTCTACGGCGACATTGCGGGCCTCGTCGTACGTTACGGTTCCCTGGTGAATCAGATTGACAAGTTGCTTGTCCATCGATTGCATGCCGAACTCTGCGCCGGTCTGTATGACGGCATCAAGCTGGTGGGTTTTACCCTCGCGTATGATATTGCGGACAGCCGGTGTACCGACCAAGATTTCGGCTGCCGCCACGCGTCCACCACCAATCGATGGAACCAGTCGCTGCGAGCAAATCGCCATCAGGATGTTGCTGAGCTGTGCTCTAATCTGCGGCTGCTGGTGTGGCGGAAAGACGTCAATCATACGGTCGATTGATTGCGAGGCAGAGTTGGTGTGCAGAGTAGCGAAAACTAGGTGACCAGTCTCGGCGATGGTGATAGCCGAAGCGATAGTCTCGAGGTCGCGCATCTCACCGATGAGAACCACGTCCGGGTCCTCGCGCAAGGCGCTGCGCAGGGCGGCGCTAAAGCTGTAGGTATCATAGTGCACTTCGCGTTGCACGATGACCGATTTCTTGGATGCATGTGTGTATTCGATTGGGTCTTCGATAGTAATAATGTGGGCGGCGCGCTCCATGTTGATCTTGTGGACCAATGCCGCCAAACTGGTCGACTTGCCGGAACCGGTCGGGCCGGTCACCAGCACCAAACCACGTGGGTAGTCAGCGAACTTGGCCACTATGGGCGGCAATCCGAGCTGCTCAATACTAGGAATATCGTTAGGAATCAAACGTAAAGCAGCCGCTAGGTTGCCACGTTCATGGAAGGCGTTGACACGGAAACGTCCCAGGTCACCGAAGGCAAAACTGAAGTCGAATTCCTTATCCTTAAGCAAGATCTGCTTCTGGTCTTCGTCTAATATGGCAAAAATGAGGGTCTCGACCACCTCATCAGTCAGGGGGTCTGCCCCACTGACCGCAACCAGGGCGCCATCGACACGCAACATCGGCGGCAAGCCCACTTGCAAGTGCAAGTCCGAAGCCTTTTTCTTAACGACCTCTTCTAGCAATATCTCGATTCGTGGTTGTCCTTGCGCCATCTTGTCTGTTCTCCACCCTCTCCGTTTATGTCATATCTGCGGCAGCGACGCGGTTGATCTCGTTTAGCGTGGTCTTGCCCGCCAGGGCTTTGAGATAACCGTCTTCGCGCATGGTAATCATGCCTTGTGTCTGAGCCATTTTTTGGATGGTGTTGCTGGTCGCCCGCTCAAGGATGAGCTTTTGGATCTCGTCCGAGACGGTAAACGCCTCGTAAATACCCATTCGACCACTGTAACCATTCGGTGAACTTGGGCTGTCTATGCCCTTGTACAAAGTATAAGCTTTTTGGTCGGCTAGAGGCAAGCTTTCGTACCCCAGGTCCTCGCAGGCCTCCTTCATCGATGCCTCATCTTTTGGCAACAGCTTCGCCAGCGTCGAATGGATGGCTTCGGTCTCCGGAGCACTGGAGTCGTATTTCTCGTTTTCTTCGGATACCCGGCGCACTAATCGCTGGCCAATCACCGTCTTGACGGTGCTGGCAATAAGGAACGGCTCGATGCCCATATCCAGCAAACGCGGCAAGATACCAGCCGCGCTGTTGGTGTGCAGCGTACTGAACACCAAGTGTCCGGTCAGGGCAGCCTGAACGGCCAACTCGGCAGTCTCTTTATCACGAATCTCACCGACCATCACGACGTCAGGGTCCTGGCGCAAGATAGACCGCAAGCCACTGGCAAACGTCAGTCCGACATCTGCATTCACCTGGATCTGGTTAACGCCTTCCATCTTGTACTCGACCGGATCCTCTAGGGTTACGATGTTGATCGAATCGTCCTTGATTTCTTGCAGCAGCGCGTACAGGCTGGTCGACTTACCGGAACCAGTCGGGCCGGAAGTGAGTATCATGCCGTTGCTCTGTTTCAGCCCATCACGAATCGTCCTAAGTGCCCGTCCGTGGTAACCCATGTCTTCCAGCTTGAGACTAGTGCCGCTCTTGTCGAGCAGACGTATGACCACCTGTTCACCCCAAATCACTGGCGATATCGCGATACGCAAATCGATATCCTTGTCAGCCACATGGATGCTGAATTCACCGTCCTGCGGCGTACGGTGTTCGTCGATCTTCAGATTGGACAAGATTTTTATACGCGAGACTAATGGTGGTTCAGTGCTCTTCGGCAGTTTCATGATTTCGCGCAAGATGCCGTCGATACGGCAGCGAATCTTCAGGCTATTCTGCAGCGGTTCGATGTGAATATCGCTCGCCCGGTTTTTGGCGGCATATTCGAGAATGCTCGACAGTGCCTTGCTAATCGGCGAATCTTGGACCAGTGATTCGAACTTGTCTTGCTGCTGTGCAGCTGCACCCTTGCCCTTTTGCTTATCTTTGGCGGCAGCGGCATTCTGCTCTTGAGCTATTTCACCGGTCAAGGCACTAATCTCATCTGTTATAGACTCTGAGATACTTTGCTGGTACTGCTTTAGGACGTTACGGATGCCCTCTTCGCTGGCAGCATAGACCTTGAGCGGTCGACCAATTTTATTACTCAAAAAGTCGACGGCTTGCACGTTATCGGCATCCAGCATCGCCACCACCAACCGGTGCTGCATCTCACCCAAGGGCACGGCCATGTAGCGCTCGGCGATATCTTGTGGCAATAGCTTGAGAATCTTGGCATCAACCGCCGCTTGGCTCAGATTGACGTACGGCACATTAGTGACCTTGGCGATTGCCTTGGTCAAATCCTCGTTACTGACACTGCCCTCACTGAGCAGCAGGCTCAAGATTGGCGAGTGTTCAGTCTCGGACCGCTTCTTAAGTTCCTCTAGCTTCTCGGTCGTCAGTACGCCAGCTTGGACTAGCTCGTCTTCGACCTGCTGCTGGTTGGCTGCAGAGAGTACGCTCATGCAAAGCCCCGGGTCCTACTGACCCTTGCCGTTAAATGGATTGTCGTTATTGTTATTGCCGATGCGGATTAGTTGGGTCGGGTTAACGGCCTTGGAGTTGAAGTACTTGGTATCAGGTTGGTTGAACTCGGTAGAGATGACATCGACGATTTCGGCCTTTTGCTGGCGCTTGTCGCCGGACTCGAACAGCAGACGCGATAAGAAAAACGATGCAGCGCCGGCAATCACGGCAACCAGGATTATGACTGCTATGTCCTTTTGTTTCATTAATTCACTACCTCCGTCCGGATGTTGAGGGACTTTTCGGGCTGGTAATACGTCACAGCGCTGATCTTGAGCGTCATATTAGCTTCACCACCGGTAAGTTCAAGTGTCTGAATCTTTATAGGGCGAATTGAGCGCTGGAAAACGTCGATTACCTTTTGGATCGTCTTGTAGTTGCCGCTGACCGAAACCTGGAACGGAATCTCGACTGGTGCTGGTGCCGCGCTGGTCGAATCAGTTTGAGCAATCTCGTCATCGATGCCACTCATGTCCTGGATGACCCCACCCTGATCGGTTATGAGCTTCTCGATGCTTGTCGCTAGGGCCGGAAAGTCATATTTACTTGGCAGTGCGTCAAGGACCAATTTGGCATTATCGCCGTCTTGGCTGCCGGTGCCGGTGGGATTACCCCCAAGGACGTTCTGGGTATTGCCCACGAAGGCCTTGTACTGAGTAACTAGCTGTTCAGTATTGTCGATATCTTGGTTCAATTGTGCTAGGGCGACCTTTTTCTTGCCAATGACCCTATTCTGGTAATTAAGTTGGCCAAACAGGATGTATGAGGCCACCAGGCTGAAGATAACCACGAAACAGGCCCCGGCCGTGTAGGCCATGATGCGGGCATTAGCCTTGCTGATAAGTAAGCGCTTGTGTGAACTATGATGTGTCGCGGTCGCCATGATTATTGCCCCTGTCCTGCCCCTTCTGCCTCCGGCACGCTGAATAACTCGGTCGGGTGCTCCAGGACTGATCGTGTCGTCACGATATTAGGTACTTTCAATTTCGCGCTCTCAGCGATGTTGAATATTGCTGGGTCGAACGTCGCATCGATGGTGTATTCTGCTCCCTCCGGACCGCGCTTGAAGCTCGACAAGACAACCCCAGAAAAGGCCGGCCGGCTCTCGGTCGAGGAAGCCGTGGTGTATGAGGTAAACTTCAGGCTATCGGTAAACACGTTGACCACGTCCAAGCTAGGAGCATTACCGGTTATCGAAATCGTATTCGCCGTATGATCAACGACCAAGTCCTTGATGGTAACTTCTTTAGGTGTCAGCTGGGCAACATACTGGAAAAGACGAGTTTCGGTAGGCTTGGCATCGTGCAGGCCGCCCAGGACATGAAGCTGCCCCTGAACAGTCAAGATCTTATCGAGGTCGGGTGTCGACTTGAGCTTATTACCAGCCGTCTTTATGTCACTACTCAGGTCATTGATGGTCTTGTTCTGCCAAACGTCGACTGTCAGGACCAACATGATTAGGAGTGACAAGCTGGCGGCGCTAGCCAACAAACACAGTGATATCACGGTGCGCTTGAGCCGTTCGGCTTTGACGTATTCGAGCTTTACATCGGGCAGTAGGTTGAATTGAATCATTCGGTTCTCTCCGCTAACCCTACCGCTACCCCGAATTGGTTGGAGATAGCCAATAATTCATTCTGCCGATCGGCTGCGAACTGGACATTGCGCCAGGCATTGCCGATTTCGACGTTCAGGCCAAACTTGTTGGCAAAATGCAGCGGAAATTCCGGTAGCACCGATGCCCCGCCGGTCACGATCAGCCGTTCGACCTTGTTGTGGGGATAACGTGTCTGGAAGAACTTGATGGACTTCTCGACTTCGCCGGTCAGGATGTCGACGGTACCGATGATAGCCTGGTAAACCTGCCCCTCGAGCTTATCTTTGCTCAGACCAAACTTGGCGACGAATTGTTCGGCCTGCTTTTCATCTACGTTGAGGTTCTGCAGGGCTGCTCGGTTGATAGCTTCCATGCCAGTCGGAATCGAACGCGTTAATTTAGGCGCGCCATCGCCTACCACCACTAGGTCGGTGCCCTTGTAGCCGACATCGATTATCATCTGGGCGACGCCGGTTTCTTGGGCCGACAGTGCCCTGGCCAAGGCCAGGTTATCGGGCTCGAAAGCAATCACGTTGAGTCCGATGGCCTCGAGCATGTCCAGTCGGGACTCGACGAACTTGTTTGGCACGCTCGACAATAATATCTCTACTTTGGTTTGGTCAGCCGGCGAATCACCCAGTAGCGCCCAGTCGATCTTTGATTCATTGAGCGGCGTCGGAATCAGCGCATCAGCCTGGTAGCGAATGGCTTTGGCCAACTCGCCGGAAGATAGGCGATCAACATCGGCGACAGTTGTGAATACTCTTCCTGAGGGTATGCCAACGGCGACGTTTTTGGTATTAACCTTGGCCTGGGACACCAGCTGGGCGATGGCTTGGCCTAGCCGCTGCTGGTCGTTACGAGAATCGCTGAGAGCAATTTTGCTATCTATCGGCATATAGGCATATCGAGCCAGGGACTTTGGCATGCCCGTTCCATGGAGCTGCACAAGCCGAACGGCCGTGGAGCCGATGTCGAGTCCGAAAAAGGCGTTTACCCCACTCAATATGCTCATGTTAGGCCGATTATAGCATAAGCGTTGCTGATTGTGCCAAGGCTTTTAGCTGTGCAAAAGGCTAGAGGGTCGGCGGCAAACCATGGATGAAGCTGTACTTGACGGCTCCCGTCGAGGCACTGTTTGGTAGCCACATTTCTGGAGTGAAGACAAATGTCTCCGCCGCCTTACTAGTCGCTGCCGTATCACTAGTGTTAGATAAGCGAAGCGTGCCCGAAGTTCGGCCAAAATCTATGTGCTTGGCCACGAATGAACCGTAGATTTTCAATTGGTGGTTACAATCGTCATCGTAGGTTGAGCTGGAGGTTGAAATCGGGCTGCCCATGGCACTTGAGCAAGTGTAAATGTTGCCGCCCACACCGGAACCGTTCGGCTCGGCTACATACAGACCATCTAACTGGCTAACGTTATTATCGATGTAGATGTTGCCGCCAACGACGATTAGCCTAAACGATGGGATGTCGGTCAACGAGCCCCAACTTGTGCTATAGGTGACATTGCCGTTGATGTAAACGTTCTGACCGGTGATGTAGATCGTCTTTTTAGCGGCACTAGCCAATGTTGTGCTACCTATCGTCGTCGTGGTCGTGTCTGCACCGGTAATGTTACCGACAAAGTCGCAGTTCGCCGGAACCTGGCCAAATGTACCGCCGTAATAGCCCGAGCTTTCACTGGCCGCACTATTGGCTAAAGTCAGCCACCGCGGATTGGTATGGGTCGTATTACCTAACGTCGAACCGAAATAATAGACCTTGTTAAGGGCGAAGGTTGCCATTTGCGTACCAGCACCGGCATTGCTGGTAGAGCCAGAGTCGCCGTATTTGTTCCAACCGGATATACCGGCCGTCGAGACGGTCGTACATGTCTTGCTGCCATTCATCTCGTAGGCCCCGGCCACCACATCACCACCGAATGCCTGAACAAACGATTTACGGCCAATTTCGGCACAGCTGACACGCCAAGCGGTCGTTATTACCCGCGTCTCTGAATCTGCCGCTACGATTCGCATGCCGACACAGATACGCTTACCGACGGCCGATCCTGACCAGTTACTTAGATACACCGTGGTGCCGACCGGTACGCTTACGGTACCACTATTGTTGAGGTATTGTGTCTCGCCAGCATCCCAGCTGCTGTCACGATCAGTGTCTTGCCAAACATATCGGGTGTAATCTACCGTTCCCGTAGCCGAGCCAGTGCCGTTGGTGTTAGTCACCCAGAACCGTCCGGTCAGCGGCTCGGTTTCCTCGGCCGGCGAAGGTGTGATTGATACGCCACTATCCAGCGTAGCGACGCATGGGCCAAATACAGCATAGGCAATCGCCGTCGGTCTAGAGCCTGACGTCCCATCGCTCTCACGATCACCCACTGCAGCGCGGATGGTCGTGGCCTGATATTTGCCAATCGAGCTGGCGGACGGGATAGTGTAGGAATAACTCGGGTCGGCGGTATGGGTACCAAGGCTAGTCCAGGGACCCCCAGAGCCGCTAGTGCTGTAAGCCAGGCTGACCGTGAGTGGTCCGAAGTCGTTATCGGTCGCGTTACCGGTAATGACACGATTAGGGCAGCTGACCGCCACCGAGATGTTTGGAGCGTCCCGGTTGACTACCGGCAGGCCCGGCGAAATGTTCAGTAGCGGGTTAGCACACGGCACCTCCAGGTAATACAATCTGGTACCCGATGACTTTTGATAAAAATATACAACATCGCGACTTAGAGTATATAGCCAGCTGGCGGAGAAGTTATCGCCGTTGTAATTGGTCGAATAAAACGTCGTCCGACCGCCATCGAGCGCATTCAATTCGGCGGCCGTATAGTTCTGGACACCTATGCCGATATTGGAGTCGTTGATACGCGTCTTTAAATCGTTCCACATCGTTAAGGTCACGCATTTGGTACGACTCGAAAAAGATTTGCCCAACATGGAGTTAACGATGAAAGCGGCTCCAACCTGGTTGCGAGTCAATGATGAGGGGCTACAACCAGAGAAAGGCGGCAATAGTGCGCCAAGCCAATTAATGAAATCCGCCTTATCGTTGCTACCGTCATAAACGTAAGCCGGGATGGCGGGACGCGGGCCGATGACATCGGAGGCTACATCATCAGCATCGGCCGAGACGGAGTTGCCACTGAAGTAGCCGGTACCGGATACGGCCGTATAGGCCGATGCCTTGGGCTGTGGTATTACCAGACTAAAGAAACTCGCCGCGCCCAAAAACAACCCGACTGCCAATATCTTTCGCAGGCTTATTTTCATGATCTTAATACGTCCGCTTTTAATGACTGGTAATAATCATAACCACTCTGCCCTCGGTCTTTCGTACCGGTTGCCAGTTCGGATGCCTTTTGGTAAGCGTCAGCTGCGGCTTGTTTGTCGCCAACCTGCAAGGCGGCAAGCGCCAACGCCGCATAGCTATCACTAGTAGGGTTAGTTTCGGCCCCTTGCTTAGCCGCGTTGAATGCCGCATCGTAATGTCTGACTGTGCGCTCATTGTTGGCTATGGCGGCATATATCGAGCTCTTTTCTTGTGCCGTCTTGGCATGTCTCAGCTGATCTTGCAGATCTTTCGATGTTGACTGGTATTCCCTCTGTATCCGTAACTCCGCCGCCTGTTCTGGCGTCAATTTAGGGGGCGGCGTTTTATCTCGCGTTGCCCACATATATGCGCCACCGCCGACAACGGCCACTATTATTAATGCCACGAACCATAAAGCCGGATGCTTGAACAAAAATCTCTTGTGGGTACTCTTTTTTTCGATGATACCAATCAGGTTGCCGGATGCGTCCTCTGACACCGGCTCGGCGGGTTTGGTTTCGTCTTTGTGCGGTTTTTCGGTCTCGGCGGGCGGTGTCGGCTTGGGTTCATCCATGCGTTCTGCCGCTTCCGCTTTCTTTTCTTTCAGCACAGCCTCACTGGTAACGATTCCCTTTGGTGCTGGTTGCTTGTTTTTGCGGCCGAACATCTTGGCCATAAGTATAGCAAACCGTTAGCATAATGATAACTAGTTCGATCAGTAACTATTACTTATTTATTGTTCGGTCTCATAACGCAGGTAGCCTTCCCGTGCCTCGGTTTCGCTAATGCCTGCACTCTGCCGCAACAGCTTGGCACTCAGCATACGTCCGCTTTGGATTGGTTCAAGCACTTCGCCATAAGTCGGCATCAGTTCATGGTACAGCTGACTCATCTGATCGTACCGAACGCTCGACATCGAATGGAGTGCCTCGGGTAGCATGACGAACAGCTCGTTCGAATCGGCAAAATCCTCACAGTAGGCATGCATATTGTCTGCCTCAAACTGGCGCTTGACGTACCGGGTTATGTGAACCGGATCAGAGGAGCTGGCATCATCCCAGCGCTTCAGAGCGGCCGTGGGCAACTGCTCGTGTAACTCATGGCCAAACTCATGTACGAGAGTGTTTTCCATGGCGGCGCGCGCCGATAGCTCGGCCCATTTCGCCGATTCCGCGGCACTTTCTGTTTCATCGTCGTGCATGGCCGACTGGTAGATATCTCGTAATCTAGTCGTAGCGATGACGACTACAGAGCCATCAATCTCTTTTTGGTACAGGTGATAGCCCGACGCACCATCCTCCCCATCCTCTTCCTTGGTCATCGGTCGAAACTCCACGCGTTTGACGCCGGCGAGCGCCACCGGCGGGATGCTCTTTCCTAGGAATTCCTTCAATCTTTTTTCGCTATAGTCGAACGGCAGCTCGGCAAAATCCCCGGCTACTTCCATTTGGCCGAGCGCCTCGTCGACATCGATGGCCCGAGCCCGTTCTATGAAAGCTGCATAGCGGTCGGTATCGATATTCACATCGAAGTCATGCGGCGGCAGTCGTCGTATCCCAGCCAATAGCTGTTTGCTTAACGCGCCGCGCAATCCATCATTTAGCGCAAGGCTAACACTTATGAAAGCATCGTTTAGGTCCTTGGGGGGTACTTCAGGACTAGACAAAATCCGGGCAATATTAGTGATATCGAAATAAATTTCGGAATTCAGTAAATTGGTGCGAGAAAATTTGTACCGGCTATTCAGCATCTCGGCTTTTTCGAGATCCGAAACTAACTGTCGGCTCTGATTGGCTGATAATTGCGGGACGTTTTGATCATGCTCGGCGTCCTTGTCCGAACGCAACAATCCATGCCCCCGCCAATCATCTTCGAACTGCCTCAACCCGGCTTTGGCCCCTTCAAGCTCCTCGGCTGGAATACCTACGATTCCTCCCTCAAGCATCTGGCGAATGCTGTGCAAGCGCATGGTATCGTACATCAAATTTACGGGTGACCTGCTACCGGTACCAAGTTTTTGCTCGCGTCCCATGAGTGCACCGACCAGCTTATCGTAGTCAAGCCTGGCCTCTAGGTCACTGGCAAGGTCTAGGGCGGACGCAGCTTGCTCAGACGCGTGTTCCGCTAGCTCGACGCCGCTATTTTTCAGCGCGAGATCTCCGACGTCTGCGCCTCTGTCGGCATTGTTTGGTCCGACCTCAACCTGAGCGCTGCCGCGCTCGGCTGAATCACTATCTGATGGCAATAATTGTTCGGGCATGTTTGTGTTTATGATTATAATGTAACATTAGCATGTTTTCGAGCTTTTGTAAATGCTTATGGTTGATAACCTCGCTCATTCCCTGTCGGTCTGTGCTATGATTAACAGATAAGAATGAAGGAAGCGTAGTGAGTTTATCGATAGGTATCGTGGGGCTGCCCAATGTCGGCAAGTCAACCCTGTTCAACGCCCTGACTGGTAGTAGTATCCTGGCGGCCAATTATCCGTTCGCCACCATCGAGCCCAATACCGGCATCGTACCGATACCCGACCCTCGACTCGACAAGCTGTCCGAATTGTATGGCGGCGCCCCGATCAAGCCGGCCACCGTGACATTCGTCGATATCGCCGGGCTGGTAGCCGGGGCCAGCCAGGGCGAAGGACTGGGCAACCAATTCCTCGGCCACATCCGCACCTGTAATGCCATCGTCCAAGTGGTGCGGGCTTTCGATGACCCGAATGTGACCCATGTCGATACCGAGCACAACCCGAAGCGAGACATCGATGTCATCAATACCGAACTAGTACTGGCCGACCTCCAGACCATCGACCGACGATTACCCAAACTGGATAAGGAAGCTCGTGCCAATCCCAAACTGAAGCCCGAAGCCGACTTTTTACGCGAAGCGAAAGCCCTGCTGGACGAAGGCAAACCGCTCCACTCTGAGCCCAACATCATGAATGATGAGCGGGCAGCCTGGCTCCAACGCGAGCTCCAACTCATCACACTCAAGCCGGTGATTTATGTGTTCAACCTGGACGATAACGGTCTTGCGGACGAAGCGCAGAAGAATAAACTTCGTGAACTCGTCCAACCGGCCCAGAGCGTCTTCGTCTGCGCCAAGCTGGAAAGTGAGCTGCATAGCTTAGACCCGGCCGACGCTGCCGAGATGCTGGAAAGCTACGGCCAAACTGAATCAGGCTTGGTTCAACTCATCCATGCCGCCTACGATACCTTGGGTCTACAAAGCTACCTAACGGCTGGTGATAAAGAAGTCCGTGCCTGGACGGTTCCCAAGGGCGCTACTGCCCCGCAAGCTGCCGGCGTCATTCATGGCGACTTCGAAAAAGGTTTTATCGCCGCCCAAATTGTCGACTACAACGATTTGATTGCCGCCGGGTCAGAGGCGGCCGCCAAGTCTGCGGGCAAAGTCCGCACCGAGGGCAAAGACTACATCATGAAACCCGATGACGTAGTCGAATTCCGATTCAACGTTAGTAAGTAGCGAACTTGGAGGCTTAGCCGCCATTGGGCGAACCGCCCTTGGCGTTCTCGGCACCCTGCTGGACAAGCGAAACCGTTATCTCATTGCCCGCTGGCATGACGCTAAGGCTCGCACCAGCAAAACGCGATTCGCGTGTCTGCAGCTTTAGAAGATATCTTTTGGCGGCATTCGTCAGCGCACCTTCTTGTCCCGCCTGGGCCTGGAAGCTTACGATGGCTACCTGTGGCCGATCAAGGTTGGTGGTACGCGCGCCATAAATAAATGACGATGAATCCTCTGCCTTATCATCGACCTGGATGGCAGGCTCGAAGGCCCACTCTTCGGATTCCATCGAGAATCCAAATTGACCGATTGTTCGATCGAGCAACGACAGCTGAAGGGGCATTAGTTTCTCAAGCGTAGCCGTATCAAGTTCAGCCCCACGGCCGTATTGCGCGTAGTTCAAGTACGCCAACCATTCGACGACGTTCGTGTTAGGCTGAGCAATCTGTAACCGCTCGATGGTCGCATCCTCAACCGCCTCGGCCAATTCGCTAGTTTGGGCATAGCTGGAATAAGGCGAACCAAACCTGCCGTCAATAAAAGCCGTGGCTTTATCGGCGAGCATTTCGTCACGATTTGTCGTGGAATATGCCCGCTCAAATCCCATTTTTTGTAAAGCTGTCATCGACAACGCGCCGGGATTTGGCGGGCCCTCCAGCTCTACCCGGTTTCGGACAAGGGCGTTTGCCGCTGCGCGTTGCAGCTCCTTGTTTGAGGCGGCGAACGTGGCCTCTAGCTCGAGGTCGCCATTGGGGCAACTTATAAACCCGGCCAGGTGGCTATACTCATGTCGAATGACATCCTTTTGATAGGTGAGCTGAGGACCTAGTTCTCGACCTAGGTCCACGAGTGTAGCCAGTCGTATTACGTTACCTCGGCTGTAAGCATAGCCAGACGCTTCAAAGTCAGGCCGTCCTTTCGCCACCATGAATTGGCTGCTCACAAAATCAATTTGACCCGCTATCTGCACGAATTCTCGGGACATGGCTGAAGCGCCGCGAATGTAAGCCTCCATGCTCCTGGCATAGGCTTCCAGTTCTGACTTGCTAAACACAGATACGATTTTGGTGCCCGGTTGCGAATGATCATCATCCTTGACGAGCGCTGGATCATCAAAGCTAACACGCACGCCTAGCTCCGAAAATACCTCCGTCACCACCGAGCGTACTGCTTTCACATCATGCGCCCCAGCCTCTTTGAGGTCAGACGAGATTTGCTCCAAACGCTCGGGAGTCAGTGCGAAGTCGGTTTTGGACCCCTCGACGACATCTTTGAAACTGTAGACATTCGGAACTGATATGTTATCGGGCACACAGGATGATTCGTTACTAGTCACTAGAGCGGGCCAGCCCGAGACAAGCAAATGATTGTCCTTCTGGCCGGACACGTTTGAGTAGATGGCCACCGTCTGATCGGCATCCAAGACTATTGGATGTAGCGCCACACCATCGGTGAGTGCCGCGGCGATTTCGACTTCGGAAGTTTGGCTATTATCTGACTCCAGAGCAAAGCCAATCGCAGTCGGCACGATCATCATACCTACCACTAAAGCACGGCGAACACCGTTTAGTCTGCGCGCAGACTCCTCAGTCACTACTTCGACGACGGGTTCCGCCTGCCTCTCAAAATCAACCATGAATTAGTGCATATTATAGCACCAAACTGTTATCTGGTCAACTTCTTATGATTTGGCTGCCGGCACGCGATCGTAAGCGGCTAGGATTGGCAACACTCGGCGAATTGCTCCCAGGCCCACCTCTTGTGGGGTAAGGGCCATGTCTCGCAACGCTTGAGTCTGGGTCTGGACAGGTTTACCTGGAATACTCTGGGCGGCGGCTTGCTCGAAACCCGCCAAAGTCGCCAAGTACTGGGGTGCAGGCGGGGGCAGAGTCAGACTTGGGTGATAATCGATGCCACGGTTGGGCTCACCTTCAGCCTTGGCCTGCTGCTCACGCTTAGCGCGCTCTTCCTCGGCTGTTATCAGATACTGGCGCAGCTGCTCATTCATCTGCTGCAAGTGCTGCTGCTGGTTCTCTTGCTGCTCATGCGAGATGTTCTTAAGCTCGGTCATCCGCGCCTGGACGTATGTCAGAAGTTTGCGTAAGCTGCGCTGGTTCAGGCTATTGAATTTGAGTGTTTTATTACCAGAGCTGATGCACAGATAGGCTCCGATTACACGGTGGCTGTAATCGAATTCGCTAATCATATCGAAGCGCATGTCTTCGACGGTCAGATAGTTCATTGGTTTCTTGTCGACAAGCAGCACGCGGTACTTTGTTGCTACCAACAGGGCGAATCCGGCTTCGTAGTAGCCATTGACGCACTCCTCAATCTTCTCGTCCGGCATGAGGATACTACGCAACTCAGCGTACTCGCTCTTCCCCCAACCTTTCGGGTTGATGTGCAACCGCTTCAGTTGCTTGTTGAGATCTTCTTGGCTAATCATTCCCCCTCCTTCGTACCCTTATCGTACACTCAAGAAATAAAAGTTGTCGGTGAGAATCTTCACCACGATTACAGGATATATGTCACAGTTAAGCTTACAATCGGCCGGGGTTGTGAGATAATAAAGTCATGCTCGCCACGCCCGAACAAACTGACGAGTTGGTGGACTTGTTTCGTAGTGGCGGACAGCGACTGGAATTCAAGAAAAATGCCTACATAATTCACCCCGGCGAAGTCCCGTCGGGTGTTTTTTATATTGAGTCTGGCAGTGTCAAAGCCTATGACATTACACGCTACGGTGAAGAAAATCTGCTGATTATCCGAAAGGATCACGAGGTGCTGCCGCTGATTTGGGCACTAACCGGACAAGAGCGTAGTGTCATCTACAAAGCTCTGGCGCCAACCGTCATATGGCGCATCAGCCGCCAACACTTCCTCGATTCTATGCATGCTAAGCCGGAGCTGTACGCCCCGCTGCTCGATATGGCAATCGAGATGTACCGTCTGCACTCCGAGCGAATCCTCAATCTAGAGTATCGTACCGTCCGCGAACGACTCGTGTCGTTCCTGCTGACCATCGCTCAACGCTTCGGTGAATCGGACGGCCAGAAAGTCCACATCACCGTGCCTTTGCGCCACCAAGATATTGCCAGTTCCATCAATGCGACCCGCGAGACGACCAGCCGCGAATTATCAACGCTGGAGCGCCATGGGTTCATATCTAGCCGCCAGTCGTTAATTACTTTGCTTGATGAGAAAGCGCTCGAGGAACATCTCGGATCCTAAAGATAGCCACTACTTCCAGTTAAGGATAATTTTTTCGATGGTCTCAACCACTTTTTGGTGGTCGGGCACATCTTGGGCCTCATAGTAATGCTCAGTTGGCAGCTCGCTGTCGATCACATTCAGACAGTACAGGTCGTCAGCCAACACATGCATGCGGTCGACTGCCTGGATACTGGCCAGGGGCGTAGCTACGATTAATTTTTCGTACCGTATCGGTTTGAGATATTCGACAGCCAAATCCAAGGCGAACGGCGACCGGATGCCGTCGGACACCAGGATTATGTAATGTCCGCGTAGCAAATCCTTGCGAGCCACCCCGCCACTGCCCAGTAGCTGGTGCATGTTGCGCATTTTTTCGAGCTTTTGCTGCTCGATGTACTGGTAGTAATCTCCCATTATCTCATCGCGCTCCATTGGCTCGTAGTAACTATTGTAGGCATAGGAGCCGTTGTGGGCCACGCCCGAGAACGCTTGTGGCTCCATCGGTAAATTTATTTCTTCGTACAACAGCATGTTGATGGCGCAGTGAAGCTGCATCGCTATCTGCGCCCCCACCACGACACCGCCGTCACTCAGCGCCACCACGACACAGCTCTCGTAGCGATATTTTGGAACGAGTTGAGCAGCGAGCATGCGTCCGGCCTGTGTCCGACTAGCAAAATACATATGTTTAAAGTGTATCAGCTTGGGGCGAGCTTACGACAGCCTTTGCAGTAAATAAAATCGTTCGCGGTTGCCACCATGAGACAAACCTGCGGTTTTTCTCATCGCGCCGGCAAAAAGGCGTGACTTTTTGTCGGGCTGCTCTTTTCCCTATTGGATTTGAAGCAAATAAAATCGTTCGCGGTTGCCTTTGGTTCCAGTGACATCGGAGTCAGCCTTGTCGATGATGACGAAATGTTGACGGGCCCATGCCTCGAAGTCGTTCAGTATTTCACGACGCATCTTGTCATTCTTAATGACGCCTTTGTGTTTAAGGTTGAGATTACGCGCCTCGAATTGCGGCTTGACCATTATGGCTAATTTGGTATCTCGACTACACAGTTTAGCGACGCTAGGTAATATCTCGCGCAGACTGATGAACGACACGTCGGCCACGACGACGTCGATATGTTCGGTAGTCCTAAAATCCCGAATGTCGGTCTTTTCGTGCAATTCGATTCTCGGATCACCATGCAAACTCGGATGTAGCTGGTTGGTGCCTAGCTCGACAGCCAGGACTTTCGTGGCGCCGTGCCGCAGCGCGTAGTCGGTAAACCCTCCCGTACTGCTACCGACATCCAGCACGACTTTGCCCCCAAAATTTAGCTTGAGCGCTTGGGCCACACTTGCCAATTTCAAGCCGGCGCGACTAACATACTGCTCACTACTTTTAAGTTCAATCGCGTCATCATCAGATACCAGCGCACCTGTCTTAGTGACAACTTTTTTGTTCACCGTGACTTTTCCAAGCCGGATAAAGCTCTCGGCCTGACTACGGCTAGTCGTCAAACCGCGCGCTACCACCGACTGATCAAGCCGCTGCTTATTCAAAATGGACCTCACTCATGATCTCTTTATAATCGCCCTTCTGCTCAATGATGTACAGCCGATCGCACCAAAATGTGTCGCCTTCTTGTAGCGCCCCTGATCCCTGGTCAGTTACGTGCGGACGATACTGATACTTTCGTTTGGTCGTCTCGTCAACCAGCCAGGCGCGCTTCTTGTGAAGATATGTCCTTACCTTTTGTTCGATATCCGATAATGGTGTCGGCTGCTGCATGAGTCTGGCGTGCCGCTGACGCCGTGGCCCCATCATCGCCTCGCCATCCGCTCGAACTTGGAACGATTGTATGGTGGCCAATGCCTGGGCTAGCCCGCTTGCAATCATCTCGGATGAATCCGGCAGGCGGAACCACGGCACGATCGTAACGTGAAGCGGCCACCGAGCAAAACTCTCACCGACCATCATTGGCCGCACCAGGGCGCAGACCAACCGATCACCTGGTACCACGATTATTCCTTAACGCGTTCGCGGTAGGCGCCCGTCGCGGTATCAACCGAAATGACATCATCTTGCTTGATGAATGCCGGCACCTTGACGGTAATACCTGTCTCCAATTCGGCGTTTTTCAGAACGGAGCTGGTGGTATCGCCCTTGACCACATTCTCGGTGTAGACGACGCGTAGCGGGACATTCTTGGGTAGTTCCACGTTGATAGGCGCATCGTTGAAAAACTGCAATGTCACGCGATCACCTTCTTTCAGGTAGCCCGCGCCATCGCCAACCAAGTCGGCCGCTACTTCAAATTGCTCGAAGCTGTCTTCGTTCATGAAATGAAAGGTGTTGCCATCGTTGTACAGGTACTGCACCGTCTGATTGCTGACATCGGCACTCTCAAGCTGTTCGTTACCCTTAAAGGTCTTCTCCAACACCTTGCCGTCGAGCAGACTTTTGATACGCACGTTCACTATTGAGCCACCGCGGCCCATAACCTTCTGGTTGTACTCAACCACCCGGAACGGTTCACCCTCCCACTGGAAAAGCGTCCCTTTCTTCAAATTAGTAATACTCAATGCCATTCATTTACTCCGATCTTCTTTCCGATATTTATACATGGCGGGGCGGCCGCTATAAGCACCACCGCCCACGATTACCTCTCAAGGATACTTGGGGTGGCCAGACATTGCAAACGTCGTCGAACTCGTTACTTACCATAACCGCTAAGTTTGCGCAATGTGATATCCTACTAATGTAGATATCGGGTGTATTTAAGAAGATAGCTACAACATATACGTACACGAAAAACCGTAAACAATGTCACCAGAACTAGCACCATCGAATACCCATGCCCCCCTTGAGGAATTGGCTATTCCTGAGCGCCCCATAGTCGAACCAGTCGATCCGCTAACCATCATTCCCAAGCCGGGCCCGATGGCGAAACTACTCATCGACGTCCGTGACGAACCTCGACTCAGTGATGGCATGCTGCTAGCCTGTGCCTCACCGAAGAAAGGTACGAACTACCCTGAAATAATCGCCGCCTACGAGCGCGAGAGTCAGGGGGCAGGCTTCTCGCCGACAGCATTCTGGGACTCACATTTCGACACCCCTTCCCCCGATGACATCGCAGTCCATGCCGCCGACTCCGAGCCGATTCTGGATTACGCCAGGCGCGTCCGTGAAATGCTCGTCATCCCTACCAGCAAGAACAAGGAATTCGACCTCAAATTGCCCTACGATCGGGTAGTTGCCGGGGCCGGACGATTCAGTCGGCACGAGTTCCACTGGGACGGTTATCACATGGGCAAAGGGCACGCCGCCGACGAGCGATGGGATTTGGTGCTCGATATCGTCGGTAACGCCGAATATCAGATAGAGAAATTTGGCTACCCGCTTAACGGCAGCGCCGACTTCTTCGCCAGCCGACCGCAACCACCGTACTTCTCGCACATGGTCCGCCTGCTAGCCGACCGGTTCGGCCGCGAAACTCTCGTACGCTTTTTGCCGGCGATGGAAAAAGAGTACCGTGGCTACTGGATGGATGGCGAGGCAGACTTGATGAGTCGCGATGACGGTACAGCCCGGAGCCACCGATCGCTCGTACGCATGCCGGACGGCTCCCTGTTGAACCGATACTGGGACGATGCCGAAGGCCCACGCTATGAGATGCTCAAGGAAGATGTCGAGCTCGGTGCGATGGTCGTAAACGGCCTATCTGGTACCGCACGCGAACGACGACTCGCAAAATTCTACAAGGACATCCGTGGTGCCGCCAGCAGCGGTTGGGATTTTTCTAGCCGCTGGATGGCAGACGGGCACAACCTGATCACCGCCAACACCACCGATATATTGCCGGTCGACCTTAACAGCCTGCTACTTTACACCGAAGAGACTCTGGCGATGGCATATGATACGAAAGCCTCTACTCGTCAGGAGCATTCAGCTGAGTGGGCATTCGCCAAGCACAAGGAGCGTGAATACCGGACGCGAGCCAGCGACCGTATGGCCGCTATCCGTAAGTACATGCTTAGTGATAGGCCAGACGGTCTGTGGTTCAATGATTACAACTTCGTCAGGGGTGCACAGACAGATGTACCCTCCGCCGCCACGGCTTACCCGATGTACGTCGGCATGACCAACGAAGCTGAAACATTCGGCACAGCGCAAACCATCCGCCAGCAATTACTGCACCGGTACGGCGTGGCGACCACCATGAACGACAACCGTCCCAACCAGTGGGATGGCAAAGAACGGATATGGGCACCGACGAACTGGGCGGCAGCCCGCGGTGCGGCTCGCATGGGGCACATCATGCTTGAAGCTGGGGATATTGACAGACGACGCATCGAAGAACTCTTCACAACCGCCGAGTGCATACGCAAAGCATACATGGATGGAGTGGAGCTAGCCTACGATACGTTTGGAATGATTCCCGAGAAGCATCACGGTGATGATGCCAGTATCATGACCGGCGGTGGCGAATACGCCTTGGTCAAGGTACTCGGGATGCCGATGGAAACCTATGTCGCCATGAGTCACTGGGATGTCAGGCACCCCGATAGAACCCCCGGCATCCTAGGCCGAGAAACATTGCTGCTAGCGGCGTGATTACCGGGGATAAACTACCCCATCAGTCGTTGTCGCTGTAATCTGACGAATTTAGTTGTGAGCCACGAATGGCAGCAAGGCCAAGTGACGAGCGCGCTTGATAGCGACGCTCAAGTGGCGCTGCTCAGTCTCGGTAAGACCCGTCTTTTTGCGAGTCTCGATCTGACCGTACTGGTTTACGTAGCGTTGCAGGGTTTTGAAATCTTTGTGATCAAAATATGCAACGTCTGTTTTGTGCTTAAAAATCTTTGCCATCTGAAATATTCTCCTTAAATATCACTGGTTTTAACGAATTTTGGTTAGTGCAGTTTGGGATGATGGCCGAGCACAAAACCTGAGCCGTATCAAACATACGGTGAAGGTTTTTGACGCAGGCCAGCGCCCAAAATGTGCAACCTAAAATTTGTTAAAACGGAATGTCGTCCAAATTTATTGGTTCGTCACCGACGTCTTCGATGACGACATCATCTTTTTTCTTGCTTGATTTGGTGGTGCTTGAGCTGCTGCTCGAGTCGCCGGCATTACTGCCGCCACTGCTACCACCGTCGCCAGGACCGCCTAAGAACGTTACGTCTTGGGCATTGACCTCGACTTTGCTGCGCTTTTGGCCGTCCTGCTCCCAGCTGCGACTTTGCAGCCGGCCGTTGATCAGGCACGGGCGACCTTTGCTCAGGTATTGCGCCACGCGCTCGCCGAGCGGCCCCCAAGCCACGACATCGATGTAATCGGTGGCCTCTTGCCAGTTACCGTCGCTGCCCTTAAAGCTGCGGTTCAACGCCAGGCTAAAGCTACAAACGCTTGAGCCGTTCGGCGTTTGCCGAAGCTCGGGATCTCGGGTTAGATTCCCCATCAAAATTACTTGGTTGAAACTACGTGCCATGTGGCAATCTCCCTCCTCGGAAACTATGTCCGAATTATGTTGTATACCTACCTTACGCCGAAGTAAACTCGGGCGTCAAGCGGCATAATTACTCTTCGTCTTTGTCGTCGCTGTCGTCGGCTGATTCACCACGCTCAGCTGCCTTCTTGGCTTTTTCGGCCTTGGCAGCCTCAGCCTTGGCGATAGCCTTAAGGTCCGGCTTGGTGATGAGGAAACGAATCACCTCATCGGTGATGTTGAGGGTCGACTCAATCTTAGCAACGTTAGCACCGGGTACGTCTACGGTATAAAACACATAAACGGCCGTTTCGTGACCTTTGATTGAGTAGGCCAGCTTGCGCTTGCCCCAATTATCGACATTGGCAACTTTGCCGCCATTGTCGGTTAGTATCTTCTCGACGCGAGAAGTAGCTTTTTCCAGATCGATTTCCAGATCTGGGTCATACAAGATAGCAATTTCGTATTGATTCACGAGATTCTCCCTTGGTTAACGCCTGCACTCACTACATGGATGCAAGCTGAGTTGATAGTGCGCTCAATTGTACTCTATCTACCTCTGTTAGTCAATTCAGGCAACCTCAATACTGGAATCCAAAGGCGTAAGCTGAGTTTTGCGGCCAGATTTGACGCCCGCTGCGCCAAGCACATCGATAGCATTTAGCCGCAATGGGCCGGCGGCGATATCAGCTACTAACTGCCGGTTAAGATGCTGTACAGCCACATAGACTTCAGCCTCGTCACGCCTTGTCGCGACACGCCCAATGAACCGCTGTTTGAGCTGGTAGTTCATGACAAAGTCCTCCAGACGACGGAGCGGCGATGTCACCCGACAAATTGGCTCTAGGCTCAGCCCGGCATGGGGTCCGGGCTGCCAACTGTAGGTAGCTATGTTCGGAGGTATGAATTCCAGATATTTTTCATCTGACGGATCGAATACTCGGTATATCGCCGGACTGCCTTCATCGGCCAACATCTTGCCGACCAGATGGTTGGCTGCAATCATATACGCCTCGTTGTATTTAGAGCCGCGGAACCAGTGGCTGCGTGAGCGGTATTGCTCAAGGCTTGGCGGCAGGCTGCTCTCAAGCGTTTGCACGACCGAGTCTTGATCGCCGCCGGCCCGGTACTTCAAATGCTGCATGATATATCCGGCAGCCCGAACATGCCGTTCATACCGGCCTCCTGTGCGCCCCTCAAGACTTAACCGACGATAATCGAGGTTCTTCTCCACAAACACGGGCTGAAATGTCACTGACAAATCTCGCGGCGCTTCTTTTTCGCCCACTATAAATTCTAGGACCAGCGAGCTACGCTCCTCGCCCTCACGTAGCTCCAAATCCTCGATAAGATGTGGGTCTATCATCGGCTCGTAGCCCCGCTCACCATTGGGCAAGTCCCAGTATCGGGCGCGGGTCTTCTCCATAGCCTGACGATAAATGCCCTGCTGAGGGAATAGCTTCGAGGTATCGGCCACGCAGACTCCGACCCGATACATTTCCTGGGCTGACGCCAGCGGTTCTACATAGATGCCATCGTCAATTTCTTTCGGATCTGAACAGTCGGCCGTCAATATCCGCCTGGGCTGCTCCTGCTGCTCGATAGTTTTCAGTAAATCAAAAAAGCTCCTGCTTGAAGCAGGAGCTTTGGTTGACTGCAATGTTTCGGCTTGGGAGGGCGGCAGCGGCAAGCCAGTTGGAAAGACCTCACGACTGTCCAGGTTCTCTGCCACTGCCAACCTCCATTTGCAGTTTTTGTATTACGCTTATGGTAATAAATTTAGGGTAGCTTTGGCAAGTGTGGATTTCTCACGACAGATACGATTAGCGCTCATCTGGGAAGTTTTCGTCTAGTGCCGCATCGGCTTCGCTACCACCACCAAATACTTGGTCCATGCTGGTTACCAGCACCTCACGCGGCCGGTTACCGTCACTCGGGCCGACTATTCCCTGCTCTTCCATCTGTTCGATGATACGTGCCGCCTTGCCGTAGCCGATGCGCAACTTGCGCTGCAACAGACTGGTGCTGAGTTTGCCNNGCGTCCATCGACATCACGACACCGCCCTTGCCGTTTAATTGAACCGGCTGGCTGATAACTTCGTCGTTGTACTGAGGCTCGCGCTGGGCGCGCAAAAAGTCCATCACGCGGTTGGTTTCATCGACGCCAATGAAGGCGCCCTGGACTCGCTTGGGCTTCGGCAAATCAGACGTCTTGAGCAGCATGTCACCCATACCCAGGAGCTTCTCGGCGCCCGCCTGGTCCAAAATAGTGCGGCTATCTACCTGGCTCTGCGTAGCAAAGGCGATACGGCCCGGCACGTTGGCCTTGATGAGCCCGGTAATAACGTCGACACTCGGCCGCTGGGTCGCCAGCACTAAATGGATGCCGACGGCGCGCGACTTCTGGGCCAGGCGTACGATCAGCGCTTCGACATCACGGGCGGCCATCATCATTAAGTCGGCGAGCTCATCAATGACGATGACGATATACGGCATACCGGCCTCTTGCTTGACCTTGTTGTAATCATCGATGTTACGCTTGTGCGAGCCAGCCAGCTCCTTGTAGCGGCGCTCCATCTCGGCGACGGCCCATTTCAGGGCGCTGATGCACTTCTCGGGCTCAGTGATAACTGGCGACAACAGATGAGGAATATCGTTATATGGTGCCAGTTCGACTTGTTTTGGGTCGACCAATATCAGCTTGAGGTCTGATGGGCTGTTACGATACAGCAGGCTGGTCAGGATGGTGTTGATCATAACTGACTTACCGGAACCAGTCTGACCGGCCACCAAAAGGTGCGGCATCTTGCCTAGGTCATTCACGACCGAGCCGCCCGAGATGTCCTTACCGATGGCAAACTCGAGAGGACTATCAGCCCGCTGCCATTCGCCCGACTGCAACAAACTGGCAATCCGCACCGTTGCCGCTTTGATATTCGGCACTTCAATGCCCACCGCTCGCTTGCCCGGAATCGGTGCTTCCATACGAATGCTGGTGGCCGCTAAATCGAGTGCCAAGTTGTTTTCAAGCGCCGTAATTTTAGTGAGCTTGACCCCTGTCGGCGGCTTCAGAGTGTACTGCGTTACGCGCGGGCCGATGTTGGCCCCTTCCATTTCGACATCAATATTGAAGTTGGCGAAAGTGTCGTGGATGGTCAGGGCGTTGCCATTGACGTCGCCAGCGTTGGCCTTGTCCTGCTTTTGCTCAAGCAGGTCGATACCTGGCAGCTGCCAGTCTGGATCGCTGGTCGTGGTCAGGGCCTCGTGGGTTTCGGCCGCGCTCATCTTCTGTGCAGTGTTCTTGAGGCTAGTATGCTTGGGTTCGCTGCCCTGGTGTTCCACCGGGACATTCTCATTTAGCTTGAATGCCGTAGCAGCTTTGGCCTTGAGCGTCGCCAAATCGGTTACCTCACCCTCTTCACCTTCTTCGGCATCCCGACGGCCCAGCAGCCGCATAACATCTTTGAGCGAAATCCCGAATGCAAAGCTAGCAGCGAGGGCCGTGAACACAAAAAAGAGTAACGATGCTGGAATTTTATCGAGCGCGCTGAGTACCATGCCACCCAATAGCTGGCCAGTTACACCACCGTGGCCACCTTGCCATGTCCCCAGTGCATCCTTGGATGCAAATGTCACGTGTAACCAGCCTGCCGCGAAAAGTAACAGGCAGAACATGCTGACGAAGTTACCAAAAGGGATGCGCCGGTCTTCGCTCCGGAATTTGTGAACGCCCCAATAGCCCAGAGCCACTGGCGTCAGATAAGCCGCCCAGCCCAGCACAACATAGGCGCCCTTGAATAAATTGATCGGTAAAGCCCCGCCCGTACCAAAACCACCCAGCAGCAAAAATGCCGCGAAAAGCAGCATCAGCACTCCCCCGGCCATCGGCCAAAAGGTCGAGCGCTCTTCGACTACGACTTCCGCCGCCTTGCTGTTTCTGCGTGATCGTGTTTGTTTTTTCTTGGCCATCGTTTTTGTAATTATACCCTTGTTAACGCTTGTGGTCTACCCCTCGTCAGGTGGTAAATTTTTGTCACGTTCGGCAATGGCTTCATTTAGAGCAGCAAACGCCGCATCAATGTCATCCTCGCTTACGCCGGGGTGTTCATCTACCCATAATTGGATTAGACGGTCCAACGCGACATAGGCTAGACCGGCTCGAAACTCCGGCGTATCCCAGATGGGAATTTCGTTTTCTTCGGATGGTTTCGGTGTTTCTGACATGACGTAATTATAGCAAAAATTACATCATTTGTCAATGAGCGGGCCTTGGTAACTAGTGCTGAATGATGGTTGAATCCTGAAGCGATTGGTCGAACCGATCGCGGATAGCTACTCGGCTGACGCCGCCATCCAGCTCCCGCCATTTATCATAATTCGGCCCCATCTTCTGCCACTCTTCGGCCGTTGCGCCGAAGTATTCGGTCATCATGGCAGTAGTTATTTCTTGAGTCAGAGCCGGGTTCTCGGTTATTGCCTGGCGAAGTTTATCGGCTTGGCTTTCCGGTAAAAAGACCGAGTAAAGTATGTAGTTGCCTGATCGCCCACCTGCATCACCGTAAGAATCCGAGTAACCACGCAGCTTCCCCTGATATACACCCTGTCTGCTGCGCGTAACCGTTTCATAGGCAAAACGCACGACGGCTTCGTCCGGGTGCGCGGTACCAGGTACGACATCACGGTACTTATCGTCGGGGAATTTCTGAAACGTGACCACCTCCGGTACGCCCGCTTCGGCAAACTGCTTCAAGAGATGACTGTCGCGGTCGATGGTTCTTGTCCACGCCATGGCTAGCCTGTTGGCTTCACTGCGCGTAGTTAGCCCATTAAACAGTTCTTTGAATTGTCCCGAGGGGGTCGACATCATCTCGCGGGGAATCTTACTGCCCGTAAACCAGGTCGAGACAACGACCGGCGATGTATCGAGCAGCTCTAGGAAGCGCTCTTTACCAAACCGTTTTCGCTCACTATTTTCCTGGACATCGCGGTCAAACCCCGGCGGTTCAAGCTCCCGCAGCTTGTCCGCTCCGGCCTCATTTGCCGCTTTATCCGCCTGATGCCGGAGCTGATGCAACTCTGGACCAACCTCTACATAACCTTCGGTAATAAGCTTACCGATACCGTGTTGGGTATCGCGGAATGGCTTTTCGGCGTAGGCGACTTCTTCCGCGATACGCGGGTCGTCGATACGTTGGTTAGGTTGGGGTTCTGGCATAGTTTTTGTGTTAGGAACTTTAGTAAACTATACCAAAACTTGGGTTATTTGTCAATCGACGCGAGGGTCCTGGGTCAGCAAGCGGGCGCGCATTTCCTGGAAGCGCTTTTGCTGCTCGGCGGCGATTTCTTCGTCAGTTTTAGTATGTGTGCCATTAGCACTTACCTGAGCCTTAGGCTCGCCCTTATCACCCTTCTCTCCCTTGCTGCCACCGCTAATCAGATTGACCACCGGTATGACGATCGGGCTACGCTGGGTGTGCTCGAACAAAAAGTGCGTCACGTGATCCTTCAGTTCGGCCTTGAACCGGTCTAGCTCGACGCGCTTGAAGCGCTGCTGGACAGCCCGGCGCAGTTCGGCGCGTAAACCGTTCATGACTTCTTCGTTTTCACGCATGTAGATGAAGCCGCGGCTGATGATATCCGGGCTGGTCAGTAGGTTACCGGACTTCTTGTCGATGGTCAGGACCACCGCAATCAGGCCTTCTTCGGACAACAGCACGCGGTCTTTGACGACGACGTTACTGACAATGGCACCAGTCTGGTCGACCAGTATAGTACCGTGCGGTACTTCGCCGATGACTTCCATCTTATCGGGAGTCAGGGCGATGATCTCGCCGTTCAGGGCGTTAACGGTGTTGCCACGGGGCACGCCCTGCTCTACTGCCAAGTCGATGTGGCGCTGTTTGACGCGGAAGGCGCCATAAATCGGGATGAAAAACTTGGGCTTGGTCATGTTGATCATGTCGGCATATTCGTCGCGCGAGGCGTGACCGGATACGTGAAGTGGTCCAACACCATCCAGTTCGTGGTTACGGTGTTCGAAGACGTGTACACCACGCTTTACTAGGTCATCTACCATCTGACCGATGAGGGCGTCGTTGCCACTTTCCGGAATCGGCGTACTGGATAGGATGACGGTGTCTTGCTCTTTCATTTTGACGTGACGATGTTCGCCGTTGGCCATGCGTTGCAAGGCACTGCTCGGCTCACCCTGTGAACCGGTACAAACAACGACGACTTGGTCCTCTGGCATGCTAGCCACTGAGGCGATTGGCACGAAGGTCCCCTTGGGAATCCGGACGAAGCCGTGGCGCACGGCCATTTCGAGCGTGCTGACCATGCTACGGCCGTCCATGGCCACCTTGCGGCCGTGATGGACGGCGGCGTTGATGATCATCTGGACACGGTTCATGTTGGTACTGAACAAACCGACGAAGATGCGCCCTGGCGCTTGGTCGATAATGTCGATGAAGCTCTGTTCAATGCCGCTTTCGCTGGGGGTTCGACCCATGCGCTCAACTGTCGTGCTTTCGCTAAGCAGCGCTAAGACGCCTTCGTTACCTAGTTCCGTCAGACGTTCGATGTCACTGCGTTCGTGGTCGAGCGGGTTTGGGTCAAGCCGGAAATCACCAGTGTTAATGATGCGGCCTACCGGTGTATCGAGAACGATGCAGGTGCTACCGGGAATCGAGTGCGTGATACGTACCAGCTCTACGAAGAATTCGCCCACCTTGAGCCGCTCGTGAGTGTTTTCGTTCATCGTGATGGTCCTCAGCTCAAAGCCGTCAGGCATTGGCAAACCGAAGTTTTCGAAGATCTCTTCGACGCGACCAATGGTAAACTTGCTGCCGTAAATCGGTGCCGGGAATTTGGGCACGACATGCGGCAAACCACCGATGTGGTCGAGGTGACCGTGAGTGATGAGATAACCGCGCAATTTGTGGCGGATACTCTCTATGTAAGCAGTATCGGCAATACCGTAATTGATACCTGGCAAATCGACACCGAGGTCGTTACCACAGTCCATGATTACAGCGTCATTCATGTATTCGACCAGCATCATGTTCTTGGAACCACCGCCGTCCATGCCGCCGAGACCAATTATTTTGAGTCGCGGTGAATCATCGATGACATTGGCACGTTGCTTCTTGATCGGTTGGGCAGCCGTGTATTGGTTGGCGATGCGCTGGGCATCCATCTGCAGGCGCTTCTGGGCTCGCACGGCCGCGCCGCGGCTGACGCCGGAGCGCTGGCCACCATTGCCGTTCGATGGCTGGTTAGCCTGACCCTGGGGCCTATTACCCCCACGCTGGCCGCCACCGTTCTGGGGACGGCGATTACGCCGAGGTGGTTTGTTCTGGTCCTGGTTTTGGTTATTTGGATTCATGTTATTTCTCCTGTTCGTTTACGGTTAGTTGTTGGTAAGTTTCTTGATAATTGCGGGGATGTTGTTGAAGTCGTCTATCAATGTTTGGCGCATGCCGCCGTTATAGAGCGCGGCTGCCGGGTGGAACAATGGCAGAATGACTACTTCGAACGCCTCGTCCGCGGGTTGCTTCATGCGAAGCTTCAGACGTTTGGGTTGTCCGTGAATCTGGCTGATTTGCAGATCCGGCAAGAAGCAATTGGTGCTGTGACGACCAAGCGTCACGACTACCTTAGGCTGAATTACTTCTAGCTGGGCCTGTAAATAAGGCAAAAATTCTTTCTTCTCTTCCGGCAGCGGATCGCGATTGTTCGGCGGCCGGTATTTGACGATGTTGGTGATGTAGACATCTTCACGATTTAGACCGATGCTCGCGAGCATTTCGTCCAGGAATTTTCCGGCGGCGCCGACGAAGGGTTTGCCCTGGATATCCTCATTCTTACCTGGTGCCTCGCCGATAAACACTATCTCGGCGCCGGGATTGCCATCGCCAAACACCAGTTGTGTAGCCTGGGTAGCCAACTCCGGGCAGACTTTGCCATCTATGATCTGTTGTTTGATGGCATCGAGGCTTGCCTGTTTATCGGCCATGGCGGACGCTCCTCCAGACTAGCAGCACTGCGTTCTGGACAGCACCTAGCAGCAGGACGACAGCCAAAGCCCAGGCGACTAAACTTCCACTGTCGGTCGCCCACAATACCGCCAAGTAGCCCAAGCCAAGCTCGAGCAGACCAAAGACCAGGTACCCTACCCCTGTCTTGTGGAATGCATCGAGCCGCTTGAGTGTGTCCATGCTAGTCCTTGTTTAGTTCGCGTTCGGCAGCTTTCATGCTCAGTTGTAAACGACCGCGATCGTCGATAGCGACGAGCTTGACGTTGACCTTGTCGCCTTCTTTGACGACATCACTTGGCTTTTCGACGCGTTCTTCCTTCATCTCACTGACGTGCACCAAGCCATCCTTGCCCGGCATGATTTGCACGAAAGCGCCGAAGTCGAGCACGCTAACCACAGGTACATCTTTGTAGATTTTGCCAATCTCAGGCTCAGCCGTGATGCTCTGGATCCACTGGATAGCCGCATCGATTTTCGCCTTGTCCGGGCTGGCAATCATGATGGTACCGTCATCCTTGATGTCGATTTCGGTACCGGTTTCGCCAGTAATCTTCTGGATGGTTTCACCGCCCTTACCGATGACCTCGCGAATCTTGTCAGGGTTGATTTGGATTGCCTCGACACGCGGTGCGTAGGGGCTCATCTCGGCGCGAGGCTCAGCCAAAGTCTTTAGCATGTGCTCGAGAATCTCGGCGCGGCCATCCTTGGCCTGAGTGAGGGCCTCGCGCAGGACGCTGACCGGCAGACCGTGGACTTTCATGTCCATTTGAAGCGCCGTGATGCCTTCGGTAGTACCGGTGACCTTGAAGTCCATGTCGCCAGCAAAGTCCTCGGCGTCGGCGATATCACTGAGCACGTAGTGTTTGTCGCCATCCACCATCAGACCCATAGCGATGCCGCTGACTGGTCGCTTGAGCGGCACACCGGCGTCCATTAGTGCCAAGCATGAGCTGCAGGTCGCTGCCATGCTGGTCGAGCCGTTCTGGCTCATAATCTCGGTAACCGAACGGATGGTGTACGGGAATTCGGCTTCATCGGGTAATACTGGAATCAGGGCACGCTCGGCCAAATAGCCGTGGCCGATTTCGCGGCGGCCTGGGCTGCCGAGACGGCGGACTTCACCGACGGTGTAGCCAGGTGCGTTGTAGTGGTGCATGTAACGGCGTACTCCGTCGTTTTGTTCCATCGTGTCGACGAGCTGGGAATAGCTGAGCGGCGCCAAGGTAACGATGTTCATGCCCTGGGTAACACCCCGGGTAAACAGGCTGGAACCGTGGGCACGCGGCAGAAAACCGACTTCCGAGCTTAAGGGGCGGATCTCAGTCAGTTGGCGGCCGTCGGGGCGAACATTGTCCTCGACAATGCCCTTCCGGACGTCTTTGTGCAATGCCATTTGGAAGGCTTCGTCATACTCGTTTCTGAGGGTATCGTACTCATCTTCGCCGATCTTCTCGACGAAATCGTCGTGCATCGCCCGACGCAAGTTAGCAATCAGGTCGTTGCGCTCGGGATAAGCTGTGCGCAGGTTGGCACCAAGCTTATTCTCCAGCCAGACGTCGACGGCCTTTTGGATTGCATCATCGGGCTTGACCAGTTCGTATTCTTGCTTGACTACACCGACCTTTTCGACCAGCTGCTGCTGCAGCGCGACGGCCGGCTGGATAGCGGCCTGGGCAAATTCCAAGGCACCGGCGATTTCGTCTTCGCTGGCCTCGCGAGCACCGGCTTCGACCATCATGATGGCGTCCTTGGTACCGGCGACGACTAGGTCCAACTTGCTCTGGTTTAGCTCCTCAGCGCTCATAAATGCTTGGTACTTGCCGTCTTCGGTCATACCAACGCGCACGCCGGCTACCGGACCTTCGAACGGTGCACCTGTGAGCATGAAGGCCGTGCTCATGGCAATCATAGCAATCATGTCCGGACGGAAACTGGGGTCCATGCTGAGCACGCTAGCCACGCCCTGGACTTCCTGGCGGTAACCCTTGGGCCACAGTGGGCGGATTGGGCGGTCGATCAGACGGCCAATCAGGATAGCCTCGTCACTGGGACGCCCTTCACGCTTAATAAAACGGCTTCCGCTAATCTTACCGGCAGCATAAAACTTCTCTTCGTAATCAATGCTGAGCGGGAAGTAATCCATCCCTTTGATGCTGCCCGAGCTGACCATGGCGGTACCAAGTACTACCGTGTCGCCGTAACGGACGAGTACGCTGGCGCTGGTCCGAAAACCGACGCGGTTCAGCTCAAGACTAAGTGGTCGGCCACAAAATTCGGTCTCTACCTTAATAACATCTTTCCCGAAGGGGTTGATGGTATCGTTGTTTTTTGTCTGGCTCAAATCAAGCCTTCCTTTCTTCACTGCAGAATCTAGACAGAGTGCAAATATAGCTCCCTACTTGTGCTAACGCTAGGGGTATATCTGGGCTCTGCCTACACTACAAACAGTACGTTAATGTGCACAAGCTTGTGGCCTGGAAGGTGTCCAGACCAGTGGTCCATGCACTAGCGGCGAATGCCGAGATCTTTGAGCAACTTTTTGTAGCCGTCGGGGTTGCGCTTGGCAATGTAGTTGAGCAAGCGGCGGCGGCGGCCAACCAACTGCAGCAGTCCACGGCGAGCCGCGAAGTCTTTCTTGTTGATCTTGAGGTGCTCGGTCAGCTCCTTGATACGCTCGGTTGCAACGGCCACTTGGGCGGCTGCGCCACCGGTGTCATCTTTGTGTGCTTGCACGCTCTTGATAGCGGCTTGTTTATTCTCGTTCGAGATCATTCAATTCCTTTACAAAACTTTAGAGATTTTGATGGCGTTATCCGTCATTATAGCAAATCCCAACACCTTACACAAGAGGGTGTGGCATAGTTCAATTCGTACGCAATTTGGCCTCAAGATTTTCCACCGAAAGCGCATCAATCGCGTGAGCAGCAGCAATCGTAAAGTCACCGACCCGGGTGCGGCGCAGGTCAGCCATGTAGGCGCCGGTATCGAGCTCACTGCCGAGATCCTCAACCAGGCTGCGAATATAAGTTCCGCTGCTGACCTCGCTGACAAACCTGACATCTGGGTATTCGTAGCCGACCAACTCATTTTTGTGAATAGTCACCGGGCGGGCTTCCAGCTCCACCGCTTTACCTTCGCGAGCCAATTTGTAAGCTCGTTGGCCGCTGATTTTCATGGCACTGAAGGCTGGTGGGGTCTGCATGATTTGCCCCTGGAACCTCTCTAGCGCTTCCCTGACAGCATTTTCGGCCGGAACAGTGTCGGATACGTCCGTTATCTCCCCCTCTACGTCGGCTGTCGTGCTAGTTTGCCCGAGTCTCATGGTGACTTCGTATGTCTTGTCTAGTTTGCTGAACTCACCGGCCCGGCGCGTGTACTCTTTGCCAACCACAAGCACCAAAAGACCTGTGGCCATCGGGTCGAGCGTGCCGGTGTGGCCGACTTTGCAGTTCTTGGGCTTTTTACCTTCGATTTGTGCGACGAATTTGCGCACGTAATTCACGACATCGAAAGATGTCCAGCCTTTGGGTTTATCGACTAGTAGCAGTCCCTGCATGCATCTGATTGTACAAGACTACGGTCAAATTATTGTTGACCGGGTCAATTAGGCGGCATCATTGGCGGCGGTGCGGGCGGTGGCGCATTACCTGGTGTTGTAGTGGTCACAGAGTTCGGCGGAGCGAATGAAGGTGCGGGCGGCTGGCTTGGCGGTGCCATGGGCTGAGCCGGCAATGGCATATCAAGTGGCGTGTCGGCGGGGGAATACCCTGCTGGCGGTTCCGTCGGCGGCTGAGGGACTGGCGGCGCGAATGGCGAGGCTGGCGCCGGCGGTGTTTGCGGCATTGGCGGTTCCGGCTGACCATGCAGCGGATCGCCAAGTGGCTGAGCGTTCAAAGCCTGTACTGGCCCGTTATCATCTGGCTGCTCGCTCAACGCGCGCATGACTTCATTACGGGCTGCATCGACATCAATTTCACCTCCACTACCTTCGCTAATCGCTCCATCATCAGCCTTGACGGCCTGTTCGATGTCGCTGAGTGTCTGCTGTGGAGGTTCAAACGGTGACGGTGTCTGGAAACTGGGCGGTGGTGGTGTCGCGCTGGGATAGGTCATGTTAGTCGACGGAAAATCCGGAGCTACGGCCGGTTGACCACCAAAGTTTGGTGCCGGGGGTGTCGATGACACTGGATTAAATATCGTACCAACTTCATTTGACGGAACCGTACCGTCAGGGGCGGCGGTAGATGTAAAATCGGGCTGCGGCAACTCGGGCGTTGGCGATACGACGGTAGGCTCGATACGTCCAGGCACGTCAAACGCTCCGGGCATCGGCTGACTAGGCGCGGCTGGGAATCCAGCCTGGCCATTATCTGCAGCCACCGGTTGGTCATGGCTCAATAATTTCTCATTGGAATCATCATCTTTCGCCGGCGCCATTGGGTCGAAGGACTCCTCGTCCTCTTCTTTCTTGCCCGATGCAGCGCTGCCAAACAGCGGTGCTGCCGGTGATGGCGTAGAAGTCGGCCCTTCTCCTGGACCATAGTACGGCTCAGGCTCCTTGCTTTCGTCGGGGTGTCCATGCACTCCATGAATGGTTGGCAACGGACCTTCCGGCTCTGGACCGAGCGATACCGTAGGCTCCACGACGTCCGATGGCGCAAATGTGGGGTTGGGTGGCGGTGGTGGCAAATTATAACCCTGTTGAGCCAAGAACGTCGATTCGTCACGTTCGCGTAGCGAACCGCCGTCGTGAGCCATCTCGATCATGCCGTCCGAGGGGTTCGGTTGAGGGCTGGGATTTATCTGAGGTGACACCCCACCACTGGGTTGCTGCAAATCGAGTTCGTGGTCCAACTGGCTGGTCACCAGCTGTTGGTTGGCACCGGCGGCCATCAGGTCGGCACTGACATTCATGGTCTGGGCCGAAGTTTGGGCGTTGCAGAAACGATCCGTGGCCGCCACGACACCTGTCAGCAGCGCTGTCGAGATCTGTGGGTCAAGTAATTTCTTGCCGAGTTGCTTGGACAACTGAGTGATCATTTCCGACAAGCTGCTGGCGTGTTCATCAAGCCAGTTGATGCTGCCAAGCTCGCTACGTCCGGTCGAGGAAATCGTCACGACCGTGGCATCATGCAAGATGCGACCGTGCGCGGTGATGGCCTGGTCGAGATCTTGCTGTTCGCGTACGCCAAGGGCGATGACGACGTCGACGTTCAAATCACCTTGGCTGAAGTTCAGGTCATTCTCGGAAATCGAGGTGCGATATGGCGTGATGAAAATCTTGACGACGCGGTCTTCGACTTTGTAGCGCAGTTTGTCGGCCTTGGATTTATCGAGGGCGATAATGAAATCGCGCAAGCTATCGGTGGTCTGTTCAATGGTCTCTTCGGGCTTCAAGAATTCGATGGTGTCGGGGATGGCACCGCTGAAGACGGCCGTGGCGTGCTTGTCCAACTTGTTGAGCGCCAGTGTCAAACCGATACAGGCCGCCAATTGATCGACGGACGGGTTGGTACTGACCGTAACTAAAATGCTGTTCGCGGTCTGGAGTCTGTCGACTATCTGTTTTTTGGCATCCATGGGCTTTTTATTTCTGGCTTACTTGTCGTCAGCGTAGCATAAACGGGTTGGCTTGTCGAGTTTTTGCTACCACTTTACAAACCCCTGATACGCCGCTATAGTTTAGAGTCGATTAAAACAACTTAAACGGATATCCATAATAATGCCTATTATCAAATCAGCTAAAAAGCGCGTCAAGACTGCCAACAAGGCCGCCGTACGCAACAGCAAAACCAAGCGCTCTCTCAAGTCGGCGCTCAAAGTCTTCCGCAAGAAGCCAGCCGCTGCCGCTCACAGTTCGGCACAGAGCCAAGTCGACCGAGCCGTCAAGAAAGGCGTCATGCACAAGAACAAGGCTGCCCGCGTCAAGAAGCAACTGGCCGCCCAGAGCAAAGCTGCCGGTGTGAAGCCCGTCGCCAGCAAGAAGAAGACCGCTGCCAAGCCAGCCGCCAAGAAAGCTGCACCAGCCAAGAAGGCTACCGTAGCTAAAAAGGCCGCTCCTGCTAAGAAACCAGCTGCCAAGAAGGCGCCGGCCAAAAAGCCAGCTGCCAAGAAGAAATAGCAGATTCCAGCAGTCTAGCTAAATGCGCCGCCTCAAGCGGCGCATTTTTATTACGAATAAACTACCATGCTATGCCGATGGCAGATCGAATTTGGCGGCGATTTCACTTTCAAACGCCTGTGCCGCCATCTGTACACGGTCGGCGTCGTATAGGGCCGCACCACTATGAACACCTCCGGGTGTTACGTATGTCTGGTGGACTGAGCCATCGCCCTTAACTTTGTACCCAAAGTATCGTTCCGGCCCATCGGCCGACAATTCGCGGGCCATGACCGACACGACCGTTTCGGTATTCGCGGCCAGCGTGTAGTCATCGCCATTGACCGCCCGAGCGATTGGGTCTCGCCCCTGGGCTTCGATGATATGAGCCGTACCAGGCGTGTCACCAGGGATAAAAACTTGCATGTGCAGTCGTGTGGTCACCCCGTCACCACCCAGCCATAGACCAGGCTGGCGATCCTCTCGATTGAGAGCTACGCCGGTACCCGGGCGACGACCGATAATTGTATTGGTCAAGCGCGGCTCGTTGGTGAACGCCAGGTCGAAGCGGCCCTGCCCGGTCGTGCAAGCGACAGTCTCGCCGGCATCCCGCCGGACCTGCAGTTCGCCCAGCAAGTCATCCACGTCTTCGACGAACTCTTGCCGAGCATCTTTGTATTCGGGGCTACGATCGCCATCATTCGGCGCACGCAAGCCCATGAACTTCAGATGATCAAAGTCGTCTGGATTATTGTTGGTTGGGGTTTCGTGTGACATAGGTTTTTGTGTTTATACAACAAAAAGTACTATAACACGCTTATGCCTATTTTGCAATACTACTATGCGGCGAGGTTGACTATGAACAGCTTGAGCGCATCGTCCAAATTGATGGATTCCCTTTTGCTACGCCTATCGATTATCACCAGTTCATCGATTGCCTTGCGCAAGCGGGCAAGGCCCAGTGTGCGGGCCAGAGACTGGCTTTTGCTTATAGTGTATGGTTTGAGCTTGCTGGCGCTGGCTATCTCGCTCGGTGAGCGCGAGCCGGCGCTGACCAGCAAGGCCAAGACATGCAGCTGCCAGGCAAACATGGCGATGATTTGGATCGGTTCGACTTTGAGCTGACGTTGCTCCTCGTAAAGTTCTAGCGCGCGCTGGGGTCTGCCCGAAAAGGCCGCCTCGACGAGCTCGAATATCGTACTCTGGGCCGTCTTGTCGGTCAGTAGCTCAATATTTGTCCGGGTAATTTGAGGGTTGTAGGCGCTCAGTTTGTCGATTTCGTTGGCCAGGCCTTGTTGGTTGGTACCGACCCGTTCGATTAATAAACGGGCATCGGCTAGCGATAAAGTCGCCCCCGCCTGCTTGGCCCGCTCGACCAGCCAACCTGCCAAACGCGGTGCATCGAGCGCTTCGAACTCTCGAAAATCAGTCGTTTTTTGCAGGTGCTTGTACAGGCTGCTCCGTTTGTCGAATTTGGGCTCAACTATCACTAGGTCGGTCGTCTCAGGCAATTCGGAGAGGAGCGATTCGGCCCGGTCGGCAAACTGCTTATTGGCGCTTGGGTTGCGCAGCAGGACCATTTTTTTGCTTGCCAAGAACGGCAGGCTGGTCAGCGCTTGGTGTAATTGGTCAAATTCGTGCTCGTCGGCGTCCAGGCGCTCCAACGCCAAATCGCCCTGCTCCGCCACGAATGTATTTACCAACTCGCGCAAGGCGGCCTGGCGGGCAAAAGAATTCGACCCGGTGATGGTTATGACTCCCATGGTCTATCCATTGTACCAGCCGCTACCCCGTGGCTGATGGTATAATGGATAGCTAAGATGCAGCCGGGAGTCATAATTGTATCCAACCGATTGCCTGTCAGCGTAAAACGTGTTGACGGTAAGCTAGAGTACTACCCAAGTATCGGTGGTCTCGCCACCGGCCTCTCCTCATACGCCAACAATCGCCAGAATAAATGGATTGGTTGGCCCGGTATCCCAAATGAGGACTTAAGTGAGAGCGACCGCATCGACGTCACCAAAGAGCTCAAGAAACACAACTGTTACCCCGTATTCCTGACTAAAAAGCAGCTCGAGAATTACTACAACGGCTTCAGTAACAGCCTGCTTTGGCCGGCCTTCCACGAACTGAAGGTCAAGGTCAAACCGCCGGATGCGTACTGGAGCGCCTACCGCCGCGTCAATAATTTGTTCGCCGAGGCCGTCTTGTCGCTGAGCTCGCGCGGCAGCACCATTTGGGTCCATGACTACCAGCTGCTGCTGTTGCCAGCCATGCTTAGGGCGCGCCGTCCCAATGATAAGATCGGTTTTTTCTTGCATATCCCTTTCCCTAAACCAGAGCCGTTTTTTGCACTGCCTCATGCCCAACAATTACTGGGCGGTTTGCTAGGTGCAGATTTGCTCGGGTTTCATACCGATTCGTACGTCCAAAACTTCTTGAACTGTTGCCAGCAGGCCGATATAGGCATCGTCGAACACCGCAAGCTCATTTTGCCCGATCGCGTCGTGCGCGTGACTGACTTCCCGATGGGAATCGATTACAACAAATTCGCCAAGGCGACGAAGCAACGAGCGGTTCGGACCGAGCTACTCAAACTGCGCGCCAAATACGGGCGAAAGAAAATCATCCTGACTGTCGACCGACTGGACCCGACCAAGGGTTTGGCCGAGCGCCTGGAAGCTTACCGTGAGGTGCTCCAAAACACACCTAAACTTCACGGCAAGGTCGTCATGGTGATGCTGGCAATGCCGTCGCGCACCGAGATACCGGAGTACATTGCCCTCAGAAAGCGCGTCGAAAAACTCGTCAAATCAATCAATCAGGAATTCGGTACGCTCCGCTGGCAACCGGTCGAGTACATGTTCAAGTCAATGCCCTTCGAGCAGTTCGTGGCGCTGTATCGCCGAGCCGACGTGGCGTTCATCGCCCCGATCAAGGACGGTATGAACTTGGTCGCCAAAGAGTATTTGGCAACTCAGCCAAATAAACACGGCATCTTGATACTCAGTCAGACTGCTGGTGCTGCCGAGGAGCTCAAGGACGCCATCATCGTCGATCCACACGAGAAAGGCTCGCTGGCTTCGGGTCTGCAAAAAGCTCTGACCATATCGCCCAAAGAGCTGCGCGACCGGGCTAGCAAGATGCAACACCGGATTCAAAATTACACCGTCCATGACTGGGCCGGAACGTTCATGAAGACTCTGCAACAAGCGACGCCGCACAGTGAATCGCTGCATGTCACCTACCAGCTGACCAAGCTCAAAAAGCGCGAAATGCAGGATGCTTATCGGCGGGCTCATGACCGCGTGCTGCTACTGGATTACGATGGCGTGCTTGTAAGCCTCAAGAACAAGCCCGAGGACGCCGAACCGACCAAGCAACTACTGAGCAGCCTGGACAAGCTGACGGCCGACCGCCTCAATCATGTCGTCATCATCAGTGGTCGCAGCAAAGACGACTTGCAGGCTTGGCTGGGCGACCGGCGTGATCTGACACTTATCGCCGAGCATGGCGGGTTCATTAGGCCGCGCAAAAAGACGCGCTGGCAAAAGACCACCGATGCCAAATTGAATTGGAAACCAGAGGTCAGGACATTACTCAAAACTTACACCGAGAAGACACCGGGCGCCAGCATCGAAGAAAAAACTGATTCAATCGTCTGGCACTACCGGCGTGCGAATCAGTATTACGCACACAAAAACCTCGTCGCGCTCAAGCGGCTATTGTGGCGACTGGCTAAGGAATATCCTATCGTAATCGATCAGGGATTGATGATTCTGGAGGTCCGTAGCTCGAGTGTCCACAAGGGCGAGGCGGCACTCGGCCAACTGCACAAACAGACCGACTTTGTCCTGGCAATTGGCGACGATACGACCGACGAAGATATGTTCGAACACTTGCCTGGTTGGAGCCACACCGTGAAGGTCGGCCGAGGCCGCACCAAGGCCCGTTTTCGTGTCCAAAATGTCGCCGACGTACTGGCCCTGCTAAAACAACTTGGTGGATAAGCCGATCATTTTTTGACTCGCTGACAATGTGGGCAAATGTGCGTGCCCCGGCCAGCCACGCGCAGCTTTTCAATGACAGTCCCACAGCGCGGACAAGTCTGACCTTCGCGCCGGAAAACGTTGGCGAACTGCATATAGCTACCCTTGTTGCCCTCGGCATCGACATACGTTTGGTTGGACGAGCCGCCTTTGTCGATACTTAGTCGGAGTACATCAACGATTGCCTGGTGCAAGACCCTCAGCTTAGCAGTCGGAACATCCTTGACAAGGGTGTTCGGGTGAATCTTGGCCCCCCATAAGCTTTCATCAGCGTAGATGTTGCCAATACCTGCAATGACCGTTTGATCGAGCAAGGCCGCCTTGATATTCGAATTTTTACGGCGTAATAGACGATCACGCAGCATCTGCCAGGTAAAGTCAGGCTCCAGTGGCTCGGGCCCGACCTTCTTCATAAAATCAATGTTCGGCACCTCGATCGTCGGCATCAGGCGCATCCAGCCGAATTTGCGCTGATCGTTAAAGAACAACTTGGCGCCACCGGCGAACGTCAGGGTCACACGCGTCGACTTATCCGGCAGCTTGCCTACCAAGCTAGTGCTGGGATGGCCGGCGCCAAAGTGCTCGTGGGCGCCATCGAACACCAATTGTCCGGTCATTTTGAGGTGTATCACCAGCGTGTATTCACTACTTAGATCAATCATCAGCACCTTGGCGCGCCGCCGGACATCTATAACTGAGGCACCCACCAAAAATTGACGCACATCCGCCGGCGCGTTCGGGAATGATTTGTCGTGGTCGTGCGTCACATCGGCTATGACCTGCCCCGGCAATAACCGGGCAAGCCCCGCTCGGACCGTTTCTACCTCTGGTAATTCTGGCATGCCTTTATTGTAGCAAGTTGCCGCCGACTACCAACTAGCCGTCAGGGCCTGGGCCCACTGCATGACTGCCCGTCCCGTAAATTGGGCACCGCGTGAGCCTGTCGTGGCACGCTCAACTATGCCACGGCTTGCTTCATGGGACGATAACCAGGCTAGGGTACGCGAAGATTGCCCGTAGGCGGCGCTATCCACACTAAATGCCTGAGCCCTCTGTACGCAACGGACAATGAACGACAATTGGTCGGCCGTTACCTCGGATGTCTCGGGCATGGCTCTGGCGAAAGCCTTCTCTTCTCGTTCTTCTTTTTCTTGTTCTTCTTCCTGACTACGATCCTGAAGCCTAAAGTGGGCGGTCTCACCTGTACATGACTGGTGGAATGTTAGTAAGCCGGCCTCATCGGCGTACGATGTGGCGGCAGGCATGGATTCGATGACCGCATGGCGCATGACTGCGGCAGCGGCCACCGCGACCACTTCAGGATAGTCGGCATCCAGTGACTCAGTACACCCCACGGCCGTGCCATAATCCTGGACGGCGCGTAACATGTCGATAGCAACATCCGGGACAATTCCCTCAAGCGAGACGGCTCTGGTCTCGCACATTTCCACTCGCGGCATAGGGTGCAATAGCGCCATATTATGTTGGTCATGCTTTTAAGTACATCTATACCGTACTGCGATTGGTCGCTAATCGCAACCATTGACGGCTGTCATTATTTGACGCCACTGCTTTTCGGGATGCTCTATCATCATCTTGTACAATGAAACGATGGATAGCCTGTCGGACCTACTGTCGAATAAAGGGTTTGATGAACCGCCCGAGGTGGTGGCGATCAAGCAATATGTCCGCGACAACTTCAAGGCAGAGGTGCATGTTCAGGTACGCGACAACGACATCTTGATTATCGTGCCGAGCGCTGCCCTGGCAAGTCGCCTGCGCTTCGCCAACCAACCATTGCGCGAAGTGGCACAAACCCAAAAACGGCTAAGTTTCCGTATCGGCGGTTGAGGATCGCGAGCCGTCGGTTACAGCTTGATGCCGTAGACTTGTTTGTTGTAGTCAGGAATTTGCTTCTTGAATAGGCTAGCGACTTTAGCTGCTTCGCCACGGAAAGTCTTTTCGCCACATGTGGTTGACCAAAAGTGCTGGATCACCGTACCGCTACCGTCGACTATCTCGTAGATGAAACGGTTGCCAAGACCACAATAACCACTCTCGTCCTTGAAATTGGGGTCGTCATTGCCGACGGTGTAATGACCAGTCAAACGAAGGGCGCGCAAGAAATCGCGGTAGGCCAATGTGTTCATTGGGTAAGTCTTGGTCCGTACCACACTGCCCTCGTAGCCCTGATAGACGGTGATGGTGGCATCACTGCGGCCGACCACGATTTCGACCTGGTTGTGAGTCTGAGATGCCTGAGTCGGGTTATCGATGACATAACGCATGGTCGTGTCAGTCATAGAGTAGTCCTCGAGCAAGGTCTGTTTCGTCTCTCCGCCACCACCAGACAAAAGCCTGATGATAATGAAGATTATCACGACGATGGCTAAGACTAATCCGATAAGATATCTCATGACTTAAATCCCGTACATCTCTATACAGTGTTAACAATAGCACATTACTGCGTAAAATGCAAGTGTTTTATGCGGTTAGTAGTCGCTCCAGCTCAGTCGTAGCCTGATCGAATGAGTCGTAACGGATGGCCTGCATGCCGACATCGCGGGCGCCATCGCAGTACCCTTCCCTGTCATCCAAAAATACGCAGCTTTCAGGGGCAACGCCGAGGCGCTCGGCCGTGATTAGATAGGCCTCGGGCTCTGGTTTTACATATCCGATTTCGCTCGAAATGACCACTTCATCGAAGTAGTCCAGCAGCTTGTCGTCTGGGAAACGGCGCTGCAAGCCACTTTGGGTGATGTTGCTGAGCATCGCCGTCTTGTAATCGACTCGCAACTTGCCAATGTAATCTAGTAACTTCCAGTCCGTCCGCTCGGATGAATCCATTCGCTGTCGATATTCCGTCTTGGTGATGTCGAGCAGCTCCGCCACGCGCTGCCTGGACTCATCACTAGAGATGATGCCGCGATTGGCCGCCCGGATGACATCCCTAAGTTCGCTTGCGGCGGCTTCGTCCCGTTCAGCCAACTCGCGGTGCAACAAACTCAGCGCATCAGTTATAACCACGCCGAAACAATCAAAAATTATCGCCTCTATCTTCTGACTCATGGGCCCATTGTACCCGACTGGCGGCCACATGGTCACGTGCGCTACAATAGGTGCGATGAGACTTCGTTACGAAACAGGCATAGCGGCAATGATTCAATTCATGGTCATTTCCCTGCTCAATGTAGTAAACGCCATCGTCAACTCGATCAATTCTTGCCGCGATACCGATACCTATGGCTGTATCAGCGGCATTGGCATCGACATGCTCTACGTATTGGTCGTCGCTGGTTGGTTCGGCTTCGTCTGGGTATTGGCCTATGCCGCCCAGGAACGACGCGACCATCGCTTGGCCACCATCCTTATTGGTGCCGAAGGTATGATTTTGGCGGTAGCTTTGTTCAATGCCAAACACTTCCCTGACATCCTGGGACTCATCATCAGCCTGGTCGATGCCGCCCTGGCTGTCTGGATAATCTGGCTGGCTTTCAAGATCTTGCGTGCCAAAGGCGGCCGTATTACCACTCGTGCCACCAGCCGCCCGCGCCGTCGTCCAACCGCCGACTAGGGTTTAAGTAGGTCGGTGAAGACCTTAGGATATTTGTAGGTCAGCCGTTCGGCTGCTTCGGTCATGCTCACCCAGGCGATTTCATTGTGTTCGTCGCTAATTACAATCTGTACGTCGTCAGGCACCGGGACTTTGTAGGCAATCAGTACCAACCCGACCTTGTCACCATCGTCGAGTGGAATCTGGATATTTGATATGCAGCTGCCGAAATATTCGGGTTCGCCGAAGTCCGTCAGACCAGTTTCTTCCTCTATTTCGCGCGCCAGGGTTTCGATTTCGGTTTGACCCTCTTCTATGCGGCCACCTGCCAGATCCCAATGGGCCTCATCGTCTTTGAATGAACCGGTTTTCATCACCAGCACCATGCCGTCGGGCCGGGTTAGTAACGCCTTGACTCCGACGTGGAATAATTTCTCACCTGCCATACCAATCAGCCTAGCACGCTGTCCGGACGTCGCAAGGGCTAGGATGGCCTGGCCGATACTTATTTTTCGGCAATCAATTCGATGAGGTCGTTAGCAACCCAGACACCATCGTCGCGATTGAAACTCGGTGATAATTGTTCGTCGAATTGGGTGATGGTATCTATGGTGAAACCATGCCGTTCCAGCACGCCACTGATCGACTCTTGGGTATGAAAATAACGCGACTCTTGCTGCCCAAGGGCCGATAGGTAGGTCGTCATTTGCGTCTGCGGATCAAAAACATTGTCGGGCCGGCGCGCCTCTTCGCACCTGACGGAACGCACCACTACGAACAATCGCCCTCCCTGTTTCAGCATTCGGTACAAATTTGTTACCGCCACCTCGAGCTGCTGAGCGTTCAGATAATGCAACACCAACCGGGCATAAATAAAATCGAACGATTCGTCTTTGTGTGCCGGCTCTGCGGCAGCCACGTCCTCGACGCTTACAGTAACCCTATCGTCCAGACCCAACCCGCGGAGTTTGGCTCGAACTTGTTCGGCTCCCTCGGAATCGAGTGTCGTCGCCGTAATCCGGCGCCGCGGGTCATACTTTGCCATCTTGATTTCGGCCTCGCCGCCAGTCGATATGCCAACACTCAAAATTTCCATGTCGGAGTCGAGTAGCGCCGCCAATCCATCTCGTTCGGACTTCGAGGCTACTTCACCCATCTATAATTCGCCCCAGTTTCGGCCGGTGGTGACGTCGACCGTCAGCTTGACCGGCAACTCGTGGACGTTCTCCATGGTGTGTTTGAGCAAATCGGCGACTCGTTCAGCTACCTCTTCTGGGCATTCGACCAGTATCGAGTCGTGAATCTGGAGTAGCTGACGACAATTATTGTGTTGCTGGCTGAGCACTTCATCGACCTTCACCATCGCCAGCTTCATCAGGTCGGCCTCGGTGCCCTGGATCGGCATGTTAATGGCGGCTCGTTCGGCGGCGCTGCGCACCATGAAGTTACTGGAGTGAATATCTGGCATCGGCCGTCGACGACCGAAAATCGTCTCGACATAACCCTCCTTTTTAGCAAACTCCTTGATGCGGTCAATGTAGTCGAACAATGGTTGGCGCAGCGTCTTGTAACGCTCGATAAAGTGGGTGGCCTGCTCATACGTCATGTTGGCCGCTACGCTCAAACCGTGTGGGCTCATGCCGTACAAAATGCCGAAGTTGATTACCTTGGCGGCTCGGCGCATCTGTTTGGTCACGTCTTCTGGCTGGCGGTCATAGACCTGAGCAGCGGTCGCAGTATGTATGTCGACATCGCGATTGAACATGTCGATAAGTTCTTTGTCTTCGGCCATCACTGCTGCCAAGCGCAACTCAAACTGGCTGTAATCGGCGCTGACCAACTTGTTACCCGGCCCGGCCACGAACGCCGTCCGAATATGTCGCCCCAGCTCAGTTCGGACGGGGATGTTCTGCAAATTGGGATCGTTGCTGCTGAGCCGTCCTGTCTGCGCCGTCGTCAAGTTGAACGTGGTGTGTACTCGTGATTTCGCATCGACCAGCTTGGGGAGTGTGTCGACATAGGTATTCTTGAGTTTGGTTACCTCACGCCAGGCCGTTATGAGGTTGATGATGGGGTGCTGATCGCGTAGTTTATCAAGCTCCGTCGCGGCGGTGCTGTAGCCGGTTTTGCCCTTCTTGATGCCCCTAGCCGACAGTTGCAATTTGCCAAACAAGATGTCGGCCAACTGTGAGGGGCTGGCGATATTGAATTCCTGCTCAGCCTGGCCATAAATTTGTTGTTCAAGATCGGAAATGCTGTCTTCTATCTCTGTTGAAAAATGGGCGATGTAGTCGGTGTCCAGCTTGATGCCAGCGAATTCCATGCGGGCCAGCACGGGAATGATCGGCCATTCGACCTCACGGACCAATGCTGGGAATTTGGGCACTTTCTGGAGTTCGGCCGCCTGCTGTTGATATAGGGCGACGATAATCGCCATGATATCCCCTGCTCGCGTAATGACGTCCTCGGGGCTCAGATCATCCAGCGGTGACCCGTCATACCTTAACTCCGACTGGGCGAGTTCGGTCAGGGTCTGCTCACGCCGTAGCGCATTCAGCACGAAGGCAGCGATGAGTGTGTCGTGGGCAACAGCAGGCAACTTGGTCAAACCGAGCGCCAACAGAACTTGCAGGGTATTCTTGAGATCATGGCCAATCAGTGGTGTATCGTCGATCAGTTCTGTAACGGCCTTCGGCTCCAGCTTTGTCAGGTCTAGCGCGTAAGTCGACTGGCCGTCGGCGCTCAGTAACAAAACTTGCGGGCGGTCGCCGTGGCGGCCGGCGGCGTGGCTGTAGACATACAGCTGCTCACTGGCAGATAGCTTCAGCCGTGAAAGCTTCGCTTGGGTATCAATCAGCTCGACGCTGCCGGGCTTGAACGTAACGTCACCATTGCTGGCATGATGATTCTGGATGGCCACCTGCATGACTTCCGGTAATTGTCGCGCCAGCGACTTGAACTCCAGCCTCTCTAGTAGCTCTAGGACTTCGGCCGGTCGCACCTTGCTGCCGTCTACCTCGGTCAGGTCAAGCTTCAGCGGCGCATCCAGCCAGATAGCAGCCAGTTTCTTGCTCATCAGCGCCGACTCCTTGCCGGCAACCAGTTTGCTCTTGAGGCTATCTTTGATCAGTTCGATATTGTCGTAAATGCCCTCGAGCGTCCGGTACTGCTGCAGCAATTGTTTGGCGGCCACCGGACCGATACCAGGCACCCCCGGGATATTGTCGGAGCTATCGCCGACCAGTGACTTGTAATCAAGGAATTGTTCAACATCGATGCCATACTTCGTCTCGAACGTCTTGGGACTATACAGGTGGATATCGCTAAAGCCGCGCTTCAGCGCGAATACCTTGGTGTGGCCATTGACCACCTGCAGCAAATCCAGGTCCGACGTGATGAGCATAGTCTCGATATTTTGTGATTTAGCCTGATCGGCCAGACTCCCCATGATGTCGTCGGCTTCGTAGTCGTCAAGCTCATATAGCGGCCAGCCAAAAGCCTGCAATAACTCCTGCAGGATGGGAATCTGTTCATAAAAGTCCGGTGGGGCGGGTTTGCGACCGGCTTTGTAGGCCGGGTATATCTCGAGGCGTTTTCGGATATTGGTCTTCGGCTTGTCCCAGGCGACCGCCACATAGTCCGGCTTGAGCTGCTTGATAACCTCGAGCGCCATGGTGGCGAACCCGAACACGCCACCAGTCGGTGTGCCGTCTTTGGTGCTAAGATTGGGCATCGCATAATAACCCCTGTAAAAGACGCTCTTGCCGTCGATTATCGCCAATTTCTTACGTGGTACCGTCTCCTCTGCCATGCTCTTAAGTATAGCCTAAAGCCACATCTGAACCACAACTGGTACAATAAGCGTAAGCAAAATATATAATTCGAGGCTATAATGAAGTCATGAATTCCAAGGTGGGCGCCGACAAACGACTTAGTTACTATCTGGAAACACCGAAAGCGGTGATCGCAGAACTGCATTCGCATGCCGAAGGCATAACCAACCCGGAGGCGGCACGTCGGCTCGACGCAAACGGCTATAACAGCATCGTTTCACTGTCCGACAGCGGCGGCTTAGTGCCAGTCCGCTACCATGTTACGACCTGGCAAAGCCTCGCTCTGTTCGCTACCATCGCCCTGACATGGCATGCCCTCGGCAATGTCGCCGGGCTGATAGCAGCCCTGTTCGCTATTGGCGTCATCACGGCCAACATCTGGCGCGAACAAAACGGCGGTTCTTTCGCCTATCATATCGACCAACTGCTGCCAGCCCGAGCCGTGGTCATGCGCAGTAGTGTCGAGAAGGTCATCGATCGACGTGAACTCGTCGTCGGTGATGTCGTCGTGCTAAGACAAGGCGATATCGTACCGGCCGATCTTCGAATTCTGGCCGAGCGACATTTCACGACCGATGACAGCCAACTGACCGGCTCGAATGAGATCGTTCATAAGTACAGTCACGCTCTCGAACAAGAAGTTCCCGCCGCCCATCGGCAGAACATCGCACTGATGGGCACCAAAGTCATGTCCGGCCGCGCCCGCGGCATCGTAATTGCCACTGGTATCCATACGGAAATCGGACGTATCGCCAACTTGGCCTATAGCACACCAAGGCGCTGGTCATTGACCGAAACGACCGTCGAACACCTCAGTCCCGGTTGGCTGGCAAGCTGTGCCGGTGTGGCAGCCGTCGCCTGGTTTTTGGTGCCTCGTGGTTATGTATCGGGTGAGGTCGCCTGGGCCGTGACCGCCATTGCGGCTGTGGCTGCGACGCTCGGCGGGTTCACGCTTGGTAGTACCCTGCTTGGGTGGCGAGCTCGCCGCCAATCAATGCGACGTGGCATCGAATTCAAGCGTACCAGCGCCCTGACCAATCTGGCCGCCGCTGATGTCGCTTTAATCGACGAGGCAGGTTTTGTCACTACGGGCGCCAAGACGGTGACTGAATTCCGGATCGGCAAGCGCGTCTACAATCCGACCGGTGGCGGCTACGAACCTAATGGTGAAATCAAGCGCGACAACGGCCGAGTGGTTGGCCAGAAAACGCTCAGTGACATGGCCCTCTTCTTCGAGGCGGCAGCCCTAACTAGCCGGGCCAGCCTGCTGCGTCCCGACGCCGAGCATGACGACTGGCATGTAGCCGGCCCTCACGCCGACGGTTTGCTCCTGGCCTTGGCCCACAAAGCAGGTATCGATCACACTGAGTTACATCTTAGCTATCCGGAGATGGCTCACCATAAATTTGACAGCGCCCGCCAACGCACCAGTGTCGTCCACCGTTATGATCATCGAGCACTGGTGTTTGTGCGCGGTGCCGCCGAGGCCGTCCTGGATGAGTGTGACAACCTCTGGGATGGTGGGCACACCCACAAACTTGGTAAGAATGAACGCCAGGAACTAGCCGACTATTATCATGAACTGCAACGCTCCGGCCACGAAATCATCTTGCTAGCCTACAAAAGCTTGCCCGGTAAATCCGCCGATAACCTGACCATGAAACAGACCGAGCACGGACTGACGCTGCTGGGTAGCCTGGCTGTCGATTCACCACTAGCCGCCGAAGCGACGCCCAAGCTAGCCAACCTGGCACACACCGGTGTCCGGCTGTCGCTCATCTCGCGTCGCCCGACCGCCCAAGCTGCGGCGCTAGCCGCCAGGGTCGGGTTCGTTTATTCGGTCATCATCGACGGCCACCAGATACGCCAGTACGATGACAGTCAACTTGTGGAGGCGCTGACTGCTGGGGCCCTCTTTGTTCATCTAAACCCCGAGGACCGCCTGCGGCTGGTCGACATTGCCCGTTACCATGATCTGCGCATTGCCGTCAGTGGTAATGGGCTGCAGGCAATCCCTGCTCTGCGACACGCCCATGTCGGTATCGCCGACGATTCCGCCAGCCAGGTCGTAATCGACGAGGCTAATTTGCGGATCGTGGACAACGACCTATCATCCCTGAATGCCGCCATAATTGCCAGCCGAAACCACTACCGCGCTTTGCAAACAGCTCTATCCGTCTCGCTTGGCGATAGCCTAACCCTGATATGCTTCACCCTGTTGGGACTGGCTGCTTTCGTCGTATGGCATGCCCCGCTCGGCTTCACGGCCTTATTCGCGATTGCTCTGATATCGCTGAGCCCTATAGGCATTGGCTCGCTTAGCTACTACAGTCGCAAGCGAACTTCGACCAGTCTCCCGGAAGACTTCCGTAGCCTGCCTATCCGACCGAGTGCATCGCTTGCTAAGGGTTTCTTCGCGGCCGTTTTTGCGACTTTCGCTTATTTCATCTATTTTGGTTCACAAAGCCTCAGCCCTGGTTATATCGCCCTGGAAAGCATATTCACCCTGCATGCCGCGACCGTCGTGCTTGCGACATTGGTGCTGCTGCAACTAGTTAATATCTGGTTCGATGCGCCTAGGGTCGTCCGGCAGGATCCGGAAAAGTACGTACCCTGGTTTGCTGTCGTACTCGGCCTCGCCGCTCTACTTATCTATTTGCCTCCGATCCAGAATGTCATCCATACCGAACCGCTCGGCATTGCTGATTGGGTCGCTGTAATATTGGCGGCCGTGTCGTTCATCGTCATCCGCTGGGCCATCCGCCGCGAACAACGCCAAACGCGGCATTCAATCATAGAATTCCACCACGAAGTCCACGGCCACGGTTCGTCACCTAAGATATAGGATACAAATCTAGAACTCAGGCCGCGTCTGTACCGAATAATTGGGTGTCGACGAAAGTCTCGAACTCATCCAGATTGGTACCTTCGTTGTTGATCACCATGTCCGAGCGGATTTTGACGGCCGCCATGTTGAGGCTGGCATCGTCTCCGCCTGGCGGAGTGTGCATTTCCATCTCTTCTTCGATCACGAATTGCTCGAAGGTTTTGGAATCCTCCGCCGCACGACCGCGTTCGGCTAAGTTACGCTGGATCCGTTCGTAACGGGTTCGGGCATTGGCATCCACCCAGACGACGACTCCCCCCAGTTCGTGCACGCGGTCAGCTTCGTGCGGATTGCGCAGGCTAGAGATGGCTAGGCCGGCATATTCTTCCTCGAGCCCTTTATATTGGTCGTAGGCTCGGTCAACGAGCACGCCATAGCCGTACTTTCGTCGCCATTCGGCACTGATGGCGCGCAAGTTTTCGCGCTCCACCGTCAGGCCCCGCCGCTTAGCTTCCTCGCGAAGTAAGTCGGTCACGGAAACAAACAAAAATTTGTGCTTCAGCGCCAGCACATGCCCGACAGTATCTTTACCCGAGCCATTCGTCCCACTCAGCCCAACTATTTTTATCCGGTTTGCCATATGCTCCTTTACCCTAACTCTTGATGTAGTTTGGCCAGCTCATACAGCAGCTGACATGTTTATAAAATCCGGCCTGAGCCGCTTCATGATTACATTATACCCTAGGCGCTTTGCCGCAGATCCGTTACTCCGTCAGTGCAGAAGACTTAGCCAGGCTGTCAATCGCTCTTCTTTCCAGCTTTCTAACGAGTGCTCTTGATACACCGAACACCTCGGCGACCTGGGCGGGAGTATGCGGTTCGCAACCAAATCCGTACCGCATGCGCAAAATCTGGGCACATCTATCGTCTAACCCATTTAGAGCAGAGTCGATTGCCTGCTCGAGCTCCTTCATATGTACAAAGTCCAGTGCGGTTGGCTCGTCATCACTCACTATGAGGTCTGCCAGCGTAGTGTCACCCTCCGCACCCACCTTCGTATCAATGCTCATGGGATTATGGACGTACGGTCTCAGATATTGTACCTTTGCGACCGGTAAGTTTGCGGCTGCGGCGAGTTCTGTATCGGTAGGTTCCCGGCCCAGCTCATCCATCAATTTATCTCGTTCGGGAATGATTTTGGTATGTAGGGTGTTATTCATTTCCTTAGGCAGGCGAATCGTTCGGCTGTGGTCGGCAAGTGATAGCTGTATCGCCTGGTGTATCCAGTTAGTCGCATATGTCGCAAAAGTATAGCCCTTGGCGTAGTCAAACATGTCGACCGCTTTCATCAACCCCTTATTGCCTTCCTGGACAAGATCCAGGTAATCCATCGTTTTGGCGCGTGCCGTGTATCTTTTGGCAATCGCTATGACCAAGCGAAGGTTTGCCTCCGCCAGATGGCGACGCGCAGCCGACCCCTCAGCTTCAAGCAGCTGCAGCTCTTGTGAGGTAATCGATTCGTCAGCCACGTATTTGGCGATACGCATCACGCCCATATCGGCATCGTGACGGGCGATATCGAGCTCGTCGGCCGTCAGTTCGTCTATTCTCTTTTGGGCCTTGGCCCTGGCAACTCCACCACTCTTCTCGTCTGCTGATTTACTCCTAGTGTTGGTAGCACCACGTAGTCTTTCCGTGGCAGCATACATGACTTGTTGATGGAGCTCCCCCAGCATCTCCTCCGGGTCTTCTGCCGCGCGCACAGCTAGAATGCGTCCGGCAAACAAGCCGATTTCGATCTTCTTCGACAATTCCACCACCTCTTGTTTGTCGAGCAATGGTGTCTTACAGACCGCCCGTATGTAATCTCTGGTCGTATCAACGCTGTGCCGAATCAACCCGTCAATCTCGGTGGGCTCGTCATTTACGTGCGGTACAACAAGGGCGTCATCCGCCCTCGGACCATAACTCTCTATAGCCATATTAAGCTAATGGTGTCACATATGTCACCAATAAGCAAGCATGAGCATGATTTTTGAATATTGTAAATAATATTCTGGGGTAGCTAGCTGGAGCCCACGAGTTGTCGATTAATAGCCGTTAGCCCTTGATGTAATCGTGTAGTTTCTTGGCGTCGCGGTGTTTGCGCAACTTGGCAAGTGCCTTAGCTTCAATCTGGCGGATACGCTCACGGGTCACGGCGAATTCTTGGCCGACTTCTTCGAGAGTGTGGCTTTTGCCATCCTCTAGGCCGAATCGCAACTTGATGATCTTTTGCTCGCGTTCGGTCAGCCCACTCAACATTTCTTTGACCTGTTCTTTCAGGAGCTGGTTGGTAGCCGATTCTTCGGGACTGATGGTGTCTTCGTCTTCGATGAA
>DJWS01000004.1:0-88314 GCA_002441585.1 Candidatus Saccharibacteria bacterium UBA6224 | reverse complement strand
GATGTCCTGTTTGATTTTCATGATGTGCTCGACTTTTTCAACCTCGATTTCCATGGCCGCAGCAATTTCCTCGTTGGTCGGTTCGCGATTGAGCTCTTGGGTCAGGCGGCGCTGAGTGCGCAGCAATTTGTTGATGGTCTCGACCATATGGACCGGTATACGGATTGTCCGAGCCTGATCGGCGATGGCGCGCGTGATGGCCTNNATGGCCTGGCGGATCCACCAAGTCGCGTAGGTACTGAATTTGAACCCTTTGTCCGGATCAAACTTTTCGACGGCCCGCAGCAAACCAGTGTTGCCTTCTTGAATCAGATCAAGTAGGTCCAAGCCTCGCCCAACATAACGTTTGGCGATACTGACCACCAAGCGCATGTTAGCTTCGGCCATCTTATCTTTGGCGTCTTGTTCGCCAGCCACGACGCGGTGTGCTAGGGCCAGCTCTTCTTCGGCAGTCAATAGTGGAATCTTGCCGATTTCACGCAGGTACAGCCGGACCGAGTCATCAGACACATCATCTTCGAGATAGGCCGGGCTAGTCGCGGTCGTCAGGTCTTCTTCCTCGGCTTCTTCCTCGACCCAGTCATCGCTGAAACCTTCAGTGTTCGGCTCGGCCGTCGTCACCTCGACGTTAGCGTCGGCTAGCTCCGTCAACAGTGCATCGAGCACTTCGGCATTTTCCGGCGTGTCTGGGATAGCCGCGTTAATTTCTTTTTGGCTGATATGACCTTGCTTTTTGGCCTCCCCTATCAGTTGGGCCTTCAGTTCATCAGCGGTTAGTTTTGGTTTGTCGTCGGGTTTATTGGCTTTTGCCACTACATACCTCCTGCGGTTCGCTTAAGTAATTCGTCGAGCTGTTTTACTTTTATGAGGAGTGTGTGCGACTCCGAATCGTCGGCTTCGCGTAATTGCGCTGCCAAATGCTGTTTTTGATCTTTTACATATACCTCGACCAGTCGTGCCTGCAATCGAGCTGCTTCGTAGCGAAGTTCGGTTAGCTCGAGGCCCTGGTAGAGCTCTTCATACTGTACGAGTAAGATTTTAACATACATTTCCAGGGGTCGCAAAGCTGCCTGGTTAGCGTCACCGGTACCTTTGAAGTCCGGGTTGTCCCGCAAAAATTCAAACAGCGACTGCGCCTCTTCGCGACTGAACATATCCTTATCCATTGGCTCTAGGTAATTGCGCAGGGTGGGCTGGTGCAGCAACAGACTGAGGAAATGATCCTGCTGTTTTTGGTACTCCAGCACCGGCTTGGGCGGCAGCACAATCTCGGCCATTCGGCGCTTGAGCGGTTTGGCGGTCTGGTTGGTTGCTGCCTGGGCCATCTTAGCCGCCAAAGCTTCCTTGCTGCTTTCGATATCGCGAGCGATGACACCCAAGTAGTGATCTTGCTCTACCGGATCATTCAAAGCTTTTACGACCGGCAACAACACGTCGCTGAACTCCCGCTTGCCCTGAGCAGTCGTCAGATTGAGCGTCGCTTTGTATCTGCCGACCAGCCAATCAAGCGCGTATTGTGGCGATTGAATAACTTTTTTCCAGGTGTCCACGTCTTGCTTGATTAGTTCATCCGGATCCTTGCCGCTAGGGATGGTAATGATGCTGAGCGATACCTTGGTCTTGCTGGCGATCGGGATGGCCCGTTCGGTGGCATTCAGGCCGGCCGCATCGGCGTCGAAGCTCAACCTGATGTCGCCTGTCAGCCGACTTAGCGCCTTGAGATGTTGCTCGGTCAGGGCCGTACCGGCCGTGGCAACCACCTGGCGGACGCCGGCTTGGTGACTCATGATGACATCCAGGTTGCCCTCGGCTAAGACGACGTATTTTTCCTTACGGATGGATACCTTCGCCAGATGTAATCCAAAAACGTGTCGGCTCTTGTCGTACAACGGTGTTGCCGGCGTGTTGATATATTTCGGAGCGTTGGGATCATCCTTCAGGATACGCGCCGTAAAACCGACCACTCGACCTTGTTGATCACAGAGTGGAATCATCACCCGTCCGCGGAATAAGTCGCTACCGTAGCGGCTAGATAGGCCCGCTAGTTTGATGTCTCGTTCGTCATAACCACGCTTTTTCAAAAAATCTATCAGGGCCGTGCCAGTATTTGGTGCGTAGCCCAAGCGCCAGTCCAGCGCCGTGTCCTTGGTAAACTGCCGCTTCCGAAAGACATACTCAACAGCCTCGGGGTTACTAGACAGCTGCGTCTGGTAAAACTTGGTGGCCAGTTCCAATATCTCGTGCAGACGCTCTTTGTCGGGGCCGCCGGACTGCCCGCCCTTGGTCCGATATTGTTCCAGGTCAACACCGGCTTTGCGGGCCAAGAGTTCGAGGGTTTCCTTGAAATCCAATCCCTCCATCTGCATGACAAAGCTGAACATATCCCCACCCTTGCCGCTACTGAAGTCGTGCCAAATCTGCTTTTCGGGACTGACCATAAAACTAGGCGTGCGCTCGCTGCTGAACGGGCTCAAGCCCTTCCAGTTCCGACCGGCACGCTTAAGCTGGACGTATTCGCTGATGACGTCCTCGATACTGAGCCGGCTCTTTACCTCTTCTACGGCGTCCACTGCCTCTGTCGTCTCCTCTTATCCCTATTGTACGCTATCTGTTTGCCAGACATGAAAATCCCCCAGTCTTGTCCGCAATCATGCGGGGGCTCGGGAGAGCAAAAACTGGGGGCGCTCGACTTTCCGAGCAGCTTTGGGATGCATCGGCGCGGGGTTCGAGATGACCGCGTATGATTTGAGACAATTTCGGTATGAGTGAGGCGCAATTCGCGCTTCGACTCTTCGAGCGTTGTAGCTCTTCCGGTACCGCCGCCGGTGTGATGAAGGATGAGTAGTCAGTGGTGACTACTGGGTACGACGTTTTCTTCCCGATTGCGGAAAGGGCGTCGTCTGGATGGTGCCTGCGTGGCGCCCGACTTGCCCCTTGGCTCGTCGCGGTTGCACACGATCGACTGGTCGACCGAGAGCGGCGGCCATGCTGCGTCCGGTAGCACCTTTGAATGCCATTTCTCCTCCTCGTGCCTCTATACTTCCGCCGATGCGGAACTATCTACACATACTCTACGGTAATTAGCCCGGTCTGTCAATTTGCCCTAGCGCCAATCGCCGAAGTTTTGTAAGATAAGCATTAGCTATGCCCCCGCAAGATCCATTTCGACGTCCCAACATCCCACCGCCTGGCTCCTCGGTGCCACAATCACCAGGCAAGCCGGTGGTTAGTACGCCGTATGATTTCATAATGAGCGCCAACACCGCTCCACCAAAAGTGCAGAAAAAGCACCTGCCCAAACTATTCGCCATCGTCGGCGCCGGAGCCGTGCTGGTCGTGGTGGCGTTTGTCATCATGTCGTTCGCCAATCGCAATACCTCAGCCCCCGTATTACTCCAAATTGCCCAACAACAGACCGAGATCGTCCGTGTCGCCCAGCTCAACTTCAGCAAGCTCGATGACAGCAAGGTCAAAAACTTTAGTGTCAACACCAGCCTAACGCTGGCCTCAACCCAAGCTGAATATCTCAAGTTCTTGGCCGCCAATGATGCTGCCGTGGATGAAAAGGTCCTGACCGCTGGCATGGACACCAAAACCGACGATACCCTCAAGGCCGCCGCCGGCAATGGCACGCTCGACAGTACCACCACGACTGTCCTGATTGATGAGCTGACAGACTACCAGCGCAGCCTCACCGCTGCCTATCAAGGCAGTCAGAACCAGACGGCACGAGCCACTTACAAAGCCATGTTCGACGAAGCCGCCCTTTTAATCGAGCAAGGCAAATCTTAACCAATCTAGAATCGGGCTGCCTTTCAGCCTTACGCAGCTACTAGTTGATACGAGTGGCGAATCAGGTCCTGGACTTCGCCCCAGGGCAATTGGCCACTCAGAATTAGTGTGTTCCAGTGTTTTTTATTCAGATGATATCCAGGTAGGACGCTTTCGTAGCGCTCACGAAGCGTAGTCGCCAGCAGCGGATCACACTTGAGGCTCAAGTTCACGGGCGATTTCTTCTCGTCCATCAGGGCGAACATTTTGTCGTTAACCTTGTACACGGCCACGCTCTCGCCGAACGGATACTCGCGCACTGCGTTCGGCATGCTTAGAATGTAGTCTTCAACAGTCTTATGATCCATTGGGTCCATGAATATTAATTGTATCGCATCCAACGTTGTGGGTTATTGACGAATTGACAATTAGAGTACACTAGAAGTATTCACTTGAAAAGTGGTGTTTGTTTGGAGTAGTGCCATTTAATATTCAGAGGAGACTGTCTTGAGATATACCTACATATCCGGCATTAAAAAATTAACAAAGAAATTGTCATACGGCATTTCCACCCTGGTACTCGTTGGCATGAGCCTTGGCAGCGCCCTCCCGGCGCTATTCAGCCCCACTGCGTACGCGGTCGGTTATACCTACCCCAGCACCAACCAGGCTAACAAGACGGCCGGACACGGCTACGTAGAGCAGACTGCTGCTAACGATAATAGCGTAACTCTCGCATTCCATAATCCCGATCCGTACTATATGTGCTTCGAGTATCGTACTGATGGAGATGCCTCACAAAAGCTCGCCGAAAACAGCGGCAATAACTATAACACTGGGGTCATCGATGGACTCTATCCATACTTTTGCCTGAACAACTCAACAGAAACACACACAATCTCGGCTAACGGCTACGTAGAAGTACGCTCAACCTTCGGTGCAGAGCGCGACACAGACTTCGATTGGACTAAATTTGTCGTGACACCAGTGTGCACGTCTGCCACTGATGGAAATTTTGAGAATGGCACCATCGCCTCAGTAAATGCCCAGAATGGCTGGACCTCTACCGGCAACTACGACCAATCAATAGTAGACAACACCTACGGCTTGAATTCATTGGGTTGTAAAACTCTCCGCATCTCTAATGCCGTTACCTCTGGCGCATTTGGCAATCAAACCTTCTCCTATGCTACGACGTCAGCCGGAGAAAGTTCAACTGGCGCAACCAAGGATGTGTTCTCGGCCTCCTTTGATATTGCTTCAACAAAATCAGCAGTTCAGCCCGGCATGGCATTGTCGGTATCTCCTGATGATGGCTATGGTAATCGTATTAGTTACTTACGATTTGAAGACCAAACCGATTCCATCCACGTGTATTTCGACGATGCAACTGATGCAGGGCCCCTGGGCACTAGTGCTGTCTTCAACGAAACTGAGGTTGCCACCCTGACTAGAACAGAAGTGCACAATGTAAAATTTGTCATCAACTACAAGAATGGGCCATCAAACGATGTGGTCAATGTCTACATAGATGGGACCCAAGTACATTCGGGAACAACCTGGGAAGACTACTATCGATACGACACCGAACAGAGTGGGAATGGTAACGTAGTCCCCAAGACTGAGCGCCTACTCTTTCGTGCGGCAGGCACTGCCGTGCCGGCAAACAATGGCAACGGGTTCCTGTTCGACAATGTTTCCATTACCTCTAGCTCTAGCAATGCAGCGCCAACGCTGACCGTTACAACCCCAGCTGAAGGTTCGATAGTATCTACTGCTATTACAGGTGACGAACTAGTTATCAAAGGTGCATTTACCGATGACGTAAAGGCCAACTACGCAAGTTTCGTATTGGTCAACCTAGATAATGGCCACTACTACCCATCGGGCATCGTTTACGGTACGGGCATCGATGTGCACGGGAACTACACATACAGCATGCCGGGAACAGATAACCTACCCGACGGTGATTACTTGCTGGTATATACCGGCACGGACTTCCAGGGCGGCAGCACTGGCAGCCAAGAGCGCAGGTTCACAGTAGATAACACTGCCCCAACATTCGCTATCAGTAACCCATCCGATGGCGAAATAGTCTCGGGTGATGTTGAAGTACGAGCAGAAGTAGCTGACGCGAACGGTATCAAAAAATTGCTCATGACCGTGCCCACCAAGGCGGGGAACAAAACATACGTGTGGGAACAGGGCAAAACCAACAACTCACTCACAAAAAATGGAAGTATCTTCTCCGTTGCCATCGACACAACAACCCTTTATGACGGGCCGGTATACGTAGTCTTAAGGGCAACAGATTCTGCGGGCAATACACGCTACTGGAATAACAATGCCGCTCACCGCGAGCATAGCTTTACTGTCGACAACACCGCACCAACGGTATCAATCGACTCGCCTGCTGATGGAGCCGTTCTGCAGGGCCCTGTGGACGTAAAGGGTTCGGTAAATGACGCCAACCCGCACCACTATTGGGTACAGATCAAGAAAGACGGCACGGTCATCTATAGCCAGACCACCAATGACTCCACTAGCTTTTCGGACAAGGTGCTACGAACGCTCACGGATGAGGGTGTGTACGAAGTAACCTTAGCTGCTCGTGATGCCGCCGGGGGCACTTCGACATCCGGTAATCGCAGCGCTAATGTAGTAGTCACATTCACAATCGACAACACCGCGCCTGTCGCGGCTATCGATGCCTACACCGGCACTGACACTACGCCGACACTGACTGGTACGGTTGACGACCCTACGGCTGTTCTGACTGTGGCTATCGACGGTGGCAGCGCAATGGCAGCCACCAATAATGGCGATGGCACCTGGAGCTTCGACATCATTAGCGCCCTGAGCGTCGGTTCACACACCGTAGTACTGATCGCCACCGACACAGCCGGCAACAGTTACCAAGCCACTGCAAACGTAACGGTACAGGCTCCTCACGCCAGCCTTACCGGTCGTACGGCTAGCCAAGGCAGTGGTAATAGCGACCAAGCCACTGGACAGCAACCTGTCGTAACGGTTACGCCCAACAACGACGGCCAAGTCCTCGGCGCCAGCACTGACAACAGCGCCACAGAAACTAAGGACGACACCGTAAACCTCGCCAGCAGCACCAAAAAGCCGAATGTAGACAAATCAGGTGCCTTTCTGGGTCTAGGCTGGTGGTGGCTAGCAGTCATGGCCGCAGCAGTCGGCGCATTCTTTGCCCTGCTGTTCCGCCGTGCAGGCAGCAACGCCTAAAACTGAGGTTGACAGCAGAATCAATAGTGCCGGCATTAAACCGGCACTATTTTTTGTCCTCGGCTACATTGGGGCTCTAATGCTTGGCTACCGATCGTACATACTATACGGATATAACGACAGGCCTGGGCACTAATTAAGGATTAGTGACAGTTTCGGTTTCGATCTTGCGCTAACGCGTACTTTCCTGGACGAACTCGCTCATTTCGACGTCATTCGGCCTACCCTCAAAGGTCAGCACCGCCGCTTTGATTTCTTCTGAAACATAGGTAAGCGTATCGGCCTCCGTTAGCCTGTCTTGAGCCAAATCATTAAATGGTAGCCTGTCTGGAGGGCAATTGGCACTAGTTTCGGATGCTGCAGCCTGAATATTCGAACTGGCATATTCCAGCATCATCTTGGTCAGACGTCGCAAATTAAGAGGATCATATCGCAGATTGAGCGACCGGCCTTCTTGAGCCGCCTCAATTAACCTCATGTGAAAGTCGAATGGTTCATTTCCGTGTTGCAGCCGATCCATGCAGTAGTCGGCTACCGCATTGGCGACGGCGTTCGCCTCGGGTGGTGTTAGGGTAACTGCTAGACAATCGGGCTTTTCCTGGGAAGGCGACCAATTCATAAGCTAACGATAGAACTATACCCGCTGCCTGTCAATAATCAGTGGTGGTTTGGATCCTGTAGCCACTCCAGGTAATACTGTAATTCGGCGATGCTGGCCTGGATATCGTCGAAGGCGCGATGGACTTCCTTCTTCTCGTATTCCAAACCGTAGCGGCCCTGCATGAACACTTTGAGTGAGCTGACATCGAGCATTCGGTAGTGAAGCCGCAAATCAAGCTCCGGCCAGCCTCGTTCGATGAACTTGCGATCATTGTGAATACTATTGCCGGCCAGGACCGCCGGTTCGTTGCCGAACTCAGCCTGGACCAGGCGGATTAAATCTTGTTCGACCTCAGCACTCGGCTTGCCGGTCGGTACGATCCGAATAAATTCATCGCGGTTTTCGGGATAATCACGATACCAGATGTTTTTCTGCATGCGCTCGACCACGACTTTTTGTGGCTGTTTGACGACCGCCTCGTAACTAGCCAGTGTTTTGAAGTTGAAATCAGTTATTTCGGCAGCTACCTCGATGATAACGTCCTTCTCGACATCGAGTCCAGTCATCTCCAAATCCACCCACAGCAGCTTCGTCGGTAGTCGCTTTTTATCAATCATCAAGTTTTAGTATACACGGCCGTCTCACGCGGCGTGCCGAAGCGGTCGTGTATCCTTGGTGCCTGGATACCATCCCGTTCCGGCTTGGCGAAGTCGTTCGACCCGCGCCGCAAATTCATTTTCGATGAATTCATCCAATTCCTGGGTCGATTCAACATTCAAAAGCGCTGCGTGTTCAGGGCTAGATTCCATGATCCTTAGAGCATCGGCATCGTGCTCGGCCCGCTCAGTTTCGTCCCGCTCACGTAATGTCCGGGTGGTCGGCAATGTCCATTCCAGCAGTTCGCGGAATCGCGTCTTGGCACCATTTGGATTTCCCGGCTTGGCCTGTTCGCGCATCAACAAACCAGCATCCGGGCCCATACGTGTAACCGTTGATACCGTTGCGCTACCATCATCCTCGATACGATACAGCCGCTGACCTTCTGCGTTGCGCAAGAGAATCGAGTACTGATGGCTGCCGTCAGGTCGTCGATGACGAATATACCATTCTGCCGGACTTTCTCTTAGCTCATCCCTTGTAATCGCCCAGTCGACGACACCCCCGTCCGCCAGCGTCTTACGATGCATACGTCCGTCACACAAAGCCAGGACATAATCTACCTCATAAATACCAACTTCGCCGGGCGACTCGCCTAATAAACTGTCGAGGAACTCTTCTTTGCGCCCTGCCAGCGCCCGGGCTAGTGTCTCCGCGGTCCGTGGCGCAGCACTCATCCGGCCACGCTTATCACGCACCTGTTCGTCCTCTAGCCCGTACCGCTCGTAATAGGCATCGATGGTAGCCGGCGACATACCACCTCGGAAATTACTCCGAAAAACATCTCGCGAGGCATCCCGGAGTGCGTCATAACCGTTGGCATGTTGCTCCAGGCGCATAATTCCCTCTCGGACATATTCTTCGTCATAATCGGCGATTTCCGGAGAATTTAAGGGTAGGTCTTGTCCGTTATCCGTCATTAGTTCGGGAGAGACACTCATGGTAACCTTCTTTTTATTATGTTTGTCTGCCAATGGTATACACCCGAATGCGAATAAAGACAACTGGCTGCCCGGCAGGCCACCTGTTAGTATGCAAAAACTCCGCTGATTGTCAGCGGAGTTCACACCTAAGTCTCTCTTTAGGGGTTTTATGCGCGCGCGGCCTTGAGCGCCTCGGTAAACCAGACCAGTTGTTTGGCCTGGCTGGCCAGGGCTGTCTGCGGCCCATAAGGGTTGGCTGCCACATCTTCGTGCAATACCCCGTCCTCGCTGACGACCTCGCCGACACGGTGATTAAAGTAAATGGCCTGCGGTATCGTCACCGCACCAGTACCGGGCAAGGCGTTGCGCAAATTGCTGACCGCTTGGGCACCGCCTGTCGTACCGTGTCCAACCAGGGCGACTGGCTTCTGCTCGATCTGATAATCAAGGAAGTCGATGGCGTTCTTGAGCACACCCGAGGTAGATCGGTTGTACTCGGGCGTCACCATTACGTAACCGTCATATTCGGCAATCTTGTCCAGCCATTTCTTGACTGCAGGTTCCGGGGTACGCTCCGGGTTATAGCGCGGGCTAACAGTTTCGTCGAAAAACGGCAAAGGATAGTCCCTTAAATCCAGCACGTCAACTTCGGCGTGCTTCTTGACCTCTTCGGCCACCCATGCCGCAAGACGATCGGTCGACCGACCCTCCCGTGTGCTGCCGATTACTACTGCTATATTTGTCATCTTGCCTCCTTCATTGGCTTGCAGGCAGAGGCAAGGACAAGTGCTCCATTACCCCCGGCGCTACGTCGTAACCATTTTCCAATGGTATACTTTTTATAGTTTGGTATAATTAAAGTATAGAGCCAATACTATACTTTGTAAAGTATGAATATTTCAACCCCATTCACCACTGGTAATACGCACCAACAACTCGAGCCCAAGGTCGGGTGTATTGCCGGTGCTATGCAAATCATCGGCAGTAAGTGGACGGCCCTCATTTTGCGCGATCTGGCTTCGGGCGCCAAGCGCTTCGGCGAACTGGAGAAGTCCGTCGGTGATATCAACCCGCGCACCCTCAGCCAACGTCTAGATGACCTAGAGGAGCAAGGCATCGTTACCAAGCAAGTTTATGCCGAGGTGCCACCTCGGGTCGAATACTCCCTCACCCCCAAGGGTGAGGATCTCATACCCGTGCTCAGGCAGATGGCCGCCTGGGGCAACAAATACTACGACGGCAACTGTTAGGCGGATTTGTCGTTCGTTGTGCTGGTCGGTTTTGGCATGAAATCGAGGCAAACCGAATTTATGCAGTAGTGCTGCCCCGTCGGCGAACTATCGTCGTCGAACAGATGGCCAAGATGGCTGCCGCAGCTACGGCAAACGACTTCTACTCGTCGCACGCCCAACTTGTCATCATTCCGCAATTCCACGGCGCCGGCATCGATGACATCAGCAAAGCTTGGCCAGCCCGCTAACCCAGGAACATTGGACTCATATTTGGTATCGCTTTTGAAAAGTTCGGCGCCACATGCCGCACAAACGTAGGTGCCGGCCTTATCGTAATCTAGGAATTTGCCGCTGAATGGCACTTCGGTCCCGCTCTCCCGCAGTACGTGATACTGTTCTGGGGTCAGCTTTTGCTTGAATTCGTCTTCGTTCATTTTCTTGTCGACTCCAGTAGATTCTTGAGGGCAGTGGCCACGGCGGCATCAACCAGCGAATCCGTTCCAGATTTGTACTCTCGCCAAATTTCATGGGTGGCGTCCACGAGATATCGGGCTAATTCTTTATTCACCTGGGCTTCGGTCCAGTGCTCACCTTTCCGGTTTTGGACCCACTCGAGATAGCTTGCGACCACGCCGCCGGCATTAGCCATGATGTCCGGAATGATTATGACCCCTTGCCTGGTCAGATAGTCACGCGCCTCGGCCGTAACTGGTTCGTTGGCTAGCTCCATCACGATTTTTGCCCGTACACGGTGCATGTTATCGTGGTTGACTGCCCCGCCCAATGCCCCCAGTACCAAAACGTCACAATCGGCAGCGATTATGTCTTCTGCCTCAATCGTTTCGCCACTGTCAAAATCCTTCAATTTGTTACCGGACGACTTAAAGCTATCAAGTGTCGATACGTTAAGGCCATCTTGATCGGCCACGCCACCGCTCGAATCCGTCGCCGCGACCAAGCGCCAGCTGGGCTGCTCGCGTTCGAACACCACAGCGAAATAAGAACCGACGTTACCAAACCCTTGGACGGCGATACGTACGAGATTGTTATGATCCCAGTCGGCGGCCAGGAGTATCTCGTTTAGCACGATCATGCCGCCGCGGCCGGTCGCTGCGGCGCGCCCTTCGCTGCCACCGTTGCCAATCGACTTACCCGTGAAGCTCGCTTTGCTGGTGTCGCCAGTCAATCGTTCGTATTCGTCCACCATCCAGTCGATGATCTTTGGGTTGGTGTTGACGTCCGGAGCCGGTACATCCTTGTCAGGGCCGATGTACTGTACCAGATTGCGTGCAAACTGTCGGGCTACTTCCTCGAGTTCAGCCTCGTTCAGTCGTTTGACATCGACAGCCACGCCGCCTTTGCCGCCGCCCATAGGTAATCCCACGGCCGCCGTCTTTAGGCTCATCAGCGTGGCCAACGAGCGCACTTCGTCCAGGCTGACTTCCGGATGAAAGCGCACGCCACCCTTATAGGGGCCGCGACGATTATCGTGTTGCACTCGAAACCCAGGGTAGGTCTTGCCACCGACCTCAACCTCGAAGGTATGCTCGGCGTCAATTTCTAGCAGGTTCTCGACCGCCGCTGCATCGAATCCACGTTGTTTGGCCACCCGACGGACAGTCGAGCGCACATCTTCTAGCGCCATGGTCCCTCCTATCCTTTACTACTATGATACTCCGCTACCGCGGGGCACTTGAAGGTTAGTCTTTCTTTTTGTCGAGCTTGTCGAGCTTGAACAGGCGGATTATCAGATAGACCGCACCGACTACGAACAAGAAATCAATCAGTGAAAAAATCACCGCACCCCAACCAAAGTGAGCGTCCCGACCATGCCAGCTGAGGGTGAATGACCGGCTGCTGAGTTTGTCGCCGCCGAACACCAGATAAAAGGCCGGGTCGATAAATTTTTCGATCAATATCTTGACGATGCCCTGCATCTGCGTTGCTACGACGAAAGCTATCGCCACACCGACGACGGCACGCTCGCGCAAGAAACCGACGAACCCACCGAGTGGATTGGGTATTTCTTCTCCAACCAGCACAGTAATCTTGGGTTTTTGTTTGCTACGACTAGTCCGTTTCGGCTCGGTAATCCGTACATTTCCAGCGCTGGTCGTAATCACACGCGTCTGTGTCGACGGCGTTTTTTTGGCTGGTTTTGCTGGATTTCTTTTTTTGGTTGCCATTTATCGTATCATACCACAAACATATGTGTTTTGCAAGAGTTATAGTCTGTCTGGCGCTGTGATGCCGAGCAAGCCTAGCCCTGATTTCAATGTCTCGGCGTAGCGCGCCACCAGGGTCTGCCGGACCGCTTGACGCGGGTCGTCGATGACGCGATTCTTTTCGTAAAATCGATTGAATACCTGGCTCAATTCATACAGATAGCCGCAGATGTGGTGCGGCATAAGCTCGCTAGCTGCCCGCTCCACGACTTCGTTGTATTCGGTTAGCTTACGCAGCAGGATTCGTTCCTCGGGCTCAAACTCACCGCCTTCGAGCGAGCCTGCCACACCTTCGGCTTTGGCAAGAATTGAATGAGCACGGGCGTGGGCATACTGCAAATACGGTCCGCTGTTGCCTTCCAGGGCGATTGATTCCTTGGGATCATAGATGATGTCACCGCCTATACGATTTTTGGCTAGAGCATATTTGACGGCCGCCAAAATGGTATCCTCGGACGGATTGGTCCCCGTCTCTTCCCCGGCGACCCTGGCGGCCTCTAGGATCTCGAGCGCCGTCACGATATTGCCCTTTCGACTGCTCATCTTGCTACCGCCCTGCAATTTGACCATGCCGTGAGTCAGGTGGTGCGTCCGCTCGGCTGGCTCCGGCGCAAATTGCCGCATGGCGGCCAGCACGACTTGCATGTATTGCTCCTGTTCGTTGGCGGTGATGATGATGGATTCGTCGAAATGATAATCACGCCACTTGGTCAGGCTTAAGCCCACATCCTTGGTTTCATAAGTTGGCAAGCCTTCGGAATTGATGAACACACGCGTATGCAGACCTTGGGCTTCGCCGTCGAAGACCACGGCGCCGTCACTGCGACTAAAGACGCCTTTTTCGAGTTGTTCGTTGACGGTCGTGATGCCCAGGTCTGTGACTTCGCTCTCGGGTATGAACCTGTCGAAGGGGACGACTTGCAGTTGGCGGTACAACTCGGCAAAGTAATCGTAGCTCCACTGCCGGACAGTCCAGTAAATTTGTGCGAACGGCGAATCGTGGTCATCAGCTTCATGCAATTGATAAACGCGCTTGTTCACGGCCAAGATCTCGGATTTGGCAGCCTCGTCGTCCTCGAAGGCGTTGGTTCCCTCAACGTAGCGTGCACCCAGCCATGACGGACGATCGGCCTCGGCGATATCGGCCAGTTTCTCAGGATGTTCGCCGCCAAGTTCCCGCATAATTGCCCACAGACTGATACCGATGTGACGGCCAACGTCACCACCGTAGTTGATGCGCACCGTCTTGGCACCGCTGTGTTCTACCAGACGGGCGATGACATCGCCGACCAGCGTCGTGTACAGATGCCCGGCGTGCAGCGGCTTGAGGGGGTTGGGGTCGGAATACTCCACCAACACTGTTTGGCCCTGACGTGACCTAGGCAGTTCCTCGGACAGCTCACTAACTAGTGCGGCGTCACGGAGACGCAAGTTCAAAAAGCCCGGTCCGGCCACCGATACCTCGGCGACCCGGTCGGCCAGCCTATCGCGAGCTATGTCGGCCAGTTGTTCACCGACTTCACGCGGATTTTTACTGACTTGCTTGGCCAGCTGCAGAGCGACATTGGTCGAATAATCACCAAATTGTTCATCGGGCCGCGTCAGCTCCACCACGACATCCACGTCGAACACCTCTTTGACGATAGCCGCCAGGCCAAGGGCAATTTCTTGTTTCATTGCCCCCAGTATAACAGAGGCCAGAGCACCGCGCTACGGTTGCCGGACCTGGCGACTGACCAGAGACAACAGCCGCCAAACCACGGCATACATGCCCAGTAGCAGCACGAAGAAGCTGACCGTCTGCGGCAACAAATCGCCATAACGCCCGGGGTGAACTACATGATCCGACAGATCGAACAGCAGCCCGGCCGGGTTAGTCAGTACGTCCCAACTATTCCAGCGCAGGTCGCGACCAATGTAGATGGCAAAGCTGCAAATCGCCACTATGACCGCCACCCAGCCGAAGGCAATGCGGGGCGCCATGCGGCGACGCAGTTCGTGGTGCACGAAATACAAGCTAGTGTAACCCAGCAGCAGACCGGTGAAAACGAATGCCGTGAACAACACCGCCGCCGGTACGATATCACCGCTGTAGACCGTACGAAGATGGATAAAATCTGTCACCATATAAAAACTGTTTGGCAAAAAGGCTAGCCATAGCAACGTCACGATCAGCGGTAGCCAGGCCGACCAAGCATGGCGCTTGAGTAACCACAACAGCACCGCCACCAAACCGAGCGGAATCCACGCCAAGAATAAATTCCACACCAGATACTGGAATACCAGCTGGCCGCTGTGCTGCACCATCGCCACATACAAAATCAGGCTGACGACCGTGGCCAGTACCAGTGTGATGGTCAAGTCGACCCCCGGTGTCTGGCGCTGCAACTTCATACCCCTTATTATAGCAGTCGCAGCTTAAGCAGCTCCGCCACGTTCGATGGCCCGTTGTTCGGGCGTCTCGTCTGGGCGCGCGTAGTCATCTTCCAGTCGCCAGGTCGTGCCCAGCTCAGGGGTCGAGGCCTCTATGATATCGCAATCAGTAATGCCCATCAGGCGATGTTTTTGGCCCAAACTGGTCGTATAGCCCTTGCCGGGTTCTAGTTTTAGCTCGACGAGATTGCCCTCGGTATTTTCTATTATGACCGCAGCCTCACCCCCCACGACCGTCCAGCTCTCACTCTTTTCATCGTGGACTTGCAGGCTCAGCCTAGCTCCTTGGTTGATGTGTATCAGCTTAAGCATGTATGGCGTTTCGGGCGGCACCAGATGGAGTTCATAACCCCATGGTTTTTCGATGCGTCGCACATAGGCATCGGTTGAAAAATTGGTAACATCAAATGTTGGCGGCTGATCATTTGCCATGAGACTAAACCAACTCCTTCTTAAGTTTTTCGACTAACTCGACCGGTGCCGGGTTCAATCCGTTCAGAAGTCCCACATACAGCGTAACGAAGTCCCCGAACGATACCGTCCATAATAGTTGTTCAAGCATGGTATTCCCCTGAACCTCGACCACATGTGGCGATGGACGCATACCGGACAAAAGACGTTCGCTGACCTCGAACCGCTTTTGCACCCGCGGGTGTTCCAAATTACTGCGCAGATCGATGACGGCATACGGCTTGTCGGTCGGTTGTTTGCTCCAGCCAATGAATTCGTTGTGATTGAACTCCGGATAAAAATTCCACCAGGCAATCTGCTTGGCATTCTCGTTGAAGCTGATTTTCCACTTATAGGCAGCTGATGCCAGCTTGGGTCCGGCATAGATCACGGCCGATTTGCCGATGCATTCCAGGGCGAGCTGCTTGGCAGGATTTTTGGATGTCGGCACGGTAGCCACCCACCCCTTCACTGCCTCTTCGAGAAAGCCGTGGGCAGCCGCCAACTCGTCAAGGGCGTCTTGGCCAACCAATCCGGCTTGCTGCAGCATGGTGAGCAGTATCCGGAAGTTGTAAAAAACGGCGTAGCGGGGTTGTTCGGCCTTGGGTAGTAGCCCAAGAGGGTAACCCTTTTCGCGGGCGATATCGGCCAATTTGCCGCCACCAGCAATGATGGCTATCCGCGCCCCTTTGGCCTCGGCTTGGCTGAGAGCCTCGAGGGTTTCCTCGGTATTGCCAGAATAGCTAGCCGCAATGAACAGGGTTTGCTCGCCGACATAACGCGGGATATCGTAGCCTTTGACGATTTCGAATGGCACGGCGACGGTCGGCCAAGTCGGCACGAATGACGGTGCCAACGATGATCCGCCCATGCCGGCGTAAACGACATTGAGTAACCGCCCAGCCGGAACATTCGGTGTGATTTCGGCCGCGTACTGAAGCTGTCTGTACTGTCGCTCTGCGATGCCCAGAGTATCATCCGCGTCACGCTCATGAATGAGCTTCAAATCGTCTAGCATATACCCCCTTGTGCTTATTTACCCGATGTATGTATAGTATATCTTAACAATTCATCTCTAATGGGGGGCATTTATGTTTGGATCCGACGACCAGCATCATCAACAGGCCGGTGACTCACCGGACGCTACATCGGGCACGGACCTACCCATGCCTTCCACCAGCATCCAGCCCAGCAACCAGTCAGTTGTCACCGATGATACCCCTACGGCTTCAGTCGACTCAGCCGCCTCTGCCTACTTGGCCGACGATGACGATGCCACCCCATCGGCAAGCACCGGACGCCATGGCATGGACGAAGCTGCCGGAGGCAGTGACTTGCTCAGCATCAAGCAGCAAGCCCTCAAGGAACTTTCGCCACTCGTCGGCCACCTAAACCAGACGCCCGAAGAAAAATTCCGCACCACCATGATGATGATCCAGGCCGCTGACGACGAAAGTCTGATCAAGACCGCTTACGAGGCCGCTCAGAACATCTCCGACGAAAAAGTGCGCGCTCAAGCATTGCTCGACATCGTCAACGAGATCAACTACTTCACGCAGCACCACGAAAATTAATATTTTCTGTAATTAGTAACCCCAAACGGTCGCGCCAAACGCGGCCGTTTTGCTTGCCCGCATAAGCACAAGCAACTATCATGAACACATCGTGCGCATAAACTACAAGAAAACCAACGCTGTCCTGTTCGTATTGATCATTTTGATCAATACCTACGTGATTTTGGCACCTTTCTTGCCGCGATTAGAGTTTTGGCGCCAGCACGGCGACGGTAGCAAGCAGCAACTGACCCAGCAGGTTCAGTCGGCCACTGTGCCCAAAAACCAGCCTAACCAGTTGATTATCCCCGATATGCTGCTCAGCCAGCCAATCCATGAAGGACCAATCGCGACCACCTACGCCAACTTGCGCAAAGGCATTTGGCGCTGGCCTGGGGGTAGCACCCCCGACAAACCCGGCAACACCGTACTTGTCGGTCACCGATTCACCTACACCAATCCACGCGGCGTCTTTTACTATCTGGACAAGGTTAAAGTGGGCAGCCAAATCGCCTTGTTCTGGAACAATAAGAAATACATCTATCGGGTCGAGACTGTTAAAGTCGTACCCAAGACCGATGTGTCAGTCCAGGGACCAACGGATGATACGCGTCTGACTATTTACACCTGTACGCCACTGTGGCACCCCGTCGACCGCCTGGTAGTCGTCGCTAAACCGGAGGTAGCGCCATGAGTGAAAAGAAACGTTTTTGGGTATTATTGGCCATCTTGTTACTCAGCATCGGCTTGGCCATCTTCCTCAACAGCACCTACAGCTCAATCCTCGGCTAACAAAATAGCCCCGAAGCTCGGGGCTATTTTAGAGCTGCAGCAGGCAGGGGCTACATGCCCATCATGCCGCCGCCCATGCCCATTCCAGCACCGGCGTCAGCCTTATCCTCACTAGGTACTTCAACGACCAGCGCACCCATAGTCATGCTGGTACCAGCGATGCTGGTGGCATTCTGCACGGCCTCTTTGGTTACACGGGCTGGGTCGATGACTCCCTTGGCCTTCAAATCGACCAATTTGGCCGGGTCATTGACGTTCACACCATAGCCAGCCTTGCCGGACTTGACCTGAGGTAGCCACTCATCGGCGTTCAGCCCAGCGTTGGTCAGCAAGATGCGGAACGGTTGTTCCAGTGCGTTCTTCAGCAATTGGACGCCAGCGGCGACCGAGTCGCTGCCCTCGACCTTGAGCGCACCTGCCAGATTGATCAGCGTCACGCCTCCACCAGGTACGATTCCCTCAGACAAAGCTGCCTTGACGGCGGCCACGGCGTCATCGACGCGGTATTTCTTCTCTTCGATTTCGGTCTCGGTAGCGCCACCAACCTTGATGACGGCAACCTTGCCGGACAGCGCGGCACGGCGCTTTTCCAGGTGTTCTTTGTCGTATTCGCTGGTTGCAGCTTCGATTTGGGCGTTGATTTGAGTGATGCGAGCACTGACCTCAGTAGCCCGACCGCCACCCTCGATAATAGTCGTGTTGTCTTTGTCGACAATGACTTTGCGGGCCGTACCAACGACATCCAGCTCGACATTCTCAAACGTCATGCCGCGGTCCTCGGTAATCACTTCGGCACCGGTTAAAATGGCGATGTCATTCAGGATATCTTTGCGGCGCTCGCCGTAAGACGGAGCTTTGATAGCCACCGTGTTGAAGACGCCTTTCAGGCGGTTCAATATCAGCGTGCCCATAGCCTCGCCTTCGACATCTTCGGCAATCAGCACTAAGTCTTTCTTGCCGGCTTGCGCCAGTTTTTCGAGCAATGGCAAAAATTCTTGGACGGAGCTGATTTTCTTGTCGGTGATGACCACAGCTGGCTTGTCGTAGACTGCTTCCATGCGAGCCGTGTCGGTCACCATATATGGACTGACGAAGCCGCGGTCAAACGTAAAGCCCTCAACGACTTCTTTCTCCAGGTGTAATCCCTGACCTTCTTCGACGGTTACCACACCCTCTTTACCGACCGACTCCATGACATCGGCAATCAGGGCGCCAATTTGGGCATCGCCAGCTGAAATGGTAGCGACTTCGGCCACCCGCTTCTTGTTGCCCTCGATGTTCTCGGCCATGCTGCCCAGCTCGTCGATGACGGCTTCGGCGGCAGCCTCGAGCCCCTTGCGCAGTTGCATCGGGTTGTGTCCGGCAGCAATCAGCTTATTGGCCTCATTCAGTATGTGATACGTCAGGACGGTCACGGTAGTGGTACCGTCACCGGCGACGTCATTCATCTTGTTGGCGGCTTGCTTGATCAGCTCGGCACCAACCTTGTAGCCCAGAGTCTCATCATCAACATCGGCAATCTCGACGCCCTTGGCCACCGTCACACCATCGTGCGTGACCGTCGGTGCGCCATAGCTCTTGCTAATGACCACGTTGCGCCCCTTGGGTCCCATGGTCGTCTTGACGGCGTTGTATAAAATCTCGGCCCCAGCCAGCACGCGCCGGCGGGCATCATCATCGTAGAATACTTTTTTGCTCATTGAATCCCTCCTACTTTACGGTCGCGTAAATGTTTTCTTCCTTAATCAACTGGTATTCGACGCCATCCACTTTTACTTCAGTGGTAGTGTAGCCGCCGTAGACGATCCGGTCGCCCACTTTGACGTTCTTGACTTCTTTGCCAACTGCCACGACTTTAGACGTCTTGGGCTTTTCTTTGGCGCTTTCGGGCACGTACAGACCACTCTTGGTCTTAGTCTCGGCTTCTTCCGCTGTCGCGACCACATAGTCTGCCAATGGCTGAATCGGTACACTCATGTTTGATCCTCCTGTTAGTCGATTAGAAGAATCAGCACTACGAAATGTAGAGTGCTAATTCACTAGCACTCACTATACGGGACTGCCAAAATCGGGTCAATACTCTCGTTTGCGCTACCGAGGAACGTATCGCTGAACAACTCTATCAATGATTTGTTGGTGTGTGCTTGGCGGAACGAGCAACCCTGACTTGGGGTAACCGGCTCGCTCGGCACCGAGGGCGGCGCCGGCCATATACGACTCATACAAATCCGTTCGGAATTCCGAATCTTTCAAAGCCTCACTTGTGAGCGCCTGCATTTCGGGACTACTCATTTCCGGATGGATAGTGCCGCTGACGAAATCATCAACATCTTGGTCGACTTTAGTTCGGGTTGTCGTTTCTGAGCTCCCAAATGGTCGCAGCGTGGTGGTATCGTTGAAAATAATGTGTGAGCCATCGGTGGCAAAGTTTTGCGGAAAAGCATCACCGTGGGTAATGTGCGCACCATGGGCGATGCCGAGGCCGAAATGGCCCAAACGCAACGCTTGGCGAGCCCGCAGTGGCGTAGCGGCGTCCATCAAACCGTCTTCATCGGTACGAGCCTGTAGCATGTTATCCAACGACAGTGAGCGTTCATTGAACCAGGTGATCAGACCCGGTACGAAAAACGTATCGTGATTGCGCCAGACCCCTATTGGTTCGTAGGCACCACTAGTGCTCAGCTTGCGTAAGTGTTGGTTGGTAGCCCAGTCGTGCGTCACTGCTCGCTCGGGCCGCATACCAAGGTCCACCTTGCGCCGATCGTACGGTTTCATCGCCACAAAGGTCGTAATGACGGGATCTTGTTCGGTCTGCACGTTAAGTCGTCCAAATGTCACGCCATGGCGAGACCGTTCGCGTCCCTCACCGAACGCCGGTATTTCTTTGAAATCAGCGACCGGTTGCGACTCGGAGGCGGCCATACAAGCAAACTGCCCCGCACAGAGTAATAATTCCCTACGATCGAGGACACGTAGACGTTCGGCAATCTTCTTGTTAGTGTCTGAGGGTTTGTTGGGATCCTCAAAATTAGGCTGACCGATATCAGCAAACTCTACGGGGCTGAGCGTAAAATCCTGAGGTGGTTTATTGTGGCCGGCCATGATGGGGTTATTGTAGCATGTTTTTGATTATAATGCTAGAGTTTATGTCACATTTTACACAATAATAAAAGAGCTTGTGATTGGTACGTCTATCGAGTTGTGCCTATTACTTGGTATACTGAGGAGCCATGCCAACACCAATAAACCAGACAGTACTGATGAGTGGCGTCGATTATTTCGACGACGGCCAAGCCATCAACCCTTTCATGGACAGCTCCGTCAAAATCGATTTAGAGGCCGCCGCCCAAGAACACGCTGCCATTCGGCAAGCCCTGGAGTCCGCCGGCGTAACGGTTTACCAGGTTCCCCCGCCGCAAGGCTGTCAGGATGGCGTCTACACCGCGAACTGGGCACTGGTGCGCGGCGACACGGCTGTCATGGCTCGCCTACCGAGCGCCCGCAAGGGCGAAGAGGCCTACGCGGCCCAAATCCTTGAGCAGCAATTTGGTAAACGCCTGGTCTACGTGCCCGATGGCCTCCGTTTTAGCGGCCAGGGTGATGCCCTACCTTGCGGTCCGTATCTGTTCTGCGGCAGCGGGTACCGTTCTGATGAGGCTGCCCAAGCGTTCGTTGCCGAAACACTCGGCTTGCAGCGCATCCAACTCCAGGCCATACCGCAGTTGGACGAACAGGGCCAGCCGCTTATCAACCCTGTTTCGGGGTGGGCAGACAGCTTTTATTACGATATTGACTTGGCCATTTCTGTGCTTAGGGCCCCGAGCGACGACCAGCGCGGTCTGATTGGCTGGTGTCCGTCAGCGTTTACACCGGAGAGTCAGGCGATCCTCCGGGCCTTTGACGACGTCGACAAGATCGAGATATCCGAAAATGAGGCCAAACAGGCTATGGCCGGCAATCTGGTATCGACCGGCGAGGTCGTGATAATAAACGCCAGCGCGACTGAGTACGCTGCGGCTATCGAGTCTCACGGCCTTAAAACGATCCGGCTCAAGAACCCGGAACTCGGCAAGGGAGGCGGCAGCATCCGATGCACCACCCTGACACTTGATAACGCCTAATCTGGCTAACAGCTAGTCTCTACGGTGTCGCTGTCGACCACCTGGATCTGCACCATCACCCCATTGCCGGCATCGTATTCGGTCGTAGCCCGTTCGGCTATTTGCTCTTTGTCGAACTTGATGGAGTCTTTCCAATCCAGCAAGACACTCAGACCCTCGGGGGTGCTAAAAACGTCACCGTAGCGCATCCGTCCGTCAGGCAGGTAGATGGCCTGCGTGCCAGTATCGTCCGCTCTCATGACTACGTCACAATCTGGAGCGGTGGCCCGCACCAGCGCTGGAAGACCATACGTGACGGCGAGTGCACCGGCCACGCTAACCGCCGTCCAGCGCGCCCAACGGTACTTTGTTTCGCGTGACTCCGTGGCAGCGTCCACCTCGGTCGTCAGCTCTTCTCTGACCTTTTCACTCATATTGTTTTAATAATACTCTCAATTTGTCAAATGACAATGGTCGCCTCAGCTCATGTGATTCGGGCACTGCTTGATGAACTGCCGAAGGGCATCAGCCTGCTGGGCAGGTGACATATCCGTGACATCCACCACTACCTTACCGTCGTCCGTCTCCCCTAGCAGCTGCTTGGTTTGCTCATCTATATCACGACGCTGTTTTAGGGATTGGACGTCGTGTGCGGCACTGTGCTGGCTGCGGCGTATCGCCTCGTCTGGGTCAATCTTAACTGCTAAGATGTACGCCTCTGGCAATACGGCTCGCAGATGGCGGCCCACATTAATTGTCAAATCATGAGCCCGGGCTTCGGCTACGATTTTCGGCTCAATCTTCTCCCGCACTGGCAAATGCTGAGCAATCTGTGGTACCGCGACCGCGATGTCAGGAGTGTACAACGCATCCGTGACATCATTCCCTTCCAGCATGATACGGTTCGGTGGCTCCAGTCGGAGGGTTAGCTGCTCGGCCAGTCCAATTAAGCGGTCAACGTCATCAACCGCGATACCGCGTCGCTGTGCCTCGTACGCCAGCGCGCGGTACCAGGCGCCACCTTCTACTACCACGGCGCCAAATTCAGCCGCGACAGTACGCGCCATGGTCGTCTTACCAGCCCCAGCCGGACCTTCTAGCCCGATAATCATTGAGTAACGGTTGCTTTAGCGGCTGCGCGGGCGGTGGCGATTTCGTCCCATGGGTGCTCACCGTCGGCGCTCTCGATGGTCTTTTCGTGCCCTTTGCCCAGTAGTAGCACGGTGTCACCCTGGCTAGCCCGGCTTAGGGCAAACTTGATGGCTTCGGTGCGATCATGCACCAAAAACAGGTCCCGGTCGCGAACTTTGTCGGCCTCCTCGGCGCCCCTGGCAATTTCGTCCATGATGGCCATACCATCGACATCGCGGTCATCTTCTTCGGTGATAATGACTTCGTCGGCATACTCACCAGCCAATCGGCCCTGCACCGCCCGCTTGGCCTGATCGCGACGCCCGGCGCTGCCGAACATCACGATCAGCTTGCCTTTGACTACTGGTCGGATATCACGAAAGAGCTTATCGAAACTGTCGGGTGTGTGGGCATAATCGACTATCAGGCTGAAGGGTTGTCCCTCATCGATTGTAGTCATCCGTCCGGCAACTCCACGAAGCGCGGCGATGCCCTGTTCGATTTGCTCCCGACTAAGCCCCAACGCCCGCCCGACGCAAACCGCCGCCAGTGAGTTCTGTACATAAAATCCGCCCGGAATGTGACAAGTAATCTCATAGCGGTCGTCGCCAGCCACCGCCGTAAAAGTACTGCCATCAGGAGTCAGCTGGACGTCTTGGGCCACTACATCGCCACCCCGCATGCCATAAAGCACCGGATGCGGTGTCAGCCGGGCAAATAAATCACCCTTGGGGTCATCGGCATTGGCAATACCCACACCCAGTCCCCGGCGATTGCGTGCCACGTAGCGAAATAGCATCTGTTTGGCCGCGACATAACGCTCGAAAGTCTTGTGATAATCGAGGTGCTCGTGCGTGATATTGGTCAGGACACCGACCGAAAACGGCACGCCCCAGACACGGTGTTGGGCTAAGCCCTGGCTGGTCACTTCGAATACCAGCCAGTCCACCTTCTGGCGACGCATCGATTTTAACCGACGCATCAGCTCGGGCACCGGCACGTTGGTGTAGTGCTGCACTTGTTGCTCGATAGCGTCATCCACACCGTAAGCGACGGTCGTCATCAGTCCGGTCCGAATGCCCGACTGGACAAGCATTTTGTGGATCAGAAAGGCCGTCGAAGTCTTGCCGTTGGTACCGGTCACGCCGATAACTTTCATGCCACGCCCCGGGAAACCGTAGCGCGCGTTCCATAGCCAGGCCTCAATTAGATGGCCGGTCGGTTCGATTGCCTGAAATAAAGCAGTCGGTATCAGTCTTTTGACGATTTTGCGTATATTCATAGGCCTAGTATACAAGAGCCTTGACTAGCCATTTAATGCTAGTCCTAGTCCGCGCCGGCAGCTAGAACATCGTCCGCCATGTCGGCCACTTCCGCCTGAAGCATTGTCAGCTCATCCTGGATGATCGCAGCGGAATCTGGAAAAGTCCGTTCGATCCATTCTAATTTGTCCTCGTCACCCAGGCCTTTTAATTGCTCGAGTTGCTCTCGGGTTGCTTCAGCCGCGAAACGCAGTCCCACGCGCTCTCGTAGTGTAGCCTCTACGTAAACCAGCAACCGCTGTTTTTTGGCCGGTTCCAGGGAAGCTAGACCAGCTTCATCGAGAAAACTTGTATCGAGACGAAGATCACTCATCGTTTGGTTCCTGTCGGCGTAATCGCGTCATACCAAGAGTATAGCCTAGCTGTGGGTCGGCGTCGCGTCGAGCAACTCACGCAATTGGACTTCTACGCCTGGGTACCATTCGGCGTGGGCGTCGGGACGGCTTAGGCCGAGATTATGTCCACCCATCGAGTAGGCATCAGGGCCATTGCCGCTAAGATCGATTATGTGATTGCCATGGTCAGCCTGTAGCGCCAGATATATCCGGTAGGCTTTGCCGCCATCGACATGACCATAGCCGTGAGCTTCGGCGTATTCTTCAATTTCCCGAACGAAGCCACTACCCCGCTCAACCTTGAATTCCTGACCAAGCTGACCATGTTCCGGAAGCCGTGGTTTGGGCACTTTTGGTGGAAAATCCGACTCGGGCGGCGGAGTTTCGGGTGTAGTCGGAGCATGATGACCTCTGAGATTGGGGTGAGCGTGCGTCTCGGGCGGTACATCGGGCTCCCTTCCCCCAAAGCCTGGTTGGTTGTTGGCACCGTTACCGCCGTTGTTTAAGTTGGGCGAACTACCGTGTATAAGGCTGGCTAGTTCGGCACCCAGCGCCCCGCCAGCGGCGGCCAGGACCGTGCCGGCTACCAGGCGCACGCGGTTTTTACGGACCGTACCCTCGACGTCGTCAGCTAAGACAGCGGTTGCGCCGCCGACTTCGTCACTTGTTTCATAATGATCGTCGATAGCTTCCAGCTGAGCCTTCAGTCGGCGCTCGTAGTTGGCGCCCGCTACCGTCATGGCATTGGCCCGACGATTGATGTGCCCGGCTAGTACGCCTCGGGTCACACCCCTGGCTGCACCGATGCCAATCGCGGCACCGACAGCCGGTCCCAAGACGGCGGCCCCGGCCAAACCCACAACGATTCCGCCGGCGCCACCAAGCCCGACCATCACGCCGGCACGTCTGGCCCGACCGGCCAGGCCCTTGCGGCTAAAGAACTTGTCCTCGCCTTGGCGCGCCCACCAATCATAAAATTGTTGACGCCTGGCCGAGAAAGCCCCCTTCGGAGCAGCTCGTCGTTCGGATTCTTCCTTGATCCCGAGAGCCACCGCCCGGGCCGTCGTCCGGTCATCCAGGCGTTGTATCATCAGTATCTCGTCTTTATCTATTCCCTGCTCCCACAACTTATCCTCGATATCCACTATCGCATCCAAGCGGGCATCCTCGTAGTGTTCGCGCAGGGCCTCGGCATTGCTTCGACGATACTGTCTGCGGATAGCCACACTTAGACCCTCGCGACCAGCAGCAACCTTGATGTATTCTCGCAATGCTTTTTGGACACCGTTTAGGCTGCGAGCGCTGGCGAATCTTTGCAGGGTATCGTTCACACGATAAGCTTGGTCGTACTGTTCATTCGTCAGAGGACCACGTGCGTCAGTCCCCGTTGTCGCAGCGACCGGATCATGGTCGGCGGAAACTGCTGTGATCGGTTTTGGCTCGACTGGGGCGGGCAAAGGTGCAGCTGCCGGTTCCGGGGTAGGTAATGCTGCAACTGCTGGTTCCGACTCAGGCGCCGTACCCTTATCGTGTGCCGGCGCATCTGGTTCTGACTCCGGTCCAGCCTCTGTATGTTGCCCTGTGTCAGCGACGATTGACTTTACCTCGTCAGCAGCTTGCTCCGTGGGTTGTCCTTTGGCCCGATTTGCGGCTTGCTTCTCGCGTCGCGCCTGACGGCTTACTTCCCTATCACGGATTTGGCTGTCCAGACGAAGCCGAGCCTCCAGTTCCGCGGCCAGGCGTTTTCGCTGATCGTCCTGGCTGACGCCTTCGTCGGTATCATGCGGCAGATACAAGGCAGACATAGCCTTATATTTTTCATCGGTTGGCACCGCCTTGTAGCTGTTTATAGCCTCTCGCTCTCTGCGACTCAACTTCCAATGCTTTATCCCGGCATCAGCGAATTTACGGACATCTTCTTCAACGCTGGCATCCACCGTTTTGCCATTACGCTTGGCAAGGTCGATCAAATCAGCCAGCTCTTGTACCTTCTTAGTTCTCATGTTAGCCGCATTGATCGAACTTGGGGCATGACCATTCAGGGCTTCAAAATGACCGATGAACAGCTCTGTGACATCTTCAGGTTCAGGGGAAGACTCCACCACGTCACCAGCCACGACTTGTCCTTCGAAATCTTGGACTTCCGACTCCGACAACGGCTCAGCCGAAAGCGCCGGATTGACCGGCTCTTCACCTTCGGGTTGTGGCGGACGTGCCTCGGAAGTCATGCTGTGCCTCTCTCCTGTTATTTGCTGACTGTTTTGTATGTTTTGGTTTAGGGTGTTTATGGTATCAGTTTATAAGCGTTTTGTCAAGAGGTCGGCCCCTTATGGTATGCTACTTACAGATGAAGATACTGGGTATTGAGACGAGTTGCGATGAAACCGCCGCCTCGGTGGTGGAAGACGGCCATATCCTGCTATCTAACGCCGTGGCCAGCAGCATGTATTTGCACGTGAAATATGGTGGCGTGGTGCCGGAAATTGCCGCCCGCAGCCATGTAGAGGCCATCTTGCCGGTCATCGAGCAAGCACTATCGGACGCTAAGTGCAGCTGGGACGACATCGACGGCATTGCCGTGACCTATGGTGCCGGTCTTGGCGGTAGCCTGCTTATCGGTGTAATGACCGCGCGCACCCTGGCTATCACGCACGGCAAGCCACTTTATGGGGCTAACCATGTCATGGGACATGTCTTCGCAAATTTTTTGACCGAGACCAACCTCGGCGGTTACAAGATGCGTCGACACCAACCCGCCTTCCCTATGCTGGCCATCATCGTCAGTGGCGGCCACAGCCAACTGGCATTGTTTAGGAATTATTTCGATTACACCCTGCTTGGTCAGACTCGTGACGATGCCATTGGTGAAGCCTTCGACAAGGTGGCTAAGATCCTCGGCCTGCCCTACCCTGGCGGCCCAAGTGTCGAGCGCGAGGCCGCTGAGGGTGATCCGCATACCTACAAACTGCCAATTGCCCATGTTGATGGCAAATATGACTTTTCATTTTCTGGGCCTAAGACAGCCGTCCTAAGGCTCGCTCAGACAGAAACCGGACATGACCACACCTTTCCGTCTTTTAAGCTTGCAGGGGCGCTAAGCGAGGCTCAGAAGGCCAACATTGCTGCCAGCTTTCAGCACACGGCCGTGAAGACCATCGTCGACAAAGCTGTTCTGGCCTATGACGAGTTTCAACCAGCTAGCGTGGTGCTGGCCGGTGGCGTGGCTGCCAGCCCCGAACTGCGACGACAACTGAGTGAGGCCCTGCCCGACGCCGCCATCGAATACCCCGACCTCAAACTATGCACCGACAACGGCGCCATGATCGCGACGCTGGGTTGTTTCATGGCAAGCGAAGGCCAAGCACCGGCCGACCCCTACTCCCTTACCATTGCCCCAAATCTCAGCATGTGACTCTACCGGGCCTCTGCCAGGGGTGATATACTGGCCCTATGCTGCGCATCGCCGAATTTATCGACCCGAGCGACCGTGCAATCGTCCGATAACATAGACATTTTGCGAACATTATTCAACACTTACCCAAGGAAAAAGAAGGATCTTGCATGAAGTTACCAAAGGTTTACGAACCAGGACAGTACGAGTCGGACATTTATGAGCTGTGGCAGCAGGGCGGGGCATTCTCCCCGAGCGCCCACGGCGACCCGTACAGCATCGTTATGCCACCGCCGAACGCTAACGCCAATCTACACATTGGCTACGAGCTGACGGCGGCTATCGAGGACACCCTGGCGCGTTATCACCGCTTGCGCGGACGATCGGTATTGTTCCTACCGGGGGCCGACCATGCCGGTTTCGAGACGCAGTCCGTTTATGAGAAACATCTGGCCAAAGCAGGGAAGAGCCGTTTTGATTTTTCACGTGAAGAGTTGTACCACGATATCTGGGATTTCGTGGCCCAGAACAGGGGTAATTTCGTTTCGCAGATGCGCCGCATGGGCATCGGCTGTGACTGGAGCCGCTTCACCTTCACCCTCGATGACAAGATCGTTGCCCGGGCTTACGCCACCTTCAAAAAAATGTGGGACGAAGGTCTGATTTACCGGGGCGAACGCTTGGTCAATTTCTGTACTTTTCATGGCACTGCATTTGCCGACATAGAAGTGGTCTTCAAAGAGCAGAAGGGCCACTTGTGGCACATCCGCTACCCGCTCGTCGACGGCAGCGGAGAAGTGGTGGTCGCCACTACCCGGCCAGAGACGATGTTCGGTGATGTCGCCGTCGCCGTTCACCCAGATGATAAGCGCTACAAGGATTTAGTAGGGAAATCTGTCCGCCTGCCACTGACCCACCGCGAAATACCCATCCTGGCCGATGATTTCGTCGATCAGAAGTTCGGTACTGGCGCCGTAAAAGTCACACCCGCTCATGACCCCAATGACTTCGAGGTCGGGCAACGGCACGACTTGCCAAACCTGACCGTCATCGACCATGAGGGCAAGCTAATAGAGGTGCCGGACGCCTATCGGGGTCTGACTGTCGAAGATGGCCGCAAGAAAGTCGTCGAGGACCTAAAAGAGCAGGGCTTCTTAGTCGAAACGAAAGAGCACGTCAATAGCGTCGGCCACTGCTACAAGTGCGACACCGTCATCCAACCCCTGTTACGTGAGCAATGGTTCGTCAACATGGAACCGCTGGCTAAGCCAGCTATCAAAGCACTGAAAGACAAGAAAATTGCCTTTTATCCGGACGCTAAGCGCCAGCAGTCCATCCGCTATCTCGAGGGCCTCCGGGACTGGAACATCAGCCGACAGATTGCCTGGGGCATCCCGATTCCGGCTTTCCAGAATGTCGACGATCCCGACGACTGGATCTACGACGAACGAGTCGACCAAGAATTCATCGATGTCGAGGGCAAGACCTATCACCGCGACCCCGACGTCTTCGATACCTGGTTTAGTAGCAGCTCCTGGCCTTATGCCACGCTCGACTACCCCGATAGTGACGATTTCAAGCGATATTATCCGTTATCCGTCATGGAAACCGGCGGCGAAATCCTTTACCCCTGGGTTTGCCGGATGATCATGTTGGGACTTTATGTAACTGGCGACATACCGTTCCGGGATGTCTACATTCACGGCTACGTCATGGCCGAAGATGGGTCCAAGATGAGCAAAAGTGTTGGCAACGTGGTTGATCCGCTGCCAGTCATCGAAGAGTACGGTTCCGACGCCTTACGCATGGGCATTTTGGCCGGCCGCGTCCCAGCGGTGAATCGTGGCTATGACAACCGCAAAGTCGAGGATGCCCGCAATTTCTGTAACAAGCTATGGAACATCGCCCGTTATATTGAAGATATCATCGGTGATGACAGCAGCCGCGAGCCGGCTCATCCGACCTCTGCGGCTGACCACTGGGTGCTGGACAAGCTACAACGGACGCTCAGCGACCTCGAGTCGGACTTCGAAAATTATCGCCTGGCTGAGGCCTACGAGCGCCTGTATCACTTCGTCTGGGACGATGTGGCCGACTGGTACATCGAAGCTAGCAAGACCGAGCCCAATAAGCCTCTATTAGCCCACCTGTTGGAATCTATCCTGATAGCCCTGCATCCCTTCGCCCCATTCGTTACCGAGACAATCTGGCAAACACTGTCTTGGGAGGGTGACAGTGTATTAGCGACACGACCCTGGCCCAAAGTTGCTAAGTCACAGACCGCCAAGGCGGCTGAGTTCGAAGAAATCGTCACCATCGTGACAGAGTCACGGGCCATCCAGAAGGCGCTTGGCGTTTCTCGCTCAACCCTGTACTTCACTGGCGTCGACTTCTTGCGCGATAATGGCGCGCTGATTGCCCGGTTGGCCAAATTGCAGGGCGTCACCGAAGTCAGGGACGGGCAGGGACTGCACCTGACCACCACCAAATACGACTGCTGGCTGGATATCGATAGCGGCACAGCCCAACACTACGCCGACGACTTAGCTAAGCAAAAAACCGAGCTCGAAGCTCGACTTAAACAACTGAAGGCCCGACTAGACAATAAGGCCTACATTAAGCAGGCGCCAAAGCATGTCGTCGCCCAGACCAAAGACCAGATGGCCGAGACCGAGCAACAATTGAAAAAATTGACGGCTGAATACGAACGGTTTAGTCAGGCTTAGCCGCTAGTCGGCCAGTTCCAGCGTGGCACGAGCTCGTTCGGCCGATTCCTCGGCCCGATAACCATCAAAAAGTGATACGTGCCAGCCCAGTTTTTCGGCAGCGACTAGGCTTGAGTGATTGTCATCGATGAGTAGTATCTCTTCGGCTGGTACGCCGGCTCGCTCGACCGCCAGCTCATACGACTTAACGCTGGGTTTTTGCACGCCCACCTCTGAAGAATCGACGATTGCCGCATAGCTCAGGTCGGGTAAGGTGCCTTGTTGGCGCAAACCGCTGATCAGCCCCGGCAGCGTATTGCTGAATATGCCAACCCGGTAATGCTCGGCCGTCCACTTGAGTAAATCTTGGACAGGGGTGATCGGCTCGGCACTCTCCAGGTAGGCCTCGCGCCAATCGACTTTCATACCAACGCGCTTGCTTAACACCTCGTTGAATTCCTCGGTCGTCATACTGCCTCGACTCAACAGGTCGTTGTAGTGCCAAAATGTCGATTCGATGACGTCTGGCAGAGCACCGCTACGCTCGGCAATCAGCATGAAGGCTTGCTGGGCGGCCCGCACCAGCGTGTCATTGAGGTCAAAATAAACGAATGTTATACCACCCTTAGAGCGACCCCTGGGTGCACCCACGCCTGGCATACCTAAAAGCTCATCCATCGAGACACCGATGGCCAGCGCGATACTCTGGACGGTAAAGATCGAAGGAGATTTGATGGCGCCTCGCTCAATCTTGGCGAGGGTCGAATAGCTAAGGTTAGCGGCGTGACAAAGGGCCTGTTGAGTGAAACCCTGACGCTTACGCATATCCTGTAACCGCTTACCGAGCGACTTTTCGTCAAGCTGGCTCATAGCGCAACTTCCTTAGACCACAACTGGGCCCCACCTACATACATAGCCTTATAATACCAATTTTGGCTATAAAACAAAACTATCTAGCCCTAAGCGGCCAGCTAGCCGATGTGGAGGATGTACTTGAGAAGCGTAAAGAAGAAGATGAACGCAATCACACCAGCCACGCCCGACATAATGAAGACGCTTGACGGATTAGCGCTACCGGTCCGGCGGGCCATCTGAGAATACACCCATCCCGCAACACCAGCTGCGAAGAATAGTGAGGTGAGTGTAGGAGTCATGCGCTTATTGTACGATACAACGGTGAATCCACCTACTGCTGGGCGATTTTGGCGGCAATCTCCGCCAGGGCAGCGTGGTCAGGCTCGGTATTTTGGTCGGGGGCGTGTCGGAACTCATCGGGAGTAGAGAAGGGGAACACCTTAACATGGGCATGGTCCGCCACGTCGAGCCCCTCGATCATGACGGCCACGCGTTTCTTGTCGGGAAAAGCCTCGCGAATGCGCTTACCGATGTGCTGGACGGTCGCCATCAGGGACTGATAATCATCACTCTCCATATCCCACACAAAGCCAACTTGCTTCTTGGGCACGACCAATACCTGGCCGGGCTGGATCGGGTGGATATCCATGAATACGAACGTGTCATCGTCCTCGTACACTTTGTGGCAGGGAATCTCACCATTGATGATCTTGGTAAATATGCTTGGCTCGCTCATGCCTAGTTCTCGCGATTCGTTCGATGGTTTACTGGGTTGTTCATACTCCCAGCTTATCATTTACGAACGGGCCCACCCAAGCACAGCTTGGCTAGGCCCGACCCTGATATTGTAAAATTGTTCATATGAGTATATAAAAGTGTCTAGGAAAACGTCATGGTAGCATTCGATACCCTCACCGAAGCACAAACATTCATGCAGGATACTGTCGATATCCCCGTGCTAGCACGACGCGAAGATATAGGCAGGGGCCTTAATCTTCGGGCCTTCCCACTAGAGCTCGAGGGTGGCGGGTTTACCAATGTGTACGACCTCAGCTTCCGAGAGGGAGCCGTAACACCTACCATCCACGCCCACACCGAGCTGAAGAGCATATACGAACTGGCCAAGCACGAACGACGCCCGATGGCGGTAACTGGTGGGGGATTCTTTTACCTAGCCGATGTGGGCAGTGCTACTCCACGCCAGCCATCACTCAACTTAGCGGTATCGAATCACCTGGTCCGTAGTCTACCCGTAGTCGACAGGGAGGCAATCGTCTGTCAGGATCAGCACCTATCGGCCCAACATGTCGCCTCATTGGGAATGCTGAGCCTGAATGGTTATGAATTAAGCTGGTCGGGGTCGCTGACCGCCCACGATACGGACATTAAGGTGTTTGGCAATGGCAATGCCGTCATCACACACCAATATAGTGAGGCTACCGGAAGTGCCCGAGTACTCGATGAAGCTTCGCGTTTTACCCCTCTGATCGAAGAAGATGAGGTAATCGATGTCGGCTTTATCGCCCGCGAAGATGGCCTGTTCATCAGCAAGGAAATCGGCAAAGGCGGCGTGGACATATTTGCCCATGATATGGTTCTGCGCTGTCACGAACGCCACCTGGTCGGCGATCAGGCCATGAGATTGCTTACGGTCGGGGGCATGGCCATCGGTGGCTCCTTGCAAGGTGCGCTATCTGTCGGCCCCATGCTAACGCCCCAGGCATTCGAGGCCCATCCAATCAACAAAGATATGTCATTGGGCAGCAAGCCACCATTCGTGGAACGACCACTCGCCCGAACGGCTATGTATGCCAGCGCGGATGGTTCCGTGCACATTAGGCTTTTCGACGGTCGTCCTGGCAGCGGAGTTTTTCCGGGGGTCACGCCAAGCGAAGTCTTAGCAAATGTTACCGAAGATGATGACATCGTTTGGGGGTGCTTCCTCGACCCCGGACAGACAGCCAAATTGTGCGTTTACAGGGGTGATGACCGTATCGAAAGTTTCGGCAACCGGCATTACCTGAAGTGGGCTGCGGCACCAGGTGAAAAATATGCATGGGTACCGGACATTGGTCGCCCCACTGGCAGTGCTATTGCGCTACAATAGTAGTCGTGAACCTGCCGAGCACCCAATCCATCAAGGCCCTACATCACAAATACTCACCATGTGACGAGGTGTTCGACCTCATCTGGCAACACTCCTGCATCGTCAGGGATGTGGCACTACAGCTTATCGACACCAATTCACTAGGAGTTGATACCGACTTAGTGCGAGTCGGCTCTATGCTGCATGATATTGGGGCATATCCCCTATTTGGCACGGATGGCACTTTGCGCGCCGGTGTAAACTACATCACCCATGGCGTCGAGGGTGAAACTATCCTGAAGCGAGAAGGTTATCCGGAATCCATTTGGCGGTTCGCCTCTCACCACACGGGTGTGGGGCTGACAAAGCAAGATGTCATCTCACAGAAATTACCACTCCCAATAGATGACTACCTAGCCGAGACCGAAGCGGAATTGCTAATCATGTATGCCGATAAATTTCATTCCAAGACCACTCCGCCGTACTTGAATAGCTTCGAGTGGTACAAGGGTGATGTGTCCAGGTTTGGAGCGGATAAAGTAGCCAAATTTGAGAAGCTAGCCCAGAAGTTCGGCAAACCTGATTTGGAGATTCTATCCAAAAAGTACGGATACGATATACGGTGAGTCCGGTACTTATTAGTACGCCTGGCAGGATAGCGGCCTTCGGCCTTTTCCGCTGCGGCCGGGCTGGCAGGATGCGCTTCGCTGCACGGAGCTCGCTTTTCGGTGCAAGCACCTGCACGCTCACTCCTGTACGAACCGACGACCTACGATATTTTCCTTTGGAAAATCTCTGGTCGTAGGTCAGAGTCTTGCAAGGCCAAAACAAACACCCCTCTAACGAGGGGTGTTTGTTTTGGTACACCTGGCAGGATTCGAACCTACGACCTTTGGCTCCGCAAGCCAACGCTCTATCCAGCTGAGCTACAGGTGCTCGTCGGAACTCGCGCCGCTGCCTCGTTTTGTCTTACGACAAAAGCTTCGGCCCACGACTATGTTCCTCTTCTCAAAATCGTAAACAACCTACGGCTTGGTTTCCAATTTCGGGTTAATTGCCAAACGAGCAACAGGGGTAATATTAACACACTAGCCCAAGAAAGGCTAGTGTGTAGTAGGACCGTATTTATGGATTAGGCGACTGAGCGCAAGTGGCGCCAGCCAAGGACGACCAATATTAGCATTGTCACGCCGGCAGCAAAGGAAACCACGGCTGCGGCACCGGCAATATCACCGATGGTACCGAAGGCATAGGCGTTACCAAGCAGCAGACCACGCAGGGTCTCGCCCTGGAATAGCGTGGTCTTTTGTTGCTGAAGGGCCTGGTTGGTCGGGTTTGCCCGAGCCTCTGTGCTCACTTCGGAGTAAGTTTTACCGTTGGCTACCTGCTTTAGGTGTGCACCGATATATTCGTCAGCGTAAGCCTTGGCCTTGGGTGCGTTATCAACTATCTGGCCACCGTATTGCTGAAGGGTTGGGAACTCGGTTGGATCGAGTGCCGGGCTACCTTTAGGAGGGAAGTAAATCTTCTGGGCCGTCAGCTGATCATGCACCTGGGTAGTGATGAACGACGACGCCCACCATGCCAGACCCCCGATAGCGAAGAACGCTACTGTCGCGACGACGCCACACAGGATGAGAACCTTATCTACTAGTGCCCGCGCTGACGATTTAGTTGGTTTTTTAGCCATGACCACCCCCTAAGGATTAAATTTCTACGCACATTCTACTACAGTTCGATCTAAAATGCTTATCTTTTGTTTAATACCGATAACAGATATAATGTTGAGCGTTCTCAAGTAACTACATATTTTGGAGAGATGACCGAGTGGTTGAAGGTGCTGCTCTCGAAAAGCAGTGTGCCGGCAACGGTACCGAGGGTTCGAATCCCTCTCTCTCCGCCAAACAAAAATGCCCGCTACCGCGGGCTTTTTGTTTGGCTCTGGTTCGAGGGATACGAACCCGGCAAGTGAGCAAAGCGAACGAAGGGTTCGGTGTAGCGAGGACGCGCACAGAAGCTTGCTTCGAGCACGCCGCAGTGGAAGAGCACGAAGTGCGATATCCCTCTCTCCGGATGGGGGCGCCAAACTGGGTCACCCCAGCAGCGCATTTTTGGGCTCGCCAGGTGAGGCGAATCCCTCTATAGCGGCACCGCCCACCAACGAATTAATTTTGCCGAATCATCAAATTATGTCCGTGTAAAAAATCATGCAGCCAACCATTCCATGTGTACATATACTGTTAGTCGTAACAGAGGAGGCCGTATGCCACGAAAGACGCTGACCGAACCCCAGCAGATCGAAGATATTTTCCTCAACCCAGACCTGAGTTTCAACGAGCAGTAGCCGGTACCGCGCCGCCACCCGGGCGCAACGCACAAACTAACACTTAAAGGAGGTTCTATGCGACACGCACCAGAATCATCACACCAACCACAAGATACATCCTCCCGGGATGCTACTAATAATTGGTGGCGAAAGTATCTCGAATACTAGGGGATGCATGCTATGTGGGATATTGCCCTAGTGGCGGCCTTTACGGGTCTCATGACGGGTGTCGTAACGATATGGGCCAAGATACACAACGCTTTAGGCCCGGTTGTTGTATGGAGCTTTGTCGGCTCGATTTTTGGCCTGGCCCTTTATTCACTATTCTCAGCTAGCCTGAACCATGCCACACCCTTCGGTTGGCAGGGTCTAAGCTGGATGTTCGTCGGTTCACTGTTTGCCCTCACCGCCTTCACGGTGTGGCGCGAAATCAAGAGCTAATCAGTCGGAGTCGCGGCGGAACCTGTGCCGTCTAATGTGCACGTGCGCATCATCATGATAACGATTGCGCCGGGCGTACAGCCGAAATGCCCGGTGATCCTGTTCGGTCAGTTTTTGCTGATCAATGGAACGTGGCCAGAGCTTGAGGGCGCGGACCGATGCCACTTCGAAGGCGTAGAACAATATTTGTGATTGGAGATAGAGCCAATACAGTAGTCCTAGCACGAGGGCGAAAGTGCCATACAAGTCGTTCAGGTGTTGTAGTTGGCGCGTCAGGATGAAACCACCGACAATCTGCAGGGTGGTCAGACCAATCGCCGCTAGGGCGGCTGCTGGCCGCAAATCCCGCAGTGGCACCCGAACGGGCAGGGCGATGCGCACCAATGCCAGGAACATGCCATACAAGATACCAACCGTTATCAAGAGGGCGATGGTGCGAGCCAGCCAACCGTGGCCACCCAAGCTGACAGCATAACCGGATATAATCGGCGCTAACATCAAACCTGCGCCGCCAATGGCGATGCTGCCAAAGCTCTGGAGCAAAGCACGCGGAAAGCCGCTACGACGTACATACGGAATCTGCCAGACATGATTTATACCACCACGTAGCGCGTCAGCCACGCCACGAGCACCGAATAAGGCCAGCACTAGCCCCACGATGAAAGCGATGCCGCTGGTACCCAATCCATGCACGTTTCGCTGCAACTCATTGCCCACGATCGGGAAGTACGTCGTTGCATTCTCGATAATCCTTAGCCTGAGCTCATCATTATTCCGAACCAATAATTTCAAAACAGAGGTCAGCACTAGTAGTAGCGGGAATATCGACAAGAAAGCATAGTAGGCCAGCAGCGCCGCCTGGTGCCCGGCCTCGTCGTCGCCATATTTTTTAAACACGGCCAGCGGGAAACCGACAAAGCCGTGACGACGCTGGTACTCATCAAACCACGCGATTGTTCGCTGAATGACATTCATTTCCTCATTGTAACCGACAATCCGCCGGCCTGCCTATGCCACGACCGACAACGCTTATGTAAAATTTCACTGCGACCCATAACCATTGTCGGCATACTACTAGTACTAGCTTAAAAAGGAGGGCTAGCAACATGTCATACGACGAAGACGAATTGATGGAAACATTTGACAAGTGGGACGACCGCGATCGGCGCAAGCGGTTTGTGAGTCGCATGGAGCGAAAGCTCAATGCAAAAGAAGCACGGTACCACTAGATAATTCAGGCGCCTTGTACCACAGGCATAGAGCCACCCTCATCGGTGGCTCTATTTTTAATTGATGTTCCGGGCTAGAACCTGATGCGCCGCAACACGCGGTCGATAGCATCCGGCTTGCGCTCTTCGTGGGGCAGGCGATGGCTAAGTATATCGACGATGGCGGCCTCGTCCTGGGGATCAAAGTAAATCGTAGTTATCAAGCCGAACCGTTGGAGCGGCATGAGCATGATGCTCGAGAACGCACCTTCGGGCACTATGGTATAAGAACGGAATTCGTTGAGCGGATGGGAGCGTTGTCCGACAGTGAGAGTTCGACCGTCAAGCGCGTAGTTGATTTGCCTAGGCTTGCGGGCTGCGTAAGTGCCAAACAGCAATCCGGCGAATACGATCACGACCGTAGCCACCATGTCTTTGGTCAAAAACCAGACTGCGGCAGCAAAAACGATGGTTACGACGAAAAGGGCGGCATACCAGCCGATGGTTTTGGTATGGGCTATGAACTCCGAGGCAACCCACGTCACCACCTGGCCGCTGGCAAGTGACGGTTCGGGCAAGCCTGGGTTGGCCTCGGGCTCGCTCAGCGTTTGCGCGGGAGATTGCTGGGGGGCTTCCGGCTGGGTCATTTTAGCCGACTCAGCGGTATTTTCACTCTGTTCGGGCGCAATTTGACTGTCGTTCTTATCCCCATCCATAAGCGATATTGTACACGGATGAGGCATTTTCGAAAATATGAGCATGCAGCTGGTTGTTTGCTGACAGGAGGAAGCGTTCGGCCTTTTCCGCTGCAGCGTGCTCGAAGCAAGCTTCTCCGCGCGTCCTCGCTACACCGAACCCTTCGTTCGCTTTGCTCACTTGCCGGGTTCGTATCCCTCAAACCAGAGCCAAACAAAAAGACCCGACGGGGGTTTTCTTAGCCTCGTAACAGGAGATTCGACCTTGACCTTCGGTCAACCTGGCTCCCATGGTCGCCAGGCTTCGTGCGGCTGAGCGCCACTGTCGCTCGCGTTCGAACCCCTTTTACCGCCAAAATAAAAAGACCACACTTCGTGGGTCTTCTTATTTTGGCGGAGAGAGAGGGATTCGAACCCTCGCAGGGACTCTCGCCCCTCTAACGATTTAGCAAACCGTCCCCTTCAGCCACTTGGGTACCTCTCCTCGTCGGCTGGCTAGCTTGGCGCCGCGCTTCTTCTCAGACTTTCGAACAGTCGCCTTGCTCCTTGGTTCGAAAATCTGCTTTGAACAATCGGTAACACCGGCAAGTGTAACAGATTGAGCCTAAAGATTCTACTTTAAATCGGATTGGATTTGTTGGTCTGAAATAATTCCCAAATTGCGCCCATATGCATCTTTCCCAATTTGGCGGAAGGGGTGGGATTCGAACCCACGGTACCGTTGCCGGCACGACGGTTTTCAAGACCGTTTCCATCGACCACTCGGACACCCTTCCATGTTGCAGCAACAGGGGTGATTATAACAGTATACGGGTTGTTAGCCAAATGATTAGGCTCGGGCAAAGACTATGGCCTCGACTCGTCTGGCGCCAGCGGCTTTCAGTGTCGCGGCGGCCGCCTCCAGAGTCGCGCCGGTTGTCATAACATCGTCTACAAGTATGATGTGCTGGCCCGTCACCCGTTTCGCGCTGCCTCGAACATAAAAACTGTGCGTGAGTTGCAACAAACGCTGATGGCGTGTCGATCCGACCTGGCGAGTTTGGCCAAGGCGGCCGAGCAGGGGAGAGTAATCGAAGCCCGATTGCGCTGCCAGCTCTCGAGCGATCAAGCGCGCCTGGTCGAACCCTCGGTGACGGCGGCGGCTGCTAGCGGTAGGGATGGGCACCAGCACCAGCAGCCCTTGGTCGTCAGACAATAAAGTGTTCATCGTGCGAGCAATCGGCCTGGCAGCAGCTCGGGCGCCATCAAATTTGAACTTGCGGACCAAATCTTTGCTCACACCCTCATAGTCGGTCACCACCCGGACGGAATAGAGCGGACTTTGACGACGGCAAGCCGCACACGTCCGACCTGATTCGGCCAGTGCCCGGCAGCGATAACAGCGTGAGGTGGCGGCTGGCAGACCTTCCTGGCACCCCAGACATAACAGATCGCCCGGACGGTTACAGCCGATGCAAACATGTGGTGCATACCATGCTACAATTGACTCAAACATAAACGTTGTGATTAATGTGTTGTAAATAAAGTGTTCAAAGGTTGCGAACACCTTAATTACTAAGCTATACTGTTATAAACATAAAAACGCAATAGTAACGTTTTTGGTATAACAATTTTGGAGGGTAACACATGATGGCGCGACGCAATCGCGATGACGAACTCTTGCTAGAAGAGGACGAACTGACGGCCGCCTTTTTAGGCGACGACGATCTAGGAACGGCCGCACCAGCCGACGACGACGGACAACAACCAGTTTCCGCCGCTGATGAATGGGACGAAGAAGACGCTCAGCTGCCAGGTCAGCTCGCAGTCGACGTATTCGAGACAAAGGAGAAGCTTGTTGTTAAGGCTCGTACAGCGGGCGTCAACAAGGGCGACCTCGATGTCAGTATCTCAGACAACCAGCTGACCATTCGTGGCACGCTGAGCGCCGGCAACGAGGACGGGGTAGAGAATTACTTCTTACAGGAGTGTTACTGGGGTGAATTCAGTCGCACCATCGCTTTGCCCGTACCGGTGAAGGAAGAGGAGATCGAAGCTGTTCTGAAGGATGGCGTGCTTACCATCAGCTTTGGCAAGGTCAAGCAAGACACCGTCAAGAAGATTCAGGTCCTCTAGGCAGTCTGCGACCAATCAAATATACCGTCCGCATCACTGGGCGGTATTTTTTATGGTCCAGGACCAAGACCCTAGACTGTTCGCCCCCTAGATAGAAAACACCCCTCCGTATTGGGAGGGGTGTAGGCCGTAGCCTCTATTTGGACTAGTCGGACTAGGTAAGAGTGTTGGCTTTTTGCAGGACGAAGTGAACGATCAGCTGTGCCAGGGCGACGACAATCAAACCGATGATGGCGTACATCAAGGTGTTCTTGGCCGAAGCGACCTTGTTCTGGTCACCACCGGAAGTGATGTAGCGCAAACCACCGACGATGATCATGATGACAGCGATGACACCAACGATTGCCGAGAAGATGTTGACAGCGCTGGTGAGCAGGGTGTTAAGACTGTCACTGTTAGTTGCCCCGGTGTCACATCCGGTTGGTGTGCCGCCCGAGATGTCGATGTTCGTACCCGAACACAGGTTGTTACTGATGTCGACAGCAAATGCTGGCGCCGTCGATAGGGCGGGCACGAGCAATACGGCTGCCGCTGCAAAACTGGTGATGATTCGTTTAATTTTTTGAGTAATCATGCAGAATACCTTTCTTAGTTTCTCTAGCTAACTTTATAGCACAAACGGAATGGGGTGGGCAAGCAATAATAGTGCCTACTTCGTCTTGCCTAACACAAAGTGAACGATCAACTGCGCCAAGGCAACGATAACTAGGCCGACCAGGGAGTAGATTAGTGTGTTCTTGGCACTAGCCACTTTTTGGCCATCGCCTCCCGAGGTTATATATCGCAACCCACTTATAATTATCATGATTACTGCTACCACGCCAATGATGGCGCTCAATACATTGATTACTCCCGTTAGCACCTTATTGACGTCGGCGCCACCGCTACATGAGGGCAGGCCCGCGCCGCCACATACGGCGGACTTGGATGAGCTGAGGTCTGCGAAGACACCGGCCGGTGCGGCGCTGACGGTAGCCATGCCTAGGCCAAAGCTGACCAGAACGGCAATCAGGCTGAGCCTGAGCGAGTTAATGAGTGTGCGAATCATGTATATTCTCCTTAGTTTGCAATCTTGCTTAGTACAAAACCAACAATGGTCGGGGCGAGTGCGATAACCACCAGACCGGCGATGGCATAGAGTAGCGTGTGCCTAGCCTTGGCCATCTCCCCAGAGTCCCCACTAGAGGTAATGTAGCGAAAACCGGCAAGCATGATGACGATGACCGCGGCAACTCCGGCTATGACAGCAATGATCTTGGTAGCCGTCAGAATGATGCCGTCTTTCCCGGTCAGGGGGTTACCGGTAGCCCCTTTGTCACTACAAAACGTCGAGCTGGCCGCCTTGCCGCTACAATCGACTCCGTTATACAAGTTGCTAGCGGCGCCAGCGGTACCTACCACCAGAAGGGTAGACGCCAACAGCGCCAACATGGCGATTCTCAACCTAGAAAATATACTGGTCATCCTAAAACCTCCCAATGACAAAGCCGACGATGGCTTGGGCCAGGATAGCGAATAGCAGGCCCACCAATGCATAGATGATCGTGCCCTTGGCCTTACCGACCGCCTGGGGATCACCCTGGGACATGATATAGCGCATGCCACCGATGACTATGAACATCACTGCGATGGCACCGATGATACCGAGCACAATGGTAATTGCTGTCTGTATAACACTGGTTGAGCCGGATGCTTTCGGCAGGGGACTCAAATCCACCTTGGCGATAGTTGTTAGTAATATCTGGTGTAAATTCTGCATGATATTAGAATGAGTTACCAATAAATGACACCATGGTGACCGCTATTATGGATATCACCAGACCGATGACGGCATTCATGATGGTTTTTTGGGCTTGGCTGGTTTGGTCGGGGCTGCCTTGGCTGGTCACGTATTGGATTGCGCCGTAAATTATAAAACCGACCGCCACCAGGCCGCCGATTCTGAGCAAATCGTCAATGACTGCCAGTACCACCAGCGGCACATCGCTTGGATTGCCCGCGGCAGGCAACAGCTGGAAATTCTTGATACCACAATACTCTGACAAGAGTTTACCGTCGGGACTCTTGACGGTAATAGCTCCATAGTCCAGGTAGTGGTACCAGGTGCGCAGACCAAAAAAGGTAGGGCTACTGCAAGTCAGGGCAAATTGTGAGAACAACGCCGACAACATCAGAGAATTCCTCCTGGCAGAATCCAATTGAGGAAGGCATACAAGAAGATAAACGCGACCACGCCGATGACGGAATTACGGATATGACGCTTGCCGGCAGCCATCTTTTGGGGATCTCCGGCCGAACTGGTTACTTGGATACCGCCGATAATAATACCGGTGATGGCCAGGATGCCGGTCAGCGCCGCCAACAGAGCAATGGCTGGGTTGACGTACTTATCGACGATTGGGCAAGGTGTGCCACTGGCACCACAGGGCACGGACGAAGTAGCCGCCGGGTCGCCGGCCGCCGTCACAAACGGAGCGGGCAGGGCGAACGCTGCAACACCGATGGCCATCACGATAGCCACTGTTACGAGAGTCGAATATTTCTGAATCAGTGTTTGTATAGAACGCATTTTACCTAACTATAATACCGGCCAGCCGGCTTGGCAACCCCCACGGGCGATAGCATACATAATGTGCCGGTCTGCGGATGCTCTATGCGAGCGATGCATTTAGCGCTATAATTTCCGCATATGTTCTGGAAACGCGGTATGGGCAAGATGCCCCACGCAAAAAGACTCCTGGTGGGCAGCTTATTACTACCGTTCTTGGCCACACTCGTGCTTGGTCTATTCGCACCGGCACCCAGCGCCTCCGCCGCCACCATCAACGCCTCCTGGAAGGATCGCAACACCCTCACGGCCGGTGGCCTCGATTATAAATATGCAGGTCTGGGTACCATTCCAGCCGAGCCCGGTGGCGGTACTTTCGTGGCGTTTACATACTTCGGCGGACCTTGTCCGTATTACATATATTTTCCTAACGGCACCAACCTTGATACCGTCAAGGCCGGTGAGTACGACAACGGATCATCTTGTAAGACGGGACCAGGCTTCACGGGGACCATAAATATCACCAACGCCCGTCCGGCGGCCACCACCACCCCACCAAGTGGCGGTACGGGCGCGGAGTCTGACGGCGCCATCGACGTCAACTGTGGTGGCGTCACGCAAGTTTTAATCAACCCTCTCAACTGGATTCTTTGCCCGATGGCCGAAGCAATCAGTCACGCCGCCATGAAGGTCGACGAGTGGATCAACGACATGCTGTGTATCAATACCAAGACTATCTTCGGATCGGGTACCGCAACTGTCTGTACGGGCTCGACGGCCGATCCCGCCAAGACATCCGCCGCCTATCAAGCGGCCTGGTCAGTCTTCCGGACGCTGGCGCTCGGTATGCTGGCCGTCATCGTGCTTATTATCATAATCTCGCAGATATTGGGGCTGGAAACTTTCGACGCTTACATGCTGCGTAAAACGCTGCCTCGCCTCTTCATTGCAGCCATCGGTATAGCGCTGTCCTGGCAGCTATTGTCATTCTTGGTGGAGTTCTCGAACGTCCTTGGAACCGAGGTGAGAAATATCATCTACGCACCGTTCATCCAGAGCGGTTTCAAGACTAGCATCAATGCCACGGACATATCATTGGGCGGTTCGCTCTTCGCCGGCGTAACCGGGCTGACCATTTGGGCAACGCTCGGCGCCTTCGGCCTGGCCAGCTTCCTGCTGACAGGTCTACTGGCAGCCATCGTGGCTTATCTGGTACTGGTTCTGCGAAATATCTTGGTAATCATGTTGATCCTGATGGCTCCGGTCGCCATCGTCGCCTACATCCTGCCCAACACCCAGAAGCTGTTCAAATTCTGGTGGGAATGGCTATTCAAGGCGTTGATGGTGTTCCCGATCATAACCGGGCTGATTGCGATCGGTCGCGTCTTCTCGTCGATTGCCGCTACAGCTGGCAGCGACGCCAACCAGCTGGTCGCCTTCATCGCCTACATCATGCCGTATTTCTTGCTGCCTTTCACTTTCCGACTGGCCGGGGGAGCGTTGGGCACCATCGGTGGTTTCGTCAACGATCGTGGTCGTGGTGGTTTCGACCGGCTCAAGAAGTTCCGGGGCGGTCAGTCACAGCAGAACGTCTCGGCAATGGCAGCCGGTAATCGCCTTCGCAACAACAACCGTTTGTCGCGAGCCTTCAACCGCAGCACCCGTGCTGTCGCAACGGCTCCGAGCGCTGGCTTCAACCCCATGACAATGCGTTCACGCTACACTGGTGCCGAAACTCAGCATCTATTCAACGAAGCCGAAGAGTTACGCACCAAGAACGCTGACTTCATGTCTGGCATGCAGGACGACCGTGTTGTCTGGGCCGTACTACGAGGCGGACGACAGGGCCGTAAGGGCATGCAGACCGAACTGGAACGTCAGGGATTAAGGGGTGCGGAGCTTGATACGGTATTGGGCATGGCTGAGCGCATGAACAGCTCTGGCTCGATGGCCGCCGTCCAAGCAGCCGCCGCCATCCAGCAGGCAAGTACCGGGACGGGCTACGAGGACGCGGGCCAAATGCTCGATACCATCGCCCAGGCTTCGGAAGGCAACCGAGCACTTGGTGCCAAGATGCTCGGCAGTATGCGTGGCTTGGCCGTCCAGTCTGGTCGCCATGACTTAGGTTCGGCCGGCTTCGGCATGATGGCCAACCAGCTGTCCCAGGTGTATGAGAATGGCACCGGTAGCGCCGATACGCGCGCCATCCAGCGTGATGCGTTCAGTAGTGCCGATGTAACCACGTTGGCACGTGGTCGTGGTGAAAGCGTGCGTAACCTGTCGGGTGCCGTTGCTGAATACGTAAACTCTGACGCACCACAGGCTGACCGCTCACGCTACGCTGCCCAGTTGCAAAACTTTGTCGATAACGCGACCGAATACGGCGCATTGGCACGCTCACACGAAGCTCACGAGCAGGGACGTAATGTCGTTCTGCCCGAGGCTGGTGCCAGCGCTGCCGCCAGCGCAGAGTATGGTACTCACCGTAGCCGTTATGCCGAAGATAGTCCGCGAGCCCGCAATAATCCCGATAACCCCAACAACCCTCAGCAGCAGTAGATTACTGTGGAATAGTATTGCATATTTTGGTAAATTGTGCTAATGTTAACTCATGTCAAATCATGAGCTTCCTCGCCCAGATGCAGACCGGCCACCACTAGGTGGATCCGGTGATCCGGCAGCTCATCGATCTCTTGCCGATCGCCTGGATGCCGCTAGGGCCTATGCGGAAGCTTATGGCTCGGATGATGACCCAACCGAAGGCTTACCGCCCGTTCCGTCTGCCGATGCTGATGACGATGATGATACTGTCGGCATCGACACGGCCGGGATAGATGCCCGTATGGAACAAGCTGGGGGCGATGACCCTAACTCTGGGCGCCGTCGAAGTTTCCGCGATATGATTGGTCGAGCGGCCAGTCGGCGCACCTTGCGCAAAGCCGAGCAGGATGTGGCAGAGAGCCTTGGTCACAGCAAAAAACAATTGCGCGGAGAAGTCTCTAGCGAGAAAGAAATCGATCGACGCATCGCCAAGGGCGAAAGCACATTGCCCCGTGTGCCACGGACAGCCCCACATGGCACTCGGCGGAAGTCTCAACTAAGAACACTCATCGATGATATCGATGCACGACACAACCCGGACATAAGTAAGTTCAATCTCGGTGATTCTAAGCACACCACGGCCGAAGCTGAATTGTTACGGACTCATGATTTACGCTATGACAATGACAACCCCGACGATGCTCCGGTAATCGCTCGTTTGGTTCGCCAGACCAGGACACCAGGCGTGGCCGCACGACGCCACGATACCGCCAAAGAGCTTATCGATCATGCCCGTATCAAGGGGCATGGCTTAAGTAAGCGCGAGAGGGCACGTGAAACCATATTGGATGAGCGCGAAGCAGAGATGCAGCGCACGGTCTACCGCGACATCACCGGTCTGTCATACAATGCCGACGGGAGGCCGCAGGGCGAACACCTTGACTGGGCACAAGAGCTAAACCCTCACAACATAAGTGATTTGCGCAAGCTCTACGTGGAAAGCTACCTACAAGAAGCTCAGACCAGCCAGAACGAATTACACAATAAGGTACACATTCCAATGGCCCATTTGAGGGCAGGGAACCCTCGTTTCCTCGAGAATGGGCTGATGGCGGCTTACTTCGGCGTAAGCGTCGAGGATTGGCTGGCCCAAAAGTCTGGCCAGGGTGATGAGGTCGTACCCGAAGACGTCATTGATGCTGTCGGACACTACCTGGCAGTCGATGAAAAGACACTCGAGTCAGCCATGGCGGCAATACCCTACCTAGTAGCCAGGGACTCTGAGGATGACCCGATACAGCGCGCGGAAGCCTCCGAGGTTGTTCCCGAGCGGGTCTGGCGTAAGGCACTCGGCTATCCGATTGTCATGGACGTCGATGAACGGGCTCGGTTAATCAACGCCCTGCCAGAGTTACGCCGCGTCCAGGAAGCTATTGAGGAAGAGGTCAAGGCTAAGGATCGTGAGCTCAAAAAGCAAACTGGCGCCCGGATCTTATCAAAGGATGAGTACGATCTGATTAGAAGCAAGGCCCGTCTCGATGTGGTCAGACAATATCTAGGCTCTAGCGCCAGCGAAGATGCCGTTGCGGATATGTTAGAAAACTTGGCCCGAGTCGAGCGCCGTTAGTTAGGTATATCCCGTCGTTACAGCGTGGCACAGGCTTGGCCGGTGCGTTACAATGTAGGGGATGTCGCAGTATAAAGTACTCCAGGATATTGAGGCCGAGGACAAGCTGCTTGGCCCGTTGAGCCTCCGGCAATTCATCTATGCTGGTGGAGCGGCGCTACTTGGTTACCTGAGCGTCGTGGTCGTCACCAAAGGGGTGGCTTTTTTGCTGGTTGTTTTCGTACCGCCCATGCTTTTTTGCATGTTCTTCGCTTGGCCATGGAGCCCCGACCAGCCGACCGAGGTATGGGCCCTGGCACGCATCCGTTTCTTATTCAAATCGCGTCGGCGCCTGTGGGATCAGAGCGGCGCCAAAGACTTGGTAACCATCACCGCACCTAAGCGGGTCGAGCGAGTTTATACCGACGGGTTGACGCAGACTGAGGTCAAGAGCCGACTAGCGGCCCTGGCCGATACCATTGATAGTCGTGGTTGGGCCGTCAAGAACAACAACGTCAACATGCCAACCCTGCCATCCTACGACACCAATGGCTCCGATCGCCTGGTGAATAGTAGCTCATTGCCGCAAATCGTGTCCGACCTGGATATCCACGCCGATGACGACATGCTGGATGAACGCAACAATCCGGTCGCCCAGCAATTCGAACAGATGATGCAAGCCTCCAGCCAAGCGCACCGCCAACGAATCGTCGACCAGCTGGCCGGCAAGACCCCGCCACCAACACCCGGTCAACAACCGGCCCAGCCGCAAGCCGACTATTGGTTCATGCACGAGCAGGGACCAGCCGGCGGCGCCCGGCCTAGCGGTGATAACGTGGTCTTTGCCAACCCGCAAGTGGTTCGCCCTGGCGTCCAGCCGACCGATGTACCTATCGTGGTGGCCGCCGATCCCACACCGGATGAAGAGGCGCTGGCCCAACAGATGCTCCAACGCGGCAACAACATCCAGCAATTCCAGAATATGCACCTCCGCACCATCCAGCCCGTCGGCAACGAACCGGCTCAAGCTCCCCAGCCAATCTATACGAACCCCACACCACCGACGGCAACCAACACTTACACCCAACCAACCACCGACCCATATAGCTACTCACAAATGCCCGCCAACCAACCGCCTGCGGCCGCTCCGATCGCACAACCGCTGCCACAAATGCCCCCTGTGACACCTCCGCCCGACCCTGCTATACTAAGCCTAGCGAGCAGCAACGATCTGGATGTGGCAACGATTGCGCGCCAAGCGCAAAAGGTAAAGGATTCAGAATCGTCAGATGGCGAGGTCGTCATTTCGCTCCGTTAGGACTAGTAAATAAACAGTGCAGGTGGGCGCAGCAAATGGATCAATCGGTATCGACAAGACTTATCGCTGGTGCGGCAAGGCTGGTCGAAACACGAATTCGGTGCGATGCGCTTGCCTGGTGCTTAACATGTGGTAAGTGGTAGGATACTCGAGTGAATCCACAGGCTCCCAACCCCAACCAATTCGGACAAGCGCCGGCCCAGCCGCCGGTCGGCCAACCACAGCCCGCGCCTGTCGTGGCCGCTGGCGGTCAGCCACAAACAATCACCGCACAGGGTACCCCAACCAACCCCAATAGCACCCAGAACACCTTGCAGATTGCCGAAATTCGCGATGGTATCGTCATCATGAACGACGGCTCATTCCGTTCGGTCGTGATGCTCAAATCGGTCAACTTCGACCTGATGAGCCCCCAAGAACAAGAGGCCGTCGAATACGCCTACCAGGGCTTCCTCAACTCATTGTATTTCCCGGTCCAGATCTTTATCCGTTCATCCCGCGTCGATCTGCGCCCCTACGTCGAACGTCTCGACAAAATCCGTTCCGAGCACGACAACATGTTGTTGGCACTATTGATGGAAGATTATATCGGCTACATTGACAGTCTGAGTCAGCAAACCAACATCATGGACAAGGTCTTTTACGTCGTGATTCCTTACTTTCCGCGCACCGATGTCCAACAGGCCCTGACCCAGAGCAAGAACTTCTTCAGTGGTCTGAGCCAGATGTTCAACGCCAAAGAAGAGCACATCACCATCAACGAAGGCGACCTCGAGGCCGCCAAATCCGAATTGCGCAACCGCGTCCAATCGGTGCTGGGCGGATTGGTGCAGTGCGGCGTGCAGGGCCTGCCACTAGATACCCAGGAGTTGATCGAGCTGTATTACGACACCTACAACCCCGACACCGCCACCCGTCAGCAACTCAAGAATTTCAGTGACCTAACGGCTGATGTCGTTACCAAGGGCGAAGGCCCGGCTCCACAACAACGGCTGCAGGGAGGACTCCAATAATGGCTTTTGGCAAGAAAAAGGAACAAATCGATCCAGCGGCCGTCGCCCAGGCGCAACGCGCTCAAGAGGCCCAAGAAGTCCAGTCGGCCTTTCGTAAGGGCGTCACGGCCCTGCGTGACTTCATCGCCCCCAGCAGTATCGAGTTCAGCAGTGCTTATTTCCAGATCGGCACCCGTTTTGCCCGCACTTTTTATGTCTATGGCTATCCGCGCCAACTTTACACCGGTTGGCTGAGCGGCATGGTCAATATCGACGAGGTCATGGACATGTCACTGTATATCTACCCGGTCGAGAGTCAGGTCGTGCTCGAGAACCTTCGCAAGAAAGTGACGCAACTGGAGGCCGGCATCCAGATCGATAACGAAAAGGGACGGGTGCGCGATCCAGCCAAGCAGGCTCAGATCCTCGACGCCGAGGAAATGCGTGATAAGCTACAGGTCGGTGAAGAGCGTTTCTTCCGACTGGGCTTCTATTTCACGATTTATGGCAGCTCTCTCGACGAACTGGAGTTTGTCTCGCACAAAGTCGAAACCATGCTCGGCCAGCAGTTGGTTTTCAGCAAGCCAGCCTCGGCCCAACAAGAGCAGGGGCTCAACAGCATCGTGCCGCAGTTCACTGATCAGTTGCAGATTCGGCGCAACTTTAGCACCGGCGCCCTGAGCACCAGTTTCCCATTCACCAGTGCTGACCTGACTCAGGACAATGGCATTTTATACGGCATCAACATGCACAACTCCGGCCTCGTCATTTTTGACCGTTTCTCGCTCGAGAATGGCAACGCTGTCATCTTCGCCAAGTCTGGTGCTGGTAAGTCGTTCACGGTCAAGCTCGAAGCCCTCCGCAGCATGATGTTCGGCACCGAGATCCTGATCATCGACCCCGAGAACGAGTACGAGCGCATGTGCGACGCCGCCGGTGGCGCCTATGTCCGGCTCAGCCTCAACTCGGCTACGCGGATTAATCCGTTCGATTTGCCGCGCGTGGTTGACGCCGAAGAATCTGACAACCCGTTACGGAGCAACCTCATCACCCTGCATGGCCTACTGCGGTTGATGATGGGCGGTGCCCAAGCCCAGATGCAGGCATCTGGCAACGCGGCCATCATGCCCGCTCTCTCGCCAGCCGAAGAGGCCGACCTGGACTCCGCCCTCATCGAGACCTACGCCAAGGCGGGCATTACCAATGACCCATTGACCCATACTGCCCAGCCGCCGACCATCAACGACCTTTACGATACGCTGTTGCACATGGGTAACACTGGTCCGCAGCTGGCCCAGCGTCTGCGCAAGTACACTACCGGTACCTTTGCCGGTATCTTCAGCCAGCAGAGCAACGTCAACATCAACAATCCGCTCGTCGTCTTCAATATTCGCGACCTAGAGGACGAATTGCGCCCCGTCGCCATGTACATTGTCCTGAATTACATCTGGAACAAGACTAAATCCGATCAGAAACGCCGCTTACTCATCGTCGATGAGGCTTGGCAGCTAATGAAGTATGAGGACAGCGCCAACTTCCTCTTCTCACTCGCCAAGCGGGCTCGAAAGTACAACCTCGGCATTACCACCATCACCCAAGACGTCGAGGACTTCATGGGCAGTCGGATGGGGCGGGCCATCGTGGCCAACGCCAGCATGCAGATCCTGCTTAAACAATCGACTTCGGCCGTCGATGTGCTGAGTGACGTCTTCAAGCTCACCAGTGAGGAAAAGAAGCGACTCAGCCAATTCCCGGTTGGCCAAGGGCTGTTCTTTGCCGGTCAAAACCACGTCCACATCCAGGTCGTGGCCAGCCCGACCGAGACAGGGCTCATCACGACCAATCCGAACCAGGTCCAGCAAATCAATGCCGCTGCGCAGCAGGGTGAATTCACCCAGCAACAGGGAACGATTGATTTGAGCAATCGCCTGCATCCTGGTGTATAATTAAGCACAAGCAACATGAGGACCAGCTAATATTATGGGTGAGCCTGCCCACCAGCTGCATGACGATATTGAGCCTGATATTCGGCCTGATTTGCGCTCCCTTGAGGGTGGTGGCGAAAGTAGTGCGCCACGGCGCGGTCACTTGAGCTCGGTCGGTGGTGGCGACGAGGCAGCGGATAGTGAATCGAGAAAGCTGTCTGCGCTGGATGGTGGGGGCGAATCGACACCGCGCAAATCCGGACACCTGAGCGTGGCCGGCGGTGTCAGCGAGACGAGCAAAGGATCGACCGATACGGTCGGCAAGGGATTCAACCCTGCCGCAGCTGCCACACCGATGGGCAAACTGGCGGCCGCCAAGCAAGCCGTCTGGGGTTCGCGCCGACGTAAGCAAGCCTCCATTGGCTCGGTGTTTCTTAGTATCCTACTGATCGGCGGTTTATTACTGATGGGGCAGTTCCTTTCCAGCCTCAAGATTGCCACCGCCGTCAAAGCCCTAGAGAGCCGCTTCGCGGCAGCCAGTACCCAGGCCGCCGAAGGTACCGTCAACAAGATGTTCAACCAATACATGGTCGACCACGTCTTCCCCAATATCGGTAAGGGAAGTTGTAAAACGACCGTCGATGCCGGCTGTGTCTCGACCATCAAAAACAGTGACAACCCCGTTACCCAAATGTTCAAGGCTTGGAAGGAAGATCGACTGGAAACCAAGCTGGCCAAGCGTTATGGCCTGGTCTACGGAAAATCGGGCACTACTTACTTCCTCAGACTAGACGGCGAAAAGATAAATCTGGGCAACGGCTCGAGCGCCTTTGGTGATTCCTCGGTCGACGCCGGAACCCGCTCTCGTATCGAGCGGTTGACATCGGAACGAATCAAAAAGGGAACCCTCTGGGACAGGGTGGTCTTCCATTTACGTTATGCTCCATTCTTGAAATCAAAGTATGGTATCCGACACTGTATCCAGGCTTGTGACCCCCTCAACAAATTCACCGATAAATGGGAGACCAAGAAACAAGCCGGTAAGGCCTATGTCATCCAGCGCGTCATCTCACCGCTCAGCGAAAGTTATGGGCTTATTTTGCAGTGTCTGCTCGATCCACCAGCCTGTAATACCACCGAGCTTGAGCCAGCCGAGGAGGGCGACGTCGACCGGCGAAGTATCTTCCAAAAGAAGCTGCAGACCCAACTGGATGCCTATGCCGCTAAAGTATCGGCCGAAGCCTTGAAAGACATCGTCGCCAAAGCCAACGAGATTGCAGACAAGGGCTTTGTCGACACGATCACGCGTGATTTCGTCAAGAAGATCGGGACCCTGGTGGGCAAAGACCTAAGTGGAGACCTCACCACCAAGGCCATACCTGTCATCGGTTGGGTCTTCATGATAGCCTCCATCTTGCAGGCGCTGGAGCATCTAGGACCGATGTTGCAGCACATGTATTACGCCACAAACAGTGCTGCGGCTTCGCAATTGTTTGCCCTGTACCAGACGACCTCGTCCGAGCAGGCCGCCGGCAAGGTTGATGCGACGCAGTTAGGCTCCCAGACCGACACCCTGAGCACCAACATGGACTCGTCATCCAAAAATAAGGCTGACATAACCCAAGCGCCGACTTGGCAAAAATATGCGACCAATCGCAACCAAGCCCCACAATCATACAAATGTGACGACGGTAAACCTGTACCAAAAGGGTCGTACGTCTGCTATGAAGAAGTCCTGAGCAAGGGCAACGACGTCGTCGATGCCATATCAGAGAACGTCAGCAAATTCGTCGATGCCATACCTGGCGTACGCCAAATATTATTCCCACTCATTAATGCCATTAATGACCTCCTTGGGGCAATCTTCGGACCGATATTTGATTTGCTCTGTTTTGGTCCTTGTGATGCGGTCGTCAATGCGGTGGGCGAGAAACTGACGGAGTTCCTGCAGTGGGTGGTCAACAAGCTGATACCAACCGCTTTCAGCACCGTCATGTCCGGCGCGCGCATCTTCCAGATGATGGCCGGCGGGGCAGATGTCACCTACAACAAGTCTTGCCAGGTTACCCAGGGTTGCCGACTACTGACTCCAGCCGAGGCGAATAATATCCAAACCAAACAGCAGCTTAGTCTGGAGCAGGAATTCAGCGAGCGCTCAACCTTTGCCCGCATGTTTAGTACCGATACGCCATACTCGATGGTGTCACGGCTATCGGTGACGTTCCCGAGTAGCTTGTCGGTGGGCCTAAGGAACATGGGTGCCATATTGTCTCAGCCGTTTGCCCAGATTGGTAATAGCCTGTCCACCATCTTCTCTGGCAACTTCGCCTTTGCCGCCGTAGGTGTAGAGGCGGATCCTTTCGGAGTCGCTCAGTACGGCTTGCCAAACAAGGAGATACCGGATAAACCAGAGCAATATTGGGCCGCCAATTGTGCCAAATATTACGACACCACAACCAAGAAACTCGATTTGACGCATTGGCTAGATAAAGAAACCCTCGATCCGAATACTGGCGAAGCCGTCAGTAAATCACCAAACATCTGTCTCGCCCTTGAGAGCGGTGTACAGGGTGGCGGAACTATGTCGAATAACGATTTCTCTAAGCTGAACTCGTCGATTCCTCCAACGGACAACCCCACCACCACAACCGTCACGCCAGGTGTAGGTGGCGGCTTGCCGTCTGGATCGGCAAAAGAACTTGCGCAACAGCTGCTGCCTTACATCCCGAGCAAACTTCGCTGTGGCGTCTTCCAGCCCCTCAACTGTCCTGATATCCAGAACACCGCCAAGGGTGTTAGCATCCGCACTTCCGTCTGTGTCGTCAGCGCTATGGACGCCCGCATCCTGGGCATGTTGCTCAAGCTGATGCAGCAAGGCTACAGCATACAGCTCAATGCATTGTGTACCGACCACCCAAGCCTGCCCGGCACCGACCACCACTATGGTAAAGCTGCTGACATCGGTGCCATCACCGTTCCCGGCGGAACCAGTGTCAGTATGGGCGGTTCCGCTTCGGCCCCTTGGACGGGCGCTCGGCTCAGTGCCGCCCAAACCCTGCTCAAGGACGTAACCTCTTTTATGCCTGTTAGCGCCACCCAGTTTGGACAGACCAATTGCCACCCGAACTTCTCGTTCATGGACGCGTTCTACCAATTCACGGATACCTGCCACCACATTCACATCGGTATAAAGGTCAGTGCCTAAGGTTATGCCGAAACTACCCACAACACCAGTTACAAAACTTGCGCAAGGCCTGCGGCAAGGTTACTCTGTTAGGCATATGCATCTTAGGACCATCCGGACCACACTACACCGACTGGCAACGATCGTCTCGTTCTCGGTCCTGGTAACCTTCAGTTCCGGTTTAAACCCGGCGCGCGTCTTTGCCGACACTTGTCCGAAGGGGATGGACGAATACACCTGTAATGCCCTGTATGGCCCGTGGGAAAAGTACGATCCGTTCGAATCCAATGACGCCTGCGCATCGGTAGCCGAGGGATCACTTGTGGGCAAGGACGCTCAGGAGCAAGGCTGGAACTACTTCAAGCAAAAGGGCCTCAGTGATATTACTACGGCCGCCATCTGGGGTAACCTGATGCATGAATCCACCTTCAACCCACAGATCATGCAGATTGGCGGCACCAGCAAAAATCCATACGACGCCGATCCGTTAGGTTACGGCCTAGCCCAGTGGACACCCGGTAGCAAGATTATCACTAACGCTGCATCCAACAATATCACTGGGCCGATTTACGAATTACTGACTCAGCTCAATCTGATCTGGGCACAACTCAACGGCATCGCCCCGACCGGTCGAAAGGATGTCTTGTCTGGACTGAAAGAACAAACAACCCTGGCCGATGCAGTCAGCTATTTCCAGGTTCGTTTCGAGAGCGGCGCCAACTATGCCCCCCGCTACAAGCAGGCCCAGTATGCCATGGAGACTTATGCGGGCGTCACCACCTCGGGTGACACCACGGTTACTAGCTCTAGTTGTGGTAGTGGCGGTGCAGCCAACTGCGCGACCGCCGTAGGCAACGCCAAGATACTTTGCCAGGCAAAAGTTTATGACCCAATCAGCTATGTCTGGGGTGGGGGACACTCGGGCGCGGCCGATTGGCATGAGAAGTGCCCCACAATCGGGCCCAGTTGCGGCGCCGATTGTAGTGGTCTGATCAATATCGTCATTTACGATCTAACTGGCAAGGAACTAAATGGGGTGGTCGGTACGTTCTATCACGACAAGACGAACTGGAAACAAGTACCTGTAAACGAGGCTCAGCCTGGCGACCTTATCATCCCCACGCTAGAGCATGTCGAAATTGTCGACCACGTTGTCGGCAGCAGCATCTATAGTTTTGGCGCCCACACCTCCAAGTGGCCACAGACCGAACAGGTGGGCCTGGGCAAATATCCGTACAAGATGTCCGAAATCTTTGCTGTCATGCGTTGGGTAGGGCAACCATTAAACTAATAGTGGAAAGGCGATATTAGGTATATGAATCCACTCAGTAATCGAAAACTCGTCTGGTCCGGCAGCATCTTCATGGTGGCGCTGATTGTCGCCACGACCATTCACTACGTCGCATTGGGGGGCGTATCTCCCACCAACCTGCCGCCAACCACAGCTTTGGCCGGCACGGTTGCCCAGAGCTTGGTATCGAGCCAGGATCCGTCGTATGTACCGGTCTATGATGTGGATTTCCGACTTAATGACACTGTTTATTTTGAGAATAAGGATTGGGTAGTGGCCACAATAGTGCCGCTCAAGGGCCAAACCGACCTCACCACCGTAGTCCTCAAGAAGATTGATGGTCAGTACGAAATCGTGCTGGGGCCCGGCACCGTCTTTCCGGTGCTGGCAGCCCGCAGCTTGCCACTAAGCGTCAGTCGGCACCTGGCAGAAAAGATGATGTTCCATGGATAATCGACGCAGCAACACCACACTCAACTTAATCATCGTTGCTTTATTGCTAGCCACGGCTTGGTTCGTCTATGCTTCGGTGCGCGACATTTTGGATTCCAGGCGAACCGGACTAGTGGATATCAGTATCAAGAGCGATACCGCCATCATAACCATCAGCGGTGCTAAGACTGGTGCAGCAATCGTGGGCACTGGTCCCAGCAAAGTCCGGCTGATACCGGGTGACTATCTGATTACCGGCACCGATAGTGGTAAAAAAGCCTCGGTAGCCGTGCATGTCGACCTTCAGAAAACCACTCAGGCAGTCATCGATTTCAATCAACCATCGGTTGTACCGATTCCCGATGAGGTGAAGTTCTCGGGTCTGGATGCTCTTATCGCCAACGGCCTGTCAGCCCAGCAAACCGAGGCTGTCCGCCTGGTACTATTCGACTATCGCAAACATGCTAAAGAGATTACTATCAACACCAGCACCGTCAACTTCCCACCGCGCAACCCAGACGTCGACACCGGCTTCAAGCTCAGTTTCATCACACTATTCGACAAGACTGCCAAGCTGGTTACGGCCGAGTACGATGTTGGCCCGAAAGTCACCGTCACCATTGCCGATAGCAGCAGTGCCAAGCCGGACCTCAAAGAATCTATGGATATCACCAATCTGGTGCCCACCGATTTCGTCGTCAAAGAGCCCAAATAAGCCCGTCTAGGCCAGCGGTATGACCGTGCAAGCTTCACTGAAGCTTTGCAGGGCAATATCTGCATCGGTCGTCGTAATGAATGTCTGGTAATCCGATAAATAACTAGTAAGGGCGTGTCGTCTGGCACCATCCAGCTCACTAAAGACATCGTCAAGCAGTAGTAGTGGTTTTTGTTGCCGGACCGTCTCGAGAGTATGTAGTTCGAGTATTTTTAGTGCTAAGACTGCCGTCCGCGTCTCGCCACGAGAGGCGCTCAGTGCGCCGGGCCGGCCATCGAACCAAACCGACAAATCGTCCCGGTGTGGGCCGTGTCCAGTAAATCCTCTCATGAGGTCGATTTCCTGATCCCGTTCTAGACGATGTAGTAAGCTGCTTTCGTATTGTTCTAGATTGCAGCTACTGATATATTCCACTGTTACATCGGTATCACTGCGCGATAGCGTCTTATACAGCCCGCCAATGGATGTGCGTATATCGGCCACCAGCTGTAACCGGTCGGCGACGATTTCGCCGGCCAACTGACTCAGGCGGACGTTCCAGGGGAAGATATGCTCATTGATGCGGCTATGTCCGCGCTTAAGCAGGGCATTGCGCTGAGCCAGTGCTTGTTTGTACTTACGCAGGGTCGTTCCATAGGTCGGTTTGGTCTGAAGTAAGACATCGTCGATGTAGTTGCGGCGGCGTTCAGGTGAGCCCGCCAATAGCCGCAGGTGGTTTGGCTCAAACAACACGACTGGCAGGGTCCGTGGCAAAGTCAGCCGGCGGAGCTGTGCATCATTTATCACGTAGGTTTTTTTTACAGGGTCATTGGGTGTCAGCTTGATGGTCCTATCACCACCATCGGTCTGGGCATCCAGGCGAGCCCAAGGGGATTCGAACATAACCAGGTCGGTATCTTTGGCGCGGTACGAACCACCTCTGGCCAAAACCAGAATGGCCTCAAGTAAATTAGTTTTACCGCTGGCATTCGGACCAACGATTATGGTCACTGCTGGATTGAACTCGAACGACTCGTCACCATACGAGCGAAAATGCTGCAACCGAATATTATTTATCACTAGATTAGGCCACCTTATTAACTTAGTGTAGCGTACTAGGACTTGAGGGGCATGATGATGTGTGTGTAATCGGCTTTACCGCCAGCTGCCCGGACCACGATTGGCTCTAGCTTGCCATTGAAGGCGAACTCTATCTCATCTTCATGGATGGCGTTCAGGGCATCGATAAGGTAACGCGAGTTGAGTGTTATGCTGCCGCTACCCTTGATATCGGCACTAGCACTGGCGGTGTTTTCGCCAAGCTGAGAGGCCACGGAGTGAATGCTGAGCAACTTGTCGGCCTCATCGACTTTTATGGTGATGCTGCCAGCGCTTTCGCGGGCGAACAGGCTGGATACCTTGGTCACGTTCATTAGCTCGGCCCGTTTAAGTGTGGCCGAGACAGCAAAATTGGCTGGGATGAGTTTTTGGTAGTCGGGATATGACCCTTCGAGTAATCTCGCTACCAACTCGACGTCCGTCACCTGGAACAAAACCTGTTGATCATCGTAGGTTATGGTCACCTCGTCTTCCGTATCGGTCAGTATCCTGAGCAGATCTTGCATGGCGGTCGCCGGAATCAGCAGGGAAACGTCGTGCGACAGCTTGAGTTTGAGCCGTTTTTCGGCCAAGCGGTAACTATCGGTGGCCGCAATGTTAAGTGCCGAATTATTACCACGGAACAAGACGCCGGTCAGCACTGGGCGCGATTCGTCGTTCGACGCGGCAAACACCACTTGCTGCAAAGATTGGCGCAACAGCGAACTGGGAACCTGGAAGGACTCACCCGCCTCAATAGCCGGCATCACCGGAAAATCGTCGGCTACCACGCCATTTACGACCGACTGGTATTTTTCGGTGGTGATATGAAGTTTGGTTTCCTCAAGTTTCAAATCGATAACCCCATCTGGCAGGCTGTTGACGAAATCCTGCATCAAGCGAGCTGGTACGGTAATGGAGCCTTCTTCGGTAACCTTGGTACCGACGTATTCCGTGATGGCGATATCGAGGTTAGTGGCACTAATGCTCAATCGGTTGCCACTAGTTCTAATTAATACGTTAGCTAGGATAGGGAGTTGGTTGCGAGTATTGGCTACTCGGGCTACCGTGCCTAAGGCTCGGTTGAGGTTTTGCTGGGTGACTTGTAGGCGCATGTAGTTATATAATCCTTTCTTTTCTTAATTCGTGGCGACTTATTATAGGTGTGGTGGATAACGGGTATAACTTGCGTTTTACAGGGGTGTGATTGCTGATTCGCCTGTGGAAATGAGGGCGGCTAACTTGTGAGTAAACTGCGGCTAAGTGCCTAGGTTTGTCCACACGGGGTAGGGGTGTGGGCAAATTGGTTGTGCGTAAACCCACTACTTTTCCAGGGGTAATACCCACACTGTACACATTTTTTACACACATCTTACCTAGTTCTTCCCACCCGCAAAGCGTCATCTTTGGGGCGTCAGGCATACAGTCGATCCTTGATTTCATTGATAGCAGCCCGAATGTCGGCGTCGATTTGACTCTCTCGTTCGATTTTCTCGACCGAGTGGATGGCGGTGGTGTGGTCTTTGCGCCCAAGCTCGTGGGCAATCTTCGGAAAGCTAAGATGCAGCTCGCTCCGGAGCACATACATGGCGACTTGTCTTGGCACCACGATATCCTTATCGCGCTTAGGTCCCAATATGTCGTCGACCGAGATTTGGAAATGTCGGGCGGTGCGCTCGATGATTTGCTTGGCGCTGATATGTTTTGGTCGGGTTTTATTGGCACCAAGCAAACTGGTGGCTATCCCGAGCGACGGATCGAGTCCGCGCATTTCGCAAAATGCCAAAACTTGGTTCAGGGCGCCTTCGAGTTCGCGGATGTTGGTCTGGATGTTTGTTGCTAAGTATTCAACCACATCGTTTGGTAGCTCGACCTCGTGGCTTTGGGCCTTGGTCTGGACGATGGCACAGCGGGTCTCGAAATCAGGGTTTTGCATGTCGATTGTCATGCCCCAGGCAAAGCGGGAACGCAGGCGTTCTTCCAGGGTTGGGATTTCTTTAGGCGGACGATCGGAACTCATGATAATTTGCTTGTTGGCTTGGTGTAGGGCGTTGAAGGTGTGAAAAAATTCTTCCTGCATTTTTTCTTTGCCGGCAATGAATTGGACATCGTCGATTATCAGCACATCAATGGTTCGGTAGCGGCCCGCAAAACTAGCGGTCTTTTTAAATCGGATAGCGTCGACGAACTCCTGGACGAACTGCTCAGTCGTGACATACAGGACTTTGGCTCTCGGGTTACGGATAACCACCTCGTTGCCGACGGCTTGGATAAGGTGAGTCTTGCCAATGCCGACGCCGCCGTACAAAAACAACGGGTTATATTTACTGCCCGGTTGACTAGCGATGGATTGACAGGCGGCGAAGGCCAACTCGTTACCGGACCCTACGATGAAATTGTCGAAGGTATAGCGCTTATTTATGCCCTGACGGTAGCTGTGTGAGATGCCGCCATCTTCTGGTGATCTGACCTCATAAATTTGCGATGCCGTTGGAGTGCTGGGTTTGGCTTGGGGTTGTTCAGGTTCGGTCGTGATCGTAGGCTCGGTCCGTTGCAATGGCGAGGGCTTAGCAGTATGTATCTTGTAAACGATAGTTGTCGGCTGCAAGCCATTCTTCTGCAAAGTTTCGGTAATAAGGTCGTGGTATTTACGCTCCAGCTGCTGTTTGACAAAGACGTTGGCAACTCCAATGACAGCCCTCTCCTCGTTCATTTCCAAGAGGGTGGTGTTTTTGAACCATGTCATGAAGTTCCCGCGGGAAATTGACAATTCGATTTCCCCAAGAACTGCCTGCCAGGTCGCGTATTGTGACATCGCTGGACTCCCCATGTGACCAAGTATAACCGAGTTATCCATAGTTTTCCACAGACCCAAAAGTTTAAAAGGGAATTACGCAAAAATCTGCCATAACCGAGGTGGCGTTATCCACAGGCAAAATATCCATCTGTTAACCTGTGGATTACGTTTGCGAAAACGTGGAAAAATTGTTAATATCAGTGGGTTAAATATTGTTAATTTCACTTCTTTTCTAGCAAGTGAGTAATAAAAAGTGAGAACTTATGCCTAAGCGCACCTACCAACCCAAAAAACGCCAGCGCTCGCGCGAACACGGTTTTTTCAAGCGCATGGCCAGTAAGGCCGGCCGCAACGTTTTACAGCGTCGCCGCAACAAGGGCCGCGCTCGCCTGACGCACTAGAAAGGAATCCCCTTGCTTGATCGGAGCCACCGATTCCACGGACTTGGCAGCCTGAACCATGTCTATAAACATGGTTCGACTCGTCGCACCCCGTGGTTTGCCATCAAGTATCAAAGGAATCCCAAGCGCTCCACCTACCGTTGCGCGGTCGTGGTTAGCCGCAAGGTCAGTAAATCGGCCGTGGTCCGAAATCGTATCAGACGGCGGTTGTATGAAATACTTCGGCTCGAACTGGCCGGCCTAGTGCCAGCCTACGATATCGTTGTGACGGTTTTTAGCGACCAGGTCGAATCGGCTGACTCTAAAAAACTCCAACGAATGGTACACGAGGCCGTGACGGTGGCCGACTTGAGGTAACCCCCACGCCACTGTCATGCTATAGTAAGATGCAAGGAATCAACGGATGTTTACAACGTTTATAACGCAACCTATTTTCAACCTGTTGGTCGCGATTTACGCGCTCCTGCCTGGCCATAACTTTGGTTTGGCAATAATCATCTTTACCATCATTGTCCGTTTGGCCCTCTGGCCACTGCTCAAGCGTCAATTGCACCAAACCAAGGCCATGCGCAAAATCCAGCCGGAACTCAAGCGCATCAAGCAAGAAACCAAGGGCGATCGCCAAAAAGAAGCCCTCCTGACAATGGAACTGTATAAAGAGAGGGGCATCAAGCCGCTGGCCTCCATCGGCGTTATTATCTTACAGTTGCCAATTCTGATCGCACTTTACATCGGACTGCGCCGCGTGGTCGACGACCCCCACCAGATGTACCAGTTCGCCTATCCGTTTTTGCAGGACCTGGGCTGGATGCAGCACCTCAGTAAAAACATCCACTTGTTCGATGGTACACTGTTTGGCCTGGTCGACCTGACCCGACCGGCTATCAGGGGTGGGGCAATTTATTGGCCAGCCATGATATTGGTGGCGGGCAGTGCCGTCGTGCAATATTTTCAGAGCAAGCAGCTTTTGCCAGAGGCCAAGGACGGCCGCAGCCTCAAGAAAATCCTGAGCGAGGCTGGCGAAGGCAAGCAGACCGATCAGTCCGAGGTCAACGCCGCCGTCGGACGGAGCACCATTTATTTCTTACCTATCATGATATTCTTCTTCACTGTCGGCCTGCCCTCGGCCCTCAGTCTGTACTGGTTGGTCGGTGGTATCGTCGCTTTCATCCAGCAGTCAATCGTCCTGCGTGAAGACGAGACCGAACTCGAAGCGCTAGCTAGTGCTGGTTCGACAAAAGATGTAAAATCCATTCCCGAAGCCGAGATAGTCACCACTGCGGCCGCAACCAAAGATCACTCGACAACCTCCAAAAACAAAAAATCCAAAGCTAAGAAGGGTCGGAGCACCACTAAAAAACGGAGGAAGTGATGACTATAAGGGAAAAGAGCAGCCAGGGCGAAAAATTGCACTTTTTCGCCCTGCGCGATGAGAAAAACCGTCAGGTTTGTCTCATGGAAGAGACACGGAGGAAGTGATGGAAGAGTCAATTCAATACGCCAAGCAGTACCTTGAGGACCTGTTGTCGTTCTTTGGTCTTAACACCGAGGTGTCGGCATCGCACGATGATGATGTAATCCAACTCAACGTACCCTCGACCGCTCAGAACGGCTTCCTGATTGGCCAGCACGGCGACACCATGCGCTCCTTGCAATATCTGGTCAGCACCGCCCTCAAGAACCAACAGCACGAATATTGGCGAGTCAATGTCGACATCGCTGGCTATAAGCAACAGCGAGCCGACCGCTTGGCTGAAAAGGCTCAAGCCTGGGTCGACAAGGTCAAACAGACCAACGAACCATACGAACTAGCGCCCATGAACGCTGCTGACCGGCGGGTCATCCACAAACTGGCAGATGACTCCGGAATACGAACGGAATCTGTCGGCGAAGGCCGCGACCGCCACGTCGTGCTCAAACCCGCCGAGTCCAATTAGGCTATTTCCCTATTGCTCGCGCAGAATGCCCTTGTAGATATCTAGGGTTTGTTCGGCCATACGCTTCCATGAATATTTAGCGACCCGCTTTTGGCCGTCGCGCACAAGACGCTGGCGCAGCTTGTCATCGGTCAATACGCGCTCGATGACCCTGACCATATCATCCAAATCCAACGGGTCGAAATATTCGGCGGCGTTACCGTAAATTTCAGGTAGACAGGTGGCATTGCTGCTGACTACCGGCGCGCCCGAAGCCATTGCCTCTAGTCCTGGCAGACCAAAACCTTCGCTCAGGCTGGGGAAGGCGTAAACGGCGCAGTTTTCGAACAGCCATCGCAACTGACCATCGCTCACGAAGTCCGTGAAAATCACGTCAGGTATGTCGTGTTTATGGACATAGCGTTCCATGCGTCGGTAGTTGGAGTCGGTCTTACCGACAAGTGCCAAGTGAAGTTCCGGATGAGATTGTTTTAGTTGAGCGTAGGCGTTGATCAGACGGCGCAGATTCTTGTGGGGCGTAGGGCGCCCGACATACATGATGAATTTCTTACCCTTTAGGTTGTAATACGGTTCGGCCTTGGCGGTTACTTGGTCGCCTGCCTCATAAGTCACGGTAATCTTGCGGCTGTTGGTTCGGGTAAATTTGGCGATGTCGTCTTTGACATACTCGCTCGGTACGATTATGTGGCGCGATTTGTAAGCCACCCACTTGATGACTCGCTCGTACACCCATCGCTTAACGGCAAAGACGAATCTATTTTTAGCAGGGTTGCTGAAACGCAGCGTCGTCAGGTCGTGCATGGTGGTGACGACCTTGCCAAAATATAGTACCGGCTGTTGTGTCATGCCAAAGTGCACCAGGCTGGGCCTTAGCCAAAACAGTTGCCAGGCATAGCCCAGTTGTTCGCCGAACCCAAACTCTTTGAACCGGCAGGGAATGGCCGTGAAGCGCTTGCTCTTTGGCTTCCATCCATCCATGTCTTTTGGTTTGAGTAGGATGATGTAGCGATGACTCAAATCGTTATCGACCTCTTGCAGGTAATTTATCAATCGCTCGATGTAACGACCAGTAGAGGTGCGCAGTTCACGTGCGTCGATGACAATAGTTTTCATATCATGATTTCCTAAAGGTTAGTTTGCGCCAAAAGGCCCGAAGCTTACGTAAATTATACGCGTTTGGCGGTAGGTCGTGCTCTATCATAGCCCAGATGTAGTCATCGGACACCTTCTTATTCTTTTGGATGTGCCGCCTTTCGCCAAACTTTTTGGGTAGTAGCATGCTTGCCCGCCAGTCGCCTGTCAGCGCCGCCCAGCCCTGGCCGCGAGTAAATGACTTGAGGACGAACAGGACATCGGCCAGCAAAAAACGCCACCAAATCTTGAAAAAGAATCGCCGCGGCACGTTCTTAACAAGCAGCAGCGGCAAGTTCTTGGTGGTTTGGTGGGTCGTAAAACCGCGGATCTTGCCGCTGGTGGCACCGATTTGGTGGTAGGCAATAGCCTCGGGCACATAGCGGACCTGCCAAGCAGATAATTGCGCCCGGAAGCTAATGTCGACATCTTCGTAGTAGGCGAAGAAATCCTCATCGAACAATCCTATCTCCTCGAACATCTTCGTGCGGTACAGACTGGCGCCGCCACTGGCTGCGAAGACGCGAATCTTTTCATCATACACATCACTAACCGGCTCGCCGCGCCCACGTGGGTAGGGCAGACCCCAGACTGTGTACTGGTCGCCAGTACTGTCCATGTGCGATTTATCGGCAGCCATGAGTTTGCAGGTGGCAATGCCAAATTCTTTCTCAACGTCGAGCACGGCAACCAGCTTCTCAAGCCAGTCTGTCTCAGCCGTGGCATCGTTGTTGAACAGTGCGACGTATTCGCAGCCTAGCTCCATGGCAACCTTGATGCCGTCGTTGACGCCGCCCGCAAAGCCATGGTTAGTTTGATTTACTACTAATCTGACCTGAGGATAGTTATGTCGCAGGTATTCGAGCGATCCATCGGTCGAACCGTTCTCGACAACTATGATCTGAGGCTGTGTGGTTTGTGACAGTAGCGAATCCAAGCAGGTCTTGAGGCCATCTTTACCATTCCAATTTGGCACTACGACAGCTACGTTACTCGTCGACTTGGTGGTCATATTCCTCTATAATACGCTACTAGCAATGAGACAATATCTTTCGAAGCAGAACAGGGCGCTGTTGAGTGAACTGGTCCGAACAGATTTCAAGCTACGCTACCAAGGGTCTGTTCTTGGGTATGCCTGGTCCCTGCTTCGCCCCCTGCTGATATTCGTTATCCTGTACGTGGTATTCGTCAAATTCCTCAAGATTGGCACCGGTGTCCCGCACTTTCCAATCTACCTGTTGCTAGGTATTGTTATCTGGAACTTTTTTAATGAGATGACAGTGCAGAGCCTGACATCCATTGTCGGGCGCGGCGACCTGATTCGTAAAATCCGAATCCCTCGATGGATAATCGTTTTTAGTAGTAGTCTGTCCGCCCTGATTAACCTGGGGCTTAACCTAATTGTCGTCGCTATATTTATGGTAATCAACCAAGTGCCGCTGATAGGCACCCTGCCGCTCATCATCCTCGCCCTACTCGAGGTTTATATATTTGCTTTGGGAATCTCACTGTTGCTATCCGCTCTGTATGTCAAATTTCGAGACATAAGTTATATATGGGAGGTTGTTTTGCAGGCCGGATTTTACCTAACACCGATTCTTTATCCGCTTTCGAGCATCACGAATGTCACACTACAAAAGGTTATTATGCTCAACCCAATGGCACAGGCCATTCAAGACGCGCGCTACGCCGCCATCACTCACACCACACCTACGGTTTATAGCGTTTTTCAAGGGGGGTTCTACAAGTTTATCCCGTTTGCGGTTGTGGTGCTCGTGCTTGTTGGTGGACTTCTCTATTTCCGAAAAGAATCAAGCTACTTTGCGGAGAACATCTAGATGGATGACATAGCTATCAAGGTTGACCACGTATCGAAATCGTTCAGACTACCGCACGAAAAACAGAGCTCAATCAAAGGCGCGCTCATCAATTTCAAAAAGCGCGGATACGAAACCCAAAAAGTCCTGGATGACATATCGTTTGAGGTCAAAAAGGGCGAATTTTTCGGTATTGTCGGGCGAAACGGCTCAGGCAAAAGTACCCTACTAAAGCTACTCGCAGGGATTTACACACCAACAAATGGGTTCATTCAGGTTAATGGTAAGTTGACGCCATTCATTGAGCTGGGCGTAGGCTTCAACCCGGAGCTCACTGGTCGCGAAAACGTCTTTCTTAACGGGGCTTTACTCGGCTTTAATCGAAGCGAAATGGCTGCCATGTACGATGACATCGTAGCGTTTGCTGAGCTCAAACGCTTTATGGACCAAAAACTCAAAAACTATTCATCGGGCATGCAGGTTCGCCTTGCCTTCTCCATAGCTATTCGCATAAACTCTGATGTTCTTGTTCTTGACGAAGTCTTAGCGGTGGGTGATGCTGCGTTCCAAAAAAGATGCTTCGATTATTTCATGAAACTGAAAAAGGACAAACAGACCGTCATCCTTGTTACCCATGACATGGCCGCAGCCAGACTTTATTGTGATGCCGGTATCATGATCGATAAGGGTAAGATCGTGGAAGCTGGAGGTATTGAGCGGGTCGCTCAAGCATACCAGCGGATGTTTAATGAGGAAGCAAGAGATACAGCCACGGGTACAGAGGATGAGGGCCAAAGATGGGGAACCGGAAACATAAAAGCGGATCCACCAAGAATTGAAATCGACGATGGAAAAATAAAAATAACAGCTTCCTACCGGGTCTTTGAAAATGTAGATTCTCCAGTGTTTGGATTTACTATCTATAATTCCCGTGGGATCAATATCCTAGAAGGTAACACTCTTCGAAAACGCGTACAAACCAAGAAGCTTTCAAAAGGTGATACGGTTTCGATGACCTGGACGCTGCCCAACATACTGGCGACAGATAGCTACAGCCTTTCTGTTGCCACCTGCAATCAAACGGCCACAGAGTTCTACGACTGGTATAATGAGGCGGCTAAATTCGATATTCGCAAAGATGGCGACACCGCAGGGCTCGTTGATCCCGAGCTTATGCTCAGTAACATTGAGTATTCAAAACAGGAGAGAAAATGACCAAGACAGTCTTGCAAGATACCGGTGAAAGAATGGTACCCGATTTTCATGGTCGAACTATCATGTATGCCGAGCACATGACACGCTACATCGCAGCACAAGATCTATCGAAGGGAAAGGTCGTGTTGGATATCGCAGCCGGGTCGGGGTATGGAACCAACCTGCTAGCACAAAAAGCCAAGAAAGCTTACGGTGTCGATGTATCCCCTGACGCAATTAAATATGCAAAAGAGAACTATGGCGCCAAAAATATAGAATTTCTTGTTGGCGATGCTGAGGAAATACCACTTCCGGATAAGTCGGTCGACCTGGTCATCTCGTTTGAGACCATTGAACACGTCAAGAATTATGAAAAATTTCTAAAAGAAATAAGCCGTGTTCTAAAAGAGGACGGTATTGCAATTATATCCACGCCCAACGATGAGGAATTTACTGAAGGAAATCACTTTCACCTCCACGAGTTTAAATATAAAGAGCTGACAGGCTTGCTAAAAAAATATTTTAAGTTCCAGAAACCGTATCACCAGGCGACCTGGGCCTATGTACAGATATCGGATGATAAGTTTATTGGTAGCGAGGGAGCCACTGAAGATGTCCAGGTACATAACTTCGCTCCTTTAAAAACCGAAAAATACCTCTATTTTTATATTTTATGCAGTAATCGAGAGATTAAAGAAACGATCAAGTCTGTCGGGGGCCTTGGGGGACATTACAGTGCCCGAGAACTCGGGGATATATTTGCGCACTATCAGAAGCAAATCGATGACCATAAATACGTCCTCGCCCAGACGAAAATCCAGCTGAAAATGCGCGAACACGAGAATCATGCAATAACGCAATCAAGAAGTTACAAGGCAACGAGGGCGTTAGCGAAGTCGGCGCACGCGGCAAGGGTGACGGCAGCTAAGGTGAAGTCGGCTCGACCAAGTCGAATCAAAATGCTAATTACCAACAAAGTCCATGTCAAGTCCGTGTATGAAAGCAGCCAATTTATGGGAGCGTTTGAGAAATCTGCTAATTCGAAATTAGCAGTCGTGCTCCACTTATATTATATTGACATGCTCCCGATTTTTGTTGAAAAACTCAAAGTGCTGAGCCGTACAAACTATGATTTATACATAACGATTCCAGAGCAGGCAAGAGATTCTATAGACCAGGTCAAGCAATCCTTCCCGACTGCGCGAGTCGCGATTGTGCCAAATTGTGGTCGAGATGTCTTACCCTTTGTTGAGGTTATGAAACAGATCCAACCATTAGGATATAATAAGGTGCTGAAATTACATTCCAAAAAGTCACCTCATCGTCAAGATGGTGATGATTGGCGAGACAAAATTCTCGAGCAACTACTCCCTAACGACCCCGTGGTTTTGCAGGATACTCTAAAAACCCTCGACAAGCCAAACACTGCTCTCGTGGGACCTTCGTCTGAATATGTTTCGATGCTCGTTAATCTTTCTGCGACCACTGGTCACATAAAAAGGATAGTGAAGAATATTTCGGGTAAGAATCGAATGGATCATCTTATGAGATATCCTAATGAGTATGGGTTTTTTGGGGGCACGATGTTCTGGGCGAGAGTTGACGCTATTATGCCAATCGTACAGGTCGTAAATATGGTTGATTTTGAGCCAGAGCTAAAACAAGAAGACTCGACTTTAGCGCATGCTCTCGAGCGTTTGTTTAATGTGATTCCAGAAATACAATCAAAAGAGATTTACGAAATTGATGGTAAGGACATAAAGCCACGTAACTACGAAACCGTAAATATCCCAGCGTGGGCTGAATTGAGCATAGATTAGCCAGCTAAAACAATCTCAGTAATCCGAGATTAAGCCTTTCCTCTCTTTTGGCGTTCTTCCAGTGAGAAGTTCTTATTGCGGGAATCTTCATTGGTGTACTTCGCGGCCATGTATTGGCCCGCCTTACTAGCAATGTTGTAAAGAGGTGACACAACGGACCATAGTACCTTAGATTTAAACGAATATTCCTGGTCATGTCGAATATATTTCCAATCTTGTAGCGTGGGCCTAAGCCAACCCAGTAGAAGGGAGCGTCTGCTGGCGGTGGGCTCGTAATCAGTGCTTTTGGCTAAGCCCAGGAACTCATCAAATTTTCGATGAAAATACTGTTTTGCCGTGTATTCATTGGAGTGCCAGACCACACCTTGGGGCGAGTATGCCTTTAGGTACCCGTGGTTTTGCATATCCTCCGCCAAAGCTTGGTCTTCGGCATAGTCAACGTGTCTAAAAGGTACTGTTTGCACCAATAAATCACGTCGTGCAGCTGAGTTTACGTCGGAAAAGAAGGTGTTAATCAAATTGGTCTGAGTGCCGTCCACAAGAGATTTGTGCCGATGTATGATGATTGAGCCTGGTGCGCCAAGCCCACCAAATACACTCGAGACCTCTCTTTTTATGGTGGCAGCCGCATCGGGTCGAGGGACCTGGCGGCCAAATACACAACCCACTTTATCGCTCAAAAAAAATGGTTCCAGCATATTGATCAGCCACCGGTTATCTCTGGGTGTCGCATCTTGTGATAGAAAGAGTACATATTCACCTTTTGCAAGCCGGGCGGCCCTATCTCGGGTTCCGCCATGGCTAAATTCACTATTAGGAATTTCCAACAGAGTTATTTTGTTACCAAATGCCTTGAGTTTGGATAATGTCTCATCGCGTGAGCCAGAATCGATAACAAGTAGCTCTAGTGCAAATCCAACAGGAAGCTCTTGATGCAAAATGGAGTTCACACATTCTGTTATATACTTTTCGCCATTGTATGTCGGTATAAACACAGTTATGTATTTGTTGGAGGCCTGGGGTGCGGGTGTGGCCTTAGTCATGTTTTCGCACCTCCCTTTCAACTATTTTTACAAACTTACTGCCCGACTCATCCCAACTCGTACTCGGGATACTCTCGGATGCAGCCTTGCTAAATGCGGATAAATCCTTGCGTTTGACTATTCTTGACAATGCTTCTGCAAGCGCGGCAGGGTTATTTGCGGTGTATTCGATATAAGGATTATTCGATACAAGAGTATTATTTTCACCTTCGTTTACGACGGGTATCACACCGCTGCTCAACAGCTCTAAGGGGAGCAATGACATGTTGGTCAATGACATTACTAGTGCGGCCGCACACTTATTGTAAAGTTCGTTCAAATCCTGTATTTCCAATGTTTGTAGGTTGTTGTAAGGGAAGGGTATGTCATAATCTGATACGTCCCATCCGGCAAGATTGATCGCTATCTCAGGGTTCTGTTGGTGAAAGATCTCAAGAGCCATAATACCCATCTCGAACCCGCGGCGCTCTGTGTATGGGCGGGCGTAAAAGAAAATCTCGGTTCGTGAGGAATTATTTATATAGCTGTAAGTTTTTTTATCCGCACCAAAGTCAAAATAGTCGGTCTGCATACCGTAATCACCATGAAGCTTAGTAGCTAACCAGTTTCCTGCAGTAACTCCATAAAATCCGAATTTGTAGGTGTTTTCGGCAAGCACAGACAAGGTGCCCATCGGATAAAAATAAGGTTCAAAATCTTGGACAAAATAGAATCGTTTGCCGGTAGTAGAAGCATTAAACGAAGCATATGCAGTTTCCCAGCTAGTAGCGAAAATTCCGTCGGCGGGTTTCATTTCGTCACCACTATCAATCCACTCCATCTTGGCGTTGAGTTGTGGATATGAGTCACCCATAAGTGCTCGTACGTCACCTACTCGTCCTGGTGCATGCTGGGTGTAGAGATAAATTCTACATATATGGCCAGCGGCTTCAAGGTAACTGATAAAGCGAAAAATATTTAAATGTCCGCCACTACCTCGACCTGGGGGCGGCATTAGCCAGTTAAGTGTCAGGGTCTTAGCTGATGAGCCTTCCCAATGATGTTTGCTTTTTCGATAGTCGGCGACAAGTGCGTCACGATACTTTACGTGCACATTAATTTGATGCTTAACACTGGGCGACTGGGAGAACCGGAGTAAGATTTTCTCCAAAAAGCGGACACACAAAATGAGCAAGCCCAAAAAACCTTCATTTCTCAGAACCTTAATCCCTATCCTCATTTTTCGGAGTAATTTTTTCGGAGACATCGGGCTAATTATAACATTAGGTCCTGAAGTTAATTTAGGTTAGCCCCCGTGGGAAAGGAGTTAATGAAAGCGCTGCTTAAGTTGGTGATATTGGGGTTGCTTGTTCCGGCATATGCAGTAAGGGCAGACCACGAGGCGAAAGCTCGCTTTTGACCGGATTCAAGTGCATACACTGTTCCACTCGCAGGAGTTTTAATGAGTTGACTGCCTGTTTTACAGCTCGAGAAGTCCACATAGGGGAGGGCGGTCGCGTCGTAGGATTGACCAGACTGTATTTGGCTCTGAGTTTTACCGTAATCGCTAAGTAGCGTATCTGTTAATGAATAGCATCCCATAGGGTTTAGCAGATAAACGGTGCTGTTGGCGGATCGGTAAAAATAATCATCCAGTGTCGTACCGGTTGACGGATAAGAGGCATCAAGCGTTGATTGGCTGTACGTTTCAATATTATTCCAGGCAAAGTAGAAAGCATTGAAGTCATTCGCGGAGCCAATTCCATAGCGCTGATTGCCCACGACTACATACACCGCGGCGCTACCAGGGGATTTAACCGTTTGTCCGCTTCCTAATTGTGGGGGTCCAACCGGTAAAGCGTTCAGTGCCCCTTGGTTTAGGACGGTTGTCGTATTAGAGCTAAGCCCGAGTAGCCGATAATTAGACATAGAAGGCACGGGTCGCTTCTGCCCATTAGACAGATACCAAATGGTTACACTCGATGCTGATTTAACGGCTTGATACAACGGCTTGGTCGAAGTCGGAATAGAGCTGATGGCACTAGTTAGGTCGGAGTTAAGAGTTTGGGCACTAAATGTACCATACGCAGCAGACGGACTGTATTTAGTGGAACCGCTAAGAATAAATGTCGTATTACTAGTATCTTTTACCACACAAGAAAGCGTACCGGCCGAACTAGGGGTTGATACATATGTGCCGGGTATGGATAGCAAGGATAAGCCCGAAAGCCGTCCCTCGCCCCAACAGGAGTAACTATCGTACGAGGGGAAAGTGTAATACTCTCCACTAGGCGTGTAGACATAGACCGCAGGGCTATCGCTAAGTTTGAGTAGCGCTGGTATGGATGTGAGCGGCTTGCCGGAGGATAATAGGTTAATAACTCCGTAACTTACACTCGAAACACCGCCACTCGGATTGAGTGTATCGAGCGTCGTCATGTTCATGATTATTTGCTTAATCCCTCCAGCGACCTTGAATACGAGTTGAGAGGGTGCTTGTATGTAGTTCGATAGGCTGGTATTGCCACCAAGCGAAAAGGCGAGGTTTAGTGGAACGTATGATATATCGGCACTACTAAATCCGAAATCTGCGAGCTGGGTCATGTTCGCAACACGATACCGCTTCCCAATGCTTATCAAATACACGGTACTACCATCGGCGTCGGTATCAGACGGACTTTTTATGACATAACTAAGCCTTGTGCTAAGACCCGAAGAGGAACCTGGCGTGGGTATGGCGTTTGCTGCTGCGTCGGAGATTGTTTTAATGGAGCTAGGGCTGAAGCCATAATCCTGCAGCAGTGCCATGCTGGGGACTGTAAATTTATATCCATCAGCATATAAATAAACGGCAGCGCTGCTGGAAGTCTTGAACGCGTAAGGAGGGGGAGCCGTTGGGTTACCAAACCAATCGTTGTAATAGCGCCAGAAATTACGGTTTCCATATGCGCTACAACTATCCCCGGTGCCATAAAGATTATTTAGAGCAGCTGTGTTAGGTTGATACGGGGTGTAGTTGTAGAGGCCTGCGGTTGCCTGATTCTGTATATAGACCCATTTGCTGCCGCAGGAGGAATTAGGATTATACGGTATATTGTTGTTTTGACCCGCTACCCAGTTCCAGTTGCTGGGATCTGCTTTATATCTTTGGAATTGACGCGCGGCATGATAGACCTGATTGAAAAAACCATAATATGTCGTATTGCATCCACTTGTATCCGGGCAACCAAAGCCAGTCGCTTTTAGGTACTGGCCGTCCCATGGCCAGTCATCTGTGACAAGGCCCTGCTCCTTCTGGAGTAATACGATCAGTACCTTCGGGTTTACTCCACAAGTTGCGGCAACATCGGCAATTATGCCTGCCGCGGAGCGCCCGGTTTTCGCCGTAAATTCGCCGCATATACCAGATTCTGCAGCAATAGCCGGTGTGTCTTGGGCGTAATTTTTGAGACATGTGTATGGGGCTACGCTACCGTTGGTTATATATCCGGAGTAAGGGTGTGCGTTATACCAGGTGGCGTAGCGCTGGCCATAAGTGGCGCGAGAGGTTGTCACCCAGGTATCATTGCTATTGTTGATGCGCCCTGTAGAGGAATTGTAGTAATAGGATTTTTGGGCGGTCCCATTAGTATCGCATGTAGGAACTTTGGAGTTCAGGAATTGTTGAATATCAGAACCGGTCATCGCGGTAGAATCAAAGAAGTTGCCGTCACTAATTATATTGCCCGCCTGGAACTGACTGCCCGAAAGAGCTTGGGCTTTTGTACTCGTTAGAGGGGTGGCTAACACCAGGGCCATGAATAGAGCGATTAGTGTGCGCTTCTTCATGTTATTTGACCTCGATCGTTGTTGAAGTTGATTGACCAGAGGAAGTCGGCGAGGAATAGGTAAGGGTTGCTATCCAAGTACCCGCAAAAAGGCTACCAACAGGGATGCTGTTGACACCGCAAGATGTATTTGATGCATTTGCTATGGCGGTTCGACTGGCACTTACTTGCTTGCCGTTTGACTCAGCAGTCAGTGTAAGCGTGCAGGTGCCACCATCTTCAACAACCCCTGTTGCGTAGCCATTAACTTCGATGTTGCCATCTTTTTGAGTCCAAGTTGATATATTTACGACCACCGCTCTCTTGTCTGTCGTTGGTGTTGATGAATCGGGGGTTGTGTTTTGGTCGGTTGGGGCATTTTTGTGCGATTCTGAGTCATTCTTTTCGATTTGAGTCGGAGGTCGATAGTTTATTGTCCCGGGTACACCAGGTTCATTAGGGGCCTTGTGAAATATGTGGGTTGTGTTGGTCAGTTCTAGGACGCCCACTGCCACGGCCACCAAAAGAAGGGCTGCAGCAATGACTGCGACTGTCTTTCTATTGTGCTTCATGATTAGGCCTCGTTTTTTACTTTTTATTTGAGCGGCTGCAAGAGAAGGTCGTGAGGAAATTATACCCAGTATTATAGAGCATATTACAAAATAAAAACAGAAGCACTATGCAAAAATGATGCTGTATAATCCAAAGCAATGATGCATAGCGCATATAAAAAAGTATCGACGTTCTTGGATACGCGTATCTTTTTTTGGATCGTCTTGGCTTTATTTGCAGCGCAGGCAATATGGATTGCGTTTTCGTTAGCATACCCAATAATTTTTGATGAAAAATTCCACTTTGGTGTCATTCAGATTTTTAGTCACCAGTGGGCTCCGATTATAAGTAATCAGCCACCGACATATGATTACTACCGCGATTTATCCCACGAAGCGTCATACACCTACCACTACCTGATGAGCATTCCTTATCGCCTGCTCAGGCTAGCGACAGCCGACATAACTAAGCAGGTTATTGCCTTGCGCCTCATTAATGTTGGTTTCTTTTTGGCTGGTCTTATGGTTTATGCACGTCTATTCCGCAATATAGGTGTCAGGAGGGTATATGTGAGTCTGGGCCTACTGCTATTTACGATGCTGCCAATGGTGCCACACATCGCTGCAACTATTAATTACGACAACCTAGTATTCTTATTGGCCGGTTGGTACCTGTTATTGTGTGTGCGTGCTATTAAACACAGCCGCTCTGGTCGTTTACCCTGGACGGACTATATTGCTCTCATCGGCATTGGAAGTTTCGCGTCGTTGGCCAAATACTCATTTTTGCCAATATTCGCGCTGACCCTTATTTATCTACTTGTGGATCTGGTCATTAAGGTTCGCCGCGGTACCCCATTGAATATCCGCAAATGGTACCTCAATGAAAGCAAATCGAAGCTAGCGATAATCACGATCCTGGTCTTATTGTCGATTGGGTTGTTTACCCGTATCTACGTTAAGAACGTTATAGATTACGGCACACCAGTGCCAGCATGCCAGGTAACCTTATCGCTGGAGCGGTGCCAAGCCAGTGACGTGGTGCGGCGCAATGTACGGGCAGAAACAACAAAGAATAGTCGTCCAGTTGCTTCATTGCCTGAATATACATCACGCTGGGTAGTAAATATGGTATTTGGTTCGAGTTTCGCTGTGGCGAATACTGTGGACGGCCAGAACGCCGTACGAGAGCCACTGCCCATCTTCTATAACTTGGTATTCTTCGGTGGCATACTGAGTTTCTTGGTGCTGGCTTTGGAGTGGAGGGCCTTGCAAAGAGGCCAGGAATGGCAATTCTTGTTTTTTGTGGCGATAATGGTTATCGGCTCGGTGTATGTTCTAAATGTGAGTGACTACTACAAATTTCATGCTGCCTATGCCAACCAGCCAAGGTATTTATTTGTTGCATTACCGATTTTACTAGTCATGATAGTGATCGCTTGGGCTAAGCTGTTACGGCGTCAGATTTGGGCAAGGGCATTACTACTTATCTGTGTAGCGAGTTTACTGACACAGGGGGGAGGCGCAGCCACATTAATCCTGAGTAGTAGTGATAATTGGTATTGGCAGAATGGAATGGTCATCAGGGCAAATCATGCCGCTAAAAAAATCCTCCACCCTTTGGTTAAGGAGTAGGTTTCGTGCTATTTCGGTGGTATATTTAAGAGTGAATTACAGATTGAATTCATACAATTTAGATTGGAGTGTGTATGTCAAAATGCCTTGTGCTGGGTGGTAACGGATTTCTAGGAAGCCATTTGATTGACGCCCTTGTCGAAGACGGTCACGACGTCAGGGCCTTCGATAGATTTAAGGAAGGCAAGCATAGCTTTTTATCTAATGATCGAATAGAGATACTACCCGGAGATTTCTTGAATAGGGATGATTTGGCGAAAGCACTCGTGGGTATGGAATACGTCTTTCATTTCATCTCCACGACCACTCCCATAACCTCAGAAAATGATCCGCTCATTGATATCGAGACAAACGTGCGAATGAGCGTGCAGCTTTTTGAGGAATGTGTGGAGGCGAGGGTCAAGAAGGTTATCTTTGCCTCAACAGGTGGAGCAATATACGGGGCAAATAGCTCAGAAAATGTTAGTGAAGACGTATTGCCGCAGCCGATTTCACCATATGCGATTGGGAAGCTGAGCATTGAGCACTATCTGCACTACTTTGCCAAAAAAAGAGGTCTTAACAGCACAGTATTTCGAATATCAAATCCTTATGGTGAGCGCCAATCTCTGGCCGCAAAACAAGGGGTCATACCTATTTTCTTGCAGCACATTGCCAAAGGTGAGCCAATAACGGTGCTTGGAGATGGATCGATGGTGCGTGATTACATCTATGTCGGGGATATGGCACGTATGATAGCAAGTACGTTCGCGACAGCTACGAAGGATCTTTATAATTTGGGCAGTGGCCACGGGGTAAGTGTCAACGAACTCGTAAAAACCATTGGCAAAATAGTGCCAGACCAGATCAAGATTGAACATCAAGAATCCCCAGCCACCTTCGTTGAGAAAATAGTGCTCAACACAGAGCGTTTTAGCCGAGAGTTCGGGGTTAAGCCACAGACAGAACTGGCTGAGGGCATTGCGAAAACGTGGAGCTACGTATCGGCTGTCCTGGCAGACTCAGCCGAATAGAGGTTAAGCTAAGTAGTGGTTAACTTTATCTATTTAGTAGCTTCTAAATAGTAGGTGAAGGGGAACTCGCGCTTCCCGCGGTATCGAAGGTCAATTTTCTTGAAGTCAGAGAACATTTTCCGAAGAGCATGTTCGGTAAAACGCCAGTAATCACCCGGCTCATCATGGAGGGGATACATAACTGGAACGGCGACCACTGCGGTACCGCCCTTTTTGAGCGCTCGGTGTATGTTCTTCACAGCTTTGTCGTACTCATAAACATGCTCGAGTACATTTAGACACAAGATAACATCAAACTCGTCCTTGTATTTCATGGTTGTCGCATCGACGACTTTGTGACCAAATTTTTTATTAACGTCTGTTTGTAAGAAATCATTTTCTTTATCAAAAAGGTGAATCGCAGAGTAGGCGTAGAGGCCCTTTACGGGTATGCCGCTACCAAGCTCGAGGATTTTCTTGTGCTTTAGCCCAGCCGAGAATTTCCTTAGCTGGCTGTATTGATACGGGCGTATGTTGGTAACTGTGTGAGTGAGTGTTCTGGCAATTTTTATCATAAGCGTAAGTATACGATGAGTGTCCTATATTAGTAAGGTGGATTTATGTTTTTGGCTACAGGCGATCGATCTTGAGTGCCTCAAACCGGCGTTTGATTATTGACGGCCACTGAAATTGCTCGGATAGTTTAATTACCGTTTGTTTAAAAGTTGGGTCGTCCGATTCGCTCTTGGCGAGTGCCTCGCGTATCTTAACGGTGAGGCTGTCTACGGAACCAGCCGTGGCAACAAAAGCGTTCTTGCCATCTTCTACGATCTCGTGCGCTCCAGTCGCGTCGGTGACGACTACTGCCTTACCTGCGGTTACTCCCTCCATGAAGACTATAGGGAGCCCCTCGGCTTGATCGCCGACGTTAACGGATGGCACGGCACATACATTGGCAATTTGGAGCAAGGCGAAGCGTTCTTCCCCATTGATGTAGCCAGTAAATATTACTCGATCACTTAAAGCTAGTTGGTCCACCAGATTGGTGAGATTATCACGCTCTTGACCATCCCCGACGATGACTAGGCGCAGCTCCGGGTCGTCATCCGATAAGTCTTTAAATGAACGGATTAGGATGTCTATTCCTTTTCTATCTACGAGCCGGCCGATGAAGTATATAACTTTCTTATTCTCGAGTTTGTATTTATCACGAGCGGCCGCAATGGCTACATCATCGACGGGAACCGGAGCCGTGCCTAGGGGTATCAGATGAATCTTACTTTTAATGGCCTCTCGGTTTTCGTCGGTTGCAAAGTAGAGCAGCTTGTCGACGGTCTGCCGAGAAGGAAGTGTATACGCAAGGGCTTGGTTGCATATAGAGGCTACAATCTTCTTTGCAAAAGGAACCTTCTTGAGAACAATGACGTCCGATGCCTGTGAATCAAAGACGAAAGGCGTCTTGGTGAGCCTCGCGACAAGAGCTCCGGTAATCGCCTGGGGAGTAAACCAGTGGGCATATATCATGTCGGGCTTTAATTTCTTAGCAAGACGCCAAGTGGCAAAAAATTCGGCAATAAATAGACCTGGTAACTCAACGTATAGCCAAGGATTTTTTTTGAGAGCGGGCTGGATGCCGCGACCAGTAAGCTTCTCGAACTTAAATGGCCAAAAGTAGTGGAAGCGATAATCATCGTAATACTCGAGATGCTGAAATGGCACGGTCGTCGTGTAAGAATTATGAGGGGAAAGTACACTAATCTCCAGATGTGGATAGAGTTTCTTAAACCAAATAGCCTCGTCTTTTACGAATGCAGGCGCCGAGTCGTTATCCGAGGCTGGTATCGTCGAGGTGGTGAATAGTATCTTTTTAGTTGGTTGGATTGACATGTGGTTTTCTCCTGTCTAAAAGTGGCCTGATCTTATTTATTACATAACGCTGGGTGACAATAGTGAGTAGCAACAACAAGACGGCATAGGTTATTCGGTCGACAGTTGCACTCAGTATAATTACACTAACGCTAACACCCAGTGACTGTCTTGCGAAAATAAGCAGTGTCTCTCGAAAACCAATGGCAGCAGGAGTTAGAGCGACCAGGATTGAGAATCCTGCTATGGCAGAATAAACCATTAACCCGGCAATTGTCGTTTCTGCATGAATTGCCTTGAGTTCCAGGTAGAATGCACCAGCTGTAGCCAAATATTGTACAGCCGCAATTAGAAACAATACCGCAACCCTTCGCTTGTTGCTAGTGATATTATCCCACTCGGAGAGAGCCCCTCGTAATTTAGTAGAAAAACTTCCCCTGCCTGGAATTCTGGACGGACTAACGAACATCATAATGAGCAGACCAATTGTAGCGGCCGCGAAGAACGCTACCACGCCGTAATTTGCGGTATGTCCACTTTGTATGGTTTGCAAGAGAGATCCAACCAGACCGAAGAAAGCGAAGAGTGAAAATACCACTAGATAGTTAGCCGTGAAAAGTAGCCCAAAACGTTTGTAGTCTATGCCGTAGTGTTTCTTGATGTAATAGGCTCGGTAGCCGGTGCCTCCCTGCAAGAAACCGAAGAAGTTTATCACCGAAGATTTGACTATCACCACAAAGCTATCGAGCCAACTCATATCCACTCGGTATATCTTGAGCAGAACCACCTGAAAGACGACGTTAGTAAGAACAACAGCGAGCTGACACAACGCGATCGCAATGATGAGCACAATAGGAATCGTTGTCAGAATAGAGAATTCATCCTTGTGGTTCATGAAGAACCAGACAAAGAGGGCCACGAATAATAACAGCAGAGCTACTCGTATAGCAACTGAGCGTATTTTTGTACGATTCATTCGTGGTCCATCATTTGAAGACATGCTAGCACCATGTGATATCTCTCGGCCGGTTGGGATAGGTACGGCCAGCGGTTAGCCATAGCTAAATTATATCTGTTTTGGTGGGTATGCCCAACTAGTTATCTCAATAGTTCTAGTAAATATTTGCCGTAGCCGGATTTTTTTAGGGGTTCGGCTAGCTCTCGGAGTTGCTCGGCGGTGATATAGCCCTCCTGGTAAGCGACCTCTTCGATACAACCAATCTTGAAGCCGGTGCGCTCCTCGATCACTTCGACGAACTGACTAGCCTGGTTCATGCTCTCGAAGGTGCCGGTATCTAGCCAGGCGCTGCCACGGCCCATGGTTTGGACTTTCAGTTTGCCGCGTCTGAGGTACTCCTCGTTGATGCTCGTAATCTCGAGTTCGCCACGGTCCGATGGCTTGATGTTCTTGGCTATCTCCACGACGTCGTTATCGTAAAAGTATAGACCCACCACGGCGAAATTACTCTTTGGATTGGCTGGTTTTTCCTCGATGCTGATTGCTTTGCGGTTGCTATCGAATTCGACCACACCGTAACGTTCTGGGTCGGCAACCTGGTAGGCAAAAACAATACCGCCGTTAGGGTTAATGCACTTCTTCAGACTGTTGCCATATCCATGCCCATAGAAGATATTGTCGCCGAGCACTAATGCTACCTTGTCGTCACCTATGAAATCCTCGCCAATTATGAATGCCTGGGCAAGTCCATCCGGCGATGGTTGTGATGCGTATTCGAAGCGGCAACCCAGCTGCGAACCGTCGCCAAGCAGCCGCTGGAAGCTCTCGGAGTCCTCGGGTGTGGTGATGATGAGGATCTCACGAATACCGGCCATCATCAGCGTGCTGAGCGGGTAGTAAACCATCGGCTTGTCATAGATTGGCATGAGTTGCTTGCTGATGCCTTTGGTGATGGGATACAGGCGTGTGCCGGATCCACCGGCTAGGATAATGCCTTTCATACTAATTCTGCTGCTCCTTTGCTACGTATTCCTTGAGGTCGTCGTGCCAGTCGCGGCTGGTAAAGCCGGCGGCCTGTAACTTGCCAAGATCCATGACGCTGAGCAGGGGCCGCGGGGCGATACCCTCTTTACCGGCAAAGTACTCGGCGGTTGTGGTGTCGGTCACGGTCAGGTCTGCGCCGGCTGCTTTGAAGATCTCGCGGGTTATTTCGGCCCAGCTGGCTGGCTCGCCATCGTTGGTGGCGTTGTAGGTGCCGGCGGGCACGTTCGTGGTGAGAAGGTGATCGATGATTCTGACCAGCTCGCTCGTGAAGGTCAGCCGCCCAATTTGGTCAGCAACGACAGTTGGCGATATACCTTTCTCGGCCAGTCCAAGCATGGTGCGCACAAAGTTCTTGCCTTCGCCAATAACCCACGTGGTGCGCAGTAGGTAGAACTTGGGTGCGAGCGAAACGGCTAAATCCCCAGCAGCCTTACTAGCGCCATAAACGGAAAGCGGCGAAAAGACTTCGTCCTCTGTGTGTGGCTCTTTGGTGCCGTCGAATACGTAATCGCTGGATATGTGCACCAGAGCGGCGTCATACTGGGCCGCTACGGCAACCAAGTTTGCGACCGCGTCGGCATTGATGGCCCAGGCGGCGCGGCGACCTTCTTCGGTTTCGGCGCCATCCACATTGGTGTAAGCGGCGGCGTTGAGGATGTGCGTAGTGCCATCCCAATCGAATGCTTCAACGGCCGAGCGATCAGTAATATCTAGCTCATCGGCATCAACTGCACGGGCATTCGGGTACTGCTCGCGCAGTGCCGTACCGAGTTGACCCTTGGCTCCAATGATTACAAATTTTGAATCGTCCATTACTGAAACCTCTTCGCATCTTTTAATAGTGGGTGATTTTGGTCGCGGTCGTTTACGGTTGCTTTATCTAGTGATATCGGCCAGTTTATACCAAGGGCCGGATCGGCCATATTCACGAAACAGTATTTCTCGTAATTGTCGGCACTCCAGTGTGCATTGACGCTGTATAGGTAATACACATCATCTTCGAGCGTCTGGAATGAGTTGGCAACACCGCGCGGCAGAAAGACGGTGGTGTTCGGGTTAATCTCGGTCGTGACCACCTTGCCGAAACTGTCGCCTTCGCGCAAATCGACATAGGCGGCAAAAACTTTGCCTTTGACCACTGAGATGTATTTGTCCCAGGGTTCGGCGTGCATGCCGCGGGTCACACCTTTTTTACCGTTGTACGATAGACTATTCTGCACGACGGTGAAATCTTCGGGCATGCCGACAGCTGTCAACTTGGCTTTCTGATACTTTTCCTGAAAGTAGCCACGCTCGTCACCGACGTAATTGACGTCGAAGATAAGCAGACCCGGTATGTCGGTAGTACGGGCCTCAAATTCTGTAGTTGGTAAATTTGCCATGCTATTTCTCCCTTTTGGCTAGCCATTGTTTTGCAAGATAAAGTGCCGATATGGTTTGGTTATCGCGGACTTCACCGCGCTCGATCATTTTATCGATTTCCTCAAACGAGAAGAACTGCATGCCGGAAATAGTTTCATCATCGTCGACGTGAGCCTCTCCGACGTGGAGACCGTAGGCAACGAACATGTGCTGCCGCTCTACCATCAGGCCGCAGGATACGAGTGCCTTACCCAGGGCTTCCATATTGTCGGCTCGGATACCTGTCTCCTCTTCGAGTTCGCGGCGCGCGGCATCGATCGAGTCCTGGCCATCGTTACCACCTGCGGGCGATTCCCAGCCCCAAGACTGGGATGGATATCGAAATTGGCGCACTAGGCAAACCCGGTCCTTATCATCGATGGCGATGATGTTCGCGCTATCGTTTGACTCCAGGTAAGCGTACAGGCCCTCTTTGTTACCGGGCAACATCGTCTTGTCTTCGTGAATCTTGATCCACTTGTTCTGGTAGACTATCTTGCTCGAAACCGTCGTGATTGGTGCGTCTGGGTCGGTCATCATTGGCCCTGCTTTGCGTAGGCGGCTTCGACTTCAGATTTGTCGGCTTGCCACCAGTCACGGTTTTGGTCGTACCAGTCGATGGTAGCCTTCAGACCATTCTTCATGCCGTTGTTGTCGGTGTATTGCGGCTGCCAGCCGAGTTCTCGGCGGAGTTTGCTGCTGTCCATGGCGTAGCGCATGTCGTGACCTGGCCGGTCGTTGACGTGATCGTACCAATCTTTTGGTTTGCCCATTTGTTCCAGGATCATCTCGATGACTTGCTTGTTGTTGACGTGGTCGTTGTCGGCTCCGATGATGTAGGTATCGCCGAGCTTCCCCTTGTCGAGGATGAGGTGAACGGCCTCGTTGTGGTCGTCTACGTGAATCCAGTCGCGGACTTGCTCGCCGGTGCCATACAGCTTAGGTTTGATATCGCTCAGCACGTTGGTGATTTGCCGTGGGATGAACTTCTCGATGTGTTGATACGGCCCGTAGTTATTGGAGCAGTTACTGATGGTGGCCTTGATGCCAAAGCTGCGGATCCAGGCGCGCACCAGGTGGTCGGAGCCGGCCTTGGTCGAAGAGTAGGGGGATGAGGGGTTGTACGGTGTCTCTTCGGTGAAACGGTTAGGGTCGTCGAGCTCCAGGTCGCCAAAGACTTCGTCGGTGCTGATGTGGTGAAGGCGCTTGTCGTGTTTGCGGACGGCTTCGAGGATGGTGTAGGTACCGACGATGTTGGTCTCGACGAATGGCCATGGGTTGCGCAGGCTATTGTCGTTGTGTGACTCGGCGGCAAAATGTACGACGATGTCCGTATCGCCGACCAATTTATCCATCAATTCCGCGTCGCAAATGTTTCCCTCGACGAAAGCAATCTTGTCGGCGATTGGCGCTAGATTGGCTTTGTTGCCAGCGTAGGTCAGGGCATCGATGACAGTAACGTCGTATTCCGGTCGGTTCTTGATAGTGTAGTGCACGAAATTGGCGCCGATAAAGCCAGCACCTCCGGTTACTAATAGTTTCATTTAGTTTCCTCCTCATATCCATTAGGGTTTTGTGATTGCCAATGCCAGGCGTCCGCACAAGCCGCGGCGATGTCTTTTTCTGCCCGCCAACCTAGTTGCTGAGAGGCCTTTTCGGCCGAGGCGTAGTTGACTACGGCATCACCTGAACGGCGCGGTCCAACCTCGTACGGTATGGTATGGCCACAGGCTTGCTCGAACGCTTTGATTACCTCGAAGACCGACGTGCCCTTGCCGGTGCCCAGATTGTAAACTTCGCAGCCTGCTTGGATATGTTCCAATGCCGCCAAGTGTCCTTGGGCCAAGTCGATGACGTGGATGTAATCGCGAATGCAGGTGCCGTCTGGTGTGTCGTAGTCAGCTCCATGAATGGTGAGTTTTGAGCGCTTACCGACGGCAACCTGTGCGACGAAAGGCATAAGATTGTTCGGAATCCCGCCCGGGTCTTCACCAATCAGCCCGCTCGGATGCGCGCCGACTGGGTTGAAGTAACGCAAGATGGTGATTTGCCAGGAATCATCGGCCCTTGCGACATCTTGGAGGATTTGCTCGATCATGTACTTGGTCTGGCCGTATGGGTTGGTTATGCCGACGCCGGTTTGGCTATTCTCTGTAAGCGGAAGTTCCGCCGGATCCCCATAGACCGTCGCAGAGGAGCTAAAGATGAGTTTTGCCACCCCCGCTTCCTCCATGGCTGCTAACAGGCTGAGTGTAGAGACGATATTGTTGTGGTAATATTCGAGCGGTTTTTCGGTGGATTCACCGACGGCCTTTAATCCGGCAAAATGAATCACCGCATCGATATGGTGCTCGGAAAATATCTGGGCCATGGCCGCACTGTCGCAGACATTAATCTCGCGCAGCTCGACCGTCTTGCCGGTTATTTTCTGGATGCGTTTAAGTGATTCTCGGGAGCTATTGACGAGGTTGTCGGCCACGATGACTTCATGGCCGCCCTGTATCAGCTCCAGCACCGTATGGCTGCCGATGTAGCCAGCGCCCCCGGTTACGAGTAATTTCATATAGTTTACCCGTTGATGATGCCGGTAACTTTTGTGACTAGCTTATCGAGTTCGGCTTGCGATTTGGCTTCGGCATTCAGGCGCATGACCGGCTCGGTGTTGCTGGCGCGTACGTTGAACCACGCGTCATTGCCAAGCTCTACAGTCAGTCCATCGAGCTCACTTTGTTCTTTGTCCTTGAACGCCTCTTTGAGTCGTGACAGCACGGCGTCTTTATCGTCGATGACAAAGTTGGTCTCCGGAATGGCTGCAAAGTGCGTGTACTGTTGCCGCAATTGCGACAGCTTTTTGCCGCTGAGCGTGGCAACATACAAACCGATGACGGCAGCAATCAGTCCAGAGTCGGCAAACCAGTTGTCGCGGAAATAGAAGTGGCCGCTTGCCTCACCGCCAAACGGTGCATTTTGCTCACGCATGATGTGTTTGATGTTGGCATGTCCCACCTTGGCTACGACTGCCTTGCCGCCCTTATCAGTAATTACCTTGGGTACGCTGCGGCTGTTGCGAACGTCGTAGATGATGGTTGCGCCTGGTTCACGGGTTACGAAATAGTCGGCCATCATCGCCGACATTACGCCGCCAGTTAGGACCTCGCCGGTCTCATCGACCAGAAAGGCACGGTCGCCATCGCCGTCGAAGGCTATGCCGCCATCCAGTTTGTTTTTCTTGATTTCGGCCATCAGGTCGGCCAAGGTTTCGAACTTGAGCGGATTGGCCTCGTGGTTGGGGAAGGTGCCGTCGAGCTCAAAATACATCTCGGTGATTTCCCAGGGGACGTATGGTTCCAGCTCGGGAAAAATCTTGCCGGCCATGCCGTTACCAGCATCGACCGCTAGGCGCAATGGCTTCAATTTTTGAGGATCGATGAACGACAGGGTGTGGGTGACCCAGGCCTCTACGCAGTCGAGGTCCTCGATTGAGCCTGGGTTGGCTGCGGCTGACTTGAATGTGCCAGAAAGGGCATTGTCGCGAATGGCATCGAGACCACTTTCGAGTCCGATTGGACGGGCTTCTTCGCGGCAGAGCTTGATGCCGTTGTATTCGCCCGGGTTGTGACTGGCCGTTATCATGGCTCCACCGGCCAGGCCATTGTGACCGACCGCGAAGTAGATCATGTCGCTGGTCACTTCGCCGATGTCGATGACATCGCGCCCTTGGGCCAGCAGCCCTCCGACCAGTGCGTCGGCCAATTCGGCCGAATCCGGTCGCATGTCGCGGCCGACGGCAACCTTGCCCTCTTTGGGCAGCCAGTCGGCCAGTGCTTTGCCGACGTTACGTGCAACATCCGTCGTCAGTTCACTGCCGACTTTGCCCCGAATGTCGTACGACTTAAAGATATGGTTGATAGCATCCACGGGGAGTAACTCCTTTGCTTACGTTTTTGCTTCTCAACTACCATGCTGGTAGCTGCTCTTACACTAAGCTGTCCGCCAGTGCCTGTCAATCGCACCCCAAGGACGGCGCTTTCTGGTATAGTGATTGCAGTTAAGCCTTGTGGCAGATAGGGGTCATGAAGATTCTCGTAACGGCGGGTGGTCAGGGTGCAAAAATGTGGCCCTACTCACGACTTGAAAAGCCAAAACAGTTCCAACCCATCATCGGTGATGTCTCGTCGTACGAAAGTACCATAAAGACGCTATTGAAAGAATTCACGCCAGAAGATATCTACATATCGACGAAACGAAAGTTCATCAAATACGTCTCGGAACAATCGCCGCAAATTCCGCTCAAAAACTACATCGTCGAACCAGATATCGCGAAGGATCGTGGGCCTGGTGAGGGGCTGGCATTTGTGCGGCTCAGCATCAACCACCCAGATGAACCTTTCTTCATCGTGCAAGCCGACTGTATCCGCGAACCAGAAGATAAATTCCTGCAAATGATCCGCGAGGCCGAGCAGCTGGTGACGACCCACAAAAAGCTGGTCACCGGCGGTTTCAAGGCCACCACACCCAATATGGGTATCGATTATCTTAAACTCGATGGGGAAATCCTGGGCGCGCGTGAGGCTTACAACATCGACGAATTTTTGTTCCGCCGGCCGACGCTTAGGGAAACTCAGCGGCTGGTCGAGAACTTCCATGTGGCCGCTCACAGCAACCACATGTGCTGGTACCCCGACATGATTCTGGACGCGTATAAGCAATATCGTCCCGACTGGCACAAGGCGCTCATGAAGATCAAGGATGCCATGGACAAGCCGGGCGAGAACGAAGCCATCGAGGAGATCTACGCCACCATGGAAAAGGGACCGACCGAAGAAGTCACCACGCACGTGATGAACAACGGTGGCGCCATGGTGATACTATTGCCCTATAAATGGACCGATGTCGGTACCTGGGGCTCGGTGTACGAATTCTTTGAAGACGGCAAGGCCAACTACGAAGATGGCGAAGTGATTGCCCTAGGCACAACCGGCTCACTGATAAAGACAGACAACAAAAAGAAACTGATAGCCGTGGCCGGCCTAGAAGATATGATCGTGGTCGATACCGAGGACGCACTGCTGGTCATACCCAAACATGACATCGACAAAATCAAGGACATCCAAAAAATCCTCGAAGAGCGCAGCGCCACGGAATATCTGTAGGGAATCCGAACGAGTTTTGTATCGAATTATCGAGCCCGTGATTATACTAAAGCTTCATTCAGTAGATTACACGCCGATACCGACGTAGTGGATTCCTGCTTCTTTGAATTCATCTTTTAGTTCACGCAAAATGTTACGACCATCGATGACGGTTTTGACGCCATGTTTCTTGAGGGTGTCGGCGTTGAGCTGAGCAAACTCGGTGTGGGCGGTGGCGATGACGATTGCCTCCGCGTGGTCTAGAGCCTCTTCGAGACTGCTGACAGTGGACTTTTGCTTGATGTGCGGATCGAACACGGCGAGGTCCGTGCGAGCTTCTTCGAGAAGCTTACGTACCTCTATGGCAGGACTTTCGCGCTCATCGGCAACATTTGCCTTGTATGATACGCCCAGCAAGGCCACCTTTTTACCGGCTAGCGCCGAGATTCTTCCACCGTATGCTTCGCTGAGTAGTTCAACCGTGAAATCCGGCATACGCTCGTTGATGTCACGAGCCAGACGCAAGAATTCGTGTTCGAAACCATAATTGCTGGCATAATCGATGAGGTAGTAAGGATCGAC